>NZ_JBANRJ010000001.1:3180551-3808235 GCF_037154075.1 Sphingobium aromaticiconvertens
CCGTCGTCTGGCTGGCGTCCGACGAATGTTTCATGACCGGCCAGAACCTTCAGGTAAATGGAGGCTTGACGCTGCGCCGCAACCCCAGCCTGCGCGAACTGGGTGAGATCGCGGCGAAGGCAACGGCGCATCTGCAAAGCTGATTGCTTGACCGGGCGGGGTGGTTTCGGGAAGATAGCCACCCCCGTCATGATATGGGGCCAGGTAACGGACGCCAGATAACGGACAGGGGACAAGACAGATGGCAAGCGCAAAGCCCGCAGGCGGCAAGAAGGTCGGGGCACCCCTGACCGAAGAGGAAGCACCCTTCCCCCTGTTCAAGGAAAGCCTGGCCTATCAGGCACAGTTGCTCGCCCGTTATACCCAGAATGACTATATGGCGCGCATCACCGGCACCGGTATCGCCCCTGCGCAGGCCTATGTGCTGGGCGAACTCTGGTTTGACGAACCTCTGTCGCAGGTCGAACTGGCTCGGCGACTGGACATCGGCAAGGCAACAATCGGCCAGACGCTCACCCGCCTCGAACGCGCCGGCGTGGTCGAGCGCAAGCGCGTCGCCTCCGATCGCCGCGTCGTCATGGTCCACCTGACCGAAACGGGTCGCCAACTGCGCGAACCGCTCCGCGTCGCCGCCATCGAGCAGAGCGACCTGCTCGAAGAGAAGCTGGGCAAGGACAAGGCGGCCGAACTGACCGAACTGCTCAAGCAGGCCAACCAGCTACTGGGCAACGCATGGCCCCGCGCCCTGCCGGACTGATCCCATATCTAGCCCAGGGTGAAGGACCGGATCGGATCACGCCCGTCGAAATCCTGCGCCGCTGAACGCACCAGATCATAGACGCCCAGCAAGATCGGGGTCGGCTCGTACAGTTCGACGAAATGCCCCAGCGTCGCCACGCAATCCATCATCGCGAAACCCGCCCCCGGCTGCACTTCGGCATAAAGCGCGGTCGCATGCCCAGCCGCTTCGAACCGCGCCATTTCCGCCTGCATGTCATCGACAATCAGCGCGACATGATGCATCCCCTGCCCGCCATCGGGATAGATGTCGTGAAAGACCGAAGGGCCGGGGTTATTCTGCTGGACAAACTCCACCATCACCTCGCCCCATTGGCCATAAGCAGAGCTGTGATCCAGCTCGGCGGGCTGCCCGCGGTAACGGCACAGGCTGAGTGGAATATGTTCCGCGATATAATAGGGGCCTGACCCGAAAGTACGGACATGCGCCATGGCCGCTGCCTCTATGTCGGGCACGAAATAGGCAATCTGCCGCACCGGCTGCCGCGCAAAATGAGCCGTCATATCCTCTCGCTTTCTCCGTTTGACAAGAAGCATGTTATCATATCGTATGCATATATACTTATTGATGATGTGCAAGCATCGCGACACAGGGAGAGACGATCATGCCATCGGCCATTGTCGCGTCACCGATCCGCTTTGCCGGATGGCGGATGGTGGCGATCAGCTTCCTGATCCTCAATTGCGCGCTGGGCGTCAATTTCGCGGCTTATGGAGCAATGGTCGCCGCGATCGAGCGGGAATTCGCCACCAGCCGCGCATTGGCGTCGGGCGGCCTCTCCATGCTGACGCTCGCGCTCGGCCTGCTCGCACCAATGGTCGGCACGTTGATGCGCCGGGTGCCGATAAGGGTGCTGATGGCGGTTGGCATAGCGCTGAACGCGCTGGGCTATCTGGCGCTCACGCAGGCCAGCCATATCGGCGCGATGCTCGCCATCTACGGCCTGATGATCGGCCCCGGCTTTGCGCTATTTGGCGTTGTGCCCTGCACCGCGATCATCTCCAACTGGTTCAACAGCGGCCGTGGCAAGGCGCTGGGTATCATAAACATGCCCGCTGGCAATACGTTGATGCCGCTGCTGGCCGCCTGGTTGCTCGGTCAATATGGCCTGCACGGTGCTTTTCTCGGCTGCGCCCTGATCCTCGCCGCACTTTTGCCGCTGCTCTGGTTCCTGGTCGACCAGCCCGCCAGTATCGGCCAGCAACCGCAGGGCAGTAGCGCCGTAGCGACGACCGGCGAACCCGCCCTCTCCGCCGGTCGCATCCTGTGCATGCCCGCCTTCCTGATCCTCACCGCCGGGGTTACGCTGCTCAGCGCCGCTGGGCTGGTGATGGTCACGCATCTCGTCACGCTGGCGACCGACCGGGGCATAGCCCTTGGGTCCGCCTCGCTGCTGCTGTCGGCCTTTGGACTTGCGGGGATCGTCGGCGCGCCGCTGTTCGGCTGGATCGCCGACCGACTGGGTGGCGGTCGCGCCTTCGCGCTGCTGGCGCTGTGCCAGATCCCGCCCTGGCTCGCCCTGATCGGCGCGGGGAACAGCCTGCCGTTGCTGCTCGTCCTCGCCTTTGCCATCGGCGCGTGCAGCAACGCCATCCTGACCCTGTTCGGTGTCATCATGGGCGACTGGCTGGGCCAGGCCAATATCGGCCTTGGCATGGGGTTATGCTATCTGGTGCAGATCCCCTTCATGTTCGGCGCGGGGCCGCTGGCAGGCGCGATGGTCGACCGCTTCGGCAGCTACACGCCGACCATCCTGCTCCATGTCGCCAGCTTCGCGGCGATCGGCCTCGCCTTCCTGCTCTACCGGCCCCGGCCAGCCGCGCTCATGCCGTCTCGATCATCAGTCGCGTGATCTTCAGCGCAGCGATCCGCCACGCCCCATCCTCTCTGATATAATGCTCATGATAATGGCCATAGCCATAAAAGCGCGCGAACGGCGCGCCCTCTGGCATCCGCAATATATCGGCCAGCGCCCATATGCCCGTCGCACTATCGTCGGTCACTATGTCGATCTCGGGCATATGGCCATAATGCGCGCTGGTGATCGGGCTGATCCCACTGCGCACATAGTCAACGATCGCCTCTCGCCCACGGATCGGCTCCTGCTCCGGCCCCGGATTTTCCTCCAGCGCCCCGCGCACGTCGAACAGCGCGTCCCGCGCGAACAGTTCCGCGAACCCCGCCCAGTCCTTGCCATCCATCAGCCGGAAATAGCGCGCCTTCAGCCGCTTGATCTCTTCGATCGCCAGCAATGTGTCCAATGGTCCGGGCATCGGCCTTCCTCTCTCGATTGATATGTATGCTAGCTTTTGATATGCTAGCATCTTATTTGACTATAAATCACAGGAGAGCGGGCGTGGCAATCATCGAACAGGATAATGTGGGCAGCCTCGCCATGCCCGACATCCAGCGCTGCCCCTTCCCTTTTCTCGATCGCCTGCTCGCGGAATCACCGGTTTACAAAGACCCGATGACCGGCATGTACATCGTCACCCGCTATGAGGACATTGGCCAGATTTCGGCGCGGCCCGACCTTTATTCCAACAAGACGACCGTGGTCGTCGGTCGCCACGATTCGCCCGTCGCCGCGGAAGTGGCGCGTCGCTATGCCGAGCGCGGCTTTCCCGAAATGCACACGCTGGTCACGAACGACCCACCTGAACATGGCGGCTATCGCGCACTGGTCGAAAAGGCATTCACGCCCAGCTATGTCAAGGAACTGGAGCCTTATATAGAGGCACTGGTCGACGAACTGATCGACGGCATGCTGCCGCAGGGGCATGCCAACCTGCTGCCCGAATTTGCGATCAAGGTGCCGATGTACATCATCGCCGACCAGCTTGGCGTCGATCGCGCGGATTATGACCGCTTCAAACTATGGTCGGATGTCACCGTAGAGCGCAACAATCCCCTGCTTGATCCAGATCGCGAGCTGGAGATCACCGATCACCTGATCGAGATGCAGAATTACCTGCACGCCCGCGCTGTCGCCTATCGCGAGACCCCGACCGACAATCTCTTGAGCCGCCTCGTCCATGCCGAAGTGGATGGCGAAAAACTGAGCGATCCGGCGCTGATCGCCGTCGCCCACCAGTTGCTGGTTGCTGGTAACGAGACAACAACCACGGGCATCAACACCGCCATGTGGCTGCTGCTAACCAAGCCGGACTTGCGCGCCGCGATCGAGGCGGACCCAACCCGCATCCCCAGCTTCGTCGAAGAAGTGCTTCGTTCCCATTCCCCCATTCCGCATATGTGGCGCGTCGCCACGCAGGACAGCCGGATCGGCGACGTCGATGTCCCTGAAGGCGCGGTGCTGATGCTCAGCTACCTCGCGGGCAATCGCGACCCTGCGCAATGGAGCTGCCCCGCTGATTTCGAACCCGGTCGCAAGGGCGGACGCAATCATCTCGCCTTCGGTCGGGGCATCCATTTCTGCATCGGCAACCAGCTTGCACGCGGCGAGATGCGCATCGCCATCCGCCGCCTGCTCGAACGGCTGCCAGCCATGCGCCTGTCACCCGATCATCCCGCACCGCAGTTCATTCCTCATTTCGCGATCCACGCGCTCGATCATCTGCACATTGTGTTCTGACCGCGAAACGACGACCATCCGATCAGGGCGCACCCATTCCAGGAGCCGACATGAATTTCGACCATTATTCGCTGCTGACCTTCGCCCGCGACGGGCGGGTGCTGACCATCACCATGAACCGGCCGGAGATGCTGAACGCGGTCAGCCATGAGCTACACGGAGAAATGGCGCGGGTTTTCTTCGACGCTGCGGACGACCCCGACAGCGACGTCATCGTCCTGACCGGTGCGGGCCAAGCCTTCTCCGCCGGCGGCGATTTTAAATGGCTGGAACAGCAGGCGAAGGGCAACCGCGTCCCCTTCGTCCATGAAGCCAAATCCATGCGCCGCATCGTCATGGGCCTGCTCGATTGCCCCAAGCCGGTGATCGCCAAGGTCAATGGCGACGCGATGGGCTTCGGCGCATCCATCGCCCTCCTCTGCGACATCGTGATCGCCGCCGATCACGCCCGCTTCGCCGATCCGCATGTACGGCTGGGGCTGGTGGCGGGCGATGGCGGCGCGCTCATCTGGCCGCAATTGATCGGCTTTACCAAGGCCAAACATTATCTGCTGACCGGCGATGCCATCGGCGCGGTCGAGGCGGAGCGCTGCAACCTCATCACCTTCGCCATCCCCGCCGACGAGCTGGATGGCTATGTCGACAAATATACGCAAAAGCTAGCGCGTGGCGCGCAGACGGCGATCCGCTACACCAAGTCCGTCACCAACATCGCCCTGCGCCAGTTGTTCAGTTCGGTGTTCGAGGCGGGTGTCGCCTATGAAGGGCTGGCCACCTACACCGCCGACTTTGGCGAAGCGGTCCACGCCGTGCTGGAAAAACGCCGCCCCCAATTCACCGGGAAATAGCACCGCCCACCCACTTCCCGGCTTCCCTCTCGTAAAATAGTATGTAAACATACCATATACAGGCAACCATGAGTCGCTGACGAGAGGATGATGATGGACGAGGGTCTTGAAGCAAGGTTGCGCCTGGCGCTCGATCGGCAGGAAATCGAGCATGTGCTCAAACTTTATTGTCGTGCGATCGACCGCTGCGACCTGGAATTGCTGCGCACCATCTACCACCCCGATGGCACCGACGATCATGGCGCCTTCTCGGGCAATGCGATGGAATTTGCCGAAATGATCATTCCGTCGCTGCGGGACGGCATCCTCGATGGCATGCACAGCGTCACCCATTCCACCATCGACGTGGAGGGCGATTTCGCGACATCTGAGTCCTATTACTGGGCCTGTCAACGCGCGCCGGGCGGCGAAGAAATGGTAACGGGTTTCTTCGGCCCCGATTATGCCGCCCGCGCCAAAGCCGATGGCACCATTGATAGCTGTCACGATTATTATTGCGGCGGCCGCTATATCGACCTGTTCGAGCGGCGCGACGGCCAGTGGAAGATCCTGCGCCGCAAGATCACCAATGAATGGAACGACATCCGCCCCAGCACGCGCATCACCGATGCGGGCCATGTCGCCCATTACAACCTGCCCGGCCGCCGCGACCGGCAGGACCCCGTTTATCTGAACACCATCCCCGGCCACGCCTGACCGCCCGCCAAGCCCAAGGAGACAGATCATGTCCCGCGACTTTGACGTTATCATCATCGGTTCCGGCGCAGCGGGCATGTCCGCCGCCATCGAGGCGCGACTTGCGGGTGCCACCGTCATGGTGGTGGAGGCCGACGGCCATCTGGGCGGCGCCACCCGCAACTCGACCGGCGTCGTCTATGCCTGCAACACCAGCACGCAGAAGGAAAAGGGCATCAGCGACAGCGCCGACGCCACCTACGCCTATATCATGACGCTGAACCAGCATGCGATCCGCCCAGACCTCATCCGCTATTATTGCGATGAAAGCGCGGCGATGCTGGAATGGCTAAAGGACAAGGGCGTCGAATTTCCGGCCAATATGCTGGTCCATTCCGACATCACGGAGACGCAGCGGGGCCACACCTCCAGCACCTTCGGCCTGGGTATTGCCGATGCGCTCATCAACCGGGCGGGCGCGCTTGGCGTGGAAACCGCGCTCGGAACCCGCGTCGATGGCCTGATCGTGGAGGATGGCAAGGTCGTGGGCATCACCGCCGACGGCACGAACCTGCGCGCACCCAGCGTCATCATCGCCACCGGCGGCTTCGGCAACAGCCCGGACATGCTGAAAAAATGGTATCCTACCGCCGCCTATCATGGTGACCGGACCTGGGCGGTCCATCGCGACGCCCCCTTCATCCTGGGCGACGGCATCACGCTTGGGGAATCGGTCGGCGCGCAGATCACCGGCCACGACACCGGTCTGCTCAACCCCACCCCCTGTTTCGACAGCCGCTATGTCGAGGCTTTCCTGCCGCCCTGGGTCATCGCGGTGAACAAGGAAGGCAAGCGCTTCATGGCTGAATGGGACAGCTATGCCGTGACCGGCTACCTCATGAACGAACAGACCGACAAGCGCTGCTGGGCGATCTTCGACCATCCCACCATGGTCGCCAATGGCGACGACCTCTCCTATGCCGATCCCTATAATAGTGGGCTTGCGACATCGAGCTGGGAAGAGATCACCATCACCCGCGAAGTCGAGAAGGGCGTCGCCTTCCGCGCCGACAGCATCGCAGAGGTCGCGAAACTCGCGGGCCTCGATGCGCAAGCGGTCGAGGAAACCGTCCGCATCTATAATCGCGATACGCAAGCGCATGGCGAGGATCGCCTGTTTCACAAGGACGGCAACGGCCATCCGCTCACCCCGATCCAGACCGCCCCCTTCTACGCCGTCGAAGTGCGCGCCGCGATCATCGGCTTCACCGCTGCGGGTCTCGACATCAATCTCGACTGCGAAGTGCTGGATACCAAGGGCCGGGTAATCGAGGGGCTTTATGGCGCGGGCGAAGTGCTCGGCTGCTTCCATGGCAAGCGCTATGCGGGCGGCGGCACTAGCATCGGCAGTTCGGTCGTCTTCGGCCGCCGCGCCGGCACCCTCGCCGCGCAACATGCGCTCAGCGAGGCAGTTCCGGCCTGACCGCCATGGATCGGGACGCGGCCATCGACGATATGCTGGCGAAGGACGCGCTGCGCGACCTCGCCATGCGCTATTGCCGCGCGATCGACCGCCGTGATCCCGACCTGTTGGCGTCAGTCTATCATGACGACGCGATCGACGATCATGGCGTCATCTTCTGCGATAAAGCCGCGACCTTCATCGCGAAACAGGGGGAGATCATGGCCCCCTTCGCGCTCACCGCCCATTATATCTGCAACATGAGCTGGCGGCTGGATGGCGACCGCGCCGATGGCGAACTCTATTTCCTCGCCTATCACCGCGTCGAACAGCCGGCCGTCCGCCATCTGCTCGCCACCGGCCGCTATCTCGACAATTATAAACGGCGTGGCAGTGCGTGGAAGATCGTCCATCGCCGCCTGGTCTGGGACAGTTTCATCACGCTGGACGCCGCGCCCGCCGACATGGCGCAGCTTGCCGCGCTGGGCGTCGCCGGTGGCACAAGCGATGACCGTTCCTACACAGCCCTGCCGCTGATGGGCCGGGGTCAATGACATATCCACAGGAGAAAGCAATGAGCTTGAACGGCAAAATCGCAGTCGTCATGGGCGCTTCCGCGCCGGGTGGAACCGGCTGGGCCATTGCCGAAGGGCTGGCTGAAGCGGGCGCCAAGGTCATCGTCGCCGCACGCAACCTGGCCTCGCTCGATACCCTCGCGACACAGATCGGCGGCCATGCCATTGCCTGTGACATTGGCGACCGCGTGCAAGTGGAGGCGCTGGCCAAAGAAGTCGAAAGCCGCTTCGGTCGCATCGATATCGCGGTCAATTCCGCTGGCCTGCCCGTGATCGGCATGATCGCCGACGCGACCGCCGATGCGCTGCAACAGGCGCTTGACGTCAATTATCTGGGCGCCGTGCATTTCATCAAGAATATGGCGGCCATCATGAATGATAACGGGTCGATCGTGATGATCACCTCCTACAGCGCCGCTCAGCCGATCGAACCGCATTTCGCCTATGCCTGCGCCAAGGCGGGCACAGACTGCCTCGTCAAATATGCCGCCATCGAATATGGTCGCCGCGGCATCCGCGTGAATTCGATCCAGCCCGGCCCGATCAAGACCGACATGGCCGCCCATCTCTACGCGATCCCCGGCGCAGAGGAAGCCTTTGCCCGCGAAGTCCCGCTCGGCCGCGTCGGCGTGCCACGCGATTATGCGAACGCCGTGCTCTGGCTGTCTGGTCCCTGCTATGTCACCGGCCTCAACCTGCCCGTCAATGGCGGCAACCAGTTGACCCGCATGGCGCGCCTGGACGAACTGCCCATGGGTTTCGACAGCTACGACGCGGATCGGGTGGCCTGAACGAGCGCAGGGAGCGGGTTCATCCCTCCCCCTCTTCGACCGGATATTGCAGTGCCTCCTGCGCGATCGAGGCCACCAGTTCGCCTGCCCGGTTGTAGATCATGCCGCGCGCCAGATTGACGCCATTTTCCGCATTGGGTCCGTCGGTTTCGAACAACAGCCAATCGTCGCAGCGCACGTCGCGATGAAACCAGATGCTGTGATCCAGGCTGGCGACGAACAGATGTGGCCCCGGCAGCGCGACCGTGTGCCGCGTCAGAGGAGCGCCCACGAACATGAAGTCGGACATGAACGCCAATATCTGTCGCTGCCCAGCCGGATCGGCCACTTTTTCAGCGCCCGGCGCACGCAACCAGTAATGCCGTTTCGCTTCCTCCCTTACCTCCAGGAAGCCTTCTACGCCGGGAATCCTTATCTCGATCGGATAGTGCCGTTTCAGCAGCGCGCCATATTGACGCCCGTCGGCCGCTGTCAGCGCGGCAAAATCATTCTGGTCGATTCCCGTTTCCGGCTCGAAGGGGATCGGACAGGGACGATAATGGCTGAACCCAGCCATGGGCGTGCGATAGGAACAATCCATTGTGAACAGCAGTTGCTCGCCCTGCCGCGCCTCCACCCTGCGCGTCGAAAAGCGCCCTCCGTCCCGCGTTCGATCAACCTGATAGTCAACTGGTTCACTATCAACACCCGCGCGCAGGAAATAGCTGTGCAGCGAATGCACGATCCTTCCGGGCACGGTGCGATCGGCCGCCGTCAA
Source organism: Sphingobium aromaticiconvertens (assembly GCF_037154075.1). Lineage (NCBI taxonomy): Bacteria > Pseudomonadati > Pseudomonadota > Alphaproteobacteria > Sphingomonadales > Sphingobiaceae > Sphingobium > Sphingobium aromaticiconvertens. Next base: position 3,190,054 of record NZ_JBANRJ010000001.1, read on the forward strand.
TGCCTGCGCGACGATCTGCCCGCCAAACAGCGTATGATAGACATTGCGCTGATTGCGTCGGTTGCGGAACAGGTCAGGCGCAATCTCGTCCATTTCCAGCAAGGCCGGAACATCGTCGCTCCATGCCTGATCATGGATGGTCGCATCAAATCGCCGCATCGTCGGCCTTTCCTGGGTTGGATCATCCATCGCTATAGGCAATCATAAAACGATATGCTAGCGAACTACACAGATACAAGATTCGAGAGGGCAGATGCAGTCATCCTATAGCGAAGAGGACAAGGCCTTCCGCGCCGAGGTCCGCGCTTTCGTGGAAGCGAGCCTGCCCGCCGATCTCGCGCGACGTGGCCGCTACGACTATCATCCACGCCGTGAGGATCAAGCCCGCTGGGCCGCCATCCTCGCGACAAAGGGCTGGTCCGTCCCTCACTGGCCCATCGCCTATGGCGGCCCCGACTGGACCGGCGTGCAGCGCTTCATCTTCGAAGATGAAATGCGCCGCGCCCATGCGCCAACCATGGATCGCATTGGTCCTGAACTGGTCGCCCCGGTGCTCTACACCTTTGGGTCGGAGGAGCAGCGCCAGACCTACCTTCCCGCCATCCGCACCGGCCAGACCTTCTGGGCGCAGGGTTTTTCCGAACCCGGATCGGGTTCCGATCTTTCCTCGCTGCGCACCCGCGCGGTTCGCGACGGCGACGACTATGTCGTCACCGGGCAAAAGACCTGGACGACCGAGGGTCATCATGCCGACATGATCTTCATGCTGGTACGCACCAATATGGAGGGCAAGCCACAGGCGGGCATTTCCGCCCTGTTGATCGACCTCAAAAACCCCGGCATCACCCGCCGCCCGATCTGGACGATCGACGAGGGGCTGACAGTCAATGAATTCTTCTTCGACGATGTGCGCGTACCTGTCGAAAATCTGGTGGGGGAGGAGGGCGCCGGCTGGTCCTACGCCAAGTTCCTGCTGGGCAATGAGCGCACCGCCAGCGCCGAAGTCCCCCACACCAAACGGGACATCACCCAGTTGCGCGCCATCGCACAGGTTGAGCGCAAAAACGGCCGCCCGCTGATAGAGGACACCACCTTCCGCGCGAAACTCGCCCGGATCGAAATCGACACCATGGCGCTGGAAACCGCCGTACTGCGCGCCCTGACCGCCGCGTCGCATGGTGGCGGCGCGATCGCCTCTCTGGTCAAGGTGCGCGGCTCCGAACTGCGCCAGCGCATCGCCGACCTGGCCGATGAAGCGCTGGGCGATCGCGGCCTCGCTCTCTGCCTCAATCCCGAAGGCCAGCATCCTATGTTCGACGATGGCCTCACCTCGCCTGTGCCCGATCATGGTATCGGCATCGCGGCCAAGGCGATGTTCCGCCGCGCCACCACCATCTATGGCGGCGCCAACGAGATCCAGCGCACGCTGATCGCCAAGACCGTGCTGGAGCTTTGACGCCGATGGATTTCACCTACACATCAGAACAGGAATCGCTCCGCGACAGCGTCCGTCGTTTCGTCGAGCGCGAATATGGCTGGGAAGAGCGTTTTCGCATCATCCGTTCAGCCGATGGCGTGGCACCCGGTCATTGGGCGACTTTCGCCGAACTGGGCTGGCTGGGCGCGGGTCTTTCCGAAGAGGCGGGCGGCTTTGGCGGTGGCGCAATCGAAAATGCGCTGATCGCGGAGGAACTGGGCCGCGCCCTCGTCACCGAACCTTTCAACGCGCATGTCATGGCGACCCAATTGCTGGCGGCTCTGCCCGTCGATACCGCGTCGGACCTGACCGCAGCGATCGTCATGGGCGAACAGCGCATCATCCCCGCCTTGCAGGAACCGGCAGGGCGCGGCGACTGGCGCCAGGTTGAAGCGCGTGCGATCGGCACCGCGCTCACCGGCACAAAATCGCTGGTCGAAGGGGCAATGTCCGCCGACCGGCTGATCGTCTCTGCACGCAGCAAAGACGGCATCGCCCTCTATCTGGTCGATCCTCACGCAGAGGGCGTCACCCTCTCCCCTTATCGCACACTCGACAATCGCCGCGTCGCCGATATCCATTTCGCCGACGCTCCCGTGACCCTGCTGGCCAATGGAGCAGTCGCCGAGACGGCGATCGAAACTGCCATCGACCATGGCCTGCTCACCCTGTGCGGCGAAGCGCTGGGCATTATGGACACGGCCTTGTGGGCCACGCGCGATTATCTGAAGGTACGCAAGCAGTTCGGCACCGCGCTCGGAAATTTCCAGGCGCTCCAGCATCGCATGGCCGACATGCTGATCGAAACCGAAATGACGCGCTCGATCCTGCTGAGCGCGCTCGGCGCGATGGAGGGGGACGATCCCCTCCCCCGCACGGCCGCCGTTTCCGCCGCCAAGGTGCAGGCCTCGACCGGTGGCCTGTTCGTGGCCAGTCAGGCGATCCAGCTTCATGGCGGCATAGGCGTGACCGAAGAGTTGAATATCAGCCACCACTATCGGCGGCTCTACGTCATTGCCCGCCAGTTGGGCGACGTCGACCTTCACCTTGCCCGCTTCGCCGACGCGACGGATCAGGCCGCCGCCTGATCCACAAATGCGCGGCGGACTTCAATGATAGGTCCGCCCACCATCTACCGCCAGCGCCGTGCCGGTGATGAAGGAAGAGTCGTCGCTGGTCAGAAAAGCGATCGCATCGGCAATCTCCTCCGCCTCCCCCACCCGCTTCAGCGCATAGGGTGATCCGGGCTGCCGCGCCGCGTCGCGCATGGTTTCGGGCAGCAACGGCGTATCCACCACCCCAGGACAGACACAGTTCACCCGGATCGTCGGCGCTAACTCCAGCGCCATCGCCTTGGAAAAGATCACCAGCCCGCCTTTTGACGCGCAATAGGCGCCCATGCCCGGCGCGGACGGCATCAATCCTTGCCCCGACGACACATTGACCACCGTGCCCCGCCCCGCTGCCTGCATATGCGGCAACACCGTCCGCATCATCAGGAAGGGCGCGGTCAGGTTGACGCCTATCACCTGGTTCCAGTCATCCAGCGTCATGTCGCCCAGCCGCGTCATGCTGCCACCGATCCCCGCCACATTCACCAGTCCGTCGACCCCGCCCATCCGCGCGGCCGCATCCGCCACAGCCCGGTCGATCGCGGCCTCGTCGGGCAGGTCAAGCACGACCCGATGCGCGCCCAACTCTTGCCCCAACCGCTCCAGCGCCGCACCATCGCGATCCAGCAGCGCCAACGCCGCGCCTTCTGCCGCCAATTTGTGCGCGGTTGCAAGGCCGATGCCCGACGCCGCACCCGTGACGATGATCCTGCGCCCTGTCAGCCGATCCCTATTTGCCATAGGCCTTCTCCCATCATTCTGTTGCAACAGGGCCATAGCGCCTCAAAAACGGATGACCGCAACAATAGGATGCTATGATATAATCATCCACCATATTATATGCCTGCGATCATAAACGAGAATCGGATGAAAGAGTCCGACCTGGATGAAGCATAAGCAATAAGGGGGAGAAGGATGATTCACAGGTCCGCGATTTTAAAGACCGCTGTATCGGCTGCCGCATTTACCATTGGGCTGACGGGTGGAAGCGCGATCGCATCGGTGCAGGACAACATACCCCAGAGCGAGCCGGTTGATGACAGCGCCATCGTCGTGACCGCCCGCCGTCGCGAAGAAACGCTGATGGATGTCCCCATCGCCATTGCCACGGTCGATTCCAAATCGCTGGAATCCAAGGCGGTGAATGATCTGCGTGCCCTCGACGGCTTCGTCCCCAATGTGAATATCCAGGCCGCGACCACCTCCGCTTCGTCGGCGCAAATCTATCTGCGCGGCGTGGGCGTCGACGATGTCGGCTTTGGCACAGACCCCAATGTCGGCGTCTATATGGACGATGTCTTCATCGGTCGCCTCGTCGGTTCGCTCGCGGGTGCACTCGACCTTGAACGGATCGAAGTGCTGCGCGGACCGCAAGGCACGCTCTATGGCCGCAACTCGACCGGCGGCGCGGTCAAGTTCGTGACCCGCAAGCCCAATCTCAACGACAATTCCGCCAAGATATCCGCCACACTCGGCACCGACGACCGGCGCGATTTCAAGGCGAACGCCAATATCGTCTTATCGCCGGGCAAGGCTGCGCTGATCCTGGCTGTCCAAACCCGCGATCAGGACGGCTATATCAAGCTGGTCAACGCGGCTGGCAACGACACCGGTGATCGCGGCAACGGTGTTCATGCGCAGGATTATCGCGCGGCACTCCGCCTCGCCCCCGTCGATGATGTGACGGTCGACATCGCGGCGGACTATACCCGCAACCGATCAGGCATCCAGTCGGTGACGCCCACCAACTGCGCGGCGCTTGGCACCCGGCCCGGTCTTGTCACCGATCCGGCAACAGGCGCCTATGTGCCGGGCAATGTCTCGGCCGGTCAGTTTGAACGCTGCCCACTTTATTATGGCGATCCCTACACCGCCTTCCGCGGCCCCTTCTCAAAGAATGACCCGAAGTTCGACTCTGCGGGCATCGCTGGCACCGTCAATTGGGAAACCGGCCTTGGCACCGTCAAATGGGTGTCCAGCTATCGTGGTTTCCGCGATGTCTTCGCCTCCTCGCTCTGGGCCAAGCCGCCGCCAGTCACCCAGGTCAACTTGCGTGCTCATTTGAAACAGCGGCAGATCCAGCAGGAAGTCCAGCTCGCCTCCACCTCTGACGGCCTGTTCGACTATACCGTCGGCCTCTTCTACTATCGCGAGAAGGTTCGCTCCCGCTATCAGTCGCAGATCGGCACGCTCGCCACCGCGCCCCGCCTCAATGACGATAGCCAGATTTCCAACTCCTATGCCGCGTTCGGCGAATTCTACATCCGTCCTATCGACGATCTGGAAATCACGCTGGGCGGCCGTTATTCGATCGACCGTCGCTCGGTCGATCGCGCCCTTTATGCGCCGATCGCCAGCGCGACGCCGACCGCCGCCTTCTCGACAAAGATCAAATCGGAGAAATTCACGCCCAAGATCGGCGTCAGCTACGACACCGGCCCGGTGCTGGTCTTCGCCTCCTATACGGAGGGCTACCGCACCCCCGGCTTCATCACGTCCAATCCGGGCAATCTGGCGGGCATGATGTTGCAGTCGAAGATGGAGAGCGAAAAATCCTATGAGGCCGGGTTCAAAGCGAAGCTGCTCGACAACCGCCTGAATTTCTCGGCCACCGCTTTTTCGGCCAAATATACCAATCTTCAGGCAACGCTGACGATCAACGGCATCACACAGGTCGTCACCTCCGACGCCAAGATCAAGGGCGTGGAACTGGAAGCCAGCTTCCGCCCTGTGCGCGGCCTGTCGCTGTTCGCAAACGCAGGTTTCCTAGACACCAGCTATACCAGCCCTCCGGCGGGCCAGCCCTATGCGAAGGAACTCAAGCACGCGCCCAGTCATAATTTCGTGGTTGGCGGCCTCTATGAAAGCGCGATCGGCGACCTGCCCGGAACCTTCTTTCTGGGCAGTGACCTCGCCGTCACGGGCAAGGCGTGGCGCAACGTAGCCAATACCATCGACCAGCAATCCGACCCCTATGAACTGCTGACCGCGCGCTTTGGCTATCGTGCGGAAAAGGACCGCTGGTCGCTGACCGTGGGTGGCACCAACCTGCTCGACAAGACCTATTATATGCTCGGCATCGAAAATCAGGCGCGCGCCTATCAACCGGGGCGGCGCATATACGTTACACTGGAAACGCGGTTCTAAACGAGAAGAGCGGAATATGACGACGGACAGGATCGAACGCATCAAAACGGCCTTCGCCCGCGACCAGCGGGATGATCCGCCCGCCGTCCATCCCGGCGACATCCCCTGGCGCTATGAAGCCATCACGCCCGAATGGATGACGCACATATTATGCAGAGATCATCCCGAGGCAAAGGTCGTCGCGGTCAGGTTGGACGTCCCCGATTCCGGCACATCCAACCGCCGCCGCATCTTCGTCGATTATAACGCAGCGGGGCAGGCACTCGGCCTGCCCCGCTCGGTCTTTTGCAAGGCCACCGTCGATCTGGTGAACCGCATCCTGCTCTCAACCTCGGCGCTGCTCAGCGAGACCAGCTTCTACAATCTCATCCGCCCACAACTGACGATTGAGGCACCGGAGGCCTGGCTCGCCACCTATGACCCGGATTCCTTCGCCTCCATCGTGATGCTCAAGGATCTGGGGGATAGCGTCACCTTCTGCTCGCATCACACTGCGATGACCCTGGATCGGGCGAAGGGCCAGATGGAGCTGCTGGCGAAACTCCACGGTCATTTCTATCAGTCTCCCCAGCTCGACACGACGCTGGCGCACATGTTCCGCTACGATCACCGCTTTGCCGCGCTCGACCGCGACCATGATTTCAAAAGCATGTGCGAGGCCGGACTGCGCGCCGCCGCCGACGTCATCCCGCCCCGGCTGATGGCCCGCGAAGCCGAAGTCTGGCCCGCCACGCTGCGCGCCTCGGCCCGTCATGGCGAATTGCCGCTCACCGTCACCCATGGCGATGTCCACCTCAAAAACTGGTACATCAACGCGGACGACCATATGGGCCTGAGCGACTGGCAGGTCACATCCAAAGGGCACTGGTCGCGCGATGTCGCCTACACCGTCGCGACCGCACTTACCGTCGACCAGCGGCGCCTTTGGGAAAAGGAACTGCTGCGCCACTATCTCGATGCCTTCGTCGCGACGGGTGGCGAAGCCGTGTCCTTCGACGAAGCCTGGCTCAACTATCGCCAACAGATGCTGACGACGCTCGCCTGGTGGACGATGACGCTGACCCCGCTGGGCGATGTTCCCGACATGCAGCCGCGCGACATCACGCTGGAATTCATCCGCCGCATCGCCGCCGCCATGGACGATCTCGACACGCTCGACAGCCTGTCCTGATCGTCAGGCGGCGCGCACCGCTGCGCCAATGTCCAGCCGCCGCCAACTGTCGAGGAACACGGTCATCAACTGCAACTGCGCGCGGGGCAGGAACCTGTCGCGCAGTTCAGGGTCGAACCGATCCTTCACTTGGCCCAGATCGGAGATTTCCGCCTCGATCAGCGCAGGCGCATCCAGCATCCAGGCCACGCCTGTTAGCGCGATCGAATATTTGAGCGCCAACAGGAAATCCTCCCGCCCGATCAGCGGCCCACCCGCATCGCGATATTCGCTCAAGAGCAAATCAATCAACGCGCCTTCCTGCGCCGCAAGAAAATCCGTCTCCGTCGCGCAGGTCATACCAACGAACGCCATGGCCAAACTCATCTGCGCCACCCCGCCCCAATCGAGCAGCCCGCAGTGCAGTCCGCCATCCCCATCACGCCAGAACCAGCCATTGTCGACATTCATGTTCCAGTGACACAGCGCGATCATATCGTCCTGCCCGTTCACCTGCGCGCGCAGCGTCGCCTCCCGTTCCAGAACCACCATGGCATCCCGACAAAAGCCCTCCAGAAACAGCGGCTCCCGCACCGCCTCGGGCAGCAATTGCGTTGCCTCCACCGCAAAGCGCCGCAGCCGGTTCAGCTTCTCCACCAATTGCTCGCGACCATAAGGGATCATCGGCTGCGCCTCGATCGCCGCGCGGTCGAACGGGAATTGTCGCTCTACAGCCGCGCCGAACCGCCCCGCCCGATGATGCGCGGCCAGCGCCGCCATCGCTCGCGTCAGCGCCCGATAATGTTCGAGCGGATCGGCCATCTCATAATCCAGACACTTGTCCTGCAACGGCTCAACCCCGTCACGGCCATAGGGCACTCGCTCGGTAATCAGCAGCCCGCACTTGGTCGCCGCGCTATAATCGCCGAAATAGCAGACTGGCACCCGCACCGGAAAATCGGGTTGCCGCGACAGCAGCGCGAAACGAACCTCCGGCTCCATCACCGGCGAGAAGAGTTCGCGCAGCGGATCACCAAATTCGCGTGTGAACTTGGCGAACAATATATCATGAAGGTCTTCTTGCGGCCGCGCATAGCGCACGTCCAGCCACAGCTTGCGCCCCATGCCACCGCCGAAAAACTCCTTCACCGCGACGATCTCGACCACTTCATTGTCGTCGGACAGCGCACCGGTCGCGCGAAATGCATCGGTCAGGAAAGCCGCCCCCGCTTCGTAAAAGGCATCGACGCTGGTCGGGAAGGCTACGCCGGTCGCGTCTCCGCACACCATGGACGGGCCACTATCCTCGGGCGCGATCGCGCTTGCCATATCCGCGTGCATATCTTTCCTCTCCAATGATATGCTACTATACGATACACAGGCTATAGGCCGCAAGGCAGAGACAAAGATGGAGAGCGTTCATGGCAACATCCGCCAAAGTCCGGGGTTATGGATCGGCCGAACGCCCCCTCGCAGGCGAACTATGGCGCCGCGAGTCGCACCAGCCCACCGCCCCGGCGCTGACCGCGCAGGGTAATTTCGAGCCGGACAATGGCCAGGTCGACTATGCCCGCTATTTCGATCCGGTCCGCGCACAGGCCGAACAGGATCATATCTGGACGAAAAGCTGGCTTTTCGCCGGACGCGAGGAAGATATTCCGCGAGTCGGCGACCGGATGCCGCTCCAGGTCGGTCCACATAGCTGGTTCATCGTCCGCTCCGCCCCTGACGAATATAAGGCGTTCCACAATAGCTGCCTGCATCGCGGCACCATGCTCTGCGCCAAACATGAATCCGCCGAAACCATCCGCTGCCCCTATCATGCATGGGAATGGAATGTGGATGGCCGGCTAAAGCGCATACCCAGCCATTGGGACTTCCCCGACATCAACCGTCTCAACGGATCATTACCCGAAGTAAAGCTGGAACGCTGGGGCGGCTTCCTGTTCATTAATGCCGACAAGGACTCCGCGCCGCTACTGGATGCGCTTGGCCCGATGCCTGAACATTTTGCCCAATTCCAGCCCGAACGCCGCTACACCGCTGCACGCTTTCGCAAGCTGGTGAAGGCCAACTGGAAGATCTCGCAGGAGGCCTTCATGGAGGCCTATCACCTCTATGCCACCCACCCGGAGGCCGTGCCTTTCAACGGTGACAGCCAGACTCAATATGATGTCTGGCAAGGCGAGCATGGCCATGTCGGCCGTAACGCCAGTTGCTCAGCCACGCCCAGCATGCACGCCCCATCCGACGCCACCGTGCTCAACGCCGGGCAGATGTTCGCGCAGGCCATGCGCGACTGGCATTATCCGCAGGCAGAGGTGCCCGCGATCGACCCGGAAGGCGATGTGCGCGCCCAATTGGGCGAATGGCACCGCGCGGTCGCGACCCAATTTTACGGCCGCCCCATCGACCTTGCCGACGCCATCATGATGGATAGCTTCCTCTACTTCATGTACCCGCATATGGGTCTGTGGCTGTCGGAATCGGTGCCCTTCACCTATCAGTTCCTGCCGCATGAGACGGATCCCGAACAAAGCTGGTTCGATGTGCGCCTGCTGCTGCCCTGCCCCGAAGGCGCCACCCCGCCATCGGCCCCTGCGATCGTCCTTGATGCCGACCAGAGCGTGTTCGAACATTGCCCCGGCTTTGGCTTCCTGGGCTTCGTGTTCGATCAGGATATGTCCAACATGCCGCTCATCCAGAAGGGCGCCCATTCGGCCGATCCGGCGAAGGCGCACAGCCGCCTTGGCGCCTATCAGGAAATGATCATCCAGCACTGGAACAGGGTGATGGATGACCAGATCGCGCAGGGCGAAGCAGCGAAGGTTTGAGGCCGATGCCGGCTTCGCTTGTCGGCGTCCCGGCTCACGCGCATGCTCCCCGTGCAAAAAGGCGACTGGCGAGCGCGCCGTAGCTCACATCTTCCCCCGGCGGGGTGGTTGCCCCCATCGGAGACGCGGGACGTATAGTTTCGAAGTCAAAGGAGACGACACGGCTGGCAAACAGCCAGCGACCACCCTCCTTGCGATAGCGATCGATATAGCGAACGCCCTTCAAATCTTCGATCAGCCCTCCCTTCCCATCCGGGTAGATATGATAGGCGAGCACATAGACCTCCCCCTCCCCCGTATCGCCATCTACCGAGATCAGGTGGTTGCAGACATGATGACCGCTATAGTGGAGATGCGGGAGGCCAGCGGCGAGGAAGGCAATATAGTCGGACGCGCTGCCATCGAAGCGATCGCCATGCGTATCGGTCGCGTCGCTGGCGTAGAGCGTGCCCAGCAAGTCCATGTCCTGACGATCCACGCCCCGCGAATAGAGCAGGACGAGATCGCGGATCTGATCCTTGGCAACGAGCGTTTCGAGCAAAGGCTGGTCGGGGGTCACAAAAGTCTCTCCTTATTACGCAAGCCGGAATAGTTGACCTCACAGGTCATTGCTGACCGGGGAGCAGTTCCAGAAAAAGCCCCTCCGCATCGGCGCAGACCCGGTCCCCGTACTTCAGTTCCCCACGCACCATCCGTTTTCTGCCTTCGACCGATATCAGCGAGGCGGTCACTTGCAGTTCCTTGTCCATGGGCGTGATGGCGCGATAGTTGACATGAAGATAGGCCGTGCGCGCCATTGCACCGCCAACGGAGTTCGCCGGGATACCCAGCATTTCGTCAAACAGCAGGGCGATCGCTCCCCCATGGGCCGCGGCATTCCCACCGAGAAAATAGTTGCCAAAAGTAACCCGCGCCCGGACCGAAGTTGCATCCTGCTCTTCTATCGCGAAAGCGGGGCACATGACCTGACCATGCCCCGGCACATCGTCGACACGACCAAACATCCGATCCTTCTCAACGGCGGCCAACGGCGCAATCCTCCCCTGCCATTGGCGTAATTCTTCATCCAGCCCCAGGATGGTTTCTTCATCCAATTTGGCTTTGGCGAGGTCGTCAAGGAAGCCGCGCAACGTGTCGATCATCGCTGGGTAAGCCGAGCCAGCCATGGACCCTCGGGTGCCTCGCCGCAGACCTTGAAACATGGGAGGCAGGTTTTCCGACATTCTCTAACTCTCTCCAGACATCAACCAAGGTCAGCTTAGATCAGGCTTGTTCGACAGAGGAAAGCGCCGCCAGACATTCTGCGTCACTATGCGCGATCACGATATATGCGCTGCGAGCCAGCCACCGCTCTTCCAGAAGGAACCGCGCAATCGGGATCGTTGCGATTCCGGACTAATCTTCTTTGCCAGTTTCAGCCAGCGACGCGGCTGGATATTCTCCGCTTGGGCGCGGCGGGAATCACGATCGCCCGCCATTTCACGGGATCACACCACCGCCTGCTGTTGGTTGAAAGCGGCGGACTGCATTTCGAATAGGACCACAGCGCCTGTCGCGTGGGGTGATTGCGGGGGATGCTATGTCTCCCTGGATTTGTCGCGGGTTCGGCAATTTGGGAGCAGCACCGGAAAGACCGGATGGTACAAACCCTTGTCCACCGGGGACTTTGAACCGCGCGGGGTGCGTCATCACATGGGGACGACCTGGATGGCGCGAAATGCGCGTCAGGGCGTCGTGGACAGCGACTGCCGCCTCTTCGACACGCCTAATATGTTCGTGGCGGGAAGCTCCGTATTCCCCTGTGACGGCAACGATATGCCGACCATGACGATCATCGCGCTGGCCCACCGGATTGCAGAGCAAGTGGAGCGAGAGGTGGCGCTATAGTCGTTTGACCTGCCTGCTCAAATACCGCCGACCAGGACGGGATAGCCCACCGCTTCGAGGCCCACGACCAGATCACTGACACATCGGTCCAATCGCGCCTGCTCCGTCGAGCGCACGACGAAATTGGCGCCCGTCCGCCCTTCCCGAAAAAAGGGGTAGCTGCCGATCTGGCATCCCTCATGCGCGCGTTCGATTTCCCCCAGCAGATCGGCGATCTCACTTTCCGCGACCCAGCAGCCGACCTGCGCCGACAACAAAGGGCTACCGCCCTCCAGCGTGCCGGTCAGGCTTTCCAGCATCCCCGCTGTGATATGCGGCACGCCCGCCATTATGAAGATATTGCCATGCCGAATGCCCGGCGCGCCTGACATGCGATTCTCGATCAGGCTGGCGCCTGCGGGCACCCGCGCCATCCGCAGTCGCGCATCGGTCAACCCGCCGCGCGTTTCATAATAGCGCGCCAGCACGGCGCGCGCTTGCGGGTGTATCTCGACGGCCACGCCCAGCGCCGCCGCGATCGCATCGACCGTGATGTCGTCATGGGTCGGCCCGATGCCGCCGGTGGTGAACAGATAATCGTTGCGCACCCGGAGCAGGTTCACTGCCTCACCGATCGCGTCGGGGTCATCGGCCACCACCCGGACTTCTTTCAGGCGGATACCCTGCACATTCAGCCAGGACGCGATCTGTCCGATATTCTTGTCCGGGGTGCGCCCGGACAAAATTTCGTCGCCGATCACGACCAGCGCTGCGGTCCAGATACGGTCGGAAGAAGGCGCGCTTGTCATCTGGCGTGGCATAGAGTGTCACGCCGCCCGCGCAAAGAGCAAACAGCCAGACCCCTCTCGTCTTTCCCGTTTCCTCTCGCTATATTCCCGTCCATGACCGAATATATGACCATGACGGCCGATGCGCCGATCTCCCGCTCGCCGGCCATCAAACTCTATGACGAGGCTGGATTCGCCGGGATGCGGAAGGCAGGTCGTCTCGCCGCAGAGATTCTCGACGCGTTGGTGCCCCATGTTGTACCGGGCGTCACCACGGGCGAGTTGGACGACATCGTCCGTCGCATGACGCTGGACGGCGGCGGCGTGCCAGCGACACTGGGCTATCGTGGCTATACGCATAGCTGCTGCATTTCGCTGAACAATGTCATCTGCCATGGCATTCCGGGCGACAAGATGATCCGCGACGGCGACATATTGAATATCGACGTGACCCCGCTGGTCGATGGCTGGCACGGCGACACCAGCCGTATGTTTATCGCGGGGGATGCCCCGATCAAGGCGCGCCGCCTGGTCGACGTCACCTATGAATGCCTGATGCTGGGGATCGAGCAGGCGAAACCCGGCAATCATCTGGGCGACATCGGCCATGTCATCCAGCGCCATGCCGAAAAGCACCGCTATGGCGTGGTGCGCGATTTCTGCGGTCATGGCCTGGGCCGCGTCTTCCATGACAGCCCGGAGGTCGTTCATGTCGGTCGCCCCGGTACTGGTCCAGAGCTTAAGCCCGGCATGTTCTTCACGATCGAGCCGATGATCAACATCGGCAAGCCCGGCGTGAAGATGATGGAAGATGGCTGGACGGCCGTGACCCGCGACCGCTCGCTCTCTGCCCAGTTCGAACATAGCATCGGCATCACCGAGACGGGTTGCGAGATCTTCACGCAAAGCCCCACCGGCCTCAACGCCCCGCCCTATAGCGCCTGATCCAGACATCGCAGAAGGCTGCCCAAAAATCGGGCAGCCATACCGAATATTGCCCGCATTTCGGGCAATATGGACAAAGATTGCTGCATCGCCGAAAGCATCTCTAGCGATTCGCCGATTGGCACAGTAATTGATTGTCCACGGGTGCGGGACTTGCCCTACGAAGGGCATGATTGATCGTCACTTGGGAGAGCGGACGGACGCGGAGCATGTCGCCCACGGCCGGGATGCGACTGAGGTTGGGATAGACGAGATGAAGAAGATCGAAGCCATCATTAAGCCGTTCAAGCTGGACGAAGTGAAGGAAGCCCTGCACGAAGTCGGCGTGTCCGGTATCACCGTAACCGAAGCGAAGGGCTTTGGCCGTCAGAAGGGGCATACCGAACTGTATCGCGGCGCGGAATATGTCGTCGACTTCCTGCCCAAGGTGAAGCTGGAGGTCGTGGTGGACGATGCGATGGCCGACCGGGTGGTCGAGGCGATCTCCTCCGCCGCGCAGACCGGGCGCATCGGCGACGGCAAGATCTTCATTTCGGCGATCGAGGGTGCAGTACGCATCCGCACGGGCGAGCGCGACAGCGACGCCATCTAAAGATTTCGTGCCACCCGCGACCATAGGCGCGCGGACCGGCGGAATACGGGCAACCACTTAAATCCCCTTGGGGGGAATAGCAGAAGGGTATCGACGATGGCCAACACGCCAAAAGACATTCTCAAGATGATCGAGGAAAAGGAAATCGAGTGGGTCGATGTCCGTTTCACCGACCCCAAGGGCAAGTGGCAGCATCTGACGATGGTTGCATCGGTCATCGGCGAAGATGAACTGACCCAGGGCCTGATGTTCGACGGCTCGTCGATCGAAGGCTGGAAGGCCATCAACGAGTCGGACATGATCCTCAAGCCCGACCTTGACGCCGTCTATTTCGATCCCTTCAGCGCCACGCCGATGATGATCCTCTTCTGCGACGTCGTCGAACCCGACACGGGCGAACTGTATGCGCGCGACCCGCGCTCGACCGCCAAGCGCGCCGAAGCGTTCGTCAAGTCGGCCGGTTTTGGCGACACCGTCTATGTCGGTCCCGAAGCCGAATTCTTCATGTTCGACGATGTGCGGTTCGAATCCAACTATGCGACCAGCTACTTCAAGATCGACGACATCGAACTGCCGACCAACACCGGCAAGGAATATGAAGGCGGCAATCTGGGCCATCGCCCCCGCGCCAAGGGTGGCTATTTCCCTGTCGCGCCGGTCGATCCCTGCACCGACATCCGTGCCGAAATGGTCACGACCATGCTGGAAATGGGCCTGCCCTGCGACAAGCACCACCATGAAGTCGCCGCCGCACAGCACGAACTGGGCCTGACCTTCGGTACGCTGGTGCAGACCGCCGACCGTATGCAGATCTACAAATATGTCGTGCACATGGTCGCCCAGGCCTATGGCAAGACCGCGACCTTCATGCCCAAGCCCATCGCCGAAGATAACGGTTCGGGGATGCACACCCACATCTCGATCTGGGACAAGGGCAACCCGCTGTTCGCAGGCGAAGGTTATGCCGGCCTGTCCGACATGTGCCTCTACTTCATCGGCGGCGTCATCAAGCATGCCAAGGCCCTGAACGCCTTCACCAACCCGACCACCAACAGCTACAAGCGGCTGGTGCCGGGTTTCGAAGCCCCCGTATTGCTGGCCTATTCGGCCCGCAACCGCTCGGCCTCGTGCCGCATCCCCTATGGCGCTGGCGCCAAGGCGAAGCGCGTCGAGTTCCGCTTCCCCGACGCGATGGCCAACCCCTATCTATGCTACGCCGCGCTGCTGATGGCGGGCCTCGACGGCATCGAGAACAAGATCCATCCGGGTTCCGCGATGGACAAGAATCTCTATGACCTGCCGCCCGAAGAACTGAGCCAGGTGCCAACCGTCTGCGCCTCGCTGCGCGAAGCCCTGGACAGCCTGTCGGCTGACTATGACTTCCTGCTCAAAGGCGACGTGTTCACCAAGGACCAGATCGAAGCCTATATCGAGCTGAAGTGGCCCGAAGTATATCGCTGGGAAATGGCGCCTTCGCCAGTCGAATTCGACATGTATTACAGCGCCTGACCTTTCACAGGTTGCTGCAGGAAGGCCCGACCGCGCAAGCGGCCGGGCCTTTTTCCTTGGCGATATATAGCTCGCACACCCATGGATGCGAGCGCCTGCTTGCGACCATAAACGGCCATCTGAACGTCAAGCGGTATCGCTAATAGCCGACGCTCAGTAGCCTCCTGCTTCGATATCAAAGCTTTCAACTTGCACGCGGACTGCGATAGGCATGTCGTTGCAATTCTTGAACGAAGGCATGGCCACGTATGTCAAAACAGGCAGAACAGAATTACCTCACGCTGACAGGCGAGGCGGGGCGTCAACACAGTCTGGGCAAGCCGTTTTCTGATAATTATTGCGGTGTGAACTTGGCGTCGATCGGTACGATCATGTCGCTGCTCCCGCCGCCGCCTGCACGCATCCTCGATATGGGTTGTGGCGGAGGCTGGACCAGCGTGTTTTTCGCAAAAAATGGCTATGAAGTGGTCGGTCAGGATATCAGCCAGGACATGATCGACCTGGCGCACGAGAATCAGGCCAACCAGAATATCGACGCGCGCCTGTCGTTCCTGTGCAACGACTATGAAGGGATGGATGTTGACGGCCAGTTCGATGCCGTCGTCTTTTACGACTGCCTAGATCATGCGGAGGATGAGCGGGCTGCAATCGCGACCGCCTATCGCGCGCTCAAACCCGGCGGCATCCCAGTAACGCATGAACCAGGGGAAGGACACGCAACCGCACCAGGTTCTATCGAGGCGATGCAGCTTTATGGCGTGACGGAACGCGATATGCCGCCGCATCTCATCATCCGACATGGGCAAGAACTTGGTTTTTCAGAACAGCGAGTGTTTCCGATCCCGCAGGAATTGCTGGAGGTCTTTTACAACCATTCCATCCCGCCTTTGCTCAGCAAGGCAGCATGGCGGCGCGCAAAGCGTGTTCTTCGAATCGCCTTCCGGCCATCGAATCGCATAAGCTCCATCGTCATCATGACTAAATGAACGTACATGCTGCTCGTCACTTAGGTCGCTTTTGAAATGGTTCCATCCCACCGATTGGGAATGAATGGCCTGCTTTCTTGCGCTCCGCAAGCCAGAGCCGACTGTCAGCAAATCACCCTTATCGTCATGCCAGCGAAGGCTGGCATCTCCCACGGCGGCACAGAACGCTTGAGACCCCAGCCTGTGCTGGGGTAACGATTGAAATTGTGGGAGGGCAGCAGTCCGCCATCCAACCCTCACCGACGTTTAAGGAACGGGTTTCCAAGCACCCAATCACATTTTCTTTGGCGCCGCGACGGATATGAGCCGCCCGCCGCCTGCGCGAGCCAGCGGCTATACCGCTAAAATGGCGTCGGGAATCGCTGCGCCGAACAATAGCGCCGGATCACCCGCCGCCGACAGCGCCATCTCACCCCCGGCATCGACCACCAAAGAGCGCACCATCCATGCCGCCGCCGTCCGCGACGCCAGCCCCTCAGGCGGCAATGTGCCGGCCAGCGCGGCCCGCAATTCAGGATCGAGCACCACCTTGGGGCCTTCGCCCCGCACCACAATCTCCGTCAGTCCCTCGCGCCGCTCTGCGCCGATGTCGAGTTGACCGCCGCGAACCAGCGCATCGCCCGCGATCAGCGCCAGGTTGAGCAGAATCTTGATCGGCAGCTTGCCCAACATATCCTCTGTCACCATCCAGCCGATCTTTACCCGGCCAGTGCCGGCAAACATGCCCTCGATCGCGACCTTCGCCTCATGCGTCGGCACCGCGTCCCCAAACCCACCCGCAGAGCCAAAGGCAAGGCGGAAGAATTTGAGCTTGTTGGCGGACGTCCGTGCACTGTCAGACAACAGGTCCAGGCAGCGCTGGCGCATATCCGGGTCGGTTTCGTCAGCCATCAGCTCCAGGCCGTTGTTGAGCGCGCCCACGGGACTAAGCAGATCATGACACAGGCGCGAGCACAGCAGGCTGGCAAATTCGATGCTGTCACGGTTGGCGGTGGAACTGGTCATGAAGGAACTGCCCGGCTGTTGCAGAAGAGGATGGTTGAAGCATTGGCTAATGGGCCGTGGCCAGCACCGATGCAAGTCCGCCAATCGCCCTACGACGCATCGGAGAGCAACTCCACCGCATCAAAACGCACGCCGCCATCCCCTTCCGACGCTGCCCGCCATAGCCGCCCCTCCCCGCCCCCCACGATCAGCCACAGGCTGCCATCGGGCACCGCGCAGGCCGCATCGGTCGCTGACGGCACGGAATGGCCGGACGGGTGCGAATGATAATGACCGACGATCCGTGGCCCGCCTGCCCGCGCGGCCCGGTGCGCACCGAGCAGAACCGCCGGGTCCAACTCGAAATGGCGCGCCGGGTCGGCGGCGACGTTGGCGGCGGGAAGAATCGCGTCGATCCGCCCTTCCCCTCCCAGCAGCAGGCCGCAAATCTCTTGCCTCTGCCCCGCCGCGGCAACAAGGATTTCCTCCAGCAAGGTTCTTGAAATTCTGACGTCCATGCCCACATGCCTACGCAATGGACCCGGGGGTTTCTACCATCGAAATAATCATCGGCGAAGCGCAGGCGGGGCTTAGGCTCGACCGCGCGCTGGCGGAACTGTGCCCGGACCTCTCGCGCGAGCGGCTGAAAGCGCTCATGCTGGACGGAATGGTGGTGACGCAGGGCACAGGACGCTCTGTGACCCCAAGTCTAAAGGCCGCCATCGGGCAGGCCTATGCCATCACCCTGCCCGCACCTGTCGAAATGGAGGCGGTGGCACAGAATATTCCGCTGACGATCGTATTCGAGGACGAGAATCTGGTGGTGGTGGACAAGCCCGCAGGGCTGGTCGTCCACCCGGCGGCGGGCAATCTGGACGGCACGCTGGTCAATGCCCTGTTGCATCATTGCGCCGGGCAACTGTCCGGCATCGGCGGGGTCGCGCGGCCCGGTATCGTCCACCGCATCGACAAGGATACATCCGGCCTGCTGGTAGTGGCCAAGTCCGACCGCGCGCATGAAGGGCTGGCGGTCCAGTTCAAAGATCATTCCATCAGGCGGCTCTATGCCGCAATCACCTATGGCCACCCGGCGCCGCCCTCCGGCACCATCGACACCTGGATCGGCCGATCCGACGCTGATCGAAAGAAAATGGCTGTTCATCGGGAAGGCCGGGGCAAGCAGGCCATCACCCATTATCGCACGGTGAAGCGGCTTCGTGGCGCGGCGCTGGTCGAATGTCGGCTGGAAACCGGGCGTACCCATCAGGTCCGCGTCCATATGGCCCATCTTGGCCACCCCTTGATCGGGGATCGGGTTTACGGTAGAGAAAGAAAAGGTTTCAAATCAATACTGGAAACTTTGGGTTTCAATAGACAGGCATTGCACGCCAAAACACTGGGGTTCATACATCCCGTAACAAGCGTGGCTTTATCGTTTGAAAGTCCAATTCCGGCAGACATGCAGGAACTGTTAAGCCAGCTTAACGTATAAGCTACGACAAGTTTGCTGCGGCGCAGGATGCCAATTTCGGGTCCCGCCGCGCATGATTGAGGGAAGGAAAAGTGACATGGCCAACAAGAGCAATGTCCCCGCGGTGCCGGCGCTGGGCGGTGATGCCAGCCTGAACCGCTATCTGTCGGAAATCCGCAAGTTTCCGATTCTGGCCCCGGAACAGGAATATATGCTCGCCAAGCGTTATGCCGAGCACCAGGACCCTGAGGCCGCTGCCCAGTTGGTAACCTCGCATCTGCGCCTGGTGGCGAAGATCGCGATGGGCTATCGCGGCTATGGCCTGCCGGTCAGCGAGTTGATCAGCGAAGGCAATATCGGTCTTATGCAGGGCGTGAAGAAGTTCGAGCCTGAACGTGGCTTCCGTCTGGCGACCTACGCCATGTGGTGGATTCGCGCCTCGATCCAGGAATTCATCCTGCGCTCGTGGAGCCTTGTGAAGATGGGCACCACCGCGTCGCAGAAGAAGCTGTTCTTCAACCTGCGCCGGATGAAGAACAATATCGAAGCGTTCGAGGATGGCGATCTTCGCCCCGACGACGTGACCTTCATCGCGACCAAGCTGGGCGTGTCGGAAGACGATGTCATCAGCATGAACCGCCGCATGGCGATGGGTGGCGACACGTCGCTGAACGTCCCCATGCGTGAGGATGGCGAAGGTCAGTGGCAGGATTGGCTGCAGGACACCGACCCGTTGCAGGACGAGCGCGTGGCCGATGCACAGGAAAAAACGCTGCGCCATGAAATGCTGGTAGAGGCGATGAGCGACCTCAACGATCGCGAAAAGCACATCCTTGCCGAACGGCGTCTGGCGGAGGAACCAAAGACGTTGGAGGATCTGAGCCAAGTCTACGGCGTCTCGCGGGAACGTGTCCGCCAGATCGAGGTGCGCGCGTTTGAAAAGCTGCAAAAGGCGATGATGCGGATCGCCGGTGACAGGCTGGGTTCTTTCGCCCGTCTCGCTGCCGTCTGACCCCTACCCCCCTCCCAAGCGAATGGCCCCGGAGCGCAAACTTCGGGGCCTTTTTCTTGCGGACTGCAGAATATGGTTCGTTAGGCGCGATATGATCAGTCCACGCCTGACGGCTCTCCTCCCCCTATTCGCGACGGCCTGCGCCACCGTTCCGGCGACCGATACGCAGATCCATGCCATCGACCGATCAAGCGCGGACCATTATGTGTGGGGCGGGGTCAATGATGGCTGGCACCTCGCCAAACAACCAGGTCTTTCGGTGATCGAGGAACAGATTGCGCCCGGCACCGGCGAAATACGCCACTATCATCGCAGGGCGCGGCAGTTTTTCTATGTCCTGTCCGGCGAACTGACGATGGAAGTCGATGGGCAGATAATCGTGCTGGCGACCCGTCAGGGCGTCGAAATCCCGCCCGGCACACCGCACAAGGCTCAGAATCGCAGCGCAGCGCCCGTGGAGATATTGGTGACATCGACTCCACCCAGCCATGGTGATCGGGTCGAGGCCCTTCTTCCTGCGGCCACTGCAATGCCAAACCCATAGTGACGAGTCCGGCGCACCGCGTTACGCTCGCTTCATGATCGCAAAGCCCGCTGCCGCCCCCCGCCGTCGTCGTTCCCGCTGGTTCCGCTGGCCGATTCGCATCCTCATCGGTTTCGTCCTGTTCTCGCTATTCTTCGTCGCCCTCTATCGCTTCGTCCCGCCGCCGGTCACGACGACCATGATCCTGGACGGCAATGGCATCACCAAGGACTGGATGCCCCTGTCCCAGATGGACCCGGACATGGCCCGCGCCGCCATAGCTGGAGAGGACTCACGCTTCTGCTCGCATCACGGCTTCGATGCGGTCGCCATTGCCCAGGCGCTGCGCCATAATGCCAGCGGCGGACGGATAAGGGGCGGATCGACGATCAGCCAGCAGACGGCGAAGAATGTCTTCCTGTTCCAGGGCGGCGGCTTCATCCGCAAGGGGTTCGAGGCCTGGTTCACCCTGTTGATCGAAGCGATCTGGGGCAAGAAACGGATCATGGAAGTCTATCTGAACGTCGCGGAAACCGGGATCGGCACCTATGGCGCCAATGCGGGCGCAATGCGCTACTTCCATCACGACGCCACTCGGCTGACCAAGGCCGAGGCGGCACGCATCGCGGCCGTCCTGCCACTGCCCAAGAAGCGTGCCGCCATCGCGCCGGGTGGCTTTACCCGCCGCTATGGCAACAGCATCGCCGCGCGGATTGGGGTGGTGCAGCGCGATGGGCTGGATAGCTGCCTGCGGGATTGAGGAGCGACGCAAAGTTGCTGGATTTTGATTACCCCGGATTTCTTTGGGGTTCCGGGGCATGTTCCAGCAGTGTCTTCCAACAGGTCTTGCCAACGAAAAGGGGCGTGGATTTCTCCGCGCCCCTTCCCTGCTTTGGCACTTACGTTGACTTAAAAGCCGATGATAAGCGAAGCGCTGATAGCACGTGGCGAACCGAAGTTCACGAATGCCGACGATGAACTGGCAAGCGTATCCAGGCCGCCACTGAACGAACCGACATAGAATTTATCGAACAGGTTGCTGACGTTAAGCTGGATCGCGCCCTTTTCCATGCCGACGCTGGCCAGCGAGTAACGCAGATCAAGATCGACAACGGTATAGGCCGCAAACTTAGCACCGGGGAAGATCAGCTTGGTGACACCGGCACTAGTGATCGCCGTTTGGATCTCACCATTGATATCGTTCATATAGCGCGAACTGGTACGCTTGGCCTGGACGCCCAGAATGAAGTCACCCAGATTGCCTTGCAGACGACCGCCGAACAGATATTTCGGTGCGCTGCGCTCCCGCTTACCGCTGGTCCGCAGATAGTTGGCACCGTCCTGAGTGTAACACAGGTCCGCGAGTTGGATGTCGCTGTCGACAGCGCAGGTCGCGGTGGGAGCGTCGTTCTGAATTTCCGACTTGATGTAGGAGCCAAACAGATAAGCAGTCACTTCCTTGATCGGGCTGTAGGAGATGCTGGCGTCCACACCATATTTCTTCACCGGACCCAGGTTAGTGTCAGTACCGTTGCCATCGATATCATAAGCGGTGACCAAACGATTCTTGTACTTGGAATACCAGCCAGTGACCGCAGCCTGCACTGTTGACGAATTATAGCGCAAGCTGGCGTCGAAGCTGTCCGAAGTTTCAGCGACGCGATAGGCCGAATCGCTGTCTACCGGGAAGTAGAAGGCATTGTAGAGTGCATCAGTATTGGGAACCGAAATGTTCTTGGCATAGCTGCCCGCGATGCTGATCTGCGGCGTTATCTTGAAGATCGCACCGACATTTGGCAGGATCTTGTCATATTTCAGCTTCCGAGCCTGCGGCAAAGCTGACCCTGTTGCCCTGCCCGTGGTCGGATTGAAGCTGTAGGGGTGTGTCGCGATATAATTCGCAATCTGGTCTCCAGGCACACAGTCGACAAAGCCACCCGAACTGGTGGTGAAGCAATTTTGTTGTAATTCGCGCTTAAAGAAAGGCGCACGCGCGCCCAGTAATAAGGTCAGCTTATCTTCGAAAAACTGACCACGATATTCACCGGCAATCTGATTAAGCTCCGCGATGGACTTGCGATCACGCTTCTGCAACGCGTTGCCGGCCGCATCCATTACCGGATCATTGATCGGAAACACGTCTAGCGGCTCGCCGTTCGCGGCCAAAAAGCCCGCATAGCCGGTCTGGCGGTGACGCGCGCGGTCATAGCTGTAGGACAGGCGGACACGATTGGCGTCATCAATCTCATAGGCTAGGTTGGCAATACCGACCCAACGACGCGTGTTGGTCTGACTCGGCTGAGCCAGCGTGACACGGCCAAAAAGACCGTCGCCGTTCAGATCTTCACCGAAATAGAAGCTGCCATTATAGTTACCGGTGCCGGTGTAACCCCTGGCGGCGTCAGTGAAGAGCGTTTCGTTCGCGCTGGTCGTACCACCGCCATTAGCCTTCACCCACTGATAGGCACCATCGACCGTCAGGGTTAGTCGATCGGTCAGCGTGAACCTGGAGTTAAGACGAACATTGCCGGTGTTCGACGGGTTATAGCGACGTTCGAAGTCGGTACCGCAAAGATTGGGCGTGCTGGTCTGGCTGACGGTGCAGGGATAGCCGCCCGCGATGTCATAAAAGCGACCGCTCTTGTTGCCGGTAAAGGCGCTGGCGCGTAGCGGCGAGCCACCGAAATTGTTGCGGTTCTCGTTATAATGGCCAGCGATCGAGACGAAATCGCCATTGTCACCGATATCCTGCCAGATCTTGGCGTTATACTGCTGCTTGTAAACCTTGCCGTAGTTGGCGAACGCGGCCTCATTGCGAATGCGTGAGGCAGAGATCCAGGCCTTGGTGCCATGACCGGTCAGGTCTCCGGTGTTCATGACGCCGAACATGCGGAAATAGGGTCGATCACCCGCACCGTTGGCTGCAATATTGCCATAGCTGACGCTGGCCAACACGCCATATTCATCGCTTGGTTCCATGGTGTTGATGTTGACAGTGCCGCCTACCGCTGCTGCGGTCGGGCTGTCGACATCGGTCGAGCCGAGGTTGACGTTGACCGTCTCAATGAGTTCGGCATCGACTTGCTGGTTCGTGTAAACTGCATAGTTGCCCGAATCATTCAGCGGAATACCGTCGAGGGTTTGCGAAATACGATCTGAGTTGAAACCACGAATGGTAAAGTTGCCGCCGCTCGAACCCCAGGGGTCGTTGTTTGTGAAACTGACGCCCGGCACCATATTGATGATTTCGTTGATGGCCTGGCCAGGCCGCTGCGCCTTGATGAGTTCCTGACCCACGACAACCTTCGCCTTGGGCGAGTCGGGGATTTTGATGCCGCCAACCCCATTGTCTATACGCCCGCCTGTAACGACGATTGCGTTGTCGAAATCCATTGACCCTGTCGACTGCGCCAGCGCGGCGCCGGGCAGCGCGATGGCGATTGCGGCTGCGCCGCACAAGTAAAACTGCTTCATGTGGACCCGTCCCTCTTTATGGAGTTGCGGCACCTCCTGGTGCCCCCCATTGATCATGCTCGTCGGAGCTGGCCCGCCTGTGGGGGCCGCTGACGACGCCCCTGTGATGCTCTGATTGCATTTATGTTACAATGCAGCATGGGCGGTGTCACCGAGGTGTAACAAAGCCGCGCACGACCTTCGGTTGGTGCAGAAAGCTCAATTCAACGTACTGATATATATATATTTATTTGCCATAATTGAACAATCGTCCAACTATGGCAAATTTGCAACGCTGTCGGAAAATTTGTGCGGCGCGGCAAAATCATACGAAAAAAGCCGGCGGTCTCCCGCCGGCTTCATCCATTTAACAACCGGGACGCCGAGTCAGGCGGCGTCGCCGGCCTTGCGCTTGTCGTTTTCGCTGAACACCCGGATCGGTTCCTTCGTGCCTGCAACTACGTCCTTGTCGACCACAACCTCGCCCACACCCTGCATCGAGGGCAGGTCGAACATCGTGTCGAGCAGGATCGATTCGAGGATCGAGCGCAGCCCGCGCGCGCCAGTCTTCCGCTCAATCGCCCGCCGGGCGATGGCGGTCAGCGCGTCGTCGGTGAAGCTGAGGTCCACATTCTCCATGTCGAACAGCTTGCCATATTGCTTCACCAGCGCGTTTTTCGGCTCGACCAGGATCTTGACCAGCGCGGTCACATCCAGATCCTCCAGCGTCGCGATGACGGGCAGGCGACCGACGAACTCGGGGATAAGGCCGAATTTCAGCAGATCCTCCGGCTCGCTCGACCGTAGCAGTTCGCCGGTCTTGCGCTCCTCGGGAGCCGCCACATGCGCACCAAAGCCGATCGACTTGGCTTCCAGTCGGTCGCCGATGATCTTCTCAAGGCCCGCAAAAGCGCCGCCGCAAATGAACAGGATGTTGGTCGTGTCGACCTGCAGAAACTCCTGCTGCGGATGCTTGCGCCCGCCCTGCGGCGGAACGCTGGCCGTGGTGCCTTCCATCAGCTTGAGCAGCGCCTGCTGCACGCCTTCACCCGATACGTCGCGGGTGATCGACGGGTTCTCGGCCTTGCGGCTGATCTTGTCGATCTCGTCGATATAGACGATGCCGCGCTGCGCCTTCTCGACATTATAGTCGGATGCCTGAAGCAGCTTGAGGATGATGTTCTCCACATCCTCGCCGACATAGCCCGCTTCGGTCAGGGTCGTCGCATCGGCCATGGTGAAGGGCACGTCGAACGTCTTGGCCAGCGTCTGGGCCAAGAGCGTCTTGCCGCAGCCGGTCGGGCCGACGAGCAGGATGTTCGACTTGGCCAGTTCAACCTCACCGGGCTTCGACCCGTGGTTGAGGCGCTTGTAATGGTTGTGAACCGCCACGGAGAGGACGCGCTTCGCCCGGCTCTGGCCGATCACATAATCGTCCAGAACGTCGCAAATTTCCTGGGGGGTCGGCACACCGCCATCCTTCTTGCCGACAAGACCGCCCTTGGTCTCCTCGCGGATGATGTCGTTGCACAGTTCCACGCACTCATCGCAGATGAAGACGGTCGGCCCCGCGATCAGCTTGCGCACCTCATGCTGCGACTTTCCGCAGAATGAGCAGTAGAGCGTGCTTTTAGAATCGGAGCCCGTAAGCTTAGTCATTCGCCATTCTTCCTTCCCGGCCACCGGCTGAATGCCGGAATTGGCGTGGGATAAACTGGTCCAGCATCATCCTAGACCGCGGCATGCCCGTTTCACAAGGGGAGAAAGGGCGTGCCGGGGTAAACATTATATCAGCCTTCGTTCGGATCAGGGAGAGCCGGACGCTTGTCGAACACTTCGTCGATCAGGCCGAATGCCTTGGCCTCGTCCGCCTCAAGGAAGGTGTCGCGGTCCATCGCCCGCTCAATCTCTTCCAGCGGCTTGCCGGTATATTCGGCATAGAGACCGTTAAGACGCTGACGAATCCGCAGGATTTCCTTGGCCTGGATCTCGATATCCGACGCCATGCCCTGTGCGCCGCCGGACGGCTGATGGATCATGATCCGCGCATTGGACAGGGCAAGGCGCTTGCCCGGCTCACCCGCGGCCAACAGAAAACTGCCCATCGACGCGGCCTGGCCGATGCAGACGGTGCCCACCTGTGGACGAATATATTTCATAGTGTCGTGGATCGCCATGCCGGCCGTCACCACGCCACCGGGCGAATTAATGTACATCCAGATGTCCTTCTTCGGATTTTCCGACTCAAGGAACAGCAACTGGGCGACGATCAGGGAGGCCATATGATCCTCGACCTGACCAGTCACAAAGATGATCCGCTCACGCAGCAGCCGCGAAAAAATATCAAAGCTGCGCTCGCCGCGGTTCGACTGTTCGATAACGATGGGGACCAGCGCGGCCATGGGATCATGCATGTTGTTGGTCATTTTGCTCTTTCGCTTTTGTGCTTTTGCCCGCCCCCTACATCGGCACAAAGCCGATACTGTTCAAGGGGGCGTTTACGCTGGATGGTTATGCTGAGTGATCGCCGGTTGGTGCGCCGCCTGATTCAGGGTCGCATGGCGTGGTCAGATGGCGCGCGGAAGGCCAGATAGGCAAGCCGCCTTACCTCCCGCCGCCCGCGCACGACCGTGTCGAGGATCAGGCCGCACATTCCGCTCAACGTCGCCAATATCATCAGGCCCGTCACCAATATGGCGGTCGGGAAACGCGGCACCAGCCCCGTCTGGATATAAGTCACGATCAGCGGTTCGGCTAGAATCAATCCCGCCAGCGCCAGAATCGCGGCGAAAGCCCCGAAGAAGAGCACCGGCCGCTCGATCCGATAGAGGGTGATGATCGTCCGCAGGATGCGCCAGCCGTCACGATAGGTGCTGAGTTTACTGGCAGACCCCTCCGGCCGGGCGGCGTAGGCGGTCGTCACTTCGGCAACCGGCATCGCCAGTTCCAGCGCATGGACGCTGATCTCCGTCTCAATCTCGAACCCCGCCGACAGGACCGGGAAGCTCTTGACGAAACGACGGGAAAAGACCCGATAACCCGATAGAATATCGGTGAAGCTGCGGCCGAAAAGCTGCTTCAACAACCCGGTCAGCACGGCATTGCCCAAACGATGGCCGCGTCGATACGCCGCCTCTTCCTGTGACTTGCGGCAGCCCACGACCATGTCGAGATTATCGGCCAGCATTGCGCCAACCATCGCCGGAGCGGCCTGCGCCTCATAGGTCGCGTCGCCATCGGCCATCACATAGATGTCGGCGTCGATATCAGCGAACATGCGGCGCACCACATGGCCCTTGCCCTGCTGCGTCACGCGGCGGACGATCGCGCCAGCGGCAGCAGCCAGTTCCCGGCTGGTGTCCGAACTGTTGTTGTCGAAGACATAAATGTCAGCCTGCGGCAGGGCGCGGCGGAAATCCTCCACCGTCTGCACAATCGCCTCTGCTTCATTATAGCAGGGCAGAATCACCGCGATGCGCGGCCCCATGGTCACCCCCCCCATGCTTCCCCGCTCTGTCCCGATCGCCGGAAATTCCTTCATCGCCGTTCCTTCGTCGCCTTGTCCATTGCGACCGCTGTTCGTCCGTCATGCGCCGACATGTTTAACATTTCGTCAGCCATATAGCGAAACGCCCGACTTCGCGAGGAGGCCGGGCGTTTTGCTTGACGAACTGAAGGGCCGGTTACTCCGCCTTGGCGGCGGCCTTCTTCGGCGCCGCCTTCTTCTTGGGCTTTTCCTCGGCGGAAGCCTCTTCGGCCGGAGCCGCCTCGGCTACAGCCTCATCCTTCTTGGCCGCGGTCTTCTTGGCCGCTGGCTTCTTCGCATGTGCTTCCTCGGCTGCAGGCGCCTCGGCAGCGTCATCCGCCTTCTTCTTGGGCGCAGCCTTCTTAGCCTTGGGCTTTTCGTCATGGTCATGGCCGCAATCGGGGCCGTGAACATGGGGCTTCAATTCGCCCTCTTCACCGGCTTCGATCGCCGCTTCCAGTTCTTCGCGGGTCACGGTCTTGTCGGTCACTTCGGCCTTCTCGAACAGATAGTCGACGACCTTGTCCTCATAGAGAGGCGCACGCAACTGGGCCGCGGCCATCGGGTCCTGACGGACGTACTGCACGAAACGCTCGCGATCCTGCGGGCCGTACTGCTGCGCAGCCTGCATGATCAGGCGGTTCATTTCCTGATCGGAAACGGTGACGCCATTGGCCTGGCCGATTTCCGAGAGGAGCAGGCCCAGACGGACGCGACGCACGGCGATACCGCGATAATCGTCCTTCTCGGCTTCCATCTCCGCCAGAGCGGCTTCTGGATCTTCCTCATGGCCCGCTTCATGCTGAAGCTGCGCCCAGATCTGATTGAACTCGGCCTCGACCATGCTCGGCGGCACGTCGAAATCATGCGAGGCAGCCAACTGATCGAGCAGCTTGCGCTTCATATAGGTGCGCGTCAGGCCGTTATGCTCCTGCTCGATCTGACCCTTGAGCAGATCCTTGAGCTGGTCGATGCCTTCCAGGCCAAGCGACTTGGCGAACTCGTCGTCAACCTTGGGCTTGTCGCTGTCCAGAATCGACTTGACGACGATGTCGAAGGTGGCGGGCTTTCCGGCCAGATTCTCTGCACCATAATCGTCGGGGAAGGTCACGTTCAGAACCTTCTCGTCGCCGGTCTTTACGCCGACCAGTTGCTCTTCAAAACCGGGGATCAGGCTACCGGAGCCGATCTTCACCTTCATGTCCTCGCCAGTGCCGCCGTCGAAAGCGACGCCATCGACCTTGCCGACGAAATCGACGACGACCGTGTCGCCATCCTTCGCCTTGTGCGCAGCTGGGAAGGCTTCAAAAGCGTTCTGCTGGCCAGCGATGCGGCCGGCGGCTTCCTCGACCTGCGCATCGCCCACTTCGGCGGTCAGGCGCTCCAGCTTCAAGCCGTCGATGCTGGGTGCGGCGATCTCAGGCAGCACTTCCAGGGCGACCTTGATCTCGGCGTCCTTGCCGAACTCAAAACCCTCGTCCAGATCGACCGAAGGCTGCATCGCGGGGCGCAGCTTCTGGTCGGCAATCAGCTTCTGGATGCCGTCCTGGATCGAATTGTTGAGCGCGTCGCGCTGCAATGATTCGCCATGCATCTTTTTCACGAGATTGGCGGGGACCTTGCCGGGGCGGAAGCCGGGCATCTTGATCTGCGGCGCCATCGCGGCCACTTCCTTGTCCACGCGAGCGTCGATATCTTTCGACGTGATGGTCAGGGTATAGGCGCGCTTCAGGCCCTCGTTCAACGTCTCGACAGTCTGCATCTCTTCTCTCAAACGCCTTATATAAAGCTGAATCTCGGTGGCTTCCGTCCAGATGCGACGCCCATGAATTTGCATGGCGCGCGACTGGTGCGGGCGAAGGGACTCGAACCCCCACATCTTGCGATACCAGAACCTAAATCTGGCGCGTCTACCAGTTTCGCCACGCCCGCATTGGTCGCCGGTCGGCGCGGCATAGAGAAAAGCGCCGTCAGTGGCAAGGCACATGTGGATAAGTCGGCGGAACCGCCTTCATGGCTGGCGCGTAGGGTAGTATTGACAAGGAGATATGCAATGGCCACCCAGCCCGACCCGAACCCCGACGGCATACCGGCCCCCGACACGATCGAGCCGCAGTCGCCGCCCGAAACGCCCCCGCCCTTCAGCCCGGACGAGAGTCCGGTGAGGGAGCCGCCGGAAATCACCCCGCAAGGCCCCGATTACGACCAACCGAACCGATCGCCGCCGGAATTCCCTACGAGTTAGCCAGACCACTGCAAATAGTTGCAAGATATCCACAGATTTCTGCACGAAAACTGCGTTCGATGGGTTGTATGAGAAAATTTACAATGACCAGCGCTGGACAGCTTCGTGAATCCATGATTGAAATGTTACAGATATAAAAAAGCAGGAGAGGCACGGCTGACGATAAACGGGGGTCGACGTGCAACAGGTTCGCGCAAAACTGGACTGGTTCAAGACAGTCATTCTGCCACAGGAGGCCGCGCTACGCGGTCGCCTGCGCCGTATATTACCATCCACCCATGAACTGGAGGATATGGTCGCAGAGGTTTTGACCCGCGCCTATGCCACGGAAAATTGGGAGAATGTGACGACAGGTCGCGCCTACCTCTTCACCATCGCCCGCAACCTGGTGATCGACACCGCCCGCCGTAACAAGGTGGTCAGCTTTGAAACGATCGCCGACCTTGAACTCCTCCAGGGCGATCATAATGTGGAGGCGCAGCTTCATGCGCGGGAGGCACTTCGACAGGTCCAGACCATCGTCGATTCGCTGCCTACCCAGTGCCGCCGGGTCTTCATTCTGCGACGCGTACATGAAAAATCGATGCTGGAAATAGCGGACGAAATGTCTCTGTCCGTTTCTACAGTTGAAAAACATCTGGCCAAAGCCATCGGCATAGTTATGCGGGCCTGGGCAGAACGTGAGGAAACGGACTTCGAACGTGCAGGCGTCGGGACCAGGTTCAAGCTTAGAGGACAGGGAAGGGATCGAGGCACAGGCCGCGCGCCTGCTGGCCAGGCTTAACAGCGCGCCAAGCCCGCAGGACGAAGCGGAAATATGCGCGTGGATAGAGGCTGATCCGCGCCACGCCGTTGCCTTTGCCCGTGCCGAAATGGGCTGGGACGCGGCCGAGCGACTGAAATCCAGCGCGGCCGACGTCACCCTGCCGCCGCCAGAAACGATCATCAGCGAAGAAGATCAGCGGCGCATATCCCGCAACATCATGATCGCGGCCGGCATCGCCATACTGCTATTCATCGTCGCCGCGGTCGTCACCGTCCGCACATTCAGCGGCGTCGACCGTTATGAAACCGCCATCGGCGAGATACGGGACGTCGCCCTTGCCGACGGATCGGTGCTACACCTCAACAGCGACAGCGAAGCCGAGGTGCGATTCACCGATAATGGCCGAAAGGTCCGCATCATGAAGGGGGAAGCGTCCTTCGAGGTCGCCCACGACACCCTCCGCCCGTTTGAGGTAGAGGTGCGTTCGGCCGTGATTCGCGCGGTGGGCACAGCCTTCAACATCCGTATGCGAACAGCGCTGGTCGAATTGACGGTAACGCACGGCAGCGTATCCGTGCGCTGCGGCGCGAGTGCGCTGCGGAAGGTCGCCGCCGGGAACGGCGCGGTGATTCAGCCACGCGCCATCACACTCACCAGCCTTGGCCCCCGGCTGGTCAGCCAGCGCACCGCCTGGCGAGAGCAGATGATCGAGATGGACGGCGAAACCGTCGAACAGGCGGCCAGCGAATTCAACCGCTACCGCACGGCGCCAATCCTGATCGGCGACACCCGCGTCTCTGCGCTGCGGCTGGGTGGACGTTTTCGTACCACCGACAGCCAGGAATTCCTCTCCGCGCTCCAGGCGAGCCTGCCCGTCCGCGCAGTGAAGGGGGAGGATGGTTCGGTGATGCTGCTCTACCGCGACTCGGCGGATGGAGGCGGCAATAGTCCCTAGGCCAGCAGGTCGCGCACCATCTCCGGCACCAACAGGCTGGCTGCACCCAAACGCGTTTCCTCAAAATAGATACTGCCCGCCGACGGGTCCAGATTGAGTTCCAAAGTCCGCGCGCCGACATGAGCGGCAGTCTGCACGAACCCGGCGGCGGGATAGACCGCGCCCGAAGTGCCGATCGACACGAACATATCCGCGCGCCGCAACGCCGTGTCGATCGCATCCATCTGATAGGGCATCTCGCCAAAAAAGACGATGTCGGGCCGTAGCGCCGCCTTCCCGCACCCGTCGCAGATACTGCCGGATGGCAACGCCTTTTCCCATGGCATCGCCTTGCCGCAGGCCGCGCAAAGGGCAGAGCGCAATTCCCCATGCATATGGATCAGCCGTCGCGCCCCCGCCCGCTCATGCAGGTCATCGACATTCTGGGTAACGATCAGCAAATCACCCGGCCATGCGTGATCCAGCATCGCCAGTGCCTCATGCGCCGGATTGGGCACAACTTCCGTCAACTTCGCCCGACGCTCGTCATAAAATCGATGCACCAGCAGCGGGTCGCGCGACAGCGCCTCTGGCGTACACACATCTTCGACCCGATGCCCCTCCCACAGCCCATCAGGCCCGCGAAAGGTGGCAAGCCCGCTCTCGGCAGAAATGCCCGCGCCGGTGAGGATGACGATGTTTCGGATATCCGGGTTCATCCCCCGACCCTAGCGGCGTGTATCGCGGGATGACAAGCGCGCCCCGCTCTGGCATCGGCGGCAGGACAGGTAACAGGATCGAACGGGCACATGACCAGCATAGGTATTTTCGGGGCGGCGGGCCGCATGGGGCGGGCCATCGCGCAGGCGGCGAGCGAAGCGGACCTGCGCGTCGCGGGCGGCACCGACCATTCGCCCGATGGCAGCGACATCGCGCCCGGCCTCCCCATCGGCAACGATCCGCTGGCGTTGGCGGAAGCAAGCGACGTATTGATCGACTTCTCCGTACCTGGCGCGCTCTCCGGCCACCTCGACGCCTGCATCGCTGCGCGCAAGCCGCTGCTGGTCGGCACGACGGGCCTTGAAGCGGTCCATCATGCCCTGATCGACGAGGCCGCCCGGCTGATTCCGGTGCTCCAGACCGGCAACACTTCGCTCGGGGTCAATCTGCTCGCCGCCTTGGTCGAGCAAGCCGCCGCGCGCCTGGGCGATGACTGGGACATTGAAATCGTCGAAATGCATCATAAGCATAAGGTCGATGCCCCCTCCGGTACTGCCCTGCTGCTGGGCGAAGCGGCTGCGCGCGGGCGTGGCATTACCCTGGCTGACCACAGCGAACGTGGCCGCGATGGCATCACCGGTGCGCGAGCGCGCGGTGCGATCGGCTTTGCGGCCCTGCGCGGCGGATCGGTCGCGGGCGATCATCAGGTGATACTTGCGGCGGAGGGCGAGCGGATCGAAATTGGCCATCGTGCCGAAAACCGCGTCATCTTCGCACGCGGCGCGGTGAAGGCAGCGCGCTGGCTCGCTACCCAGCCGCCCGGCCGCTATGATATGAAGGGCGTGCTGGGCCTCTGACACC
This sequence comes from Sphingobium aromaticiconvertens, assembly GCF_037154075.1. Classification (NCBI taxonomy): domain Bacteria; kingdom Pseudomonadati; phylum Pseudomonadota; class Alphaproteobacteria; order Sphingomonadales; family Sphingobiaceae; genus Sphingobium; species Sphingobium aromaticiconvertens. The sequence continues at coordinate 3,222,955 of NZ_JBANRJ010000001.1, forward strand.
GCCATGAACAGGGCCCAGATCTTCGACTTTTTCAGCCGCCTTGCCGAGGATAATCCCGCCCCGCGCACGGAGCTGGACTATAGCAACGACTATCAGTTGCTGGTCGCGGTCGTCCTGTCCGCCCAGTCGACCGACGTGGGCGTCAACAAGGCGACCCGCGCGCTATTCCGTGAGGTAGAGACGCCCGCACAGATGGTCGCACTGGGTGAAGAGGCGCTGAAACAACATATCAAGACCATCGGCCTGTTCAACGCCAAGGCGAAGAATGTGATTGCCCTGTCGGAGATATTGGTCCGTGATCATGGCGGCGCAGTGCCCCCGGACCGCGACATGCTGACCACCCTGCCCGGTGTCGGGCGCAAGACCGCCAATGTGGTGATGAACACTGCCTTCGGGGCCGAAACCTTCGCGGTCGACACCCATATTTTCCGCATCGGCAACCGCACCGGCCTTGCCCCCGGCAAGACGCCGCTGGCGGTCGAGCTGAAGCTGGACAAGCATGTACCGCAGCCCTTTCGCCGGGATGCCCATCACTGGCTGATCCTGCATGGCCGCTATGTGTGCAAGGCGCGGCGCCCAGAATGCTGGCGCTGCATCGTCGCGGATCTATGTCGCTACAAGCCAAAAACGCCATCGCCGGGAAAGCCCGGCGCCTGACTGTTATTATTCCGTTCAGACAGCCTGTGTTAGAAAAGTAAAACGGGACCGGCGCCCGTGCGCCGTCCTTCTTTATGACCATCGAAGGAGAGGCCAGATGACTCCCACGCTCTATAAATGCGCCACCGCGCTGGCGGCCCTCGCTGCCGCCACTCTCGCTGTGTCCCTCACCGCAGGCGCAGCCACTCCGGCAAAGAAGGTCGATCCCTATGTCGAGTCGGGCAAGGCCGTCAGTTGCATTCCGCTCAGTTCGATCCGCTCCACCGATGTGCGCGATGACCGGACCATCGATTTTGTGACGAACGGTCGGAAAATCTATCGCAACACCCTGCCGCAATCCTGCCCCAGCCTGGGGTTCGAGCGACGCTTTGCCTACAAGACGTCGCTGTCGCAGCTCTGCTCGGTCGACATCATCACGGTGCTCTATTCCAGTCCGAACCTGCAACGCGGCGCCAGCTGTGGCCTTGGCGAGTTTCAGCCGATGGAGAAGGCAGCCAAATAAGGATCGGCCTTTTCCGGCCCTCCCTTCTTTTCTCGAGCGGCATGATTTTGCCGCTGGCGCTGCGCATCGCCCTTTGCTAAGCGGCGCTCCTCCACTGTGCACCCGTAGCTCAGCTGGATAGAGCGCTGCCCTCCGAAGGCTGCACTCCTCCGTCAAGGCAGGGTTTTTATATAATAGTTTCCGTTGCTTGCAAAGATCGAAGAAAGGTCCGATTAATTAACTCACCAAAAACTCACCAACGTCGCTAGACTGCGGATTGACGTTTTTCGGTACTTTTCATAGGGCTTCTAGCCTCATGCACCCGTAGCTCAGCTGGATAGAGTACTGCCCTCCGAAGGCAACGCTAAGTCAAGAGTTCTTGTTGTGGGTGTTTAAAAAATCGAGGAAAGCCAAGTAGTTGGCGGAAATCGACGGAAGCATGAAAACCGCTCTCTGGGTCGCGGAAGCACCACGGAAGCAAACTTGAAGGAGGTTGTAGAGCGCGAACGGCGGAATTTGGCAGGCTTCGGACCTGCACCAAGAGCGCCGATTCGAGAATCTGGTTTCGGGATTGACCCTGCTCAATCGCGGATACTATCTGAACATTGATGCACCCGTAGCTCAGCTGGATAGAGTGACGGCCTCCGAAGCCGTAGGTCACAGGTTCGAATCCTGTCGGGTGCGCCACCCTCCTTAAGGGTTGGCTTTATGGGTCGAGCCTAGCTCCCCATTATTTCATAACCAAACTGGTGACATATCGCACGAGCACGTTTCGGCAGGCGCCCGCGGAAGCGTTCATCGCACCAGGTCGACGATTTGATTGCTCCCGCTGTCAACCCGTACTTCAAGCGCGCTCGACCGCGAAATAAGGTATGCGGTGGAGCCACCAAGGTCGAACGGGAAAATGAATGGGCTGGACTCGATATTTGTTACCGAGAGTGCACAGCTAGTATATCGCAAGCACGCTTCGACGAGCCAAGCGACTACGGAAGATCCCAGTAGTTTGACCGGCGTCTGGCGTAGGATCACCTTGCCCCTTTCGGTACGGGTAATAGCGCCCCAGTTCGCCAGTGACTGGAGGACCATATTCGTCATGCGGCGAGTGCCTTCTCGTTCCCCGTAAATCTCGGCCATTCTCCTGTGGACTTCAGCGGACGTGCAGTCGCCCTGCAGCGCCGTCAGACGACCAACAATCTCCGCTACCTTCCCGAAAAACGGATATGTTGCGATGGCCATGCCCCAAGTCAGGGGGAAAACGGTCGCATCTGGTGCCTCGCGATATAATTCGATGCCGCGATCAGCAAATTCAACAAGATCCGGCCGCGGTTCCAACCACAAGCGGTTGAGTACAGTTTTCGTCTTCTTCTTCGCGGCTGCTCCCGCATGCGCGGAATCTAGGAGATCCGAGAGATCATCGGTTGTGGCTACGCCCGTTCTGACACGCAGCGCAGCCGTCGCCCAATCTAACTGGATGAAACGATCGAAGCCTATTTGTGGCGACGGCGAGCTCATGACGTCCTCTTCGCGATCTCAATTTTGACGAAAGGAACAATCAACTCTTCCACCGAGATTCCGCCGTGCGCGACGATCTGGTCTCCCTTTGGAACAAAAGCGCCCCTGGTCGCTGCATACAGCGGCAAGAAATCAGGCGGTAGGCCTGGGCTATCGAAACGGAAGGCATCGATGTCGGATGGTACTGACGCCGCCAGCGCCTCACTGCGGTAAGTTCGGACCCGTTCACCTTTCAGCTCGGTCACTACCCCCTGATTGATCCGGCCAATGCCGTCCGCGTCGACGTTCCCGTGATCGGCAGTTAGGTAGATTTGATATCCATGCTCAGCGAGGAGCAGGAACAACTTTTCGACGAATCCAGTGTCGCACCATGCGCTGATTTGCCCGGCGATACCACGCTTGCCGAGCATCGCGCCGTGAACGATTTCATCGATCATGTCGACGACTATCCCGGCGACCTTAACATTGGGCCTGGCAATAGCCTCCTCTAGGTCGGCCAATTGCTCCGTCCTCTTCAAGCCCTTCTGATAAACGACATCTGGCTTACGAAGACCATTCTCCTGCCAGAAGCGCGTCCACAGAGATGGCTCCTGGGACGTTGTCTCAATCGAGTTCGAAAATTCACGCGGCTTGAGACCTGAGAATAAAGCCTGTCGTGAGACGGAGGTCAGAGTCGGAAGCCATGCGAAGCATCCGCCCTCATCTGCGGAAAAGTCGGGTAGGCGTGCCACCAAATATTCTCGGATTTGGATCCACTGATCCATCGCCAAGCCGTCGAATACGAGAAGCGCCACCCGATCCTCACCGGCGTTCCGACGTAAGGCTAGATATCGTGGCACGTGATGAACCATCACCGGACCTTTCGCGGCCGGAAGAGACGGCAGGTCCGCGTAATGGTGAAAGAGCCAGTCCTTCAGCCGATCGTCTGCGGCGCGCTGTAGCGCGTGGATCTGTTGCTGAATGGGCTCGACTGTTCCTGCGTTCAAACCATTGAAGCGCGCGATAATCTCACCCAGGCGCCGCGCCATTTCGACCCAGTCTCGATACGATGCTTCGACGGCTGGCAAGTCCGCGGCAATCCTCTTTGCGCCTTCCGATATGAGTTCGCCGAGCGCCCGGGGATCGTCAACCAACCCAACCTTAATCCATTCCGGCAAATCGCGAGGCAAGTCATGTGCGCGGACAGGCTGTAGCGCTCCTTCGAGGAACATCGTGTCAACGATGACCTTTACATCTGGATGCTCAAACGGGACCGAAACCTCTGGTCGCGCCTCCGCCGCGTCGTCATTCGAAGTGCGATCGCTCTGGATCCCGTACTGCGACAGAAAGCGACTCCAGGCATTCTGCACCGCACGCACCATGTAGCTCTTCGATGAAAGCAGCTCTACGATAGGCAGGTCGCCGAGGGGCGTGTCTTTCAATATTGCCGCAACATGTTTGGCGAGCAGATCCGGCAGCCCAGCTCCCCGGTAATGGAGCCTCAGAACCTCCCGCCAGAAATCCTCGGGTCTGTTGAGCAAATAGGGGCTGATGCGAAAGATGTGAGTAAGGATGAAGTTCTTGGTTTCGCCTTCCCCGAGTGGCTGAGTTGCATGCTTGTTGTGTGCCAGGAACAGGACTTCATGATACTCCGAATCGACCTGTCGGATTACTCCATAGCTCAGCCTTGGAATTAGATCGGCCAAGCTCAGGCTGACTTTGCGCCCCATACGGACGTAGTCCCAAGGCAGTGTATCCAAATCGGTTCCGCACAGCTGCAGGACCAGCGCTTTTGAAGACCCTTCTTCACCTCGATCCCAAGCGGCCCGGTAGCGCTCCTCGTATTCAGCCCTAAAGGCAACCGGATCCTCAAACGGCAGCACCTCGAAACCCCGCTCCCGAAGGTCGTGAAGGACGCGCTCATCCAACAGGAGATCGTCGGGGTCGCAAGCAATCCAGAAGCGAGACAGGTCCGCAGGGAACTCCTGCAATATGCGGTTGGTCCAAGCGCTCATGATGCACCGGGGGCTGCTTCGCCGACGCGCAACATGAGTACGGCATTGAGATCCGGGATATAGGCATCTGCGGCATCAAGCTGCGTCATGCGGGCATCGTGATCAGCCTGGAGGCGCTTGCGGCGGAAATCCCGAACAGTCTGCAGGCCAACGCGGCCGATGGCTTGGTGTCGGGCGTCGTAGGCGTATTTCGCGCGTTCACGCTCTTCCTGAATGCGGGTCCTGTGTTCCTCAACCAGATCGGTGAACATGCGCTCGCCCTGCGCAAGAGCGGCACCCCTTGAGCGAGCGAACCCGTCAGCATCTTCCGCAGCGATCGATCCAACCGGCTCGACCTGTTCCGTCAAAAGAAGATCCCAGATGCGTTTAGCTGTTGGCAGGAAGGTTCGACCTTCGTCGTTGACGAACACGGACAGGAAACGCCGTCGGCTAAAATCATCAGCGGACAGGCTGATTTCCCAAAGCGACCACACGCCGCGGACACTGTCAGGAAGTCCCGTAATCCGGACTGTTGCCAAAGGCTGAGCTGAAACGTGGCGCGGCAGATCGCTGATAACTGCCCGGGCGCGGGGATCTTCGAGCGTGACCCATTCGATGTCCGGCCGCTCTTCCGCTGTTCTCGCGTCGAAGCAGACCTTTGCCGACTCGCTGCCATCCGCCCAACGAACCTGCCATGCGTCGCCTTCTTTGACAGCACTTCCGCCACGCGCGGGCAACCCGGTGGTGATCGCCCTCTCCAGCCAGAACTGCGCTGGATGGTCCCGCCATTTGCGAGCATCGTCCGCATCAAGCTCGTGGCTATCCGACAAAAGCTCGCTGCTTTTGCGGGTTTCCGCGATGGTCGATCGAAGCTGCGAGACGACCGCATCACATTCACTTTCGATGGCATCGGGGTTCTGAAGACCCTGCACGAACAGTTCATCGAACAACGGCTCAGTCTCGACCGAGTCCATCACGTCCGCCGCCTTGTCGACGCCGAACTCCTCCGCGATTATCGCTAGCTTGGTCTCGAGCACCTCCCGGACGCGGTGCTCGACGGTATCTTCGAGAACAAAGTTGAACGCCCGCACAACATGGGGCTGGCCGATGCGATCGACGCGGCCTATGCGTTGTTCGACCCGCATCGGATTCCACGGCATGTCGAAGTTGACGATGACGTGGCAGAACTGAAGGTTCAGGCCTTCGCCGCCAGCGTCGGTCGAGATCATGATGCGCACGTCGCGCGCAAAAGCCTGCTGCGCCTTGGCGCGGGCATCGAGGTCCATGCCGCCATTCAGGGTGGCAATCGAGAAGCCGCGGCTTTCCAGGAATTCGACCAGCATCGCCTGCGTCGACACGAACTCAGTGAACACTAGCACCTTAAGTGCGGGATCATTTTCTTCCTGTTGCAACTTGTAGATCAGCTCGAGAAGCGCTTCGGCCTTCGCGTCGGTGCCCTGGCCTTCGGTCGCACGCGCGAGGTTCAGAAGTGTTTCGACCTCGGCTTTCTCCGTCTCCCAGCCTCTCGCCTGCACGGCGATGTCCACCTGCGTCTGCCCGTCCAATTCAGCCCATTCATCGACATCGGCACCGTCGAACAACGAGGCTTGGAGTTGCGGCTGATCGAGGAGCGCCTGGCGCTTTTCCAGTGTGGTGCGAATGGCAGCTGTGCTCGATGTCACCAATCGCTGCATCAGTATCATCAGGAAACCGACATGCCGCTGTTTGGCTGCCATTGCCTGATTGTAACCATGACGCACATAATCGGTCACGGCTTCGTAAAGCTGCCTTTGTGCAGCATGCCTCTCGGACCATGCTACCGCGTGAAGTCGCGTCATGCGCGGCTTAAACAGGGGCTGGCCTTCCGCATCAATCGCCGCGCGCTTTTCGGTCCGGATCACGAACGGGCGGACACGGTCGCTGTTGATGCTGCTCTCATCCGGGAAGGAATCTCGGTCAACAAGTTGCATCAACCGATGGAACTGGTCGGTTTTCCCCTGATGTGGCGTTGCCGACAGCAGCAGTAGGTAAGGGGCAGCTTCTGCGAGCGCCGCGCCCAGCTTGTAGCGCGCCACCTGATCCGTGCTGCCGCCCATTCGGTGCGCTTCGTCGATGATGACCAGATCCCAGGACGCTGAGACCAGATCCTCAAAACGCTCACGGTTATAGGTGCTGAGCTGCTCGGCGCTCCAGCCACGCCGACCTTCCATTGGCTTTACCGAGTCCAGCGAGCAGATGACCTGATCGTGCAGACGCCACAGGTTTTCTTCCTCGCTTCGCCATTGGCGGAAGGCCGACAGCTCGGACGGCTCAACGAACTGCAGCGTCTCGCCGAAATGCAACCGCATCTCGGCCTGCCATTGGCGAACCAAGCCCTTGGGCGCCACCACGAGGAACCGCCGCGCCATGCCGCGCAGCTTCAACTCGCGAAGGATCAGCCCGGCCTCGATCGTTTTGCCAAGGCCGACCTCGTCCGCCAACAGATAGCGGATCCTGTCCCGGCTCATGGCTCGGTTGAGCGCGTAGAGCTGGTGCGGCAGCGGCACGACGCTCGACTGGATCGGCGCCAGCAGAAGGTTGTCCTCCAGCGCATCCAGCAGTTTTGCTGCCGCTGCGGTATGGAGAATGTGCTCGACCGTGGGCTGGATGGAATCGAGCGGGCTCAGGTCGCGCGAACGAGCGCGGACGACGGCATCCTTGCCGGGTAGCCAGACCCGATAGGCGGTCTCGCCCCAGATCTCCTCCCTGTCGACGACACGGCAGGGTGCGGCATGTCGCTCATGCCAGCACCACCCGCCGATGCCATGTCCGGTACCTGCATGCGTCACGCATCAGCCTCCATGCGCGTGAGCGCTTGGTCGTACCAGAGCAGCAGCTTCTCATCCTCCTGCAGCGCCTCATCGGGGATCTTCCCGGCGATGCCGATGATGGTCTTGTAGTCCTTTGCTGCCCACGCGGTCTTGAAGCCCGCACGCAAAACCTCGAGCCGGAACTCCTTGAGCCGGCGGCCGGGGGCGGATTTGTAGCTCTCGAATTCCTTCAGCAGCGCCCGTTCGCGCTTTTGTTCCAAGTCTTTCGCCTTGCTCGGGTCGGGCACGTACCAGCGGTCTTTCGCCTTGCCCTTCAGCCGCGGGTCTTCCTTCTCCAGACTGCGCAGATCTTTGTAGTTCGTAGATAGGTAGCTGTGGATCTGGCTAGGCACGTCGCCATTGCCGTCGTAGCGGAGGAAGTTGTCCTCCAACAAAGCTGAAAGCTCCGGCCTCTCCTCATGCTTCTTCCAGCCAGCACCAAGCTGGGTCGTGAACTCGGGATGCACCTCTTGATAGGTCGAGGGCCGTTTGCGCAGGAAATCTGTCAGCCAGTCGATAGCGGACCGCTCGTCGGAGACAAACAGTTCCATCTGCGGCGCCTGCGCTGCTTGAGCCCGCTTCCGGTCGTACTCAGCCACTTGCTCGGGCAGGAAAACCATGCCGTCTCGCTCAGAAAACCTTAGGCGGAGACCTTCCTGGAACTCTTGGCTTGAGAGCGGGACGGGAACGTTGTGGCGGACGAACCACGAGATCATCCTATCAAAAAGAATTCTAGGATCTCGTTCGGCAACGTACTGGATATCTCGCCCTCTTGATCGAACGACCGGGAGCTTTCCGAGATGGTCCTCGACGAAACTCCAGGCTGTCTCGGACGGATTGCCCGCAGTAGAGACTTGCGCTTCCAGAGCTTGGCTTGGCTTGTAAGCTGTGATCGCCAGATCCTGTTTGACAGCAGTCACGCCAAGAGTTGAGTGCATCCCCCCCCTTGTCTTGTCTAGCGCTGCCACTGCGGCGATCACAAACCCACTTTCGGAAAGTGCTGTTTGGATACTGTTCCAAATTGCCGCTTGAGTGTTTGAAAACTCAACCGTAATCCATCGACCTGGCTTAAGTACTCTATAATACTCAGAAAACGCCTTCCGTATCAGTTTCCTGTAGAAATTTATATCCTTTTCGACAACTTCGTTCACCACAAGATCTTTACTGGAGCAAGTAACCACCCCGAGTATTGCCTCAAGCGATAGATTTAGCTCTGAATATTGAATATTGTGGCCAAACGGCGGATCAGTGAAAATATAATCGACAGAATTATCCGAAATTGGGATTCTGGTGACGCTAGACGTACTGATCAAAATTGGCGCGCGACCAACTCTAGATTGGCAAGCGCTAACGACATCTTTTAGCTTCTCTCTAAATAGATCAAATATATTTACTTCGCAAAAAAGATTAGGAAGATAAAGAGTATTCGCCATAGGGCCATTTATCCTCCCGCTTGGATTATATTTATTAATCACAAACCTATTTCTTTTTGTTCCGTTCCTATCTGCAAACGACGTCACGACAAACAAAAGCGCTTGCTTAATTTCGTGCTCGAAATTTGACATCCGGATCGCCTCAAGAAGCGAAAATATTGCCTTTAGATTTCTCCATGTGTAGAAATGGTGTGCGTGACTAACACCTTTGTCTTCAAACGCATCTCGCCTGTATCTGTCACCTTTCGGGAGCTCTATGGCCCGACACCATCTGGCCTCGTTGGTGAGATCGGGCATACTCATGGCTTGCTCGAAGTCATTTTTCGTGAGGCGACCACGCGCCTTTTTTCCCTTTTCGTTAAAGTAATTGATGTGAACCGGGATTTGTTTCATCAACCTCACGGGAGTTCCGAGGATGGGGTCCATGAAGTTAGTATATGCACGTTGCAAATTTCTAGTGTTCTGCGTCGCCCCACAGCCCGGACAGGGAAACGTTTTCTTCGCCTCTCCAGATCCCAATTCTACTGCTTCGCTCCAGTAATCGTACTCTGAGCCGCATTCCTGGCAGGTGTAGCAATCGCTCCAAACCAGATAATTGATGCGTCCACGGGGACGACCGTCCTCGGTTCGGGTCGAATACAGATTGTCCTCGGTTTCCTTCAGGCTCTCAAGGACTTGGTTGGCTGCCTCGATTAAGGCAGCAGAATCTGGCAGGCGATTCAGATTTGAGGAGATGAATGTAGCGATCGGAGATAAGTCTGAAATAATTGCGTTGCGCGGGCCGATCTTTGATGATTCTCCCGACTGGTCTTTTGCCGTGTCCCCCAGAACAATATATCCACACTCCGCCAGTTCACGGGAATTTCCACAGGCAGCAGCGGCAACACCTGTCATGCCTGTTCCGCCAAAAGCATCCAGCACCACATCGCCTGGGTTTGTATAATGCATCATGTATCGAACGATCGCCCGGTGCGGCACTTTGGTGTGATAGCTGTGCGCATTGTAAATCGGATGATTTTTGCCTTCGGTTACATCAGCAGAGAACGGCAGTCGAAAGTATTCATCTCTCTCGAGCGAGCCTCTGCCATAGTGGGTGATGAAATCTTCCATCCAAGGGTTGGGGCAGGCTGTGTAATAGGGCGGATCTGACATGGCCAAGATCGCTTCATCCGTCCCTTGCGGAAATCCCTCCTGGCCCCGGAACGCCTGATCCTTCAGCTTCTCAGCCAGCAGCCTCACGAAATGTTCTCGACGTGCGTCTTCGCTCGGGAAGGTCATTCCAAGGCACTCGACCTGGCCGCTGATCTTCCCGCTCTCCATCTTTAGTTGGTCATTCATCGGTTCGTCTCTTTCTGGATGGATTGGCGGGCAGTCACTCAACCACGAAGCGTAGTTTGGTGGTGTCCTTGCCCTTGCAGCGGTCGTTCAGGAATATTTCGAACCGCTTGCGCAGGTCCTCTGGTGTGGCGGGCGATCCGCCCTGGAGCAGCGCCTTCCGGATGTCCTCGCCGGTGACGTCGATCTTTTCGAGACCGGATAGTGCCTCTTGAACTGCGGCGATGAAATCAGGCGTGACGAACTCGGGAAGAGTTCTCGTTTCGGCAAAGCCGGTGACGATCTTGCGCGACGAGTCCTTCAGCAGCTCAAAGTTCGACTGGATGATCGGATCCTCGAGGTTATCGACCAGCGTCTGCACCCACCCTTCCAAAAGACGGTCAAGCTCGTCATCGAGCTGTTTCAGGAGGTTGGCGGCCGGAAGCAGATCACCCTGCTCGTTCGCCGGGCGGAAGTTGCAATGTGGGCAAACCGGTGATGCCGAGAGTTCGGAATCGATCAGCGAGGCACAGCTTTTCAGTTTATCCAGCTTCTCTTCGAAGCTGGTCAGCTGGCTGGTCGGCATAAGCGAGATGCCCGCCAGCGCCCGCATCGCGGCCAACCGCGAGTCTTTGCGGAGCGCGGATTTCGTCTTGTCTTCAGAAACCCCAAGGCGCGCCTTGCTATGCTGCCCGACATAGGCGGTGATGTAATCCTTCTTCAGGCGGGCAAGCGTCTGCCGATATTCGCTCGCATGCTGCGCTGTTCGATCCGACGCGAGCTTGTCGAGGAGCTGCTTTCGGGTCTCCTGCGCCTGCTTCACCCAGGCGTGATCCGCTGATAGGACCATCTCGGCCTGCGACAGATAGCTGGCTGTGGCACCGAGTTCGGTGACCAGCTCCAGCATCCCCTCGACAGTTTCCAGAACTTCGAGGTTCTTCTTCTGGGCCGCGATGTCATCAGCACCAAAGCGAAGATTCTTGAGCTTGCCGACTGTGTTATAGGGCGCCAGGCTTTCGGAGAAAGCCTTCAGCGCATCAAGTTTGGTGCGCCAATCGCGGATCTCTTCATCCCGCAAAAGCGGTTGACCCCAGAAGCTCAACCTGCCGGTCATGTCCGTAGTTACGCTGAGAACACGCCGCGTCAGTTTGCTGACTTCCTCCTGGAGGCGTTTGACAGGCTCGTCCGAGCCTTGCGTCGCCTGTTGAGCGAGCCCGGGCGGCAGGCCCAAAGCCTCGAACAGCGAGCGGAGGACGGCAACATTGATTTCCTTCGGCGCCTCAACGTGTTTGAACTGCTTCAGCTCATCGAGGGGCCGCTCGGCAAGCAGCGTGATCTTGCCGGAGTCAATCTTGTCGCCGGTGATCGCCAAGACGATGTCGCCCGCGTAGACCAATCCGCCGAGGACGGTGGCCAGAAGATCTGGCTCAAGGCGGAATTTAATCGGCGCGAAATACTCAACGTCAGCATCGCCGCTGACCAGTTCGCCGCGATTCAGGACCTGGCCATGCCCCTTTGCATTCAGTCGGGCTAGCACCTCCTGTGCGTACTTGGACCGCGTGGGATCGATACGATCACCATCGAGCATCTCCAGCCCGTCAAGAATGACAACTGCGTCTTTCGTGCGGTTTCCGCCCGCCAGCGCGCGCAGAGCGTTGCCGACGAGCTGCTTCCGGTTTGCCTCGGTCACTAGCGCGGCGAATGTCGGATATTCGGGCGCGACCTCAGCGAACTGATTATTCAGTGCGAGGCCGGAGATGACGTTTACGGCGTCGCGGAAGTTGATCCGCTCCTCCGGCCCAAGCCGGGCCTTATCACGCAGCGAGACGCCCTTGGTCCACTCCTGCAGGGACTTTGTCTTGCCCTGGTAGGTGACGTCGAAGGCCGACATCTGCTTTTCCTGCAGCCATTTGCTCATGTCGCGCAGGGCGTCTTTGGCCTTGTCGAGGTAGATGGACTTCGCCCCACCGCTGGCTGTGGAGGCAAGATCCTGAGCCGCAGCGTAGAAGGAGAGGTGACGACGGATCGCGTCGTCGAGGCCTTTGAGCCGGAAAAAAACCTCGTCCGCCTTGTGGTCGTCGCGAAACCGCGGGGGCTCGAACGGCTGAATGAAATAAATGTAGAAATCTCGTTCGGGCTGGGCCGTCGGCCGGTCGTTCGGAGCACCAAAGAAGAGATAGCCACTGCGCTCGACGCGGTGATCCTGCCACTCGATCTGGTATTGCCAGATCTGATGGCCGGTGACGTAGCTCGTCTCGTCGGTGCGCTCCATTAACTGCCGGATTGCATTGTAATAGGCACGATCCAGCGCATCATCGGACAGGGCTTCAGCCCGCTTCTCAATCTGGGCGTCATAGTCAACGTCCTTCTTCAGATCGAGATAGTACTGCTCAGTGTCCGGTGCTTTGGAAATGAACTGGCCGTTGACGGTCTTCAGCGTCTCCCGCAGGACGGTCTGAACAAGGGACAGCAAGTCGGCTTCCGGCTCTCCGCCCATGTCTTCGATGCCGGGCTGGAAAAGGCAGAGCGTGTCGCGGAGTTCCTCGACGGTTGGGCCTACGGGAACATAGATGTCACCACCCGTTGTCAGGCGATGGACCGAAAGCCCGTCAATAATCCGGATGGCCATCGGCCTGTATGCAGGACGCGTGAACGCTTTTTTCACCCGCTCCGACAGCACCTCATACACCTTGAGCACCGGTCCGATGTTCGGATCTGCGCGCAGCACGGAGTTTGATGTGACCGTCTCCCAGAACTTGTCGTAACCGATCAGCCCTGGTCGATCATCGGGCACCTCATCGTTGAGGATGGCTTGGATCTGATCCCGGAGAGTAACCAGAGCACCGCGTTTTTCGGTAAATACAAGCCGCTCGAAAGTTCCGATGTAGTCCGGATGCACCGGGAAAAGCCTGACGTATTCATCCAATTGCTCGTTCATCGAGCCATAGAATTTGGCGAATGGCGTAAGGTAGGCGCGAATCTTGTTCTGCTGATCTGCCGTCTTTTTAAGGAGGCGTTCGGCCACCACGAAGCTGACGTCCTGGCGGGCAAGCAGTATCTGCGTGAAACGATCCTTCACACGACGAAGGCTATCAGCGACATGCTGGAATCGGCTGCTGTCGAAGATCGCTTCCTGAACGCCGGCGACGAACCGAAAGCGGAGATGCTTTGTGACCTCGCCGATCTCACGCAAGAACGACAGATCAAGAACCAGATCGTGATCCTTTCGGGATCTCAGGTATTCAAGAAACTCGTCGACCACGAGGAGGACGCCGTGGTTCGGGTGGACCTCTGCGAATGCCGCCATCATCTCCTCAAAGGCAGCCTTGTTATTGATGACCTTGTCCGCTGGGGGGAAGGAATAGCTGACGCCGTGCTTTTCGAGGAATACCTCAAGCTGTTGCGTAATGATGTCCCGCAAGGACATCTGGCTGGAGATCTCGATCCGGTGAACCTTGAATTTGCCCGCGATCGCCTCGGCGGCCTCGGCTACTTTCGGATGGCGGATCATCGGGACATAGGCCGCGTCCTCAGCAACCAGCGAGAGCACCGACATCAGGTGCGACTTACCGGTCCCGTAGTTGCCGACAATTAGTACGCCCTTGTGGTCCACAGCCTCGTCGAACGAGAGCTGGGGGATCATTTGCTTCGCTATCCGTTCGGCCATGTCGTCGGAAATGACGTAGGTCGATACAAGCTTCTTCGCCTCATCCGGGCGGTTAGCGTCCAGAAGCTGAATGACCGACTCGATCGGCTCGAATTGAATGAGATCGCCATAACGCATCGGCATCCCGTGTTCCCCCTTCAATGAATCTTGAACGGGACCAGGCCGTCGATGCCATAGTCCTGATGTTCTGGATGTTCTGTCGTGGCGTAGGAAAGTCGGTCGTCCCGAAGATCTCCTGGCCACACCGCAATGACGCGACGCGCATGAGCATGTCGCTTCAGTAAATCTAGCGGGCTGAGCTGCAGCGTACGATCGAACAGCAGCTCGATGTTGTCCACGAGCAAGAGCCCGCGACTGGAAAATCTATCTGCGAGTTCCTTCAGCAGGTCTGCCGCATGCAAATGTCTTCTGGTGCTCGGTACTGTAAGCAACTCGCGACCAAGCGCGGCGCCGACGTTTAGAACACGTGCTTGCCGACGCGTGGCCAACTGCCCGAGGAAATCGCTCTTGCCAGACCGGGGTGGTCCGATCAAGATTACCAACTTGCTGTTAAGACCCGATATATCCTCGACAAGGCGATCCAGTTTCTCGATCATCGTTCAACCATTCATCCGATAGGCGGATGCCTGAGCCTTCGCCCTGGGGTCGAGCAGCGCGCCGTTGAGCAGCACGATTTGCTGATCCTGCGGACGCCGCGCAGATGGATCGGTGTCTAGGCCCAGCCGCTTGAGGGCGTAATAGAGAAGTGCCTTCCGCACAGGGATCTTGGCGCTACCCCCGCGCATACCATAATCGAGGGCGATGACTTTCTGCTGTGTGTCGGACAGCTCCGGATGCGGCCCTATTTCCAAAGTTACCTGGTCATTCCAATCGGCGTCCGCATCAGCCCCGACACCGCTCGGCTTTGTGCCACGCGTTTCAATGATCCGGGAAAGGAGGAAGTCCTTGAAGAGCTGGTCAGTGAAGCAGAAGGCCCGCGCGTGCCAACGAAATCCGTCGAATGCGATCGCATGTGGCGCGATCCAGCGCCAGCGTGACTCCGGCTGGGATAGCGACTGGTACTTGACCTCGATCGCCTCGGACCGCCGAATTGCGGCCACGACCGAGCGCAGTGTTTTGACATTGACTCCTCGCGCGGGGGTCGGTGCCGCGTCGTAGGACGGGAATTGGCCCATCCATGCCTCATCACGGTCAAGAATACCGTCGGCGACCGAGCGCAGCTGAGAGAGGTAGCGGCTGGCATCCGGTTTCAGAAAAAGGGATTGGAACTCGGTTCCCCGGATGTAGGTTCGGGCGCTCTTATCGTAGGCCATGTTGCCTGGAGCCATACCGATGTACCGATTCAGATCGGTAGACGCCTGGTTCACCGAGACGCCAAACGTATCCATCAGATCGCTGCGATTCACATGCCCATCCCAAAACAGACGGAACTCGATGAATTCGAACCGACGCTCTACGCCCCACCTGAGATCTGGCTTTTCCGCCCCCACCGCGCACTCCCAGTGACATGATCCATATCGAAACTATGCAGGCACAGTTTCTGGACCTTCAATCTTACTATCCAAGCAACGGTGGAAGATCAATTGGAATCGGTGAACAAACATATGAGGAATGATGCCTGTCACCATGGGGAATCAGCGCTGTCGCGCCCCTATATATGGCCGCATGGCCGAAGGGCGCGTGAGCCACGTGGATTGTGTGGCCGCGGTTACCGGCGACGGCGTTTCATGCCTGCTTGCTAGCAGCCCGAGCCAGACTCAACAGTCGCCGGCATGCAGGATTATCGTTTATGGCGGACCAGATCATGCTGAATGGCAAAACCTCCCCCGCTAGTTCCCGGTAGGCGATCCCCGGAAACTGCGCGACGGTCGTCGCTTCGCTCGTCAGAGTGAGGCCTTGGCCGACCGCAACCAGCGACAGGATGTTGTCTCTCCCGACCTGTTGGGTTTGAATCTCCACTTTGCGGCCGAGACCCGCAAGTCGTGCGACAAGATATTCGTGAATCTCCAGCCCCGGCGCACCGTCGCTCACGATGAACCGTTCCGAGGCCAAATCGGCCCAGCCGAGGTCGGGCTTATCTGCCAAAGGATGATCGTCGGGCAGCACCAGAAAGACTTTCTCGCACCACAGGTGCTCGGCTTCACAACCGTCCCAAGCCGGCATGCCCGTTATGAATGCGACATCGAGATTGAGATTGCGAACCGCAGCGACGTGTTCAGGCGGACTGCCATCAATGATGTCGAGCTGCACCTTCGGGTGACGCGACCCGAAAGCACGCAGCAAATCGAACAGAAATCCTGACGCGAGGGACGAGAATATCCCTACTTTGACCAGCCCTTGCTCCGCCCGGCCGACCGCTGCCACCTTGGTCACCCCGATGTCGATCTGGCGAAGAGCATGGCGGGTATTGCGCAGGAATTCCCGCCCGGCGACGGTCAATCGCACCCCGCCAGCATATCGCACGAAAAGCGACGCCCCCAGTTCGTCTTCGAGATCACGGATTCGCCGGCTGATGGAAGACTCCTGGATGGCAAGCGCCGCAGCGGCCTTGCGGAAGCTCCCATAGTCGACGGCAGCAACAAAATATCGCAACTGGTGCAGCCGGACTGCGGACTTGCGGCCATTCCCCTCAACAATGTTCGTGAGGGCATCATCAGGCGAGGCCCGATTGTTCCGGATCGCAGTCATGGCGTATCACCCTGAACCGTGTTCGGTTTCTGGCGAATACCCCGCCACCATCGGCGCAAAAAGCGGCCTGCACGCTCCACTTTCGATGCACGCGCCACGATGCTTGAATCTGCGCGCGCTCATCGCCTCTCCGCATATTCTCAAACTAAACGGCGTTCAGTTACCGAAATGCTGCTTGTTGACATCCGCCCCGTCAACGAAAAAAGTAAATCGCGTTTAGTTTTCACGATCAGTTGGGACAGGATGTCCATGGCTCGCCCCCGGAAGGAGCAAAAACTTGATATTGCTCGTCGCGCAGTCGACGAAACCATCCGGCTGCTAGCGGAGCGCGGCGACCTCGACGTACCGCTGACCGCGGTTGCGCATGCCATAGGCTGCACGGCGCCAGCGCTTTACGGCCACTTTCACGACAAGAGCGCCTTGCTGCGCGCCGTTCGGGATGAAGGTTTCAACCGGCTCTACAGAGAAAAGCTGGTCGTCTTCGATCAGATGCGCGGCGATCCATTCGGCTATTTGCGTGATGGGAGCTATGCCTATGTCCGCTTTGCCCTGGAAAACCCCACCCTGTACCGGCTGATGTTCACACCGCCGCCGAGGCTCGGGGTCAGCGACGACCCATGGTCGAGCGAAGCTGGACGTCAGGTATTGCATCTATTGCTGACGGGACTTCGCTGTTCTCAGGACAAAGGCTTTTTGCCTAACATGGATCTCAGCCGCTACAGCTTCATGTTCTGGTCAACGGTACACGGCGCGGTGAGCCTCACCCTTCAAAACCGGGAAATGGATCAGTCCGCTAAATGGGACACGGCGCAAAAGGCGGTCGACACGCTCATGGAGATCATCGCGGCGACTTGTCCTGATAGGCCTCCCGCATCATGAGCAGCCTCTTCTGGCGCTGGCAAAGCCCCGATCCGTGGCAATAAACCGCTCCAGCATCGGCACGATCAGCCTGACGGGATCGGTGGCGGGCTGCCCGGTTTCTCGGGCCAGCACCTCGGCATAGGCAACGAGATCACGATGGAGCGGCCCCGGCAATTCTAGCGTGAGTTTGACCGGTTTGTCGTCAATAATAGGTCCAAGTTTCAGCTTTGCCATGGTCAGTTCCTGTAGGGTTCGAGCACAAGATCGCGGGTGACGATGACCCTGACCGGGAAGCCCGGCCGGATGGTCAGGGTCGGGGCAACCTGCAACTGGCGCTGGACGATCTGTTGTCCGGCCTGGTTGATCGTGTCTTGCGCCCCGTCGCGGATGGCGCGGATCAGCCGGTCGTCGTCATCGGTCGCCAGTTCGGTGCCAATGCCGAGCAGCGTGGACAGCCCTGCCGCCTTCATCAGATCCCACCAATGATAATCGACGCCATCCTCAAGCCCGGCATAGCCGGAAGCGTCCGCGCCCGGTTGGCGCTCCAGAACGATGGAGCGGCCACTGGGCAGGATCAGACGGTTCCAGACCAGCAGCACGCGGCGCTGTCCGAAGGTGACGCCCGCATCATACTGGCCGATGATGCGCGTGCCTTGCGGGATCAGGAGCAGGCTGCCCGTCGGGCTGTCGTAGACGTTTTCCGTGACCTGCGCGGTGATTTGGCCAGGCAGGTCGGAGCGGATGCCGGTAATCATCGCTGCCGGGATCACGGCTCCCGCCTGAAGAATGTAAGGCGATGCGGGCGCCATGATGCGATCCATGGCAACGGTCTGGCGGTCCACCGGACCATTGAGAAAAGCCGTATGGCGGTCCTGTGCCGCGGGCTGACCGCCAAGGTCCAGGCCTGCGAGGCCGGGCATTGCAGAGCCTGTTGTCGCTGCTGTTCTCTGCCCGGACTGGAAGAAGACCGTGCTCAGACGCGCGGCTTCCTCTTCAGCGAGACGCCGCTCTTCAGCAGGGTCGCGGGCGGGCGTCGTCATAGCGGGCGGTGTGACGGGCTGCCCCCTGTTTTGCGCGTCAAGGATGGGACCGCCGAGATCACCGGGCAATGCCGGTCCCAAGGCCGGGCCAGTGTAATCGCGCGGTAGGCCGGACAGGCCATCCGCCGTGGGGCGATTCTCGGTCGAAAAGAGTTCTTCACCGCCGCCGTTCATATCGCGAGACTGAAGCGCATAGATCAGCGCCCCACCGATCCCTAGCAATGCGACGGCTGCGACACCGGCGAGCATCTTGCGCGACAGGCGAGTGACACGCGGTGTCTCGGCGCGCAGGCGCATCGGAGCGGCATTCGTAGCGGTCTCCTCGCTCATGACGGCGACTCCCCGGTGTTCGCGGGCTGTGCGGCCCGCCTGTGTTCGATGCGGACAATCCTGACGGTCTGCTGGCGATCGCCGCTGCCCAGGCGCAGCTCGGCCGCGCCGAACATGCGGTCCACGATCAGGATGTTCTGGTGGATGCGGGAATTGACGATCTGCGGCTCGCCATCGGACCCCAGAACGAAGATCGGCGGCATCTCGCCCTGCACGATGCCGCGCGGGAAGACGACATAGATCCGGCGGCCGTCGTCGAAGACGGAGATCGGCCGCCACGGCGGGCTGTCGCCAGTAAGTCCGTAGCGATAGTTGCGCGCGGCCTCGACCGGGATGATCGGTGCTGCCGGAACGGTCTGGCGCTGACTTGCCGGTGGTGCCGGATAAGCCCAGGCAACGGACGGCATATAGAGCGCCTCGCGGGCGCGCAGTTCGATCATGTACGTGCGCCGGTCGGTCGTGACGACGAGATTGGTCGAGATGTCCTGCCGCGATGGCTTGACGAGGATATGGACGCGGCGGTTCACGCCGCTGCCACTTTCGGTATCCCCGATAATCCAGCGAGCAGTATCGCCCGCCGCGATCGGTCCCGCGCCGGTCAGGCTCTCGCCCGGCTCCAGCGCGATATTGGTGATCTGCCCCGGCGCGGCATAGACCTGATAAAGTGCGCCTTCCGACCAAGGGTAGATCTGGATGGCGTTGTAATAGCCTTCGCGACGCGGCTCGACGCGAGCGGCGGCATTGGCGTTCTCGACGCGGCCCGCCGGCGTGCCTGCTGCGGTTCCGCCACGCGCGACCGTCCATGCCGGCGGCGTGTGCAATGGCCGGGGCCGGTCATCGGTGGCGGCAGCCTGCACGGCCGGCAGTGCAGGAACATCGGCATCGTAGCTGAATTGCGGCGTGCGGTTGGTGGCGCAGCCCGCCAGCATAGTGGCCGAGAGCAGCAAAGCCGCGAAAGCGGGTTTACGGAAAGCCGGGATGCCGGAATTGCGGGGAAACGTGCGGGTCATTGGCTCATCTCCCGCGACCATGAGATTGCATTGACGTAGATGCCGAGCGGATTGGCGCGCAGGCGCTCGGCATCGCGCGGCGTCTGGATCACGATGGTCAGGATCGCAGTCCAGCGCTCGGTCGTGGAAAGCTGCCCGTTCTCGTAGTGGCGCTCGGTCCAGGCGACGCGGAAACTGTCGTTCGAGGCGCGGATGACGCTGGAGACTTCGACCGCTACAGCCACGCGGCCGACCTTCGTGAACGGGTCGTTGGCGCGGGCATAGTCGTTGAGCGCGGCGGCGCCCCGGTCCGTGGTGAACTCATAGGCGCGCAGCCAGTTCTGACGCACGATGATGGCGTCAGCGGGGATCGAGCGTGTCTGCTCGATGAAACGGCTCAGATGGAAAGCGATCTGCGGATCTGTCGGGCGGTAATCGGCTGTTGCTGCGGCAATGGTCTGCGCCTGACCGAGATTATCCACCTGCACCACCCAGGGCACGACAGTCCCGCGTGCCGATTGCCAGACAAGCGCGGAGGCGAATCCTGCCGAGAGGATCAACGAGCCGAAGGCCATGTAGCGCCAGTTCTTCGCCTGCACGCGGGCCGAACCGATGCGCTCGTCCCACACCTGCGCGGCTTTCTGGTAAGGCGTCTCGGGTTCGGGCGATTTGCCGTAATGGGTCGATGGGCGTCTGAAGATGTTCATGAGCGGTCACTTTCGGACATGTTGACGGAAGAACCGCCGCCGTGGCTGTCGCCGGAACGGACGGCATGGGCGGCCATGGTGGTGCCGTGATTGAGGGCCTGACGGCGGTGCATCTGCTGCGCCCACGCCGGCGGGCCGCCCGCCGGAGCGGCAGGCGCTGCGGAACCGGCGGCACTCGCACCGCCAATAGTTCCCTGCGTGGACGATCCTCCGGTGACGCCGAGCCCGGCGCGCGCGCCATCGGAGAAGCTGGTTTTGACGCTTTCCGCTGCTTTCGAGGCGGCACGCTTCAGCGGCGACGCGGCAGCGGACCCTGCGGCACGAGCGACACCTCCCAGGCCCGAAGCGACACCGGCCGCGCCGGACTGGCCGAGTGATCCGACACTATAGGCAGCGCTTGCAGCACCTGCGGCGGCAGCACCGCCACGGACAGTAGCGGCTCCGCCGGAGAGCGCCGCTGCTCCCCCCTTCGCGGCCATGCCTGCGGCAGCGCCACCGGCGAGCACCATGCCGCCAGCGGCAAGGCCGGTTCCGACGGCAGCACCTGCACCAAGCTGCGGGCCGCCGGAGACGAGACCGGAGGCGATGCCGGGGCCGAAAATGCCGAGGCCGAGAAGCGACAGAGCGGCCAGCACGATGGCCATGGCGTCGTCGATGGTCGGCGTCGCGCCGCCAAAGCCTGCCGTGAACTGCGAAAACAGCGTCGAGCCGATGCCGATGATGACAGCGAGCACCAGCACTTTGATGCCAGAGGAGACGACGTTGCCCAGCACGCGCTCGGCCATGAAGGCGGTCTTGCCGAACAGGCCGAAGGGGATGAGGACGAAGCCCGCAAGCGTGGTCAGCTTGAACTCGATCAGGGTAACGAAGAGCTGCACGGCAAGGATGAAGAAGGCCAACAGCACCAGCACCCAGGCGAACATCAGGCAGGCGATCTGGATGAAGTTCTCGAAGAAGGACCAGTAGCCCATCATGTCGGAGATGGATTCGAGCAGCGGGCGACCGGCATCGAGGCCGGTCTGCGCCACATTGCCGGGCCGCAGCAGATCGGCGGCGGAAAAGCTGGTCCCCGATCCCTTCAGGCCGAGACCGGCGAAGCTGTCGAAGATGATCTGCGCGAGATTGTTCCAGTTGCCGATCAGATAGGCGAAGACGCCGACGAACAGTGTCTTCTTGACCAGCCGGGCGATAATGTCGTCATCGGCACCCCAGGACCAGAACAGTGCCGCCAGCGTCACGTCGATGATGATCAGGGTGGTGGCGATGAAGGCGACCTCGCCACCGAGCAGGCCGAAACCGCTGTCGATATAGCTGGTGAATACGCCCAGGAAATTGTCGATGACGCCGGTGCCGCCCATGGTTCACTGTCCCCGGTTCTGATGCGGGGCGGCAGGCACCGGCGTCCGGCCGAGGAACCGGTCGCGGTTCTCGGCCCAGGTGGCGAGGCAATCGGGATCCTTCACGGCAGCCTCACCAAGCTGCTGGCAGCGGCGGAGGCTCTGGCGCAGCGGATCGGCAGAAGGTTGAAACGCGGGAGCCGGACGAGTTTGCGCCGGTTCGTCCTCGCGGGTCATTTCGATCACCGTGGCGGTAATCGCGATTGCGACGAAAATGATCGCCCCGATCCGGGCCAGCAGCTTACCGTCCATATCGCGCCCCTCCTGTTCGGTCAGTTGTTACCGTTGCCGAACATCCGGGCATTGCCGGGCTGGTAGCCCGATCCCGGTGTCAGAAAGCGTTCACGCTGGATGCGGCCCTGTTCGGCAGCGGTCGCACGCTCGGCCTCGATCAGCGCTTCCGAGCGGCCATTGGCCGACATCAGCGCGATGAGGTCGGAAAGCTGCTGTGATTGCAGGGCCAGAAGCTGATTGCCCGCCTGTGTGGCTTGCAATGCACCCGTGGCGTTCTGGCTCTGACCGACAAGGGCAGACATCTCGGTGCGGTTGGTGTCGATGTTGCCGACGACACCGGCCTGTACGCGCATGGCGTCCTGCAAGCCGCCGACCGTATTCTGCCAGCGGGACCGCGCATCGGCGACGAGCTGGGTATCGGTAGCGGACAGGGAGATACTGCCGTATTTCTGCTGGAACGCTTGGTCGATATTCTGGACGTCGAAGGCGATGTTCTGCGCCTGCGACAGAAGCTGCTGCGTGCGCTGCACATTCTGCTGCAAGGTTTGGAGCGAGCTATACGGCAGGCTCGCCAGATTGCGGGCCTGATTGATAAGCATGGTCGCCTCATTCTGGAGGCTCTGAATCTGGTTGTTGATCTGCTCCAGCGTGCGCGCGGCCGTGAGGACGTTTTCGGCGTAATTGGAGGGATCGAAGACGATGCGGCCGAAGCCGAATTGCGCATGGGCCGGACTCGCCAGCATCGGCGAAAGCGCGACGGGCACGGCGAGCGCGACGGCCAGTGCGGAAGTACCGACGAGACGGCGAACGGGAATACGGATCATGGCAGGGTCTCCTCTTCATGGGGGTGGTCTGGCTGGGAATGATCTGGCGCGGCCGGAACAGCGGGTTCGGTCGGCTCAGTGCGATTGGTGAGGTTCGGGATCAGATCTGCGGCCCAACCGGCACCGCGATGGCGCAGCCAGGCGGCAAGGAAGCCGTTGCGCCCGTGCTCCGCCATGAGGTTTGCTATCAGGGCCTGGTCTGATTTGGCGGAAGCGGCGCAGAGCGCGAGGCCGACCTCGCTGAGACCCAGCTCGAACAGTCGATTGCCGCGCCGCGACTGGCAATAATAGTCCCGCTTGGGCGTCGCCCGTGCGAGGATTTCGATCTGCCGATCGTTGAGGCCGAAGCGGCGGTAGATCGCGGTGATCTGCGGCTCGATGGCGCGCTCGTTCGGCAACAAAAGTCGCGTCGGGCAGCTTTCGATGATGGCGGGCGCGATGTTGCTGCCGTCGATGTCGGAGAGCGATTGCGTGGCGAAGATGACGGACGCGTTCTTCTTCCTGAGCGTCTTCAGCCATTCGCGGAGCTGATTGGCGAAGCCTTCATCATCCAGCGCCAGCCAGCCTTCATCGATGATGAGAAGCGTTGGGCGCCCGTCGAGCCGGTCGCCGATGCGGTGAAACAGATAGGCCAGCACCGCAGGCGCAGCGCCCGTGCCGACCAGCCCCTCGATCTCAAAGGCTTGCACGTCGGCATGACCGAGATGTTCAGCTTCAGCATCGAGCAACCGTCCATAGGCGCCGCCAACGCAGTATGGCCGCAGTGCCTGCTTGAGATCATTGGATTGCAGCAGGACCGCGAGCCCGGTGATAGTGCGCTCCCCGATCGGCGCAGAGGCCAGGGAGTTCAGTGCTGTCCAGATATGTTCCTTGACGTCGGGCGTGAGTGTAATGCCTTCACGCATGAGGATCGCGCCTATCCAGTCGGCGGCCCAGGCACGCTCATAGGTGTCGTCGATGCGCGCCAGCGGTTGGAGGGAGACGGACGCCTCGTCTCCTTCCGTCAGCCCGCCGCCAAGGTCATGCCAATCGCCGCGCATGGCGAGCGATGCAGCCCGGATGCTGCCACCGAAATCGAAGGCGAAGATCTGGGAGCGTTCGTAGCGGCGGAACTGCAGCGCCATCAGCGCCAGCAGCACGGATTTTCCTGCGCCGGTCGGGCCGACGACGAGGGTATGGCCGACATCGCCGATATGAAGGGAAAGCCGGAACGGCGTCGAACCCTCGGTTTTGCCGTAAAGCAAGGGGGGCGCTCCGAGATGTTCGTTCCGTTCCGGCCCCGCCCACACGGCCGATAGAGGAACCATGTGGGCAAGGTTGAGCGTCGAGACCGGTGGCTGGCGGACGTTCGCGTAGGCGTGCCCGGGCAAGGAGCCTAGCCAGGCATCGACGGCATTGACGGTTTCCGGCATGGCCGTGAAGTCGCGGCCCTGGATGATCTTCTCAACCAGCCGCAGCTTCTCGTCGGCGATGCGCGGGTCGGCATCCCAGACGGTGATTGTCGCAGTCACATAGGCCATGCCGGCCATGTCGGCGCCAAGTTCCTGCAGGGCCATGTCGGCGTCTAGCGCCTTGTTCGACGCATCCGTGTCCACCAACGCGGATTGCTCGTTGGTCATCACCTCTTTCAGGATCGCGGCGATGGACTTGCGCTTGGCGAACCACTGGCGGCGGATCTTGGTCAGCAGCTTCGTGGCGTCCGTCTTGTCCATCAGGACCGCGCGGGTGGACCAACGATAAGGAAAGGCCAGCCTGTTCATCTCATCGAGCAGACCGGGCGTCGTCGCGGTCGGGAAACCTGTAATAGTCAGGATACGCAGATGCTGATCACCCAGGCGCGGTTCCAGCCCGCCGGTCAGCGGCTGATCGGCCAGCAGCGCGTCGAGATGCATCGGCACTTCAGGCACACGCACGCGGTGACGGTTCGTGGAAATTGTCGAGTGGAGATAGGTCAGCGTCGCCGCGTCATCGATCCAGTGGCATTCGGGCATGAAGCCGTCGAGCAGCGCCAGCACGCGGTCGGTGCGGTCGATGAAGCCGCGCATCACCTCCCATGGATTGACGCCGGATTGCTCGCGGCCCTCATAGAGCCAGGTCTCGGCACGGGCGGCATCCTCGGCAGGCGGCAGCCAGAGGAAAGTTAGGAAATAGCCCGATACGAAATGCGTGCCGGCTTCCTCGAAGACCGCCTTGCGTTCGGCATCGACCAGCGCCGAGGCTGCATCGGGAAACGTGCTGTCAGGATAGGTCGCAGCCTCCGAACGCTGCGCCTCAACGAAGATCGACCAGCCAGAGCCAAGGCGGCGCACGGCATTGTTGATCCGACCAGCGACTGCGACGAGTTCGGCTGCGACAGCGGAATCGAGGTCCGGCCCCCGGAATTTGGCTGTTCTCTGGAAACTGCCATCCTTGTTCAGCACGACGCCGGAACCGACCAGCGCGGCCCAGGGCAGGAAATCCGCAAGGCGGGTTGCGGTACGGCGATATTCGATGAGGTTCATCATGGCCGCGCCCTCACACTGAAAGATGACCGGGGATGCGCAGATGCCTGCGCCCGACCTCGACGAAGAGCGGATCGCGTTTCGCAGCCCAGACCGCGAGAAAGTGGCCGACTGCCCAGATGGCGAGACCGACCAGCCAGAGACGCAGGCCGAGGCCCACGGCTCCGGCCAGCGTGCCATTGATGATGGCGATGGAGCGCGGTGCGCCGCCGAGCAGGATATGTTCCGTCAGCGCGCGGTGGACCGGGACGGAAAATCCCGGCACCGCGTCGAGTTGCTCAAAGCCGACCGCCATCAGACGAGCGCCCCGCCGCCAAACGAGAAAAACGACAGGAAGAAGCTCGACGCCGCGAAGGCGATGGACAGACCGAATACGATCTGGATCAGCTTGCGAAAGCCGCCGCCTGTATCGCCGAAGGCCAGTGCAAGGCCGGTGGAGATAATGACGATGACGGCGATGATCTTGGCAACCGGCCCTTCGATCGACTGAAGGATGCTCTGGAGCGGCGCTTCCCACGGCATGGACGAACCTGAAGCGTGCGCGGCCGGGGCGAGCATCAGGCTGATGGAAACGGCGGTAACGGCTGTTGCCATGACGCGGTAGCCGCGCGAAATCGTGCGGATCATGAAGGATCTCCTTTCGAGGTGGTTGCCAAAGTGATGGGATGCGTGATGGCGTAGTCGCCGTCGGGGCCGAGCCCATCGACGCGGGCGAGTTCAACGAGACGGCGGGAAGATCCGCGTCCAGCAAGGACGGCAACAAGGCCGATCGTCTCGGCGATCAGGGCGCGGGGCACCGTGATAACGGCTTCCTGGATGAGCTGTTCGAGGCGGCGCAGCGCGCCGATGCCGGAACCGGCATGGATGGTGCCGATCCCGCCGGGATGCCCGGTGCCCCAGGCTTTGAGCAGATCGAGAGCTTCGGGACCGCGCACTTCGCCGATGGGGATGCGGTCGGGGCGCAGGCGCAGTGAGGAACGGACCAGGTCGGAAAGCGTCGCCACGCCATCTTTCGTCCGCATGGCGACAAGGTTCGGCGCGGCGCATTGTAGCTCGCGCGTGTCCTCGATGATGACGACGCGATCCGTGGTCTTCGCGACTTCGGCCAGCAGCGCATTGGTCAGCGTGGTCTTGCCGGTCGAGGTGCCGCCCGCGACAAGGATATTGGCCCGGGTGGCGACGTTCAGGCGCAACACCTCGGCCTGAAGACTGGTCATAATTCCGGCTGTCACATAGTCGTCGAGCGTGAAAACGGAGACGGCAGGCTTGCGGATGGCAAAGGTTGGAGCAGCGACCACCGGCGGCAATAGTCCTTCGAACCGTTCGCCGGTCTCGGGCAGCTCGGCCGAGACACGCGGGCTACGGGCATGAACCTCGACCCCGACATGATGGGCGACCAGCCGGACGATCCGCTCGCCATCGGCGGCGGACAATCGCTCCCCCGTATCGGCCAGACCTTCGGAGAGCCGGTCCACCCAGATGCGGCCGTCCGGGTTCAGCATCACCTCGACCACGCCGGGATCTTCCAGAAATCGGGCAATGGATGCCCCCAGCGCGGTACGCAGCATCCGCGCGCCACGGGCAAGCGCTTCCGGTTTCTGATGTGATGCGGTCATGGCGGCCCCGTTCATGATGGGACGCGCAAAAGACGGACCCCGGATCGGGGTCGATTAAAAGAGCCTGATTATGGGCTATTTCAACAGATGTTTACGCGCGTGCGGGCATCGGCGGCCGACGGCGGAAAATCGGAGGGCCAGCGAACAGAGGAGCGAAGTCGCGTTTCGCGGCAATCACGAAAAATCTCGAACAGTCATCACCGCCAACGCGAGCGCGCAAACACACGACGCACGCTCGGCTGTGCAACCGTATCAAGCACATAATCATTGGCGATGTCGCTGGAGTCATAGTGCCTAGGCTCGTCGGACGATCGCGCGAGTTCGTATCCGGCCGCATCGACCCAGAGCACTTCCTCGTCACCAGCGATGGGCAGCACACTGTACCGCCGCATCGCTCCGGTTGTGCCTGTAAGCTCGGCTTCATCCGGCACTGGCTCGACGCGTTCCCGCTCACGAGCAGGCAAGCCGCGCTCCCACGCGAGAAAGTGCTGGGGGCTGATGAGATCTTCGCTCGTCGGATTTTTGACTTCTGCCTCAAGCCATTCATCGAACGATGATCGCAACTCTTCCGCATCTTCACGGGTCTTAGCCCGCCCTTGGGCAAGGGCGAATGCAACGAACGGATCGAGCGTACCCCATCGCAGCAGTTCTCGTGCCCAGAAACCAAACCAAGGCAATCCGGTCGTGGCCTTCCATGCATCAAGCGAAGGCACAGCAAGCGGATCACCCGCCCCAGCCGTCCACTTTTGGGCGACGACAGCACCGATCGCCACTCCGAGCCTGAATTCCAAATTATCGGCAACGAAGCGTTGCCGGGCACGCAAATTACCGGCTTCCGGCACTTCACCACCCGGTCCGCGCATCCACCAGGCGAGGACGTCCGTCCAGGTCGCGAGTATGTTCTGATCGCCCACGGTGTCGCGAACGCGGAATCCAAACCCGCGATCACTCTTAAGCAATTCTCCTAGCGCCGTGAACCGGGCGAGTCGTTGCGCAGGCGTATCGCTGCCATAGTTCACGGCTTCGGTCAGCTTTTCGGAGATGGCTGGTGCGACGGCTTCGAAGCGGCGGCCGACATAGGGTGAGAAGCCATATTGGTAGAGCCGACGTCGTTCTTCGGCGTCGGGATAAATCTCTTCGACAATGGCGCGTCCTCGCCGCACGATTGCTTGTTCGAGCCAGGCTTCCTGCGCCGCTGCC
This sequence comes from Sphingobium aromaticiconvertens, assembly GCF_037154075.1. Lineage (NCBI taxonomy): Bacteria > Pseudomonadati > Pseudomonadota > Alphaproteobacteria > Sphingomonadales > Sphingobiaceae > Sphingobium > Sphingobium aromaticiconvertens. The sequence goes on from NZ_JBANRJ010000001.1 coordinate 3,251,228, forward strand.
GCCATCGTGAATGTCTTCTGCCAGAGCGCCGCAAGCTTGGCTTCCGCCTGCGCGCCATCGAGACCGTCGTCGAGGAGACTGAGTTCCTCAAGCGCGGTCATGACAAAGGAATCGAGCTCATCAACGGTATCCGCCAGTCGCGCTAAGTCACTGGTGGCGCCGGTGCCAGCATCGTCGCTCAGTTCCTCGGGCTGAACCTGATCCAGCCAGTCGAGAAATGCCTCGTCGGTGACGTGGCCGAAATATAGCGACGCCTTGTTGCGAAGCTCCTGAAGCAACATTGCCAGCGGGCTGAGAGTGGCGTCGCCGGCAAGCTCGTCGAGACGCAGGTTCTCACGAAGCACGTTATAATCTTCCCTAAGAGCGCCCACCTGATTGTGCTGTGTCTGCTTCTGGCCGTTCGCAGTGGTGGCGATCGTCGTCGGGAGCGCGACGAGGGTCAGGCCTTCCATTCCCTTGGTGGCACCAGGGCGTCCGGCCCGGCCGGCAAGGTTACGAAACTCCGCCGGTGTGTACGGCGTGATGATCGGCTTCTGCTTCACATTGTCGTACGCGCTGCGCTTGAGCGAGGTCACGAAGATGATGTCAAAAGGAAGATTCACGCCCTCCGTGAGGGTCGCTGTCGCGACCGTGATCGGACAGACCTTCTCGTCGATCATCTGCACCATGAGGCGACGCAGGCGTTGCGGCATCTGCCCATGACTTGTCGCGATGCCGCGGTCCAGCAGCGCGACTTCATAGGATTCCGGGCCGCAATAATCGACACAGGCTGCTCTTGCTTCTGCGAACATGGCGCCAAGCCTACCTTCGGGCGGGACATAGGCAGAGAGCCCTTGCCAGGCCGGCAGATCGAATGACTTAGCATACCAGCCCATCGTCTCTTCGGGCTTCTGAGCCAACGAGATCAAAATCCGACGATTAGTCGCAGCGAGATGAAGCGCAGTCCATAAAACCGTGACCTGATTGAAACAGTACAGGCTCCGGCGCATGTCTGGCGGGAGCTGTGCCATCGGAGGTATGGTGAGGTTGAGATACACAGGGGCGTCGCGGCCCCGTACGTAGAGTGGCCGACCATTCATCAAGTCGAGCAACATCGTACTGCGTCGTTCCGATGCGGTCTCGAGCACTCCGATGACCTGCCGGGTACTGCGATAGCGGGTGCCTATCGCCTGCGCGTCCGCGTCGCCTTCCATCCAGCGCGCGACCGGCCCGGCCGCGCCACCGGCGACCGCTGTCAACGCGATGCGGACGATGTCGGGGGCCTGTGTCAGCAAACGCGCGACAAAGCTCTCCAGCCGCAGCGCACGACTACTGTGATCGGCAAAGGCATTACGGCCACTCTCGGTGTCTTCGGGCAACACCTGGTGCGCCTCGTCGACAATGAGCAACCGCAGCCGGCCGAGGAGCAGCGGCGCAAGGTAGCGCATCAGCGCATCTGCCTTCTCGACCGTCGCGATCAAAACGGTCGGGCGATCAGCGTTGAGCCAATAGTCGGTAATGCCCCAATCCGCGCCACCATAGAGCCCGGTGATGATCAGATCGCGCCCGAGTTCAGAGGTCAGTTTTGCCTCGACTTCGCCGGCGAGCGCGCGCGACGGCACGACGTAGAGCGCAAGCGGTATAACATCGCCATGATCGCGCAGCAGCAATTCTTTGATGAGACCGAGGTTGGCAACGAGCGTTTTGCCCGACCCCGTTGGCGTACAGAGTGCGAAGGACGAATTCTCCAGTAGTCGGGTGATACCCGCCAGTTGCGAAGACCAGAGGATACCTCGTCCTCGCGCAAACTGATCGCGCCCAAAGGCTAGCATACGGGGCATGCGTTCGAGATTCAGTTGGCCGAGCGCCCGCACCGACCGATAGATGCTCGCAGCTGCAAATCGCTCGCCCACTTGGCGTAGAAGGCCGATCAGCAGTGAGACGTCGTCGCTGAAGGTGCGGACCGCCATTGAGTCTAAAGCCTTGAGTTTGGCGGCAGCCTTTCTGAGGCGGGCATCATCACCGCGCCGTGCGGAATCCGCAAAGAGACCAAGCGCCCGGACTAGCTCAACGGTAAAGTACCACGCGAGGCGGTCGTCGTTTTGCTCTTCGAGAATGCGTGGGGAAGCGTCTGCGGCGGTTAGGCCGGGGTGCTGCTTCCAGAAAGCCATCGCGAGAGTCAGGACCTCATCGAAATCGGCCCGAAGAAAGGCAGCAAAAAGCGCGGGTCCATCTTCGTCGAGGTCGAGCTGGCCAAGTAGGCCCGAAGCCATCGCAGGGAGACCGCCGAGCTGGAATGCCGCCCCAGAGAGTAACTCGATCGGGGCAAACATTTTAGTCCCGTCGTTGGACCGCGCCAGCCATTCGAGAATTTCGCCTGCTCTTCGGTAGCAGTCGATAGCCCGTGGCGCTTCATAGCCTTCAATCTCGGCGAAAATCTCGGCCGCGTGCAGCAGGCGGCGCGCATCGGCGAGCTGTCCTTCCGAATCGGCTTGGCTCCATCCGATCGTGTCGACCTGCCAGCCAATCTGAAGGCAGCGCACGTATGAGCGGGCCTGGTTGGCGGAGATTTCATTCTCGAGGGCCAATCCAATGCGGGCGCCGTTGGCGAGGTCGAGGCGCTCCGGATCGTAGGCAGGCATCAGGCGCACCACAAAGCGTCATAGACGCCGTCGATCAGATCTTCGCCGTCGGTCAGAATAAGCTCGACTACCTGAAGGTCGTGCGGCGCAGTGTAGTCATCGGGAAGGGCTTCCCATGGGATGAGAGATGTCTTGGCCTTTCGACTAGGCACGTCACCACCGGAAATCATGATCAGGTTAGTGCGCGGCAACGGCTCGGCGCCCTTGACTACCAGCACGCGATCAATCGTGGCGATCGCGGCCGAAAAGGCATCTGGATCAATCTCTCGGAGTAGTCGCTGCAATTGCCGCAACCCGTGCGGTGCCGGTATGTCCCGATTGATCTGAAACCAAATGCCTTTTCCGTCGTGTGCCGCGATCCCCGTCGCCGGATCGGTCTTTTTCTTTCCATACAGGAGGTCGGCGACAACCGCAGGCTGGAGCTTCTTACGCCATTTGGCCTCACCGGCGATGAAACGGATCACTTCGCCCGCGTCATTGAGTGCCAGCGCCAAGAAATCCGAACCACGGCGACCATAAACCTCACGCTTGCGCTCCTCGTCGCGCGCCAGAGCGAAGAGATAGGCCTCGGCATCTTCGTGAAAGCGGAACAGGAAAACTGGAATTACCCAGTGGTGACCGCCGACGAACTCATAATGCTCGGTTAGCATGCCGGCCATGACTTCACCGAAGAGCCCACGCCGCGTAATCGATGGGAGCATATTGGGATAGGTTGCATGCGCGCCGGGCGCGTCAGCATCGGGATGAAGGTCGATGCCCAATTGCTCATGAAAATAAGCTCGTGCATCAGTGTGCGCTGATTCGAAGTAGCCGACGAAATCCTGGATCAGATCTTCGTCGCACTCACAATTCTGCTCCAGCAGAAGATGGCCGTAGTTATCGACATCGCTCGGATATTTGGTGAGCCAGCGATCCAGAGCATTTTTCGGCGGCGAACAGGTGTGCAATGTCAATGTGTTGGACTCCCCCACATACACTACGAGAATTGCTGCCGCTCATGAAGCGCTAAAGCGTCCATGCAAAAACGAATTCTACAGACGTATCTTAGGGGCGTTTACCTCCAATTCTTTTGTAACTGTCCAACATCCCAACCCCGCAGTTGACCCACAGTTTACGCTACCATCCGACGTCCGTCGCCCGGGGCGCGTACCATTCGCTGTGCACGTTTTAACGGCGGCTTTCAGGCGCGACGTCCGGGCTTTACGACTGGGTTGGCGAAAAGCACATAGCAGTCATCAAATTCGGTTTTCAATGATCCTGCGGTGGCAATGGCGTTTCGCGAGCCAACTGCTCCCCTGACATATCCCGCGACAGCTCCTTCAAAAATCTGTCGCCCGTTGCCAGCTTGCGTCCAAGGGTCAGAAGGAAGCCTTCGAACCTTTCGTTCCCCTTCGCCCGAGCTGATTCCTTCGCGGAATCCGGCAATGGCGGCGTTACCGTCAGCCAGAAGTGGATAAAGAGCGCCAGCGTCTCTCCCAACACGGCGAAATCCTCGTCCAGACCGTCTATCTGACGGCCAAGTTTGTCGAGACGGCGCGACATGGCGGCTTCCAGCCGCTCGGTCGTGTCACCAGACAGGAAGGACGCCACCGCGGCCTCGATCACTGCGGATTTGGAGACATTGCGACGCAGCGCCAGGGCTTCGACCTGTTTTAGCAGATCGGGCGCGAAATAGACGTTCATGCGAGTGCGGGTGGTCATGGCTGTCTCCCCTCTCAAAGCTCGATGCCGTCGCTGGGGTCGAGTGATGCTTGCCGCGCCACCATGCGCATCCGCTGACGCATGGCTCGGGCCTTGCCAGCATCGACGTCTGGCTCATCATCGAGGATGTCGAACTCCTGCGATGGGGATGGCGGTGGCGGAACGATTTCCTCGTGTTCGGGCAGTTCCGGCTCTCGGCGGATACCGGCATTGGCCGGATCGCCATCGACTGCGCCCACACCCGAACCGCTGGTATTGGCCGCCGGGACGATGCGGCTCGTCCAGTCGTCTGACGGCGACACGGTGATCTTCGTCGGCTGCTTGCGCAGATCTGGCGGCGGCAACACGCGTTCCTGAAACCGCGCATCGGCATAGTAGCGCGCCTTCGCGACACGGATCGGCGGCACGCCCGCCACCATGACGATCTCATCGGTGGGCGGAAGCTGCATGATTTCGCCCGGCGTCAGCAGCGGGCGCGCTGTTTCCTGTCGCGAGACCATGAGGTGCCCGAGCCAGGGCGCAAGGCGATGACCGGCATAGTTGGTGGAATCGCGCATTTCGGTCGCCGTGCCGAGCGCATCGCTGATCCGCTTGGCAGTGCGCTCATCGTTTGCGGCAAAGGCAACGCGCACATGGCAGTTGTCGAGAATGGCGTTGTTCTGACCATAGGCGCGCTCGATCTGGTTGAGCGATTGCGCGATCAGGAACGCCTTCAGCCCATAGCCCGCCATGAAGGCCAAAGCCGATTCAAAGAAATCCAGCCGTCCGAGCGCCGGAAACTCGTCCAGCATCAACAGGAGGCGATGCCGTTTGCCGGCAGTTTCCAGTTCCTCGGTCAGCCGCCGCCCGACCTGGTTGAGGATCAGACGGATCAGTGGCTTGGTGCGGTTGATGTCGGATGGCGGTACGACGAGGTAGAGGCTGACAGGTTCGTCGGTCCCGACCAGATCCGCGATGCGCCAGTCGCAGCGTTCTGTCACGCGGGCCACGACCGGATCTCGGTACAGGCCGAGAAAGGACATGGCGGTCGACAACACACCTGATCGTTCGTTCTCGCTCTTGTTGAGCAGTTCGCGCGCCGACGAGGCGATAACGGGATGCACCCCGGCTTCGCCCAGATGCGGCGTATCCATCATGGCGCGCAAGGTCGCCTCTACCGGACGGCGCGGATCGGACAAGAAGCTCGCAACGCCTGCCAGTGTCTTGTCCTTCTCGGCATAAAGGACGTGCAGGATCGCGCCAACCAGCAGCGAATGGCTGGTTTTTTCCCAGTGGTTGCGCTTGTCGAGACTACCCTCGGGGTCGACCAGGATATCCGCGATGTTCTGCACATCACGGACTTCCCATTCGCCCTGCCGCACCTCCAGCAGCGGGTTGTAAGCTGCGGAATGGACGTTGGTCGGATCGAAGAGCAGCACCCGCCCGTGACGGGAGCGAAAGCCCGCCGTCAGCGTCCAGTTCTCACCTTTGATGTCATGGATGATGCAACTTCCCGGCCAGGTCAGTAGCGTCGGCACGACGAGGCCGACACCCTTGCCCGATCGGGTGGGAGCGAAGCAAAGAACATGCTCAGGTCCGTCATGGCGCAGATACTCTTTGCTGTGACGGCCCAGCACGACGCCATCCGACCCGAGCAGACCGGCGGCATGAATTTCCTTATCCTCTGCCCAGCGCGCTGACCCGTAGGTGGCGACGTTGCGCGCTTCCCGCGCCCGAATGATCGACATGAAGAGGGCGGCGGCGATGGCCATAACCGCGCCAGACGTGGCGATGATGGCGCCCTCGGTGAAAATGCCGGGCGCATATGCGTCGAAGGAAAACCACCACCAGAAGAAGGCTGGGGGATAATAGACTGGCCATCCCGCGACATCGAACCACGGATTGCCGAGCTGGGGCTGGAACCCGAGGCGGAAGGCAACCCATTGCGTCGATGCCCAGACCATCACCAGGACGATGGTGAACACGACGATGATCTGGCCCCAGAGTATTCGGCCTCCACGCATACAGGCTCCAATCGGCAAGAGAGATGGAGCCGATCAGAGAATAGGCGTTTACGCGAGTGGCAACAGGAAAGTCCGAGCCGAAGCGGTGTCGGATACGATCGGCGGCAAATCGGATGGGTCAGTTCAAGGGCGGTTTCCTCTCCGGCCAAGCCAGAACAATTCGCGCAGCCCCAGGACCAGCCAAGGATCAGATCCCCAATCCTCGCTGCCGCCCTAACTGCCAGGATACCGATTGGCCCTGTACGACGCCCATCACCTCGCGGCCTAACTGACGGTCAATGACGGGCCGCCATGGGACAAGCGTGAACTCATGGCTCTTCTCGATCACGGCGAATTTGCCGCTGGATAGCTGCGCGGTCCCCGTGAACTTGCCGCTGACATTCTCGCCATCGGCAGCCGCCCGGAACGGCACCCCTTTGCTCTCGGCCATCTCGGCTCCCACCCGCGCCACCTCCCGGTTCCGTAGATTGGCGAGGAGATTGCGACGATAGAGGATGCGGCCTGCGCGGCTTCGGGTGGCGTCGCCTTGTTCGATGTGATGTTCACGGCGCTGATCCATCGCCTCGCGCACCTGCTGCCCGAACCCTGCTGGTGTAAGTTCCGAGGCGTCCGGCGTCACCAGCCGCCGATCAAGCCAAGTCGCGCCATCGGCACCAATCTGCTTTTCCAGCTCAATGGTCGAGACGACACGGATGTTGGCCAGTCGGTTGCGACCGGCATCATAGGTCGCGGCTCGGCTCTCAAAGTCCTCGGGGATGCGCCATTGGTCGGCGTCGATCCGCTCGACGATCCCGGCGCGGCGCAGCGCCTCAAGCCGCCGGACATGGGAATCCACATAGCCTTCATAATCTCCGCCCGGCACGCGGCCCTCGAACTTCGCCTGTTCGAGATGACGGCTCGGCCTGTAGATGCCGTCCTCTGAGATCGCAGCAATGGTGCGATCGGACGGACGACCCGCCGTTTCGGCGGGACCGACCTCAATGATACTGCCGATCCGGGCGTCCTCGACGCTGGCCGGGTCGATGCCGGGCACATGATGCGTGCGCCCGTCGATCCCATCCACCACCAGGGTCAGGTTTTCGGCCATCTCGTCGGTGAGATATTTGTCCACGACGCGGCCTGTGATCGGTGCCGTGGGTGCTGCATCGTGAAGCTGGAATGTCATCGGGTCACGCTCCAGGCCATCAGCCTTCAGCACCTTGTGCATATTATTGATGATGTCGCCGCGCTCGCCCAGTTCGCGCAGCGCCGGTTCCATCTTCGCACCGAGTTCCCAGACGCCGGGTGCGTGTTCGGTGGCGAGCCCCATCTTCTCCAGCCTGGCGAGGCGGCGCAGGCGTAAGGTCCGGTTGAACTGACGGCGGGGATCTTGGGGTTCGTGGCGGAGGTCGAGCAAGCGGTCATCTGCCTCCACCGTCATCGCCCGGTCGATGTGGGTGAAACGGTCCTGGTCGATCTCCGCCGATAGTTTACGGCTCTGCTCGATCTCGGTGACAGGGCCAAGCTCCAGCGTGGTCAGCTCGCTCGCCCGCTCGCGGATACCATTGGCGAGATAGTCGCCATTGATGACGAGATCGGCGCCCTTGTCGTCACGACCGTTGACGATGACATGCACATGGGGTTGGCCGGTGTTGTAATGATTGACGGCCACCCAATCGAGCGTGGTGCCAAGATCAGCCTCGATACGGTTCATCAGATCGCGGGTGTGTTCAGTCAGATCGGCGAGATCCACGCCATCCTCGGGCGAGACGATGAACCGGAATTGGTGCCGATTATCCTTGCCGCGTTCAAGGAAAGCATCGCCATCGGCGCGATCGTCGGTGGCGGAATAGAGCTGACCGCGCTCACCATCACGCGATGTCCCATCCCGCTGGATATAGCGCAGATGGGCCGCGGCTTTGCCGTTCTTTCCGGCCTGCTGGACATAGCGGGTTTTGACGACGACGCGGCGCACTCCCGCCGTGCTGTGTCGCCAGCCACCCGTCAGGCTGCGGGCGCGAACAAAGGACGCGCCGCGCCCCCGCTTGATGCCAGGCCCACCGGCACCGGATGACGCCTTCCCACTCTTTCCGGCCTTGCCGGAGCCAGAGCGGGGTGAATACCGGGAATGCACATTGCCCTGCTGGCGGGCGAGCTTCTTCGCCCGCGTCAGAAAGCTCTTCGCCTTGCCCGCCTTGGGCGTGTCGGATCGAATGCGGCCGGGCTTCGGGCGAAAGCGGTTCTCGTCGTCGGCGCTCATCGGCGCAGCCTCGGCAAAACTAGCCGGAAACCGGTCATTTCACCGCCGTAGTGCCGGTCAAAACCCAGCAAAGCCAAGGGATTGCGAACAGTCGCGGCACGCGATGCCCAAAACCGTGGTGCCGCCTGCGGCCCCGCTAACCAGTGTGCAGACAACAAGAATTTTCTGAACTGGCGCGATGGAGTGCCATGTTCTTTTATCTTGCCCTCCGCTCTTCCTTCCCTTTTTGCCCTTCCTACCGGGGATGCTGCCAGGCGCAAACCTGCCTGACCGCACACCGGAACAGGACCGAAAGAGCGCGGGGACGCCATGCTCATGGCGCATCCCCATCGCTCGCGCGGGCCACGAAAATGTTGCCACCCTGCGGCACAGCATCAACAGGATCGCGCACCGGAGCGGTCGCGCGAACCTCGCTGGTCGGAGGGGTGGTCGCAGTCGCATTACCACCGGCCTGTGCGACGAAGAGCGGAGCATCGCGCCAGTCCGGTGGTGGGGGCCGCACAGTCGTCGGCGCATCGGGCGCAGCCGCGCCGCCGAAAAGCGGCGCGAGCGTGGCGATATAGGTACGCGTCTCGGCGGGCAGGACTCGGCCTGTCGTGAGATGCTCGTCATAGCGACCGGGACCGGCATTGTAGGCGGCGAGCATCGCCGCCACATTGCCGTAGCGGTCCCACATCTCGCGCAGGTAAGCTGTACCGGCAAGGATGTTGTCGCGGGGATCATAAGGATCGCGGCCGAGACCATGGCGGATGTGCAAGCCCGCCCACGTGCCGGGCATCACCTGCATCAATCCCATCGCGCCCGCCGATGAGACGGCGCGCACATCGCCCGCGCTTTCTATGCGCAGGACAGCGCGAATCCAGTGCTCTGGAATGCCGTAGCGCTGTGACGCCTCGGCAATGAACGCGGCATACCGATGCGCAGAAATAGGCGCAGGTTGCGGCGTCACCTGAGCAATGGCCTGCGTCACGCCGCTGCCAAGCGACAGCAAGGCCGTGAAGAGAATAAGGGCATGGGATCGCATGATCTCAGTCCCGATCTTCGCGCAGTCGCGGACGGGTCCAGTGCAGCGACCAGGACGTGCCCGCATCGTCGTCACGAAACAGGTTGGCGCGGATCGGCTGCGACAAGGCGGGATCGTCGAGCAGCACCGAAAAATATTCGCCGGCCTTCTCGCCGGTGCGTGTCCAGGCCGCGCCAACCTCCGGACCATCGGCATCACTGTGATGAACGCGATAGGCTGGAGCGTTTTCGGCATCCGAATGTTCCGCAGGAACAATGGTAAGTTCCAGAGAGAGCGTGAGGGTATGAACGCGCCCGGTAAAGCCAGTTTCATCGCGCGTGAACTGTCCGATCTGTGGCATGACAAGTCTCCTGTGGTTGATGTTTAGGGGTGGGTTCAGTGCGTGGCCGGGCGCCATTGGTAGCGGCCATCGCCTTCCCCATCGGTCCAGAGCGGCAGCGCCCGGCCAATGATGGAACTGGCGGGAACGGGTCCGAAGTAACGGCCATCCAGGCTGTCACGGACCTCCCAATTCATGAGGAAGAGTTCGCCGTCGCGGATGATGCGACAGCCCTGCCAGACCGGCAGATCGCGGCCCATACGGTCGCGCTCCAGCGCGTCGCCCATTTCCACGTTATCGACGGTGATGGTCGCGCCTCTGCGACAGACGCGTTGTCCCGGCAGACCGAGAACGCGCTTCAGGAGCGGCACACCGCGACCGATATAGCCGCGCTTGACCATGAACTGCTCCAGCGCTTCCGGCGGCATGAGGGCGACCAGCTCGGGCACGTCGAGCGCGTCGGCGGTCCCGACGGTGTAGAAGCCGATGGGCGCACTGGCGGTGGCGTTCCAGATTAACCGGGTCGGCAGATCGGTGACAGCCGTGGCGACAAGAGTGCCGACCGCCAGCGTCGCCACAGCAAGGATATGGCGACGGCTCATGGCGCGATCCTCCGGCGGCCAATCCACGCCGCATGGCGCTCCGGGGTGTAGGGGTTTGGCTCTTGACCCGCGCTCAGGCGGTTATGGACGTGCCGCCAGTAATCCGGCGATGCGTCAGCGGGATCGACGCTGAGTGCCTCCACGGTGTCGATCACGGCCAGCGCTCGCTGTACCTTTGGCCAGCCATCGATCCGCAACAGGATCTCGCCGCCGGGACGAACGAAAGGCACCGTCTGGAATGGTTCGCCGCGTCCGATGGCGCGCAGGATGTAGAGACGCGTAACGATGGTGCCGTAGTCGTTGGAAGCCCAGCGGACAAAGGCGAAGACGCTTTCGGGTGCGAAGCCGACGATGCTGCGGCGACGGTCGATGATCTGCTCAAAGCTCTTACGGCCGAAACGTATCCAGTGCTCGACTTTCTGCTTCTGGAAGGTCAGGTCGATCAATGTGGTGAAGGGCGCTGGCCCGTCCGGGTGCGGACGGCCATGTGCAGGACGCGCTGCCATACCGGTCATGGCTGATCTCCTTCGGTGGGTGGAAACTCGCCGTCGAGCAATTCGCGCATCATTGCGGCGACGGTAATGCCACGGCGGAAGGCGGCGACCTTGATGCGCCCGCGCAGCTCGGGGGTGATGTCGATAGTCAGGCGCGCGGTGAATGCCTCGCCTGCGCCTTTGCCGGTTGGCGGCGCATCCGCTGCCTTGATCCAGCTATCGGGATCGCCTGGACGCGATGCGAAACGGACCTTGGCAGGAGGACGTGTCATGCCCGTGCCCTTCCGATCCCGAGGCCGTCGATCTCGGCCGCAAGCGTCGCAATCTCGCGCATGGCGCGTTCCCCGCTGTCGGTCTCGGAAACGAGCCGTCCGGTTTGCGCGCTCTCAGCGAAAGCCACGCGCTGGCCGATGGTAGTGACGAGTAAGGGGGGATCGTGATCGGCCAGGGCCTCGGCTGTCAGCCTGGCGATGACGGTGCGCGCGCCGCAGCGGTTGAGGACGAAGCGTGCGGCCAGCTCGGGCCGATAGATCCGCGCCTCGCTTACCAGCGCCAACATCTCTGCCGAAGCCCAGCCGTCGAAGGGCGATGGTTGGACCGGGATCAGCACCAGGTCGGCGGCGAGCAGCGCCGAGCGCATGAGACCGGCGACGCGGGGTGGCCCGTCGATGACGATGTGATCCGCATCACGCGCCAACTCCGGCGCTTCGCGATGCAATGTGTCGCGGGCCAGGCCGATAACGCTGAACAGCCTCGGTAGCCCTTCATGGCTGCGCCGCTGCGACCAGTCGAGCGCGGAGCCTTGCGGATCGGCGTCGATCAGGATGACGCGCTGCCCCTTCGCGGCCCAAGCTCCTGCGAGATGCAGCGCCAGCGTGGTTTTGCCCACGCCGCCCTTCTGATTGAGGAGCGCGACGATCATCTCCGCCCTCCCGACTTGCCAAGAGGAAGTTCGGGCGTGTTTTTTGGCGCGAGTGATCCTTGCTCTGCGGGTCTCAGCTTGCCTTTGTGCGCGCCCGCTCTGAGGTCAGCGCCAGCCTTCGCGATGAGCTTTTCCACATCGCGCCGTCGCTCTTCAAAGTTAGATTCTGTGTTAGACTCTAAGTTAAGGGCGCGATTTTCGCTTTTTTTACCGTAGGATAAGCGCTGTTTCGGTTCCCGATAGCACGAGCCACCGGTTCCTGATGGCACGATAGTACCGGTTCCCGATAGCACGAGACTATCCACAGGTTTTCCACAGGCGGGAACAGGCTCAAATGCGAGCAGCATTCGGCCTCCGGTTTCGACCTCGGCGAACAGGGTGTAACCGGGCAGCGGCTGACGGCGGATAATGTCGCGTAGCTCGAACGCGAAGCGCTTGAACGGCGAGAGACTTCCCGACTTCTGGTGCAGGTGGCGAAAATCGAACCGCCAGCCGTTTTTCTGTCGTCCGCCATGCTTGCGCACGAGACGATAAAGCCAGCGGTCGAGCCCGCCGGTCAGGTCGAAATAAGCCCGGTCGATGGTCAGGATCAGCGCTTCGTCCAGGACGGCGCTGTAGAACCAGTCGGGAACAATCATCTCGATGCCGTCAGGACGGCCGTTGGCATCGGTCCGTTCACGCCATTCATTGATCCAGGAAAAGCGATGCCGCCGTCTGTTGGCGGGCTGGCGGATCGAGGTTGCGACTGTGGTCGATTGCAGCCGGTCGAGCGCTGCCTTCAGCCGCTGATAGTCCCGCTGCGAGGTTCCGCGCCCCGTGAAGGTGAGGATCTCATAGGGCGTTGCTGCCATCAGGCGCGAAGTGCGCAGGCCTGCATCGCGCGCCTCGACAATCTGGCTGGCGGCCCAGATCAGAATATCGGCGTCCCAGATCGTCGCCATGCCGTGGTCGGGAACAGCTTCGACGCGGATCGAAACGTCGCCCGCGGCAAAATCAATCGGGCGGATGCGGTGTGATTTGGAAAGGGAGAAGAAGGGGTAAGCCATGAGATCCTGTGCGTCTCGTGGTGCGAATTCGCCGGGAAGCGCCCGAAACAGATCGAGTTGTCCGCGTTCCGAGCCGGATCGGTGCTGGGGTGCCATGAGGGACTACAGCTGCGTTCAGCGCGTAACGCGTTTGGGCGAGGTGAACGGTGTCACCGGCAGAGGTTTCGCCGGAAGAACCTGTCCACGCGGATCGGACGTGGAGGTAACGGATCCCCGCGCGACCCAGGCCGCCAGATCCTCGACCGAATAGACGACGCGGCCACCGAGCTTGTGATAGGCAGGCCCCGTTCCGTAGGTCCTGTGTTTTTCCAGCGTGCGGGCGGACAGGCTGAGGAAGTCAGCGGCTTCCTTGGTGCGCAGATAGCGTGGCGGCAAGGCGGCGAGATCGGGTCGCATAGGGCGGGCCTCCGTGGTTGTGCAGGATGCAGCTGACGATCAGCGGCGTGTCATGCGCACGGTGGCGAAGGAGCGTCGGCATAGGGGATGAGGAAGATCGACGGGGTGAAATCCTCACCCCAGCCTAACGGCGGCGTCAGGGTTTGCGACGATGGCGCAAAAGGTCTTGATAGCCGCCATCGATGAGCGTGATGGCAGATCGGACAAGGGCGATGACAGATGCCCGCAAAGCCGATGTCTTCCATGGCTCGGCCCGAACACGCTCCTCCCCATAGATCGCGATGGCAATCTCACGGTAGGTCGCGTGGTTGGCGTTTCCGTCAGCGGCTTGCATCATCAGGCGGAAACGCCGGCGCTGATACGGCGTCATCCTGGGGTCTCGGCGCGTGGGTTTCGCGGCCAGCACATGCCAGAGCCTGAGAACGGCTTCGAGCCGATCTGGCAGATCGTCGTCAAGCGGCAGGACAATCGCAGGCTGCGCGACAGAGCGGGTTTCAGCCAGGATCAGATATTGGCCGTCCCCGTCGCGGCATGCGCCATATGCCCCCTCTGGCCCGCGGATGACATCAACAGGATCGACGGATAACGCGGCCGACGATGTGGTAAGGAAATCGGGCGTGGCCCCAAGCATCAGCACTGCCGGATTGGCAAGGGGCGACCAGATGACCGGTTGATCGAGCGCGGAATGTTGGGGATCTGCCGCGAAATCGTAACCCCCAGCGACGCTGGCCATCATCCGAAAGGGGAAGATGTCCGGCATCTTGCGTTACAAGGTCATCGAAGCTGGCTTGATAGGCAGTGTTACGGCGTAAGCATTCCCACGCGGCGCCCTCAACGGGCAGCGCATCGTAGAATTCATATTGGCTCTGGTCTCGCCAACGGGAAGTATCCGGCTTCATTGCTCCGCTCCTGGTTGAAATTGCACAGGTGGAGCGTGAAAAGATTGCGGCGTTCCTATACGGAAGGAAGCCAGATAGGGGACATAGTGTGATGCCCATAGAGCATCGCTCTGGGGTCGGCGCCGATGTCAGCCGCGATCCGTCGGACGGTGGAGCAGCTGGCGATAGCCGCTCTGCGTCATCCAGCGCGCCCGTGCCAGATGGCTGTCATGGACTTGCCGGGCGCGCTCGGGTTCCTGAACAGGGTCGATACCGAACAGCACATTAACGGCTTCGGTCCATTCCGCGCCATCGTCGGCGGCATCGAGTAGCCGCATATAAAGCTTGATATGCGCGCGATCATACTCGGTGAGCTCGTCGCTAATGGGCGCAATGTCGTCGAAGGAGGGGGCCGCAGATGTCATGTCGAGGATCGCCGCAAGACACAGGCCCCCGCCGCAGATCGATGATGGGGCCTGCGCCAATCAGCCGTCGTAGATCTGTCGGTGTCTCTTCTCGTCTTGGCCATGAACTAGCAACACTCCTTGCCCGCGATCCGTGGACAAGAGAACAATCCCTGCTGCTTCAAGCGCCCGGCGTACCTGATCCCGCGTTGTCTCATACACCTTGAGCCGGCTCTCGGACTCAAGGCGCTTCAGGGCAGTCAGCGATATTCGGGCCTTGTCAGCGAGCGTCTCCTGCGTCCAACCCAGTAACGCGCGTGCGGCCCGCGACTGTCGAGCGGTGATCATGCATGATCACCTCCCATCGCGACCGGCGCGCATTCCAGAACTACGGCTATTTTAGTCGTCCATGTCCAATACGCCACATGAATTCGTCGAATCTGGCCAGAAGGTTATTTGCACGAGGCAACACGCGGGCCGCCTGATTCGTTTGCATGCCCGGGTGCGGCCCTTTTTAAGGGCTTCGGCGCTGATCAGCCGTCGAATGATCCCTAAACGATCCACTGCTAGTGATAATGATATGTTTGCAGATCATACTCTTGGCATTTTCCATAGAGCATGATACGTGTCCAGATCAATGTCGTAGAAATGATCTGCAAAGGCATCACATGAAGGTGGAAGCAGAAACGTTGGGAGCGATCGGCGACCATTTTCGCCGCGCCCGGCTGGCGGCCCGACTCACGCAGGAGCAGGTAGCGGATCTCTCCGGTATTTCGCGGCCGCGCTACCGTGACATCGAGACGGGTGCGGCGGCAGCGCGGACCACGACCCTGATCAATATTGCCCGAGCGCTCGGTCTGGAAATGATGCTCGTTCCCCAGGCGATGGTGCCTGCCATCGAAGCGCTCTTGCACCCAGAGACCGAGGATGATCGCCCAGCGTTCAGCCCGCAACCGGAGAGCGACGATGATAGCCGCCCGCACCGCTGAGACCATCCCGTCACTGGACGTGTTCCTGAACAATGTAAGGGTTGGCACGATCGTCAGAACACCAGGTGACTTCAACGCTTTCAGCCTTGACCCGGCGTACCGCGCCACAGGAGGTTACCCGGTTCTGAGCTTGTCGTTGCGTGCCGCTACGGGGGGCCTGCGCAAAGATCCGCGCCCTGTCGCAGGCGCGTTGCCGCCGTTCTTCGCCAATCTCCTGCCCGAAGACAGGCTGCGCGAGGCGATGGAAAAGCACCACGCCGCCCATGTTCGGTCGGGGAATGATTTCGATCTCCTCGCGGCTCTAGGAGCGGATCTACCGGGCGCAGTGCGGGTTCTGCCCAGTGACGGCCAACCGGGTGCCGCTACGGCGACGTCCCCGGACAAGCCGAAAGCGCGCTTTTCGCTGGCGGGCGTGCAGATGAAGCTCTCGGTGATGAAGAACACCGGCAAGGGCGGCGGCCTGACCTTGCCGCTCGGTGATGGCGAAGGGCAATATATCGCCAAGTTCCCGTCCACGGCCTTTCCGGGTGTGTCGGAGAACGAGTTCGCGAACCTTGCGCTTGCCGAAGCCATCGGCATGGACGTGCCCGAGCGGGAGCTGGTCGGCCGCGACCAGTTCGAGGGTATTCCCGAAGAGTTCGAGACCCTCGCCGAGGGATTGATCCTGCTGGTTCGGCGCTTCGATCGTGGAACCGATGGACAGCGCATCCATATCGAGGATTTCGCGCAGGTCTTCGGCCTGTATCCTGCCCGCAAATATGACGGAGCGGCCTCTCACGACATCGCATCTGTGCTGAACGTGGCAATCTCGCCCTTTGCCGCACTGGAGTTTGTCCGGCGGCTGACCTTTTCGGTGGTCATGGGCAATGGCGATATGCACCTCAAGAACTGGTCACTGATCTATCCGGGCGATGGCGGCACGCCCGCCCTTGCGCCAATCTACGACATGCTTTCGACCGTTCCCTATCTTCCCGCCGATGGGTTGGCGCTGTCACTCGGCGGCGAGCGGGCATTCAAGGGTCTGACGCCAGCCCGCTGGAAGACGTTTGCCAACCGGGCACGGCTTCCCGAGCCGGCCGTCCTCAAAGCCGTAGCCGAGACGGTGAAACGCATCGATGCGCAGTGGTGGACCCTGCCAGAACGCGAGGCCGTTCCCTCGGCAGTGCTGGAGCGGATCGACGCCCATGTGAAAGCCATGCTTCCGATCCTGACCGGCTGAGCCGATTTTGCCCGGGCAAATGCCGTGAGCGAACTGGTCTTTCCATTGGATATGGGAAGGCCCCGGTCTTGCGACCGGGGCCTTCTGCCCGTGTCAGTCGCTGCGGCGACCGTTGGGGCGGGACCAGATGAGCGAGTGGCTCTCGCCATCCTCGTCGTCGAAGAGGTTGGCGTAGATCGGGGCGTTGAAGCTCGGATCGTCCAGCTTGAGGCCCAGATACTCGCGGCCCTCATTCGAGCGCTTGGACCAGGCGGCACCGATCTCCGCGCGGCCGACCAGGACCCGATGGCTGGGGGCGTTGTCGCCGGTGGTGCGCAGTTCGGGAATGATGCGCACGCCCTTGGCCTGGACGCTGAGGGTGACGATTTCGCCGGTGAATTCGTTCGAGCCGGTCTTCTTGAAGGTGCCGATGGTTGCCATTGTAAGTCTCCGTTTTCCGTTTCCGAGCCCGCACCATTGCGGCCTCTATGGCGATCGACCGGCCGGAGACGAACGCTGGCGCACCCCCGCTTGCGGGGGCTGGACAGCATAGGAGAAACTTTCTTGGCGCGCGAGGAATGGCGGCTCTGCCGTCAGGGGAAGAAAGTTGTGACGGAGCTGTTGCGTTAAAGCGGTCGAAGCGCTTGCGCTGGTCTTCGGCCAGATCAGGCCATTGAAGAGGCCGTCTGGAGCGATTGAGACGGGGGCTGAACGGAGGCATGGCGACATTGAGGCTCCATCAGGATGACCAGACCGGCAACCACCGGCATATACGCCCTGCGTTTCAGGCCATGCGCATCCTTCTTCCCGGCCTGCTCCAATAACCACGCCTCCGGCTGGCCCAGACCTGCCCGCGCATATCGGCGTTGCCCGTCCAGCGATCTAACTCTGGCCGTGTCCGGACTAATACCGATCCGGGATCTACGCTCCAACGCTGCCTGCCTCCTGGCGAAGATGGCAGTTATCCGTGTCTGCATCCGATTCCATAAACGGCCCACAGGCGCGCACACGGCGTCCCCACCATCTTGCCCGCACCACATTGGATAGCCGCTCGGCGCAGGGATTGGGACAATGCTGCCGTTCCAGAGCGATAGGTCGAACGGTAGCTCTTGTCAGAAGGCGACATTCAGCGGTTGCCTGACCGGCATCGCAGCGTGACAGTAACTGGGCTGCCAGCAGACTGTCAGCTCGACATTGCCGGAGACTGGGAAGCTCCCGGCCGGGTGCCTACTCAACGGCAAAGACCTGTTGAATTGGCCGCATAGCAGCGTCGCGTTTGCCCGTCCGGCTATTTTGATCCCACAACGCGCCTGTGCCAGACCGACGTTTAAGACGATAGTGAAGCAGGCAACGATCAGGGTGGGACGGCTTGGGCCGAAAGATCGCTCTCGTCGATCGACTCTGGAGCACTGATGTCCTAGACATTGTGGCACTGGCCAAGGCGATGGGCGTGCCGCTCTAAAGTGGTCCCATCGCCATCGTGCCGCGCCATTCGCGCAGCAGAACTGGGAATCATATTGCTGCTTCAGTCGGGCAGGAGTGACGCGCCGACAATCCCCTTCGAGAGCGCAGTCTAGCTAAGAGCTACCACTATAACGCTGCCTTTCTCTACGTTGGTTTGCTAGAAGCGAAGCTTGATGAACGAGCCCACACCCAATCTGGAAGAATTGGCGAAGCTGCTCTGCGCGAGCGGCGACTATCGCGTCCAGCGGCGCCTGTCGCCACGATCGACGGTGACTCCGCCAGACGGCACGCCGACCAGGTCAGCACTCCTCATAGACGTGGAGACCACCGGGCTCGATCTCCAAAAGGATGAGATCATCGAGTTGGCGATGATCCCCTTTACCTACTCCCTGGACGGGCGCGTGTTCGAGATTGGGGAGACATTCCAGCGCTTCCAGGAGCCCAGTGCTCCGATCTCAGCCGAAATCACCAGGATAACTGGGATCACCGATTCCATGGTCGCCGGGCATAAAATCGACGTGGCCGAAGTCGCCACGTTCGCAGGTCCTGCCGCGCTCGTGATCGCCCACAATGCCGCGTTTGACCGGCGCTTCGCGGAGCGGCTGAGCGAGGTTTTCACGACCAAACCATGGGCATGCTCGATGTCGCAGATCGACTGGGCGACCGAAGGCTTCGAGGGGACGAAGCTCCACTATCTCGCGGCTGGCGCGGGCTTCTTCTACGATCGGCACCGGGCCGAGCATGATTGCCGCGCCGTGATCGAACTGCTCGCATCGAATCTCCCCGTCACCAACACGACCGCACTCGCGAGCTTGCTCGATTCCGCGCGTCTACCGACCTGGCGGATCTGGGCAGAGAATTCGCCGTTCGACCTGAAGGATGCGCTGAAGGCGCGTGGCTATCGCTGGAACGGTGACGGGAACCCCAATCCACGCGCCTGGTACATCGACGTCAACGATGCTCAGCGCGAGGCGGAGATCAGCTTCCTTCGCAGGGAGATCTATCAGCGCGACGTCGAGCTGCTGGTGCACAGGATGGACGCCTACAATCGGTTTTCAGACAGGCAGAACTAACCGGCTGCGGATCAAACGGGGGAACTTCGTTCGTGCACATTTCGAGACTACAGCTGGTCAATTACCGGAATTTCGAGCGAGCGAATGTCGTCTTCAACAAGGGCGTCAACACGATCATTGGCGAGAACGGGTCGGGCAAAACCAACCTGTTCCGAGCGATCCGCCTCCTGCTCGACGACACCTTGCTCCGGTCGGCGTACCGGCTCGATGAGAAGGACTTTCATCGTGGCTTGGGCGACTGGCGCGGCCACTGGATAATCGTCAGCCTCGAATTCGACGAGGTATCCCAGGACGAGGCGATCCAGTCTCTATTTCTGCACGGCACCGGCAACATCGCGGACGGCGCCATTGGCAAGGCGACTTACAATCTGATCTTTCGACCCAAGGTAGCAATCCGGCGGAACCTCGGAGACCTCCCCGTTGGCGACACCGCCGGCCTTGCCGCCGTCAGATCCAAGATCACGCTCGACGATTACGAGACGATATTCACCGGCAAGAGCGTCGCGGATTTCCTCGATGCGGCAACCTATAAGGCACTTGTCGGCGACTTCGACGCGGTTGAATTCCCCCAGGAGCTGACGAACCCCACGATCGGGGGCGT
Organism: Sphingobium aromaticiconvertens; assembly: GCF_037154075.1. NCBI lineage: Bacteria > Pseudomonadati > Pseudomonadota > Alphaproteobacteria > Sphingomonadales > Sphingobiaceae > Sphingobium > Sphingobium aromaticiconvertens. The sequence goes on from NZ_JBANRJ010000001.1 coordinate 3,271,202, forward strand.
GATCCCTGGGATGCTCTCCATCTCGCGCGAGGTGTGCTTCACCTTCGTTCAGGCGCTGCGCGATGTGGTCGCCGATTTTCAGAACAATCGGACCAATCCGCTGCTCACTTTGCTCAAGGGCAGGAGTGGCGAGATCGATCCGGCGAGCTTCCAGCCGATCAGCGAGTTGGTCAAAGGGCTCAACGACGCCATCGAGGGATTGCCCGATGTTGGGACCATTCGCACCGATATCCGCGAGACCATCACCGATGCGGCGGGAGGCACCTATTCGCCGCGCTCCCTCTCGATCCGCTCCGACCTGTCCGACGAGGCGGACCGTCTGTTCCAGTCGCTCAAGCTGTTCGTAGGCGAATCGGAAGAGCAATATGAAGGCGCGATCCATGAGCTCAGCCTGGGCGGCGCGAACCTCATCTACCTCACGTTGAAGCTGCTCGAGTTCAAATATCAGAAACAGAAGGAGTCGTTTGCCAACTTCCTCGTCATCGAGGAGCCGGAGGCGCACATCCATACCCATATTCAGAAGACGCTGTTCGACCGCCTGAACTATGACGACACCCAGGTCATTTATTCGACCCATTCCACGCACATCTCCGAGGTGAGCAACGTCGAAAATATCAACATTCTGGGTCGGCAGGGCGGACGATGCGAGGTCTTCCAGCCATCTGCGGGTCTGGATTCGGGCCAGATAGGAAACATCCAGCGCTACCTCGACGCGGTCCGCAGCAATCTGCTCTTTGCAAAGAGCGTGGTGCTCGTCGAAGGCGATGCCGAGGAAATCCTCATTCCCATTCTGGTGAAGAAGGTCTTCGGGCTGAGCCTCGACGAGCTGGGCATCAGCCTGATCAACATCCGCAGCACCGGCTTCGAAAATGTGGCGGTCCTGTTCCACGATGATCGCATCCGCAAACGCTGCGCGATCATCACCGATCTCGATCGCGCCTTCATCGACACGGCCGAGGACATGCTCGACAATGACGACGAGATCGCAGCGAAGAAAAAGGCGTTGGGGTCACAGGTTGCAGGCCTCCGCCGAGAAGCGGCCCTCAAGCTGCTGTGCGACGGCAATCCCTGGCTCACCGCCCATTTCGCCGACCATACATTTGAGGTCGATTTCGTGGCCGCCGGCAACGCCGGGACTGTCGTATCGGTGCTCGGCGACGTCTACAAAGACGCTGGGACGATCGCGGTGTCGAAGGAGGATCTGGAATCTGGCGATATCACGCGCTTCGGGACGCGCGCGCTGACGATGGCCCGCTACGCCGGCAAAGGTTGGTTTGCGATCATCCTCGGTCGAATGATCACCCCGGAAACGGTCATTCCGGATTATATCCTCGATGCGATTTTCCAGGCGCATCTGCCGGTCACGATGCAGACGTGGGCGAGCGTGCTGGAGTATCGGGTCGGCGTTCTCGCGCAGTCGGACATGAATGCGCCAGAAACGATTGCCGGCATGCGCGAGCAGATCCACCGCTACAGCCGGGACGAAATCGACTTCGCCGGCGTTCGATCCGAGATGCTCACGGCGTTCCCGGCCGACGGCATCAACGTCATACTCGCGAGCTTTTGAGGTGTTCGTCTGGGACAAGAAGGATCTCAACGACGCTCAGATGTCGGCGATCGAACAGCCGGGCAGCGTCTTTCTCGTCGCATGCCCCGGAAGCGGCAAAACCCGGACGCTCACTTACAAGATCGCGCGTCTCCTCTCGGAACTGAAATCGGACAAGAGGCGCATCGTCGCGATCACCTATACCCACCGGGCTGCGGACGAGATCCATGAACGGATCGAGCAACTCGGCGTCGATACGAGCCAGCTCTGGATCGGGACCATCCATTCGTTCTGCCTGGAGTGGATCCTCAAACCCTATGGGATTTACTACCCGGCACTCGCGAACGGGTTTCGGGTCATCAATGGACATGACACCGAGCAGATGCTCGACGACCTTTGCAGCAAGGTGAAGGGAACGAAGCTCAGCCGCTACGACTGCGCTTATTATTTCACGCCGACCGGCTACACGCTCACATGTACCGCGACGGACAAGCATCCGGCGATCAAGGATGTGCTGAGGACATATTGGCGAGGGCTTCGCGACGCGAGGCAGATAGATTTCGAGCTTATTCTGTTCTGCGCCTTTCAGCTGATCAAGAAGAACCCCTCGATCAGCGTGTTGCTCGGTTCCATCTTCGAGTGCGTCCTCGTCGATGAGTTTCAGGACACCAGGGAGATCCAATATGCGATCCTCGCCTCGATCCTGAACGCCTCGCAAGGTCGCGCGTCCGCGTTCGTGGTCGGAGATCCCAACCAAGCAATCTATAGCTCGCTCGGTGGCTATGCGATCACAGCGGCAGATTTCGGCGCCCGGTGCGGCATACAGTTCAAAGAGATGGAGCTGTCGGACAATTACCGATCATCCGCGCGCATCGTACGCTATTTCGGCAACTACAATGTTTTCGCCTCAAAGATCGAAGCGGTCGGACATAACAAGGATTATGCGAGCGTCGTGTCGTTTGATCAACAGACGCACCGCGACGATCTCGAGGCCGAGCTGGTCCGGCTCATCACGTACAATGTCGAAACGCTGGGCATAGCGGCGCATGAAGTCTGCATCGTAGCACCGCGGTGGGTTCACCTCGCCAGCATGACGCGGCGTCTGGTTGCAGCGCTGCCGGGCTATTCGTTCGACGGCCCGGGAATGGTGCCCTTCGCGCGCGACGTCGACAATTTCTGGTACAAGCTTTCTCGCATCATCCTGACGGAAGCGTCTCCGCAGCTTTACGTTCGCAGGATGCGATGGGCCGGCGAGGTGATCGCTGGCCTCCACGACGCTGGTGTCGACACCGCAGGTTTGGATCGCAAGAGGCTGCTGCGGACGTGCAACGCAATCACGATCGGCGAGACCGATGGTCTGGCCTTTCTCCGGGCGTTCTTCGATCAGTTATGCGCTGCGCTCAGCATCGATCACATTGCATCTGCATCGTTGAAAGAACATCATGAAGCGTTCTTCGAATGCTCCCAAAAGCGCGTTGATCTCTTGGTCAAAGAAGGCTCGCTGGCGATCGCCGAGGTCGCGATGTTCAGGAAGGTCTTTGCGGGTAGAACCGGTATCACTGTCTCGACGATTCATGGGGTCAAGGGAGCCGAGTATGACGCGGTGATCGCCTATGGATTGCTGGAGGGAATGGTCCCGCATTACAACGACCCAGCACAGATCGAGACGGCAAAGAAGCTCGTATACGTGGTGTCATCGCGCGCCCGCAAAAACCTGCATCTGATTTCCGAGCGTGGTCGCAGTCGCGGTTGGAGCGGAGACTATCAACCGACCGACGTTCTTGTTGGGTGCGCTTTTCAATACAATCAGCCTCCGTTCTGAAGTGACCTGCTGCCGTCCGGCGCGCGCATCGATCATCTCGGGGCCGGCCGTCGCAAGCAGACATGCAAAGTGAGCAGCCGACCGACAGCTAAGGGCTCTTCGCAACGGCATTGCCTCCCTCACATGCGCGCAAGGCTCCCGTCCGCAGGCTCGGTTGCCGCCATGCCTGCAACGCGCAGGAAGGCCGTGACGCCCACGGCGATCGCACCGATAACCGCGAAAACAATTTGCCACGTCTCGGACGGCATCATGTGTTTGACGATACCGAGCGTCGCATGAAACCCGGCAACACCAGCCGGAGCGACAAAGGCCAGCGCGATTAGCAGCCGCGCCCAGATCGGGCGGATCAGCATGAGCAAGCCCTGACCGACAGCCAGTGTCAGGCCGGCAGCGAGGAGGCCAACGAGAATCGCGCCAAGCCAGCCAGCACCCGTGCCATAGGCCCAGGTGCCTGCGGTCAAGCCGAGGAAGAACGGTAGGGCAAAGACGGCGAGATTGAACAGCAACCAGCACATGGTGCCGATGGCCGCGATGGAAACAAGGATTCCGAGAACGATCATGGTGGTGTCTCCGTGCAAGGGATTGAACGGTTGCGCCTTCCACCACCACCATGGCGCAAAGCAGAATATAGCATGAACATGCCTGCCGGAGCGAGCCGGAATGATCGGTGTGGTTTCAACCAGCCGGCTCGTAGGAAGTGGAAAGGCAGCGCTCACGCGCTGCCCGTTCCGAAGCGATAGACCGGGATGCCCATCTTGCGGGCCTTGTCGGCCAGGTTGTCCTGAATGCCGGTGCCGGGAAAGATGATGACGCCGATCGGCATGATACCAAGCATCTGGTCGTTGCGCTTGAAGGGCGCGGCCTTGGCGTGTTTTGTCCAGTCGGGCTTGAAGGCGACCTGCGCGACCTTGCGATTATTGGCCCAGGTGGCCGCGATGCGCTCGGAGCCTTTCGGCGATCCACCATGCATGAGCACCATGTCCGGGTGTTTGGTATGGATCTGATCGAGCTTGGCCCAGATCGTCTTGTGATCGGTGGTGTCGCCGCCCGAAAAGGCGATCTTCGGTCCGGCGGGCAGCAGCACCTCGTTATCGGCCCGGCGTTTGGCGGCGATGAAGTCGCGGCTGTCGATCATGGCCGAGGTCATCTGGCGATGGTTGACCCGTGAGCCGGAGCGCTGTGACCAGGGCGTGCCGGTGGTGCGCAGATAGATGTCGGCAGCGGTGTCGCGGAAGGTCTCCATGCTGTCGCGGCGCTCGATCAGGCTTTGACCCGCGCCGATCAGGGTCTCCAACTGGACGGATTTGACCTCGCTGCCATCCTGTTCGCGCTGAAGGCGTTTCTGGGCTTGCTCGTTATCGTCGAGTTTGCGTTCGATACGTTCGACGCCGCGGTGGAAAGTGTTGACGGTGGACCAGAGGATTTCGTCGAGGTCAAAATCGAGGCTGGTGTCGGCCATGGTGGAAATTAGGGCGTCGAAGATGTCAGAGACCGCGCCCTGGATGACATTGTCTTCGGGCGTGATCCGGGGATCGGCCTCGTCCTCGGTGGGACGGTAGCCATAGAGTTCGAGGTCTTCGATGACATGGCCGGTCGGGGATGTGCTGTGATCGCGTTCAAATTCGTCATGTGCGTCCATGGGATGCGTCCTTCGGTTGGACCGCGACCGTCGCGGCCTTCATGGCGAGACACGCCCACGGGCGCTCCGGTCTGGCAGCCCGAGCCCTTTGCGAGGGCCTTGATGGCAAAGCCCGGCTGATTTGTTTCGCGCTGTAAAGGCGGCTCTGCCGCCGACGGAAATCAGTCGGGTGCCGCCATTGCCGGACCGGAGTGTTTGTGGGCCGATCGCCCTCTCAGAAGGCCAAGGCGCGGTCCTCTGCCGATGGTGGTGCAGCCCCGCGCACATGACAGGATCGATCCTGCCCGATCACGGCACCGGTGCCGGCTACTACGTCAGGGCCATGAAACGGCTGACATCCTCGGGGGCAATCTGCACCCGGATCTGTGCCGCAAGCGCATCCAGCCCGCGGATGGTAAGATCGTCGTTGAAGTCCCCCAGCATGGGCGAGAGCGTGATCGCCTCGATTCCGGCCTCGATCGCCCGGTCCACCAGGCAATCGCGCGCGCCGTCACCTGCCGGATCGTTGTCGCGGACGATATAGAGCCTGCGCAGATGTGGCGGGAACAGGATGGCTGTGAGATGTCCGGCCGAGAGCGCGGAGACCATCGGCATCATTGGCACGGCCTGCCGCAGCGACAGAATGGTCTCGATGCCTTCCCCCGCTGCCATGACATCCTGCATATCGCCAAACCGGACGGCGTGCCCGAGCAGGTCACCCATTGCCTTCCTTGGCGGATCGACAGGCGCCTTGCCGGAGCCGTCGCGGGTCAGCCAGGTGCGGTGCGCGCCGGTGATCCTGCCATTGAGGTCGGTGACCGCAGCGATCATGGCGGGCCAGGCTTGCGTCAGACCGTCGCCCTCGGGCCGCCAGTAGCAGTTCGGATGAAAGCGTAGATTTGCGGTTCCGCGTAAATCCGTAATACCGCGTCGGCGTAAATACGTTTCTGCGACGGAGCTGATCAGTGGCTGCGTCATGCGCCAGAGCCTGCGTGCTGCCTCGGATGATCCCGATGGTGCGGGCGGTGTTCGGGACCGATGCACCTGCGGCTCCGGTTCGGAATGCGGCAGGCTGAGGAAACGCCGGGCTTCGTCGGCAGTGTCGGCAAAGTCGATCAGACCGAGGCTTTCGCGGATGACGTCGAGCAGATCGCCATATTCACCGCTTTGGGCATCGGTCCATTTACCGGCCGCCCCCTTGCCGGATTCCGGCCCGGTAAGGCGAACGAACATCGACCGGCCCGGATTGTTCTGCACATCGCCAACCTGCCAGTAGTTGCCCTGCTTGCGGCCGTTCGACAGATAATGGCGGCACACCGCCTCGGCCTGTCGGCCGAGACGCTGCGCCAGTTCGGTGGCGTTGAGACGCGCCATTACGCTGCCTCCCGCTCACCAATGCGCTCGACCGGGAAGCGGCCGAAGAGCTTGCCGGTGATCTCCGGCCCGGATGCCCCCACCGGCACGAAGAAGCGCAGTTTCCACGAGATAATCTCGCTGAAGAGGCCGTAAGCCCGCAGCCGATCCCGCATCGCGTCGGTGAAGCCGGTCAGCTCGATACGGTTCGCGCCCATGACGAGGACACGGCGCAGTTGCAGTCCCTCTGCCAGATCGAGGATGGTCCGGCCTTCGAGCAGAGCGGCATAGGCGGCATCGGGCGTGATGTTACTGTTGACGCCGCTGGTCGAAGCATTGGCAGCCCATGCGGGGGAGACACGGCGACCGATGATGCGCTCGCCTTCATCGCTCTGGAGACGATAGACGCGGGAGGAATCCTGCGGCAGACGTTTCCAGATCGGCAGCAAGAGCCCCGTCACCATATGCAGGATATTGTCGGTGAACTCCGGCACTTCGGCCAGCTCTGCGGTCCAGGCCGAGGCGAAAGCGGCACAGTCGACCTCGATCCAATGGGTTTCGCCCATCATGCGGATGGGGATGTTCATTGCCTCCATGGGCCGGATCAGCCGAACGCGCCGTTCGATCTCGCCATCGTCCAGCATGACGCTGGTGGTCGGGATCTGTACGGCAGCGCGGCCAGAGCGCTCGTTGACCAGCAGCTTCGCGCGCGGATCATCCAGTTCGGCCAGTGCTGCATCCAGCATCACCGGCTGGTTGCGCTTGCGCTCGGTGACGGTCAGGAGCCGTGTCTCCGCTCCGGTGCCGGGATGGGTGTGGATTACCTGCCGATCGGTGACGTTGAAGCTTTCGGCCCGAAGCGTTTCCAGCCCCATGTCATAGGTGCCCGAAGCAATCGCCCCGTCGATCCGGGCTTGTAGAAGCTGCTCGAAGGCTGAAAACAGGATGCCCTGAAGCTCGATGGTCAGGGCCAACAGCCGGTTGAGGAACGTGGTGATCGGCGGCAGATCGTCCTTCACGCCATTGCTGTCCATCAGCTTCAGGCCCGTTGCGGTCTCGAAGCGTTCCAGCGAGCACCCATCGACCTTACCGCGCACGATCAGCAGGTAGAGTTGGCGCAGAGCATCACGGGCATAGGTGGATTCCAGATTATCCTCGGGCCGGAACAGGCCCTGGCCGCCGGTCTGGCGCTGGCCGCGCGTGATTGCGCCGAGCGTATCGAGGCGGCGGGCAATCGTGCTGAGGAACCGCTTCTCCGCTTTGACGTCCGTGGCGATAGGCCGGAACAAGGGCGGCTGCGCCTGATTGGTACGGTTGGTGCGCCCCAGCCCCTGAATGGCGGCATCCGCCTTCCAGCCCGGTTCCAGCAGGTAATGTACCCTGAGCCGCTGGTTCCGCGCCGAGAGTTCGGCGTGATAGCTGCGCCCGGTGCCGCCAGCATCGCTGAACACGAGGATGCGCTTCTGGTCATCCATGAAGGCCGAAGTTTCGGCGAGATTTGCGGAAGGCGCGCGGTTCTCGACCGCCAGGCGTGCAGCCCCGCCTTCACCGCGACGAACAATCCGCCGCGAACGGCCCGTGACTTCCGCCACCATATCTGTGCCGAAACGCTGCACGATCTGATCGAGCGCTCCCGGCACGGGTGGCAGTGAGCCCAGTTGTTCAAGCATTTCATTGCGCCGGGCGACGGCTTCGCGGCATTCCACCGGCTGACCGTCGCGGAAAACCGGCCGTGACGAGAGGTTCCCGTCGCCGTCGGTGAACGGCTCATAGAGCTGCACCGGGAAGGAATGCTGCAAATACGATCCTACATACTCCCTCGGCGTGACATCCACGGAAATGTCATTCCATTCATCGGTCGGGATCTCGGCCAGCCGCCGCTCCATCAGTGCCTCGCCGGTTGAGACGATCTGGATCACAGCGGCATGGCCCGCTTCCAGATCGGCCTCGATGGACCGGGTCAGGGTCGGCGTCTTCATGGACGTGAGCAGATGACCGAAGAAGCGCTGCTTCGTGCTCTCGAAAGCCGAACGCGCGGCGGATTTGGCCTGCCGGTTCAGCGTCCCCTCGCTGCCGGTGATGTTCGCGGCCTCCATGGCCGCGTCGAGATTGTTGTGAATGACGGCGAAGGCCCCGGCATAGGCGTCATAGATGCGGCGCTGTTCGTGGGTGAGCTGGTGCTCGACCAGTTCATATTCGACGCCATCATAGGAGAGCGACCGGGAGGTATAGAGACCGAGGGACCGTAGATCGCGAGCCAGAACTTCCATCGCGGCCACGCCGCCAGCTTCGATCGCTTCGACGAATTCCGCCCTGGTCGCGAAGGGGAAATCCTCACCGCCCCAGAGACCGAGCCGCTGCGCATAGGCGAGATTGTGGACGGTGGTGGCGCCGGTCGCCGAGACATAGACCACGCGGGCATCGGGCAAGGCATGCTGAAGGCGCAGACCCGCGCGTCCTTGCTGTGAGGCGGCGACGTCGCCACGTTCTCCCTTCCCGCCGCCGGCATTCTGCATGGCATGGCTCTCGTCGAAGATGATGGTTCCATCGAATTCGGAACCCAGCCAATCGACGATCTGACGCACGCGGGAAACCTTCTCACCCCGGTCATCGGAGCGCAGCGTGGCATAGGTGGTGAACAGGACGCCTTCCGACAGCGTGATCGTCTTCCCCTGCGGGAAGCGCGAGAGCGGTGTGACCAGCAGCCGTTCCATGCCGAGCGCCGACCAGTCACGTTGCGCATCCTCAATCAGCTTGTCGGATTTGGAGATCCAGACCGCCTTGCGCCGTCCGCGCAGCCAGTTGTCGAGGATGATCGCGGCAGACTGGCGGCCTTTACCCGCGCCGGTACCATCACCGAGCATGAAGCCCCGGCGAAACCGGACAGAACCGGTAGCATTGTCTGGCGCAGCGCTCACATTGTCGAAATGCTCGTCCACGGTCCAGGCGCCGGCGTGATGATCGGCATGGGCCTCACCGGCATAGATCACGGTCTCAAGCTGGGCGTCGGACAGACGTGCGCAGATGTCGGCGGGCAGCATGGGCCGGTAGGAGGGCTTGGGCGGTGCGACCGAGGCCATGGCGGCGGATTGCACCAGCTTGGTCGGATGCGGCTGCGCGCCGAGGATGCGTAAGGATTGCAGCGCATATTCCTCGTAGATCGCATCCGACAGATGTGCGCCTTCGGGCGGCGCCCAGTTTACGGTCTCATAGGCAAGTTCCACGCCCTCCGGATCATTGGCCGGCGCAGCGACAGACCGGGAAGCTGCCGAGCGCGCGAGATAGCCGCGCACGGTCTTCGCCGCAGCGACCGGGGCCGATACGGCAAGTTTTGGTAGAGCGACCGACATGCGCGGCGGAACTTGTCCCTCGATCCAGCTGACGAGGGCTGCGATATCGGGCGCAATGCCCGGCGAGTCCGGAAAGCTGGCCGGATCGTCGGCGGGCAGTTTGTCGATCACGGTCAACCGCGTGTCGATGCTGGTGCCGTGCTTTGCATAGACAGCACCATCGATGGCGGCGGTGAAAACGACGCGCCCGCGTTCCTGCAGGCGGATGAAAGCGTCCCGCCACGCCGGGGCTTCGGGGCTGAAGCCAGCGCCGGTGATCGTGACCAGCCTCCCGCCGGGGGCAAGACGGGCCAGCGCCGAAGCGACATGTCGGTAAGCGGCATCGGCCACGCGACCGGTCACATTGGCCATGACCGAGAATGGCGGGTTCATCAGCACAACGGACGGCACGGCCTCTGCTGCCAGATGATCGTCGATCTGTGCGGCATCGAACCGGGTGACGGGAAAGGCCGGAAAGAGATGGCCAAGAAGATCGGCGCGGGTCTCGGCCAGTTCGTTGAGGATTAGCGAACCTCCAGCGGTCTGCGCGAGGATCGCCAGAAGGCCAGTGCCTGCGGACGGTTCCAGCACCCTGTCATCAGGCGTGATCGCAGCCGCCGTCAGAGCGGCAAGGCCGAGCGGGATCGGCGTCGAGAACTGCTGGAAATTCTGGCTTTCCTCAGAACGGCGGGTCTGCGTGGGCAACAACCCCGCGATCTTCGCCAGTACGCAAGCCCGTGCAGCCGGAGAATCGGCTTTACGGAAAAGTGCTTTTCCGTATTTGCGCAGGAACAGCACTGTGGCGACCTCGCACGCCTCATAGGCCAGTTTCCAGTCCCAGGTGCCGGTCGCATCGGACGCGCCGAAAGCCGTTTCCATCGCAGCGCGCAGCGTTGCGGCGTCGATGCGCTCGCCGCGCTCAATATGGGGAAGCAGAAGACTGGCGGTAGTCAGGATCGCGGGCGCAGCCGCCAGCGGCGTGATCGGATCGGCCACGGGGAACACCATGTTCATGTCGGGAAACCTCGGGAGAGCGGGAGGGACAAGCCCGGACAGCGCTCTCTCTCAACCGCCCGGACTTAACCCCTTCCGGCCCCCCTCTGGCTCTCGAACGGCAACATGAAAAAAGCGCCCCAACCGGATGGTGGGGCGCTTTCATCATCACCCGAAGCGGCGACCGGCCTCGGTGAAGGTGTATTCATTTGCGGAGATGGTCTCATCGACCGCCGCGGCCGAAGACAGGCAGTCATATTCGCGCTCAAGCTGGCTATAGAGCCAGCGCGCCAGATCACGCAGCGCCTCGATAACCGTCTCCTCGGCATCGGCGGTCATGTCCTGATATGTCGGACTATCGCGCTCGACCGCGATTGCCATGCTATATTCGTGATAATAGAGGCCGCGATGGCTGGCCTCGGCGCGAAGCTGGTAGAAGTTGCGTCGCTGGATCGCCTGCAAGGCATCGGCGATCCGGTGCAGCTCGGTGTCCTTCGGCGCATATTCCCTGATCCTGTGCGGGGCGCCTTTCTGGTGGGCATAGAAGGTCTCAAAACACGCGCCGTCCCCTTGGCTCCAGAAGCCCCGGAACCAGATGCAGGGTGCCTGCCGGGTGCCGCCGCCCATGAGCCGGACGGTTCGGGTCTTAAGATCCAGGCCAAGGATTTCCGCAATGCGCTGGAAATCCTCATAGACGGCATCGTACCATTCGTAGTCGAAGCCGCCTTCGCGATACCAGGCGCGGGCCTTGCCCTTCGCCGCATCGGATAGTTCGTTGAGGCGATAGACGGTGGTTTCAATGACATCAGGCATGGGGATCGCCTCCCTCAAGCACGGTGGAAAGCCAGCCATCGGTATAGACCCAGTCCACCGTCTCGCCTGTGGCGAGGTCGAGGACATGCGCCCCTCCTCCAAACCCGTCGATACGGGGCTTCGAACAGCTGTTGGCGTATTGCATCCCCCACAAACCGGTCAGGCCGAACGCTTTCGCGCAGCGTTTGACGAACTGGATGACGTGCTCGGGATCGCCGGTGACGTCATCGCGCATCCAGAGCTGCGTGCCGCCATGTTCGGGCTGAATCGAGAGCAGGAATCCGTCCGAGGGCGGATCTTCTGCGGCATTTTCACCCGCCAGCGCGTTGTAGAGGTCGAGCGCACGAGCGGCGTTTTCGGGGGTGCTCACGTCGAGCAGGCAGGAGAAATGGGTGTAATAGTCGGCCATGACGGTCTCCAGACATGACAAGGCCCGATGCGCGACCGGGCCGAATGGATGGATGGAACAGGTGAAACTCAGGCGGCCTGCGGCAGGCGGAGCAGCTCAGCCGCGGCTTCGCGCCAGAAGGGATCGACCAGCCGGGTTTCCAGCGCTGCGGCCCGGTAGCGAAGCTCACGAGCCTCGGCAGGCGCGGACGTCCTGAAGGCAAGGCCGCGCAACCGGCTGGCCTCGGTGACAATCCGGCGGGCCTCGGCGTCCGAAGCGACAGGCTGTTGCCAAAGAATGACGTTGACGCGGATTTCGCCGGCGAGGACCAATCCATGATCGCGGTCCTGGATGAGCATGATGCGCGGGCGGAAATGGGGGAAGCTGTCCGGCCCGGTGCAAACGTCGCCCCGCGACAGACGCAGGGCCGCGAAACGCATGGCTTCTTCCGGTGAGGGGCATTCCCCAAGCGGGATCATGCGGTCGAAACTGTCGGCATCATCACCGGCGTCATAGCTGGCCACGCCGAGGCAGGAGATGCGCAGGGGCAGGTTTTGGGCCCGGTAGAGCGCGGGGAGCACATCGGTCGCCAGTATCTGGCCGATCGGGCGGAAGGTATCATGGCAGGAAAGGATCATCGGGATCACTCCATGACGGGCGCCGGAAAGCCTCTCTCTCCAGCCTTCAACCCGTCACGGCCGAACGGCCCGCACTCTTCCTCTCTGACCGGGGCCGTCCCCGGTTCCGCTGCCGGCGATGGGCGACCATCGCAGGGCTGACGGCCCGGTCGCGGGTTCACCGCGCACCGGGCCGTCGGGGATGAGGCGCTTTCGCGCCTTATGCCCACGGGTCCAACTCCAGCTTCACCATGTCGTCGTCGCCGTCGAATTCGGCGGCGGGGCAAGCGGCGTGAGTGCCGTCTCCGGCCTGGAACACGACGATCGAAACCAACAGCGTGGCGGCGAGGCTGGCGGCAAAGGCGGTAGCATCTGCATAGGACATGGGTTCCGGCTCCTGTCTTTGGGAGGCGGGGGACCATCCCCCGCGCGACAGGCGCCCGAAGTGTCTGACCGGATCTGCAATCACCCGAGGGCGTTCGGACTCTTTTCCGAATCCCCGAGGGCGGCACGTGCGCGTAAGCCGACCCTTTACGGGTTGATTGATGAAGAGACGGATCGGACCAAGGTTTGCGAATGGAAGCGGGGGTGGTTCATCGCATCTGACAGGTGTCGGATACCCATCGCAGATGCTCTGCCGCGCCAGCCTTGCCGCCATGCTGGCATCAGGATTGTGTTCCCTTTAGGCCGGGATCGGTAGCCGCTTGCCCGGTATGACGACGACAAACGTCATGGTGAAGCTGGAGATGAAACCCGTTCGGGCGATGCCATCCCATGCTGATGGTTCACGATCAGAACGACCGGGCCTTTAACCCCAAAGCCCATCGGCGATTTCGCGGGCGATCATGGCGCGCGCCTTCATCATCAGATCATCGCCTGACGTGTCGATATAGCCGTAGAACCGAGCGCGACCGCCATGGACTGTCCACTCAGCGTAGCGGCAATATTCGCGGGCACCGAGCCGGAACACCCGCATATCTTCGGCCCAATGGGGTTTCGGCTCCACAACAACGGTGATGCCGTCGTGGGTTTCTTCCCATGGTAGGGTGCGCTCCAAAGGCGGGTTGTCGCGATCCTCATGGAAGATCTGGTCGATGTCGATGATGACGGACATGAGGACCTCCAAACGAAAAAAACCGGTCGCGAGGACCGGACAAGTTGCAGAAACGGAACGGAGTAGACGGGGCGACCGAAGCCGCCCCGTTTGAGGGTTATTCAGCGGCGACCATGTGCTGCTCTTCCTCGTCGGCAGTATCGTCGTCCTCACCATCGCCCGAGAGGAAATCGGGCAGATCGTCGGCATCACCTTCGGTGGAGGCTAGATCGACCTCAGCACCCTCATCCACCATGCGCAGCGGTTCGGGCAGCCAGCTGGTATCGGCCAGCAGGCGCTCGGCTTCTTTCGCCATGTCGCCCTTCTTCAGATGCCCGATCAGTTCGGCGGCACGGTCTCCAGCGCCCTCGCGCACGGCCTCAAGGATGCGCGGTTTGGTCACGCGGCCGAGATAATTGCCGACCGTCGGCTGCCAACCCACCGCGATCATGTCGAGGCCGGTCGAACGTGCGAGCCGGTCGGCCTGCGACAAGCGGATTTCCAGTCCATGCTGGCTGACACCCATGCCGCTATAAGGGTTCGGCTTCTCATGGAGCGCATTGACGCCGAAGCTCACGCAATGGGCGAGCAGGTCCATGCGGGATCCGTCGTCCAGATCGACCAGCCAATCCCAGAGCGCGGCATCATCGCCCGGGATATGATCGCCCCAGCGTTCATGCCGGTCCTGGATTGCCTTGGCCGAGGCGCTGTCGCGCAGATCCTCGGCCTGCGCCGGGAGATGCACCTCGCGGACCTGCGCCTCCAAGCAGCCCTTGGTGGAATACGGCAGGAAGCAATCCGTCACCAGCCGGTGCAACAGCGCCGTCATGGCGACATGCGGGCTCGATGCCACGGCATCCTGCAGCGCCAAGGTGCGATGCGCGGTCAGTTCACTCACCAGCCGGTCGGGCAGCGGCTTGATGGCATCGGTCTCGTCTTCCTCTTCCGGCTCGGGGGATTGGCCGCCGAGCGTGATAACCGCGCGCTGGTGGCTGATCTCCGGTTCGGTCCGCTGGGACACTTCCCCCGTCTCGGGATCGATGATCTCCGCTTTTGGTTCCTCCGTGGCTTCATCCTCGGGGCGAATATAGCCGCGCTCGATCAGCAGGGTGCCATCGGCATCAATGCTGACGAAGACGCCCGCTTTGCCGATCTGATCCGGGTCGAAGGTCATCGGCCGGCGCTCGAAAGCCTCCAGCGCCTGCTCGATCTCGCCCAGACGGATGTCGATCTCGTCGGGTAGTTCGTCAGCTTCGGCATATTCGGCTTCGAGCCGGTCATATTCCTCGCGCAGTGCCTCCCGGGTGGCGCGCTCGTCCTCGGTCAGATCGACCGTGGTGCCGGCAAGCGGGCGAAGGCCATGATCGTGGCCGTAGGGGAATGTCATGGCGACCTCGATCCACTTCCAGCCCTCGGCGGCAATGGTTTCCGCTTCCGCCTTCAGCTTCTCGCCGACCAGCCGGTCGAGCAGCACCGGATCTTGCAGCCAACCGCCATCGTCCTGCTGGAACAGATCGCGTAGCACGCAGCCACCGGCTTCCTCATAGGCGGTGATGCCCACGAACACCGCCCGCTTGTCCGACGCCCGCACCGTGGTCTCGGTCAGCAAGCGGCGGATGGTATAGGGTTCCTTCTGCCAGCCGTCCTTGATCGCCTCCCAGACCTGTTCCTGGCGGGCATGGTCGGAGGTGACGGTAAAGGCCATGAGCTGTTCCAGCGTCATGCCATCCTCGGCGTAAGTCTCGAGCAGCGTGGGCGAAACGGATGCGAGGCGCAGGCGCTGTTTCACCACCTTCACATCGACGAAGAAGGCAGCGGCGATGGCTTCCTCGGTCATTCCCTTCTCGCGCATGGTCTGGAAAGCGCGGAACTGGTCGAGCGGATGCAGCGGGGCGCGCTCGATATTCTCGGCCAGCGACACCTCGTCGATCAGCACATCCCCGGTTGCCTCCGATACCACGCAGGGCACCGGGGCGATCTTGGCGAGGCGCTTTTGCTTGACCAGCAGTTCCAGCGCCCGGAAGCGGCGGCCGCCGGCGGGCACCTCGAACATGCCGGTCTCCACGCCATCGTCATCCAGCACCGGGCGGACATGCAGGGACTGGATCAGACCGCGACGGGCAATGGACTCGGCCAGTTCCTCGACCGAGACACCGGCCCTGACGCGCCGGACGTTGGACTGGCTCAGCACCAGCTTGTTGAAGGGAATGTCGCGCGACGACGACAGGGTGATCTTCTGAACGGGAGTGGCCATGTCAGTGACTCCATGACGGACGCCGGGGAGCCTCTCTCTCCGGCTATCAGCCCGTCACGAAAATCCCATCCCTCCTTTCCCTCTGCTGGCTGCCCACCGACCACATCATCGTCCTTCAGATATCACCGCGGGCGCGCAGGCTGACCTCCCGACCGGCACCGGTGATGATGTGGTCGTGCAGCGTCACCCCCAAAGCCGCGCAGGCCTTCTGAATCTCCTTTGTCATCGCGAGGTCGGCAGCCGAAGGCTCCGGATCTCCGGCCGGATGATTGTGGACGATGATCAGCGCGGAGGCGTTAAGTGCGAGACCCCGACGCAGCACTTCCCGGGGGTAGACCGGGGCATGATCGACCGTACCAATGGCAAGACATTCGTCCGAGATGAGCCGGTTCTTGCGGTCAAGATAGAGGACATGGAAGCGCTCGACATCACTGCGGATGGTCAGCGCACAATAGTCCAGAACCGCCTGCCATGTGGACAGAACCGGATTCTGGTTGAGATGGCGCAGCAGGATCTGGCGCGCCTCGTAGACAACGGCCCGCTCCTGCGCTGAAAACTGGCAAGGCTGCGGATTGATAGCGAGTTTCCTCATGTGTCGCATCATGGTCGTGGTTCCCGACGGGCAGCCGGCACGGCACCGGAACTTTCACCACGTCACGACGAGAGGCGCCGCCCTCTACCTCAGAGAGAGCGGCGCAAAAGCGCAAAGCCAGACAGCCGGATTTCAGGCTTTCCGGTTTTCTGTATCGGCGGGGTCCAATTGCCGCGCAGCACCACTGCGGAACCGGGCGGACAGGATTTGCTCGGCTGCGCGAATGCTGCCAGCCATGCGCGCCGCTTCTGCCCAAATCGAGATCGGGAACAGGCCGGTAAAGAGCACGTCCCGCTCGATCGCCATGCCCAAGGGGAGCCGGATCGCCTCCAGTTCACCGAAGCACCAGCTGCCGAGTTCGGGATAGCCGATATCGGCGAGACCGAACATGATGTCGCCGTCCTCATCCAGCTCGGTCGCGAGCCAGACACCCGTGCCAAGGGGATTGTAGAATTTGACGACGGGGATGTGATCCACATCGCTCTGCCGGCCATTGGCGAGGAGCTGCGCGCGCTGTGTGCGGGTCAGGAGGATCATGCGGCAGCCCTCCGCTCGATGAGATTGTCGTGCGGTTCGGCATGCTCCTCATCGGGCAAATGCGCCAACAGCCAGTCGGCCGCCTTGCTGGCCTGAGAGGCGGCGCGGACGATGGCGCGATTATCCTCGCGCAGCACTTCGAGCCAGGAACCGATATAATCGGCATGGCGCACGGTCGGCACGATTCCGAGCGAGGCGCAGCAGAAAGCCGCGTTCATCTCGGCGACATATCCTGACAGTCCAGCCCAAGCCGGCGGTCGGAAGGTAAAAAACATCGATAGCCTCCAGCACTGCCCAAAAAACCACACGGCCCCCGGCGAAGGCGGGGGTGGTCGGCAAGAGCGACTGGAGAGGCCCGTTGAAGCGGCGGGCTGCACCCGCAGGGGCGAAATGAAATGGAGCAGCCCGGCGAAGCCGGGCTTGCCGCGCGCCGTGACGGGCCTAGCAGGGAGCGCCGACCACTCCCGCATCGCAGGGAGGCCCACAATATCAGCGCCGCCGCGAAGCGGCGTCCGCTGATGAGCGGGCGTCAGCCCGCGCATCGACATGCGCGACGAGCGGCCGATCCCCCGAGGGGAGCGGCCGCTCTGGCAGTGTTGCTTGGGGATCACGGCTGCTGCGCATGCATCCAGTCGGCTGCTGCCTGCGCCTTGCTGGCCGCGGTGAAGATCGCGCGGTTGTCGTTCTTCAGAACCTGAAGCCAGGACGCGATATAGGCGGCGTGATCTGGACGCGGTTCGTGCGCGATACCAAGGTCGGCGAGCAGGAATGAGGCGGTCAGCTCGGCAGTGGCCTCTTCCATCGCAAGCGCATCTTTGGTCCACTTGGCGCTGAAATCCCGGTCGAGTCGGTGGGCTGCGCCGCTGGCATGGGCACACTCGTGAATATGGGTGCCGTAGAATCCGTGCGCCTCATGGAAGCCCGCGAAGTGCGGCATGTAGATGCGGTCTTCGGCGAGATGGTAATAGGCGCTGGTCGATCCATAGGTCGTCTCGATGCCGAGCGCCGCGATGAACGCTTCGGCGCGGGCAAGCCGTTCCTCCTCGGGCAGAACGGCCTTGGGCTCGGGGGCGTAGCCGTCGACCTGATCGGCGTTGAACAGGCTGAACGCCCGGGCGAACAGGCGCTTGCGATCGTCGCTGTCGTCATCCTGCTCGTCGCGGCCGCGGAGCTCCTTCCACAGCACGCCGAGGCTCGCTTGCTCGCCCTTGCGGACCTGGGCGCCGAACCCCTGCCACTGGCGATAGGTGCCCCAGACCCCGCTGGTATAGCCGCTGGCGTGGGCGGCAGCCCAAAGCGACACTGTGTTGATACCACGATAGGGGTTGCCGCTAACGATGTTGGTCGGCCGGGTGACGTCGGCACCGGTGTGATGCCAGGGCATGCGCCAGGTGCCGGGACCGTTCTCGATCATGGTGATGATCGCCTCGGTGACCCGAGCGTAGACATCGGCATGTGCAGGTGATGACATGTTCTGAACTCCGCTTGCCCGCCGGGAACCATCCCCGGCGGCGGAGCTCGACCAGCGCCGGGCACAGGCGCGGTTGCGCACCCGCAGGGCCGCAGCACAGCGGAGGACGGCGAAGCCGTTGCGCCAGCGCGCCGACCGGCGCAGAGCTTCCGCCGTCAGCCGGGGGTGGTTCCCGGTGGTGCGGGGTCGATGGCTTCGATCACCGTGGTCAGCCGGTGAAGCTCGGCCGTGAGCGCGGCATGTTGGAGATCCGAAAGGCGGCGTTCCTTGAGCAGGGTCCTGGCCTCTTGGGCCGAGCGTTCCCAGGCAGGACGGTGGCGGGCGGTGATGCACGCGTTGGGGCAGCGGGTCGGTTGGCAGAGCGCGGTCATCGGCTGCTGTGCATCGGCACCGGTCACGCGCTTGAGGCAGAGCGCGGTTGCCGGATCGAAGAAGCAATCAGCGAGCACGCCGACATGGAGGGTGCGCGCGAGGCTGGCGAGCATGACGCGCAGCCGGGCGCGATCGGCGATCATGGCGGGAAGCGGCCCGAGATCAGCGGCGGCGATATCGAGAGCGCCCTCAATGCGCGGCCCCGCCGGACCGGACAGGGTGAAGCTGCCACGCCGGCGATCGAAATAATCCAGCAGATCATCGAGCTGGCCGAGCTTGCGCTGCGCCTCGACCTCGGCGCGAAACCCCGAGGCGCTGGTGCCGGCATAGCCTTCGAATGCGGCGACCGACGCATGCTTGTACTGGATCATCCCGGCGACAGTACCGAATGGCCGGTTGGCGATGTGCCAGGCAATGGTCCGCCGGAACTGGCGGGTGGTAATCCGCCATGGCTTGCCGCTGGGGTCCGGTGGAACGACAGGCGCATCGGGCGTGCCGAACTGGGTGTTCAGGTGATCGCGAAAGGCGTTGAGCTGGCGCACCACCTCGCTCGATATGTGCGGCTTGCTGCAGATGTTCGGCCGCAGAACGGGCCAGAGCGTATCGCTGCCGCTGCGGCGCGCCGCCCGTGCCGACAACCGTTCGAGCACCGAAATCGCCTCGGCGACGGGCGCGATGGTAACCCAGCTTGCCGGTTCGCCCGTGCTCGACCGCCCCTTGTAGAGGGTCGAACGGATGCGGTGGCGTTCGATCATGCCGTCGTCGCTTCGCGCGACCGACAGGCATCCCCGACGCATCGCCTGCACCTCGCAATCGCGCATGCCGGTGAGATAGGCGCACACGATATAGGCGGCCGCCTGCAGCATGCGCTCTTCCTGGGCGAGGGTCTTGACGTCGAAGCGTGACCGCCATGGTCGACCGCTCTGGGGATCGATCGAGATCGGCGTGTCCATGCCGCCCACTTCAACGCCAAGGTCGGTCACGGCGGCTTCGATCAGAGCAGACGCGCCCTTCGCGAGCCTGAGATGCATTGCCGGTTCCGCCTCGGCGTCGATGCCGGCATGAAGATGGAGGAGATGGGCGTTGATCGGCGGCGTCGCTTCTCCGGTATGGGGATCAGTGCGCGTGGCGCCGTTGTGCGCGGTGGTCCAGACGGGCACGCCACGTCCTTGCCGTGCCCGGCGGCCAAGATAGCGCTCGAGGCGCGTGCGCTGCCGAAGGCGGCGCGCTGCGTCTGGCAGTCCGTGCTCGGCGGCGATCAGCCGAGCACGGCGCGCCTCGAGCCGATCGAGCGAGGCCCGGGCCGTGAGAATATCGTGTGCGAATACGGTGACATAGCGCAACGACCAGGCCAGCAGCGGTGTAGTGACCTCCTCCGGCATGCGCGGGGTGCGGTTCTCGCGCACATGCCGGTATCCGGCGACCCGTGCGGGCGCTCGCCCAGCCCAGGGCTCGAATCCGAGGCCGCCGCCGGGCAGGTAATCGCGAAAATGATAGAGATCAGTGGCCACTTGCAGGAGCTGTCCGACAATGACGGGTCGCCGTGCGGGATCGGCCCGCAGGTGGCGGGCATAAGCATCAACCAGCGCCTGATCGATACGGCCAAGGTCGAGCCGTCCAAGCCGCTCGCGCGCGAAGGCAAAGAACCGACGTGCCCGGTTGAACGCCTGCCGGATGCTCGCAGGGGTCAGCTTCGGGCGGCAACCAGGAAGATCGATGTTGAGGCGCGCGTAGAGATAGGCGCGCATCGCCGCTTGCACATCGGCATGTTCGAGCACGTCGAAATGCACGGTGACATGGCAGCGCCGGGCGTTCTCCCGAAACACGGCGGGTCCGAGATCCCAGCTTGGATCATCGACGCGTGACAGCTGCTCGCGCGCATAACCGGGCTTGAGGCGCGCGGTCACAAGCACAGGTCGATCATCGAACGCCAGTGCCGGTACGGTCGATGGGGCGGGATCGATCATGCCAGCACCTCTGGCGGGAAATAAAGCACCTGCTCGCCGATCTGCCGGCGTCCCTCGGCAATCACGGACTCCGGGAAGGCGGGCAATATCTGATCGATGATACGGGCGTGGGCATGGCCGAACTTGGCCGCCCAATCAGAAGCCGGAAGGCACCGCCGCTGCTCTTCGATGAGCGCAAGGAAAGCCAGGATCGCGGGGAGCTTGCGGGCGGTGACGACGGCGTTGGGGCAATCGAGGCAACCCCAGAAGGGCTGCGCGCACGGCGATCCGGCCTCGGCGAAGGGGCTGCGATAGAATCCGGCGCAGGCGGCGAGCCAGACATCCTGTTCGCCGTCCAGCAATGGAGCCACCGTATCCGGCGACATCAGCGGCGCGGCCTGTTCCGGCGCTTCGCGCAGCGCCTGCTCGGCTGTGGGCGCGAGAATGGTCGGCATCGCCGCTGCGACTGCCTCGTGAAAGGCATCGGCAACGGCCGCCTCGTGCAGGGGCCGGAGCGACGGCAGATCGGCATAGTGGCGCGCCGCGACCTCGCGGGTGTGACCGACGGCAAAGCGGGTCATATGCCCCTCGGTCTTGGTGTACCACAGCGCCTTGTGGGTCTTGCGCAGCCGGGAAAGCAGCAGATGCAGCGGCTTGCCATCATCGTCGACAATGCCGTGACGACAGGCCCAGGCTGCGAGTTGGTGCTTGGGGTCGACGATGCCGGCGCGAAGGCCGCCGACGTTGTGATAGACCCAAAGACAATCGTCGGGCAGGTGCTCGCGGGCGACGGCCGTGACGCCGATCAGGCGGCGGATCAGCCCTCCGGGCGTGCCGCCACCGCCGTCGCGGACGCGCATGCCCTTGTGCTCGGCGCCGTAGGCGCGGCGCTTCAGATAGCGCAGCTCCACCGTGCCGGCATGGGCATTAGCGAGGCAATCCACCGTCAGCGTCTTCACGCACTCGGGCTCGAGACCCGTATCGAGCGTGAGCAGCACCAGCAGCGCTGGCAGGTCGCGCGCGAGTATATGATGCCGGCCATGAAGGTCGTCGATGAGCCTTCCGAACGGCAGACCGCGCCGCACGCGCATGAAATAGAGCCGCCGCACCTCGGGACTGTCCGTTATGATCGCGCCCTGGCGTGCGATGATCGCTTCGATATCGGCGCGAGCGGCGGCGATCACCGGGTCGCCCTTGTCGGTCCGATCCTCGGCCCCGAGCCGACGAAACATCGCATCGACGTCGGCACGCGCCGCATCGCGGAGCGCGCGGGCGACGAACGGACTATAGGCGTCACGCGGGGTCGAGCGGCCCGCCGACATAGCCAGTGTATAGCGCAGCCGCTCGTGCAGGTCGGGTGCGATCCAATCGGGCCGGTCGGCTTCGATCGCGCGCAACGTGTTGACGATCTTGCTGACGGTCGTGTGCCGGTGGATCGGGCGCATGCCAGCACGTTCGAGCGCAGCTGCGAATCCATCGACATGGATCGCATGCAGGTCGTGCGGACCATCCACGTCCGGCGCTTCATCGGCAAGCCAGGCGAAGAAGCGGCGATAAACCTGAACATACTGCTGGATGACGCTTGCCGCGCCGATCGATCCACCGAGCCCGGCCGACCGGCGTAGCGCGCCGGCAAAGGCGATGGCGAGCGGACGAGCATCAAGCGCGGCCATATCGACCAGCACCGTTCCGCCATACTGCGCTTCGATGGTGAACCGGAGGCCGAGCACCGGGTCGGGCCGCGATCGCGCCGGGCTCATGGTCTTGAACGCGACCGGTCGGCCCTTGCGAGGATGCTCGCTCACGCGCCCCGCGGTCCGGGCAGCAGCGCCAGCAGCTCCTCGACGGCAGCGTCCACCGTATCGGCACGGGTCGCGATATGGTCGAGATAGATATAGGTGGTGGCAAGGCTTGCGTGGCCGAGAAGGCGTTGCACCTGTTGCAGCGGGTCGCCCAGGATCAGCCGATAGCTCTCCACCGGACCCACCGGCAATGCCGCTTCGCGCAGCCGCCGCTGGATCAGCAGGGCGAGCATATGGACCGCGAAGGTATGACGAAGCTGGTGCGGGCTGATCGATAGCGGGAAGCCGTTCTCCTCGCAGCGCCGACAGGCGCGGGTGAAGATTACCTCCCACGAGTTGGGGCGGACAGGCTGCCCAACCTCGGTCAGCCACAGTGCCGCAGGCTCGCGGGGCGTTCCATCGTCGTCGCACAGGATCAGACGGCATCGTTCCTCCGGTGTGCAGGCATCGAGCATGCGATCGAGTCCGGCGCGGGTGACGTGGATCGGTCGCTCGATCCGGTCCGCGCCGCCGCGGCCTACGAACTTGGTCACGGCTGCGGCTCGCTCGACGGCGACGAAGGCCGCGATCTGCCGAAGCAACCGACGCGGAACCAGGATATTGCGTCCGCGATCGCCCTTGGTGAGCGGCGGCGGCAGACGCAGCCAAAGCTGCCCCGCATGAGCATCGTCGTGGTCGATGGCCGCGAGCTCAGCAGCAAGCAGGCCCGACGCTTCTTCCAGACGAAGGCCGGTGGTGACGAGGAGATCGGCGAACAGCGCGTTGCGCAGGCCGGTGCGATCGCGCGCGCCACGGCGTTCTGCGCCGTCAGGGGTCAGACCGCGCAGACCGACCTCGCGGAAGATGCGATAATCTTCCATCGTGACGAACCGCACGTCCGATCGCCGGGCAGCGCGTTCATAGGCGTCATTACGTGCCGCGATCATGCCACGACGGCTGCCATGCGCCGGTCGCCATACCGCGCGACGGCTGAACGGCGCCTCGGCGATCAGCCCCTGTTGCTCACCCCAGTGGTAGAGGCGATCGAGGCTGGCGACAGCCCTGTTCCAGCTCGCCGCGCTGATCCGGTGGGCGGCCTCGTCGCGGCGGCGCGCGCGATGATAGGCGGTGACATCGTCGCGGGCCGCGCTCCATACCGTCTTGCCGCAGGCATCGAGAAAGCGAAGCCAGACCGCGACATCATAGGCGTAGGCACGAAGCGAATGGCGCGAACGAACGCCCGCCAACGGCAGATCGAGAAAGAAGCGATCCAGATCGGGATCATAGAGCGCATCGCCGCGCAGGATCAGCGGCACATGCGCGTCGAGGCCATCGGCCTCGCGCCGCTCGCAAACAGTGATGATCGACACCGGCGTGAAACCCTCCCCCCGGACCCCCCACCCGGAAGCTGACCTCACACCGACGCGCTTGTGGCCCGGCAGCTATCAGGCTGGCCTCCGCCAGCTCTTGGGTCAGCGCTACGGCCAGCCTGATAACTGCCTACCGTGGGCGTCCATCGCCGACCTTACTGCAATGTTGGGTGCGGCGCAGACTGTCCAGATAAGGCTACCAGTTCCTCGAAGGCGTATTTCTTGGTGCCGAAGCTGCCCGAAAAATCCCGCCCCAACCGCGAGGCATGACCCGTGGCGTGGCCCATCTCGTGCAGGGCGGTCCTGTGCCAATTGATGGGCTCGAAATAGGCAGCCGGCGGTGGCACCTGGACGTAGTCGAGCGACGGGACATAGAAAGCACGATCGCCGCCGATGCGGACGTCGATGCCGGTTGCGCCGATCAGTGCCTCGACTCTCGGCTCGATCATGCCGGGCGGCGGTGGTGGCGCTTCAACGGCAATGTCCTCGGGCAGACCCTCGCATTGCGCCGCGTTGAACACGATGAAGCGCTTCAGGAAGGGAATGCTGCCTGCTTCTTCGCCTGTTTCCCTGGCGCGGCGCCTTTCATCCTCGGGGGTGAAACGGTCGGCGTAGACCACGGTGGTGCCACGCTCGCCCTTGCGGACATTGCCGCCGAGCGACAGGGCCTGGCGGAAGGTGAGCCAATGCTGGGTCGGATAGCCGTATTGGACCACGGCGCCCCAGAGGATCAGAATATTGATCCCGGAATACTGCCGCAACGTCGCGGCATTCCTCGGCATGGCCAGCGGTGCTTTCGCCGCCGCCGTCCCCCAGGGCTGGACCCAGGGCAGCCGCCCGTCCTCCAGTTCGCCGATGATCTTGTTGGTGATGTCGTCGTAGAGATTGCTGCGGGCGCCGCCTACGCGCGCGCTGTCCTGTCTGGCCATCGGAATGTCTCCGCGACGGGCGCCGGAGGCCACTCCTCCAACCCTCAACCCGTCACGGAAAACCCGTCTGCACTCTCACTCTCGGGGCGTTGCGGGGCGCCCCCGCAGAAGGGGTCGGCCGAGACTGTGGCTCGTCCGCAGGGGAAGGCTTTCCCCTCAAGTCTTTGCCAGTCTCGGTGCGCTCACGGGCGGATGCTTTATGCCCCTCTGGTTTCAAGCCAGGCGCGAAGATGACTGATCGATCTCGTGCTGCGCTGGAGGTGCCCCTCTCTGCGTGCTGTGTCAGTTTGGCCTAAGCGATATCTGAAGCTCCGATAATTCTTGGATAAAGTCGTCGTCCATACCCGAGAAGAGGCTAATCAATTCATCTTGGCGCGGTTGGCCAAAGGCCAGCCGGTAAGTGGCCAGAGATGTGATGAGATCCTTGTAGCGTTCCTTCTCGCGGCTGAAGGGCGGAATGAGGACGACCCGCTCGATCTTGTGATTACCTGGGTAGACCCAGAACGGAATGATGTCTCCCGAGCGGCCCTTTGAAACCTCATCAGCTTGCGCTGCCTCAAACATGGAGACCCATGGTGATTGCCTGCTCTGCGCAGCGAGAGGAGTGGCCGAAAAAGCAGCGACGACATTGCGCCGAACAGCATGGTTTTTGTAACGATGGACCCGTCCTTCACGCTGCTCGATATCAACAGGATTCCGCGGGAGGTTCCAATGCACAATTCGAGAGCAGTAGGGATGAAAATCCAATCCTTCCTGTCCAATCGACGTGGAAGCGAGAACAAATGGCCGAAACGGCGACTTAAAGGCCGCCTGGACCGCGGATGTTCGGCGTACACCTTTTTCTTCCTCGGCTTTTGTTGCAAAACGCATGGCGAAACGGGCACGCACTTCGAATGTCTGATCATGCAGACGCCCCGCTTTTGTCGACCAGTGGTCCAATGTGATCTGGGCAGGGCGCAAAGCGACCACAGCAATTACGCTTGATGCAATGATCTTCGCGCGATCCTGCGGGGTTAATTTTTCGGCGCGCTCGCTTTCCAGGACGAGCTGAAGATATTCGTCCAAAACCGCCGGAAGGTCGTTTCGCGCGGCGTGCTCTATGATATCGCGCCAATAATTGAGAGGCGAGGTTTCAGCGAGCAAGGCGCGGGTTTCGGGTTGATTGTAGAGGCTGCGAAAACCGAGCGCGATCCCGATTGATGCGCTGATCAATACGGGGTCGTCTGTGGCGATCTCCGGGCAAAGTCGCGAAAGTGCACGCAGCGCACATACCGCAGGCGAGCCAAGCGCAAGGCTGGCGAGCTTTTCGATCACTGTGTCAGGGTCGACATCGCCCTGATGCTCGTCAGTTTGGAGTGCATCGCGAAGTGTGGCGATGGTCCGAGACATCGCTCCATGTTCGTCGTGCCCATCATGGTCAACGACGCCGACATTCGACCACTCCACTTCGCGATCGAGCGTCCTGTCCAGCGCAAGTGCGAGGAGCCGGTCACTTGTTTGAGCGAATTCTGCGATGGCGTCCACCGCAAGCTGTTCACGCAGAACCGTGCAGGCTTGAGCGTGCAAATTTTCGTAGCTTTCAGCGCGGCCGAACCGCCGCTCCAAAGCGAGAGGATCAACAAGCTCTGCCAACGACGGCGATGGGTAGAGCATCGGCATAAGCTCATCGACGCCAATCGGCCTGCTGGTCCGGCTGACAAGATCCGGCGACATACCCATTCGGCGACTCGCCTCATGCGAAAGCAAAGCCGCGATCGCATCCGGCACCATCGACCAATCTGAGAAGACCAATGCCTTTGTGGCCGACCTTGGCGTGCCGAATGAGGGACGCGATGGCGGGATCCAGAGCGATCGATCAAGGGCGTCATTGAACGCCAGATCCGCAAGGGCACGCATCCTCCCATTGCGAAATGGAATCGCCGCGTATTCCTCGACCTGTTTTTTGCTGATGAAGTGCGTTGAGGCCTCTCGAATGGCCTTGCACAGTTCTGCGGCCGGCTTGGGTTTCAATGCCTGAAGCCGGTCGCGCAGCTTGTACCCCCTCATGAAGTTCAACAGGTAAGGAGCCGATTTCCAGTACTCGACGATGCTGGGAGCACCTACGAGTTCTGCAACTTTCGCTACTGCCTTCGCCTCTCGCAGATCATCGGTGGCGATCGCTACCTCGGGCATGACTTCTTGGACGAGCGAATTGCGATCTTCGGTAGAATCAACGCGTTCAGTGCGGGCAATGACCTGGCTCAGGATACCATGTAGTCTGTCTCGTTGCGCTATTGCTGCCGCTCGGGCATCTGGCATCGACTGGAGCGATCGCCTGAACTTGATGAGCTCGCTCTTCAATTCCTCTACGCGAGCCGGGCCTTCAGCATCGCCGAACAGAAAGCGCATTGTCCGTAAAAAGTCGTCGTAATGCTCGCCCTCTTCCGGCGCATCGCTGCTCAGCGTTAGCATGCGATAAGGCGTGGCGGACAGAAGCAGGAGCCTCGCCTTCGATCCATCCTCCCCATTGTATGAGAACAAGGCCCGCGCCAATTCTGCGGCAGCTGCCTTTTCAGGCGCTACCTCGACATCATGATCGTGCAGGAGTTCAGCGAAGCGCTGGAATTCGTCGAGAATGATGAGGTCCGGCGTCAATGCGTCCACACAGATCTTCGCAAGCATTCGGCGCAACTCACCGATCATCGCTGCGGGGCGCTGGTCGTCGGGGTAATGGGGATGCTTGTGCCTTCTGGCGAGATCTGCCGCCTCACGAATCCTTTCGATAAATGTATCATCGACCACCCGGTTAAACTTATCAGCGATATCTCGCGAAATCCGTTCGCTTCGGATCCATGCCGTCCAGCCCGGCCAGTTCTCATCGGAAACGCCGCCACGGAACACTCGTTGGATGCCGCGATGGCGAAGACCGATACGCTCACGGAGCATTTCAAAGATCAGCGCACGTTCCGGTGCAGTCCCAAGGGACGACTTAAGATCTAGCGCCGTTCCAGGGGTGAGGCTGATCAGATTGATGGGTCGCGAAGCAATCCCGCCTTCCTTCTCGATCTCAAGCGGCAACAGCGTAAGGCGGGTATTGAGCGGCTTGGTTGCAGAACCCACCACATTGAGCGACTTGATGTTCTGTTCAGCAATCGCCTGATTGGAGCAGATGTAAACGATGTCGATGCGGTCGACCTTGCCCAGCAGGTGTTCGATGGTCTTCGCAATCACGCCGCGGGCAACCATGGTTTTCCCGAGCCCGACCTCGTCAGCGACTAAGAACTGATCCGTCGGTGATTGATCCGTGAACAGCCTTCGAAAGACGTAGTCGACAGTCACTTGCTGAAACGGTTTCAGCAACGCAAGGTGCTCGACAGCGCTGTAAGTCACCGGCGCCCCCTCTTGCTCTTTACAAGCGGCTCGAAGCTCTGCCATAGCGCTAGAAATTCCTTGGGAACAATGGTTTCGCCACCGGCCGGGTCTTCAAGCCGTTCGATTAGCCGGCCGATCTCTTCTAGCTCACCGCTTTCTAGACTGAGCGCCCGCACCATCGGCTCGAGAAGCGAGGTGTTTCCCTCGCCCAAGCGACGAAGCCACTGACCTTCGCCGCCCGTGTCGCTTTCCAGAAAGCTTCCTTCACCAAGCGTGCCGAGCAGCAGACTGAGATAACGGAAGAAGTTGTCCACGTTCGCGATGTGGGCACGAAGAACAGCTGCGTCCCGGCCTTCTGGAACGCCGACCAAGCGCGCACCAAGTGTGAACGTCAGTTCCACCTTCGTCGCTTCATCGAGCAGCCGAATTCCGAGCCAGCGCGTAACGTCGCCAAGAGGAACAGCACCCAATGCAAGCTCTGTATCGGAGCCACACAGCAACCTGCCTACATCATATCCGCGTTCATTAGGGACTGTGATCGCCCGCACGAAGCACCTGACGCCATCCGGCAGCAGAACGTGCTTTTCTTTGGTGGCAATCTGCAGTTCAAGGTGGATCAGGTCGTCCTCTTCGGAACAGTGGAGATCAAGTGGCAGCGCCGAGATGTCTGACCGCATCTTCTCCAGCGCCTTTTCCGCCGCCATGGCCGCGTCCTGCGTCGGTGGTTCGCTCGGCGTGTAGGTGGCGAGCAGCCGCTGGAACGCCTCGGAGAACAGGACGTTGTCGATCGTACCCATGCGCGTCTTCGGACCGTCCAATGTTGCCATCACCTCGACATTTTGCGTCTTCCCGCGCTTGGTGGGAATCATCGCAGCCGTGGTAGCATTTGCCGAACCGAGGTGGATCTGGAGGCGCGATCCTCGCTCGACGAGGTAGGCTTTCGCATGAAGTCCCTCGAGATCGGCCGAACTTGGCCCATCCACTCCTTCAGCCTCATACTCCGTTGCACGCTCATCGAGAGTCGAGATCGTGAAAAGCTCGCGTGTCTCGGGATCTATCCAGTCGAGTTCCTCTGCTCTCGAGATGAGCCGGAGATTATCTCGCGAGCCGTATCCGTCGGACAGCCTTTTCAGCGCGGGAGCAGAGATAAAAGGTGAAAGAACCGCCAGCTTCTCGCCTCGGGGAAGCGCCCAGCCGTCACCATCAAGACCATTGACGGCGAAGCTGACCTTTGTTGCGCCAGCAGGCAGGCCCTCCCACCAGGTTCGTTCCAAATCCGAGATCAGCGAAGGCAGGAACTTGGGCGGCGCAGGCCGGGTGGCTGGATTGGCTAGCCTGGGCAGGGCCCGCAGCAACTTCGTCAGCGCGCGGTTATTCTCATTCTCCTCATCGTGTACTGCACCATCGAGAGCCAAAGCGAGATCCCAGCAACGATCATTTGTGAGGTTCCTCGACAGGATTGCCACTCTCATTCGAACGGGATCGGTTTTCTTTTCGGGCTCGAAACGAATACACCACAGCTTCGGATGGAAGGCGCCTCCACCCGGCGCCGCGACTTCCACAATCGTCTTCTCGTAAAGTGCCATCAGCCTCGCAGCATTCGGGTGAGCCTCCTTGATGCGGCCCCGATCGCAATAGACGGCAATGCGGTCGGCCATCCGCTCGACACTCTGCAGCAACGCGAGAGGGCTTCGCAGCATTTCGTCTCTGTTCTCAGCATCGCGGAACACGATGCTGATCGGAATGGCAAGCGCCGTCTCAAAATCGAGTGAGTACGTCGTAGCGACGGCATGCCCGAACCTGTACCCATCCGGGGCACGAACAAGTGCAGTATAAAGCTCACGGTTCTCAGGGTCGAAAGACGAATCAGCCGACATCGACAAGCTCCCCGAGATAACGCCGCGCAATTCCCCAGCGGAAATCCAGCCGTGCGAGACCTGAAGCGCCTGACCAGCGTTCGAGGGGTGCATCGTGGAGCAGCCGGGCCTTCATCCGCTTCAGCGACTGTTCGCGCTTTCTGAGCAGATCGATGGCTTCGTGGTCTGTCTCCAACGACTTAGAGCTTTGCAGCGCAATGGCGAGCCAGCCTCTAACGAACTCCCGAGAGGACTGGGTAAGGTTGTGAGTGGTCAATCCAACGATCTGGAAAAGGTCGTCCAAGTCCCAGCTTTGCAGCGCGAGGTGCTGAAGATCTCCGCGCCAATCCTCAAGTAATTGGCGGTAATCTTCGATCAATGCGGATGCTTCGCCATGGGTTTTGGCATTCGGGCGCTCCGCCGCTCGCAATGCAAGCAGCAGATTGTAGAGGAGGCTTGCACCGTGCATCACGCCCGAGAAGCGTTCCGCATGGCGGAGAATGGATCGATTGCGGTCTGACACCGTGTCCTCGCGGACCTGCCATGCCCAATCCTCGCTGAAGTTCTTCTGCTTAGAGGCAAGTTCGTTCAGCAAACTTGCCTTGGCACTGCCAGCAATACGATCGCGCAGGAAACCAACTTCTTCAGGCAACAGTGTAAAGCTCGTTTGCTCGAACAGGTTCTCGGGCGCATTGGGAAGGCCCGTGCCCCATAATCTGAGATCATGATCCTTCAAACTCTCCCGCCCATAGGACAAGAATGTTGCCTGATTGCCCGCTAGCGTGCGGATGCCAAGCGTATGCATGCCAGCCCAATAAACGCTCGACGCGAGTCTCTTCAGGCTCCTTCCGGCAAGGCGGCCAATCACATCTTCGCGCTCTCCGCCGCGCAAAAGCGCTTCACTCAGTTCGAACTCAAGATCCCGGGCGATAATCG
The DNA here is from genome assembly GCF_037154075.1 of Sphingobium aromaticiconvertens. Classification (NCBI taxonomy): domain Bacteria; kingdom Pseudomonadati; phylum Pseudomonadota; class Alphaproteobacteria; order Sphingomonadales; family Sphingobiaceae; genus Sphingobium; species Sphingobium aromaticiconvertens. Next base: position 3,302,169 of record NZ_JBANRJ010000001.1, read on the forward strand.
TTCGCTCTGCTTGACTGGCCTTGCGCTGCTGTGCTTCCCGATAGATCCAGGGAACGAACAGCATGTAGCGTAGCCGTGTCTGAATAGTGCTGGTGCCCGGGAAAAGGAGATCAGCCAGCCCGTCCCTGATCGTACCCAGGCCAAGCTCGTCACGTGCCTCTGGCTGCTTGAACAGATCGATGAGGGTCTGAGCTCTCCGCCGTTCTTCAGGGTCAAAATCAATCCAGGCAAGGTAGGACATCGGGCTACTCGTTGGGTGAAAGTGGTTCGGCGGCGTCCGGCGACCCGCTGCCGGCCTGTGGCCCGGCCAGTTCTAGCCGCCCGTGGTCGACCCAGAACACCGCCACCCCTTTCAGCGGGTGGTGCGGGAACAGCTTTGCCACCAGTGCCACATAGCTTGACAGCTGTGGCCAGTAGGAACCGAAACCCTCGCCCCCGCCGCCGGATTTATGGTCGATAAGTATGCATCCCCCTGATCCAACGGCCAGAAGATCGATGGTGCCGGGGATTTCGGCCCCCTCTGGCGAGAACCCAAGGACCGGGATTTCGGCGCGCAGGTCGGTATAGCCCTCGGCCGCCAGCCAGTTTCTCAACGTCTCGGCGCGCTCGGAAACCAGCGTGATCGTGGTTTCCTCGAGCCCGGTGGCAGCGGCCAGTGCCGGGATGAGTTCAGGCCGGGTCAGGCAGGTACGCAAGGCCAGATGGAGGGCCGTGCCGCGTGTGGCGTCGTTAAGCGTCTTGGGCCATGGCGCACCAAGGTCGATACTGCAGGTTTCCGGCGCAGCACCCGCACTGCGGGTTTGCGACGGTTGCAGTCGCCAGGGCGTCAGGGGCGCTGCGGGCAAAGCCGTCGCCGGACCGAAGCGGGAAGCCACAGTGGTCGCCCCATTCGCATATTCGGTAAAGCCCGCCTGGTCGGGCAGTTGCGTGATGACCGCAGGGCAGTCCACGCCACCGATCCGCAGGCAGCCGGCCGCGATCTGCGGGGCGCAACTGTCCTCAAGAATGTGGAACAGGTTTTTTGCCTCGAGCGCGTCTTCCTCGCGATCCTTGAGAAAGCCTGGCCATTCCAGCACCAGCCGGTCACGGGCACGGGTCAGCGCGACATAAATGAGATTTTTCGCATTGGCCTCAAAATCCGGGCGGCGGTCTTCGATGAAGCGACGCTCGGCCTCGGGGGCCGCAAACCCAGGCGTGTGGATCAGCGCGGCAGAGCCAAGCACAACGGCCATATCGTCGATCCGGTCGAGCGCATCGAAACGCGTTGCGGTAGAGCCGGCCCATTCCTCGATGCCATTGTCGAACTCGGCCACTACGGTGATCGGCCATTCGCGCCCCTTTGAGGCATGCCAGGTCACGATCTCGACCGCCTCGGCACTGTTGGCTGCCGGATCAGGACGGCGGTCGAAGTCACGCTCATCCGCGCGGGCATCGAGCCAACCGAGGAACACTTTCGCGGTCTCGCCATGGAAGCCCGAGGCAGCCTTGAGGTCGCGATGCGCGGCCTCGAACTCACCGGCCTCGGCCTCGAGGCGCAAAAGATCAGCGCGGGACTGGGCCGCATCGGGCTGGCTATCGGCCCAAAGCCGCAGGTCGGCGGCATCAAGCACCAGATCGAGGCCCGCAGCAACCGGCAGACTTGCCAGCCGGGCCGACAGGGCTACAAGCCGCATCAGCACCGGATCATCCGCCAACCGCCCTTCGATCTGTGAGGAAAGCGCCGCTTGCAGGGGCAGCGGATCGGGGCCAAGCGTGCGCAACAAGAGCCCCGAATGAATGTCGGCGGGGTTCGCGGCAAAGGCCAGCGCGGCGCGGGCTGCGGTAACGACGGGGCTTTGTGCCCAGCCATCTTCACTGATGCGCACGGGAACGCCGCGAGCGCGCAGCTCCTCGGCATAGCGGGCGGCGGTAGTGTGGCGGCATACGAGGAGCGCGATATCCGAGGGCCGTACCGGGCGCGTCGCCTGCGTGTAACGATCGGTGATGGTATCGCCGTCGGTCAGGATGCGGGCGACACGCTCGGCGATATGCTCCTGCGGCTTCGATGCTGTACGTACGCCGCGCGATTTGGCCGCATTCAGCACTTCAATGGCAGGACCAGCGACCGGATCGCGGGTTGGCACCAGGGGATTGTAGCCCGCACCAAAGAGGCTCGCACCCATCGCATTGACGAAGTCCATCACCGCAGGCGTCGATCGCCAGTTGCGGTCCAACGGCTGCGTTGCATCGGGGTTCGCCGCCGCCAAGGCCTGCGAAAGCCGCGCATCGGCACCCTGAAAGCCCATGATTGACTGTTTCACATCGCCCACCAGCAGCGTGCGAGGCGCATGCGCCCCGAGTTGCCACAAAAGCGCGAATTGCACGGGGTTGGTGTCCTGGAATTCATCGATGATGACACAATCGATTTCATCCAGCACGGCCCGCCGCACAGCCGGATCTGTCCGTAAGAGCCGCTCGGCCCCCACGATCATGTCGGCGAAATCGATCAGGCCAAAGGCCTTCTTGCGGGCATCATAGGCCTCCATCACCTCTTGCGCACAGGCGATCAGACACGACAGATGCAGCTTCGCATCCGCAAGCGGACCGGGATGGGCGTGCAGGACATCAGCTGCCTCGATGATGGCGGTCGCCAGATCGTCATAGCCGTCGGGTGTTTTCGTGCGGCTGTTCGAGGTGAACAATCCGCGCAGGCCTTGCCAGAGGCCCCAGTCCCGGCCGAGCAGCCCTGGATCACGGGACACGCGGCGGAAAAGAACAAGGTTCTTCTCAAGCGTCTCACGCGGGCCTTTGGCGGTAACGGTGGCCATGCCGCCTTCGGGAAAGGCCGCGACCATCGCCAGAACTGCGGCAGTCAGCGCAGCACCGGCGGAAGTAGGATCCGTCAGCACTTCGCCGTAAACCTCATCAAGCCGCGAGAGCGCTTGCGCGATCAGACCGGGATCTCGCCCCTTGTCACCAAGGCCGCGCAGAAGGTCGATCATCGAAAGCACCCTACCGCGCAAGTTGTCCTCGACTGTCGCGCCTTTTTGCCAGTTCGCCTCATAGCCGAAACGCTCGGGCTCGGCCTTGATCGGGTCGAGCGATTTGGCATGGGCCAGGGCCTGACGGATCAAAAGGTCACGCTCGGCATCGCCCAGATGGCGCGGCTGCGGTGAGGCACCCGCCGCCAGCGCGTGCTCAGTCAGAAGCCTGAGGCCAAGCCCGTGGATCGTGGAGACATAGGCACGTTCAACCGCCATTGCCTCGGAAACCAATCCATCAGCCAAAAGCCCGGCGCGGATCCGTTCGCGCAACTCGCCCGCTGCGGCCTCAGTGAAGGTGACAGCAAGGATGCGTTCAGGCCGCACCACGCCGCGCTTCACCCAGTCGGAAAGCTGGGTCTTGATGCGATGGGTTTTGCCCGCGCCCGCGCCGGCGGGGACGATGACCAGTCCCTGATCCATGGTCATTCCTCCTCGATCTGACGGATGAAGGCGGTGACGAAGGCCGAGCCATCAGTCAGCGCATAGGGGGTGAAGCCGGCCTCTTTCTTGAAGAAGGCTTCATCCTCGGATGTGTTTAGCACCACCCGGCCTGCGCCGAGTTCCGCCAGCCGCTCGGCCAGTTTTTCTACAGCGCCTTCATTCACTGCATCGCCCATGTCGCGGGCAGGCGAGCCATCAGTCAGCGGCAGGCCGGATGTCAAAAGACCGCCGTCATTCATCAGATGATAGGCAACGGCGACCTTGCGGCCGATCAAGGGATCCATCCCGTCGCCCTCGCGCCGATGCGGTCGCGCGATCATGTCCCGATAAAGGCCTGCCTGCAGATCCCAACCCGCTTCCATCCGCTTACGCCGCCCCGAAGTGCTGCTTTTCTTGTGGTCAACGATCAGCAGCGCGCCATCCGGCAGCTCGATGATCGCATCCGCCTTGCCATGCAGGCTGATGCCATGCGCCTCACCGGCCAGCCAGATCTCGTTACCGATAATCTTTGCCTTGAGCGCCAGCAGATGGTCGCGCCAGCGCAGAGCGGCGGCCATGATCTCGCGCTCAAGCCCCCTGCGCTCCATCTCCCATGACGGGCTGCGCAGGTAGCCGGCATGGCGGATCAGAGCGCGCTCATAGGCTTCGGGCACCGCGGCGGCCAATGTGTCGGGGTCCGGGATGGACAGATCCTTCAGGAAGACATGTTCGAAAACGTCATGCGCGATATTGCCCTTGGCCATGACGTCCAGTTCCTCGGCCGACCAGGACATGTCCTCCGCCCCCACCTCGCCCAGGAGCCAGGCGAGCGGACTGACCAGCAGCGTTTCCAGCCGCGAGGGCGATTGCGGTTTCGCCGTGCCATCATCCTTGCGCCGCAAGGAGAGTAGGTCTTGGCCCGCAAAATCCAGCGCCTCAGGCAGTTCGAGAGCCTCAGCCAAAGGCGGCAGATGATGATGCGCGACCGGCCAGTCGCCGGGTGAAAGACGCGACAGATCGGTGATCAGGTCGCTGGCATCCTCGACGCCGGAGATGGCCCGCGCCACTAGCGAAAGCCCCGCCGAGGGTTGCAAGCGCCCACCCGACAGATCGCGCCACGGAACGAGGAAGGTGATGCTGTCCGTCACCGCCTGCAGCTGCTGGTCGAAGAGCGAAAGCCCCTGCGCCAGCCCCTCGGCCCGGCCACGCAATGCTAGGCCGGTGGCTTCGCGGAGCGCAGCAATCTCGCTGTCCAGAAACAATGGGTTGGCGCGCGGCCGGGTGGGGTAAAGCCCGTCGGTGAAATCGGTCACGATCAGGTGCCGACAGGACCGCCAAGGACTTTCATGGGCAGCCCACAGGCTGACGCCTTCCAGATTGCGGTCCGGCTCCGCGCTGGTGTGCGGCATGACCTGAATACCGCGCAAGATCGCCTCCCAGTCGGGGGCGCCTTCGCCCGGCGGGACCGGCAGACGCGCCCGGACCTGATCGCCCTGCGCAAGCTGATCGCAAATGCGATCGAGCAGAAAACGCAACTGCGCCAAGCTGCTAGCCGAGGCGCGGATGTCGTCCCAAAGTTCCTTGTGCGCAGGAGTGGCGGTCAAGATCGCGCCGCGGAAGTCACCGCCCATCAGACTTTCGGACAGATCGCGCCCGGTCTGGGCGGACCACGGCATCAATGGCGAAAGCGCGAGGCTCGCCAGTACCATCGCTGGGGTCGGCGGGCGTTTGGCCAGCGTCAGATGCAGCGCGGTCTCACCGATGATATCGCGTTGGGGCAAAGCTGCGGGCATGCCCGAGAGCGGCACGCCCTGGGCGGCAAAAGCGCGGGCGATCTGGCGCGGATCACCTGCGGTAAGCACGGAAATCTCGCGCGCCGGAAGGCCGTCATCGATCAGCGCACGGGCGCGGGCGGCAGAGAAGTCGGCCGCAGCCGCCGGATCGCGCAGACCGAAGAAAGCGAGGCTGCCATCGAGAGGCGCGGCTTCGAGCTGCTGTGCGGTCACCCCGCCCTGTAGGGCGTGGAGCCGGCTGCCGACTGCCGCCGCTCGGAGTCGAGGGGAAGCCGGAACCGAACCGAACTCCTCCTTCAACCGGGCATAAAGCGTCTGCATCGCGGCAGGCGCCAGCGGATCGATCGAGCCTTCGACCACCGGAACCGGGTCGAGAAAGCGCCCATTGGAGAGGTTCAGCACATGGCGCAGCGGTGCAAGACCTTCGGGCAGACCGTCCCCCAATGTCCGCCATAGACCGATCAGTGCCGAGAGATGCCGCTTTGCCCGGCTGTCAGACAGGTGATCGACTACAGGCACCCGCAAGTCAGGCGTGGCCAGCACCAGATCTTCCAGCGCCGTCGTCACCGCCGAAATCGTCTCGACCGGTGCATTGGCGAGGCTATCCGCCCAGACAGGATCAGGCACCTCGGATATGGCGCGCCCCGGCGACCACTCCGGCGGGATCGGAGCCAGAGATAGCTCGGCCAAGCCGGTATCTGTCAGCCGATACTGCAAACCGGAACGTGGATCGATGACGAGGAACGGGTAATGCATGCTTGTTTCAGTCCGAATGTGGGGCGCGCCGGCGCTATGGATCAGTCAATCACCGGATAATGGGCGGTGCCCCAGTCCCAATCAGCTGCAGATTTCATGGTGTCGATGAAAATCTATCAAGCACCGGGTCCTGATCACGAAGACACCGCAACTTTTCGCGAAAGTAATCGAATTGAGACATATGTTTAAACAGCTCTTTTTGAAATGTCTTGCTTCTTTCATGAAGCGTATCCGGCGCGCGAGGGTCAATACAGAAAGCGGCGTGATAAGTGGCGTTTGACGCGTCATCTCACCGGCGGTTGTTGCCCGCAAGTTCTTGCAGACCTGGCATTTGATTACCCCCCCGGATAGAATTCGAATAGTGCATCGGCTGCGTCCGGACGGTGTAACAGCCGGTCATGATCGCGCGCGAGGCGGCCGATAATATCGGCACCCTGAATGACGGTCGCCCATGGATGCGACAGCACGGCATCGGGGGTCATGACGCCCAACATATTGCCTGCAATCGCGCCGGTGGAATCGCTGTCGCCGCCGTGGGTCACCGCGATGCGCAGGCACTCGTCCAGGCCGCTCCCCCGGAGGCAGGCGTAAAGTGCGATGGCCAGCGCCTCGTCGGCCGTCCAGCCGCCGCCCAGGCTTTCGACGGTTTCGGGCCGCCCGTCTTGCCTCGCCGTAAGAGCTGCGTGAATGGCGTGGGCGGTCTCATCGCCACCGTCCAGCCGGGCATACTCCGTGGCGATCCGCTCGGCGGCCCGCTCCAGCGGCTCGCCCGCTGCGACATCGGCCAGCATCTCCGCCCAGGCGGCGGCTGCGAGTTGGCCGGTGATATGGCCATGGGTCAGGGCCGAGGTCTCGATCGCCCAGGCTCTCACCTGATCGCGCGGCGCGATCAGAGCAACTGGGGCGACCCGCATGATCGTGCCGCAGCCCTTGCTGTCATTGCGGGCCGGGTCGCCGAAACGGCCGCTGGCACCCAGGGCCGACATACATGTCATGCCCGGGGCGCATTTTGACCAAAGCCTGCGGTCCTCGATCAGACCTATATCATCTGTCTCTGCTCGCGAATGGCCTTCCTGCGTCCGGTACCATCGCAGCAGCGCGTGATGAACGACGGAAGGCGGGTGACAAATGCCGCGCAACTGGCCTCGGATCCGTGCGCGGATCATGCCCTCGGCGGTGAAGAATGTCATCTGCGTGTCATCGGTAATAGCGCCCCGCTGTCCGCCATAGGGGGGCAAGTCGGTGAGCCCCGCCGGAAAGCGCGCCTGGATGGCCACCAGAGAGTGGAATTCGATGTCGGCGCCGAGACTGTCCCCCATGGCGCCGCCCAGCAAGCAAGCCTGCAAGGTCTTGGCGCTGTCGCTCGACCCACTGGCCTGATCCCGCAACCATTGCTCTTGTGCGCGGGTTTCAACGGCGCCGGGCCGAACAGAACGCACTTCTGCGATAGCCCGCGCCGCGCTCTGTCCCCGTTCGATCATCAGCAGGGCCGCGATCGTCCCGGCACGGCCCAGACCGCCCCGGCAATGGATTAGAACCTTGCCGCCACGTTCGAGTCTGTCATGGATCCGGCGCGACAGCCCGCGCCAGAGTCCTGCACTGTCGGCGGCAGGCACATCGACATCACGGATCGGGAAATGCAGCCATTCCATGCCGCGCGCTTTCAACGCCTCGCCCAGCCCGCGGACGGCCAGCATGTCGAACTCGTGGTCCTGGATCAGCGTGAGCACCATATCTGCGCCCCAGGACGCAACCGCATCAAGATCAAGCGCCAGATCACGGGCCCAAGCTGCGCCGAACACGCTGTCCCCCTGCTTGCCTGGGCAAAGTGTGAGGCCGATCTGGCCGTTTGCAAGCGGCAGGCTGTCAATGCGAAGGGGGTGGGTGGTGCTCGTGCGGGACAAATGTATCTCCTTGAACCGGGTCTCTGCTTAATAGAGCAGGGATACGTCAAATCCGGTCGTATGAATCTTTGCCACGGCATTGATGCGAGCACAATCGCAGGGCATTCTCTGGGTGGTTCGCTGAAGACTTATCTCCGACTATCCTGGCGATAGGACCTCCACCCGATCCCCCCATCGAGCCAGATACCACTCCATTTCCTGCCGTCCACCGGCCCTGAACCGCACGACCAGCGATCGATCCTCCAGCCGTTCCAATGTCTGCTTCGGGTGGAACACATATCCCGCCGCCTCGTCCGCCACGTCTGGCAGGAAACGCCATTCGACATCCTGTGGATCATTATCGCGCCAGATACCGAAGCTTTCGGACAGCCATTCCTGCAAATCAAACCCTGCGGGCCGGGTATAGACGTCAGGCTCCAGCGAAACCCGCTCAAACCCGGCCAGAGCGAACAGGCGCAGATCATCCTGGTACTCACTCCAGGCCAGCAGGTATTGGCGGCCTTGCCCGAAGAGCATGGCGACAGGACCAAGGCGGGCGTTACGTGACAGTTTGCCCGTGCTGCGAGCGCGGTGGTCGGTCGAAACCATGACGCCCGCAAGAATTGCCTCGCGCAGGGCCGAGAGTATCTCGGGTGCGATTTTCTCGCGTGGACCTGGGCGGAAGGCGACCCCATCGGCCATAAGCTGAGCCTCCAGATCGGCCGCAACCGTCCGGCGTCGATCTGCACGAAACATTGCCTGCACCTTCGCAAGCAGACGCTCCAGCGTTTCGGCGGTCAAATCATCGCCTTCACGCCGTGCGATGGCGGCTGCCCTGTGTCCGGCGGTCAGTTCGTCCAGTGTCGGCTCAACCATTTTTCCCAAAGAGCCCGGCGGAAAGCGCCAGTATTTCCGACCGCTGTCGCCGAGGATTTCCTCGATCTGCGGATAGGTATTGCGCACAGCGTCGCGCATGCGTTCTGCCGTCCGGCGCGACACGCCGAATTCCCGCTCGATATCGACAAGGCAAATCCCTTCGGCCGAGCCCTGCATCGTCAGAGCCAGTTTCTGCAGATCTTCCTGACGGGCGTAGCGCATGGTGCCTCCGGCCAAATACCGCGCCAGCTTCGCGGCGCGGCATAGGGGGTGTCAACGGCCAAAGCCGATTGGGCGCGTCGCCCCTTCTTTTGCTTCCGCTTCGCGGGCCAGTTCCCGCAGGATTTCCCGCGGGCGGGTCTCGTCCAATGCGTGCATCCTGCGGGCCACATTCGCGAAATCACCCGGCGCAAGCCGGTCGAGACGTAACAGCCCATCGGGGATTGGCAGGGGAAAATGGGCGCGCCATGCCGAATCGAGTTGATCGCCCGAGAGATGGTCGAACCGGATGCGAAAGGTGAAACGGCGCTGCGTTGCGGCGTCCAGCTTTTCGACTAGGTTGGTGGTGCAGACGAATGGCAGGGGGTGGCTTTCCATCCAGGTTAGCATCTCGTTGACTTGGCTGACCTCCCAGCTGCGCCCAGCATTACGGCGATCCGCAAGCAGGCTGTCCGCCTCGTCGAAGATCAACATTGCACCATCTGCACGGGCATCGGCAAAGGCGCGCGCGATATTCTGCTCGCTCTCACCCAGCCATTTCGAGATCAGATCTGATGCGCGCTTTTCGATCACCGGCATGCCGATAGTGCGGGCCAGTTGCCGCGCCCAGGCACTTTTGCCGGTGCCGGCCGGGCCGTCGAGACAGAAGCTGACCCGCCGCGGTGCGTCGGGTGCCGCCAGCCGCGTCTCGATCAGGCGCAGGTCGAGATCGGCATTGGCGAGTTCGGGGCTCCACGGCGCCTCGGAATGGTGGCGCGGTGCCGGGTCGACACCGCCCCTTGCCAGCCGTGTCGCCGCATCGAGCACCCGTGTGACCATCTGATCGCCGCCATCGCAAAGCCGGGCGACGCGCATCGCATCCGAGACCAGCGCAGGTGCCTGATCATGTCGCTCGGCGAGGTCCGGCAGGCTGGCCATGGGGATACCGACCGCGTGGCGGGTTTCCAGCCGCTGCCAGATCCGCGCCCGCACTCGTCCGGAAGGTGGACGCATCAGCGCGGAATAGCTCATCCTGCGCAGGAAGGCTGGATCGCAGGCGTCCACCGAGTTCGTGGTCCAGATCACAGGGATCGGGTTGGTCTCCAGCATCCGGTTGGCATGGACTTTGGATGGGCGGTCATTGCCGTAGAAGGGGTTGGCGCCCCCGAACAGATCCTCCATCTCATCGAAAAGCAGGATCGTGTCAGACCGCTCGCCCAGCATCCGGCAGGCCATGCCCATCTCGGCCAAACGTTCTCGGCGGGAGGGCTCACCACCTTCATCATCGGCTTCCCCCACGGCACGAAGCTCGGCACCGATCTGGCTGGCCAGCACCTTGGCGAATTCGGTCTTGCCTGTGCCGGGCGGACCATAGAGCAGGATGTTCACACCCCGAGCCCGGCTGGCCAGAGCCCGGACGGTCAGGTCGCGCATGATTTCGGCTTGATGCCCCAGCCCCTCGAAATCCTGCCATTCTGCTTGCGGAGGTTGCGCAGTCGGGAACATGATGCCGATCAGGTCGCCAACACCGCTCACATCCGCCATGAGCGCCGTCAGCAGCCTTTCCGACAGATCGAATGGCATGCGATTGTAACGCCCACCACGATTGCGCTGCACCAGCCCCGACGCAACGAGTCTCCCCGATGGCCGCAGTGCCGCCCGGATTTCGGGCTCCACCGCCCCGCAGAACCAAGACAGCAGAAGCGGGAGGGTAACCTCCTTCGTGTCCAGCGCGCCATCGACGACATGCTCAAATCCGTCGAACACCTTGTAGTGCGCGGCGAAGGTCAGAATTCCGACATCAACCTGCGACAGGCCGAAATGTGCGCCCAGTGCGCCGCAGTTTCGGTTCAGGATTTCTCCATCACCGCCACCGGCCTTCGGCACCAGATTGCGGCTGATCTGGCGGATCTTCGTCCACCAGATCGCACCGGGGCGTGAGCGGGGGCGTTCAGGGCAGTCGACCTCGGTCAGATATTCGAGCCAACCGGGCAGTTCTTTCGCCACGCGGCTTGTCGGGCCAAAGCGCCCCGCCAAGCGGGCGATCAGATCGAGGGTCAAATATTGTTCGTGGCTCATGCGGCTCTCCATCGTTCCAGACAGAGATAATGGGGCAATGCGACAGATATGGACGTATCAGTCAGCGCGGCGGCACACGGAGACAGTGACCGTCATGTGGGACACGACGAATCCAAAATGCTGCGCAAGCTTTACGAATGGAACCAACCAATCCATCGCGTGCGTGGCCGGTTCTAGAGATGTTTGGAACATGGAGGTGTTCTTACTGCTTGCGCGAACACGATGGCGAGGTCTTGCCAAAGCCGCCTGTCCTCCATCAGCAGGCTAGGCAGCAAGTCGTTGCTCTCCGACTTTCAGCGCATCTTCCCCACTGGCCTTGCGGAGGAAAAGCGCGAGCGCGGCCTTCCGAGAATCCCGGTCAAGCGCATAGGTAGTCTGCCTAAATTTGACCCCATCGAGCAGCCCTTGGATATAACCTGAGATCGTGTCGGCAGCCATAATGAGGGCCGTGTCGAGCGTGTGAATGTACTTGCTCGTGACCGTGCCCTTGGAGTGACCGACCAGTGCGGCGATCGTAACTTCGGTGAAGCCAAGATCATTTGCGATGCTCGCGAAGCTATGGCGCAGGACATGCGGCGTCACATCGGACAGCGGGGAGTCTCTAAAAATTTGCCTCCAATGGTTGGGAAAGCCGCCGAAGGCGTTGTCCTCTCCCTGGCCGGGAAAGACATACGTACCCGTCGCGGTCTTGCGGCGTTCTTCCAGATACTCGACCACAGCAAGCCCGATGGGACGAACCGAGGCACCTTCCTTGCTGTCCACGAGACGCATGCAACTCGCGTCGGTGTCTGCTTCGGTCCACATGAGACCGATTATCTCGCTGCGGCGGCAGCCAGTAAGCGCGATCTGGCGAATGATTTCGACGGTCATTTCAAATTTCGGGGTTGCAGCCGCTTCGCGAAGAATCTCGCCCAGGATCCGGTACTCGGCTTCGATGAGACGACGATCGCGTACATTGTCCTTGGGCTTGCGGATGCCGTGTGCCGGATTGGTGATAATGATCCCGGCTTCCATTGCATAGGTGAAGATGCCGCCAAGAAGTCCAATCGTTCGTGTGGCCGTGCCGGCGCCGCCTGTTACAACGGCCTTGCCGCGTAGCTTCTTCGTCTTCACCGACACCGCCGTCTTGCCAGCCATGATGTCCTTCAAAACCTTGGCGATGTCGGCTTTCGCCAGGTCCTTAACCCGACGGCTGCCGATGAGCGGGATGATGTGCCGATGAATCCGACCGGTGTCGGTGATAATGGTGGTTGCCTTCTTCGGTCGACCACCTTTCCCGAGGATGAGACCGGCTTCGAGATCTTTGAGATACATCGCGCACAGCTCTTTGACAGTGACTGCCTGATGATCGAGCAGGCGTTCCTCCGAGGGGTTATCACCCTGCGCAACGCGGCCGAGCTGCACCTTCGCCTCTTGCCGCGCCGTCTCCGCCGTCCAGATGCCATGGAAACCGATCGTGTAGCGACGGGTTCGACCTGCGGCTCGATATTGGATAAGGTAGCTGCGTTTTCCGGACGCGAAAACGCGAAGGCCGAAGCCTGGCAGCTCGTCGTCCCAGATGAAGTAGTCCTTCACACGGACCGCGGCTGCGTCCACGACGCGCTTCGTCAGCTTGGCCATTACGCGTTTCCTCCTTGGAGAGCCGGTTGCCTCCACGGAAGCACCACGGAAGCAGGCGGATGAAAGTTGGAGCGAAGTTCCGGATACAGATTTCGGCGGGGGAAACCGAATTGTCCATACATTTCAAGGCAGTGTAGTATCATAGCGTGTCCTAGCGTGCTTTTCGGATAGCCAGGACAAATTGCTCCGAAGGCAGGGGTCACAGGTTCGAATCCTGTCGGGTGCACCAAAATCTCCAACAAAATCAAGCAGTTCAGACAAGCCGGCGGCCCCTCTTCGAGCAGTGATGTTGAGAAAACTCACCAGGGAATCACCAGATTCGGCGCAATCGCCTGAAATTCCTTCAGAAATTAGATGCTGCGTTCTCACCAGCCCATTGCAGGTGGTCGCGATCGGTAGTGCATGGCGTTTTCAGGGTGCTTTGGGCCATCCCGGCAGTCGGCGGCTATGCTGGGGGAAAGCCTTCCCCCTGACGCCCAGCCCTGTGAGTCTGGCCTATGAAAACCCGACCGGTCCCCCAGGGCGCGCGGCTGATCGGGGAATATGATCCCGAGGTGTCGTTCGTGCAGAACCGCGTCCTGCTCGCCTGGGACGGCTGATCCTACCGGGCGGCCGCTCGATCGTTCTCGAGCGCCAGCCCGGCGCCGTTGCAGCAGGTATCGCCGGCTTGCAGGGACAGAGCCGGCGAAGGCCGCGCTGATCTCGACCATGCTCGGGTTTGGTGCCGAGCTGGGCGCGGATGACGACGACGAGCTGACCCGCGCGCTGCGTCGGGCATTCAGGCCACCGTCAACCAGACCGGCCAGCAGATCGTGCGGCGGCAGTTGAACGTGCAGCCAACGCTCACCCCTCGGCCGGGCTATCCGCTTCGCGTCATCGTCATCCGCGATCTCGTGCTCGAACCACAGGGAGGCTCGCAATGAGCAAATTTCGCCTGCGACCAATCGTGGAGGACAAGCCGGTCAAGCTGACGGTGGAACTACCGGGAACATTGCTCAGGCATCTCGGGGACTATGCCAAGGCCATGCGAGCTAGAATGGTCTCACCCAGCCACTCCCCTTTGACCACCCATGCTGGCGCGGTTCATGGCAGCCGACAGGGGCTTTACGCGACATCGCCGCGCGCATGAAGATTGAAGGGGGTGCATTCCAGCCTTCAGTCGCCCGTGAATTTCTTGAATCGCTCCCTGCCGTCCGCTTCCTGAACAGCAGCGTCGGCGTTGGCGCATTCGTCTCCGCGCACCGAACCGTCCCGGCATTGCGCCACGATCTGTCGTGCTTCATCGAGATGCGCTGCGAAATACTGCGTGCCTCGCGGCTCGGCCTTCTCCGCCGGCCGGTCCGGGCTCGCGGCCACCACCGTTTGCCCGGCAGGCGCCATGATCGGGCGCAGGATGAAGCCCACTCCGAACCCTATTACCAGCGCGACAATTCCAACAATAACAACCATGCCCCTCGTCATGTGACGTCTCCTTATCAGTCGGTCCCGAAGGACAGGGAATAGCGACTACGCACGAAGGCGAGAAATCGGCGAAGGGCCAGCGGCGCCTTGCTGGAAGGTTTTGCCATAAGACGCCACTCGATCGCGACCATGGCAAGGCCGATGCCGGACCCGAGATAGAGCAGTCCGGCGAGCAGCCATGGATTGACGCCCTCGCCGAACAGCGCCGCTAAGGCGATGGCGAGTGGGGCGCCGGGCCACGTGACCCAGGACCGAATGGACATGATCAACCTCCTGTCACGGCGGGCTCGGCCTTTGGGGCACGCGCCGCTCGTCCATGCACGAGCCGATAGAGCGCCGGCAGCACCAACAGTGTCAACAAGGTCGAGGAGATGATCCCGCCGATAACCACCGTGGCAAGCGGCCGCTGAACCTCCGCGCCCGCACCGACATTGAACGCCATCGGCACGAACCCGAGGCTCGCCACCAGCGCGGTCATCAGCACCGGCCGCAATCGGGTCAGCGCGCCTTCGCGGATAGCGTCGTCGAGCGGGCGTCCTTCGGCGAGGAGCGACCGGATGAAGCTGACCATCACGACGCCGTTCAGCACCGCCACGCCGGACAGGGCGATGAACCCGACACCCGCCGAGATCGACAGCGGTAGGCCGCGGAGCAGCAGTGCCGCGACCCCGCCGGTCAATGCCAGCGGCACGCCTGAGAACACGATGGTAGCGTCCCTGACCGATCGGAACAGCCAGAACAACAGACCGAAGATCAACAGCAGCGTCGCGGGCACGACCAGCCGCAGCCGTTCCGCCGCCGAGATAAGTTGCTCGAATGTGCCGCCATAACTGATCCAATAGCCGGCCGGCACTTCGACCTCCGCGCCGACCTTCTCGCGCAGCTCAGTGACGAACGAGCCAAGATCGCGATCACGGACATTGGCGGTGACTACCACCCGGCGCTTGCCGTCCTCCCGGCTGATCTGGTTGGGGCCTATGGCGACCTCTACCTTCGCCACGTCTTCCAGCGGAACGAAGCCCCGTGGACCTTCGCCCGACGCGGGGAGCGGTATCCGCAGGCGGCCGATCTCGTCGACATTGCGCCGGATCTCTTCCGGCAGGCGCACGACGATGGCGAACCGCCGGTCGCCCTCGAAGATCTGCCCAACCTGTCGACCTCCGATCGACACCGCGAGAACATCCTGCACGTCACTGATATTGAGCCCGAGCCTGGCGAGCGCAGCGCGATTTGGGGTGATCTGAAGCACCGGGAGTCCCGTCACTTGCTCGACGCTGACATCGGCCGCACCGGGGATGCCGTTCGCGACACCCTCGATCGCCTTGCCCACCGTCAGTAATTCGTCGAGATCGTCGCCAAACACCTTGATGGCGACATCGGCGCGGACACCCGATAGCAGTTCGTTGAACCGCATCTGGATCGGCTGGGTGAACTCGTAGTTGTTGCCGGGGATGGTGAGCGCCGCCGCGTGCATCTCGGCGACGAGCTGGGTGCGCGGTTTTCGCGGATCGGGCCAGTCCTTGCGATCCTTGAGCATGATGAAGGTATCGGCGACCGAGGGCGGCATCGGATCGGTAGCCACCTCGGCGGTGCCGATCTTGGAAACGATCCGCTCGACCTCCGGGAAGCGCTTCAATCGGGCTTCGAGCGCCTTTTGCATCTGCACCGCCTGACTGAGGCTGGTGCCGGGGATGCGCAGCGCATGAAGCGCGATGTCGCCCTCGTCGAGATTGGGCACGAACTCCGATCCCATGCGGGTCGCGGCAAAGCCGGCGATGACAACCAGCACCACAGCCCCTGCGACAAATGCGACACGCAGCCGCAATGCCGCATTGAGCGCGGGCTCGTAGAGCTTGCGCGCCCAGGCCATCAGGCGGCTTTCCTTCTCCTCGACCTTACCCGAGACAAACAAGGCGACTGCCGCCGGCACAAAGGAGAGCGACAGGATCAGCGCGAAGGTCAGCGCCATGACAACCGTGATCGCCATCGGGTGAAACATCTTTCCCTCGACGCCCGTGAGCGCGAAGATCGGCACATAGACCAGCGCGATGATGAGCATGCCGAACATCGATGGACGGATCACTTCGGAGGTCGCCGAAGCAGCCAGCGCGAACCGTTCGTCCCGATCGAGCAGACGCCCAAGCCGGTGCTGCGCCTCGCCGAAGCGGCGCAGGCAGTTTTCGACGATGATGACCGCGCCATCCACGATCAAGCCGAAGTCGAGAGCGCCAAGGCTCATCAGATTGCCCGAAACGCCCGCCTGTACCATACCGGTGATAGTCATGAGCATGGTGATCGGAATGACCGCCGCCGTGATGAGCGCCGCGCGGATATTGCCGAGCAGCAGGAACAGCACGACGATCACGAGCAGCGCACCTTCGGCGAGGTTCTTCTCGACCGTCCAGATCGCCCGTTCGACGAGATCGGTGCGGTCGTAGATCGGCACTGCCTTCACGCCCGCCGGAAGCGCCTTTGCGGCTTCTTCAAGCCGCTCGGCTGCTGCCCGCGCGACGATCCGGCTATTCTCACCCGCGAGCATGAACACGGTGCCGAGCACCACTTCCTGCCCGTTTTCGGTCGCGGCACCGGTGCGCAGTTCCTCACCCATGCCGACATCAGCGACATCGGCGATGCGGATCGGCACCCCGCCGCGATTGGTGACGATGATGGATTTGAGATCGTCGATACCCGCCGCCTGGCCCGGCACGCGGACCAGATATTGCTCGCCATAGCGTTCGACATAGCCGGCGCCGACATTGGCGTTGTTGCGGTCGAGTGCCGACACCACATCGTTGAGGGTAAGGCCATAGGCCGAAAGCCGGTCGGGAAGCGGCGTCACATGATATTGCCGCTCATAGCCGCCGATACTGTTGACCTCGGTGACGCCCGGTGTGTTGCGGAGTTGCGGCCGGATCACCCAGTCCTGAAGCGTTCGCAGGTCTTCGGCCGTATAGGGCTTGCCGTCTGGCTTGCGCGCGCGCGGCTGGGCCTCCAGCGTATACATGAAAATCTCGCCGAGGCCGGTGGAGATCGGCCCCATTTCAGGCGCAACGCCTTCGGGAAGCTGGTTGCGCGCGGTCTGGAGCCGTTCGTTGATGAGCTGCCGGGCGAAATAGATGTTGGTGCCGTCGGCGAACACCGCCGTCACCTGAGACAGCCCATAGCGCGAGATGGAGCGGGTATATTGCAGTCCCGGCAGGCCCGCTATGGCGGTTTCCACGGGGAAGGTCACACGCTGTTCGGCTTCAAGCGGCGAGAAGCCCGCCGCTTCGCTGTTGATCTGCACCTGGACGTTGGTGATGTCGGGGGTGGCGTCGATCGGCAGGTGCTGGAAGGCCCAGACGCCGATCGCGCACAGCAGCGCAACAATGGTCAGCACCGCCCAGCGAAACCGGATGGCGCCGGCGACGATCCTTTCCAGTATAGGTGGGCGTTCGAGCAGCGCCGGGCGCGGAGGAGCGGATGTCTCAGTGGTCATGGCTGGCTCCCGATTTGTCGATGTCGGCACGGATCAGGAACGCGCCATCGGTCACATATTCGGTGCCGGCTTCGAGGCCACCGAGCACTTCGGTCCATTCGGGTGTGCGGCGGCCGATCTCCAGCATTCGCACCTCATAGCTATTGCCGACCTTGGCATAGACCACCTCGAAATCACGGAACCGCTGGATCGCCTTCGTCCTGACCGCTAGCGGCACATTGGCGGATGCAACCGCGAACGAGCCTTCGACGCCCATGCCGGGCCGGAACGTCCGCGCGGCGGATTCAGGCAGATGGACATGCGCCATCAATGTCTGACTGGCGACATCGGCTGTCGGCAGGATCGCCTCGACCTCCGCGTCCAGCCTGGCATCGCTCGACAGGCTGCGCAGCGCAACGCGCTGGCCGACGCGCACGCGCTCGACGTCCCGCGGATAGACAAAGAACTCGGCATGGAGCTTCGTCGGATCGGCAATCACGAACAGCGCGCGATCGCCGGTGTTGTCACCCACGTTGGCGTTCTTCTCCACGATGATGCCGCTGATCGGCGCCGTCACCGTATAGGTTTGGAGCGAGTGGCTGGATTCGACGCGGAGCAGCGCCTGCCCCTTGCGCATGGTCTGGCCAAGCTGGCCAGTCATCCAGACGATCTGCCCTGGCAGGCGAGCACGCACGTCGGCCTTACCCTCCGGCGTGATCTCGATGCGGCCAGCCATGTCGATCAGTTCGGCCACAGTCCCAGGACCGGCACGCTCAAAGCGCACTCCACCAATCTGGGCGGCCTGGGCCGAGATAATGGTCCGGCCCTCGTAGGAAGCGTAAGTCCAGTTGTGCGTGCGTCCGCTCTCGACCGCACGCACCTTCACGTCGAAGGAGTGCGGTTCGATGACCACGCCGCCGCCACGCAGATAATCCTCCTGCGGCGTAAAGGCGAAACGATCGACCTTACCGCCGAGGCGCGACAGCTCGATGGCAAGCTGCACTTCACCTGGCGCCACCGGCTTGTCGTTCCGGTAGGCATAGACATGGAACTCGGGGTCCGCGCCGTCCTCGAAGATGGTGATCTCGACAGCGAAATCACCATCGCGCAGCATCCGGCCGCGATGTGGGCCGCGTTCATAGTCGCCGGTAGCGGCAGCCGCCTCGGGCTCACCGGCTTCGGTGTCGGCGGTCGGGGACCCGCCGCATCCGGCGAGCAGGACAAGAGCGAGCACCGAGCCCGCAGACAATAGGAATCGTGTCATCGGCGGTTCTCCGCGCTGGAAAGATATGGGACGTGGCGGCCGGTCAGCCGGTCGAGCCGGGCGCCTGCGAGATGGAAGCGGCGCAGCAGCTCGACCCGGCGGGACCGCGCATCGACCTCAGCTTGCTGAGCCTGGTTGACTTCGAGGAAGGTGAAGGCGGTCCCACCACGCGCGAAGCCGTCGCGGACAAGCGTTACCGCGCGCGCCGCGCTTGGCAGCACTTCGCGTGCGATCCGGTCGATCTCGGTGGCAAGCGCCGCGCGTTCGGCAACGATCCGGTCGATTTCGCGCCCGATCTGTGCCCGCGCAACGGCAATTTCGGCTTCGGCCACCTGTGCTTCCGCATTGGCGCGCGCGACATTGCCACGGTTGGCGGCACGGTTGCCGAGCGGGATCGAACCTCCGACCATGATCGCCACGTCATTGCCTTGCCCGAAATGGCGTAGGCCCACCCGCGCGCTGGGGTCGCCGACATTGCTTGTCTCTGCAAGCCGGACCTTTGCCCCGGCGGCGTCCCGCTCGGCGGTGAGCAGCGCGAGTTCGGGGCCAACATCCGCCGGAGGCCGGGATCGTTCAACAATAGTGAAAGGCGTTGTGTCGAGGCTGTAATCGCCGCCCGTCGCTCCCCAATAAGAGGCGAGCGTGGTGCGGGCGATGCGGGCATTTTCGCGCGCCTGATCGAGCGCAATCCGGGCCTGCGTCGTGGTAGTCCGCGCCCGTTCGGCTGCGAATAGCGGATCGAGCGCGCGGCCCACGCGGCGGCCCACTTCGCCTTCCACCTGCTGGGCAGCGGCAAGGCGCTGTTCAGCTATGGAAATGACGGCCTCGGCCGCAAGCGCCTCAACCCACGTCGCTTGCACTTGCGCGAGCAGATCGAGCATCCGCAGGCGATTGCGCTCCGCAGTCACGCCAAGCTCGAAACGGGCCGCGCCGACACGCGCTTCACGCTTGCCGCCGCGCTCCCAGGTTCGTTCATACCAGGCGGTAGCCTGCGAACGTCCAAGGGAAGAATATGGGCCGGTGCCGGTGAAATCCTCTACATCGACGCCCACGACATCGCGTGGCCGCACATCGGCTTGAATGACGGCGGCATCAGCAGCCTGAAGCCGCGCAGCATTGACCGCCACTGATGGATCACCGGTGGCGACCCTGGAAAGCGCGTCGGATAGACTCAGGTCTTGCGCCGCCCCGACGGACGGAGCGGATAGAGCGGCGATGGCCGCGCCTATCGCAAGCGCGCGCCGCAAGCGCACCGGCTGGTGCGCAACGAAAATTGAAAACATGACAAATCGGCCTCACGAACAGGCGTGGCTACAGCCGCGCCTAATTCGACGCGACGGCTCTAGGTGCGATTTGCGATGGTCTTGGGGGGACGTTCAGGTCCGTGGGTCAGGAAGCCAGACATGCGATTATCGGCCGCCGGTCGGCCAGTTGAGGCCCTCAAGAAGATTCCCGGTGATCCACGTGACAGAGGAGCGAGCATCCCCGAGCCACTATCACCATGGTGGTGGTGCCCGGTTTCCGGCTGATGATCGGGAGCATCCCCCTTATCATCCAGAGCCGACGTATGAGGCTCGTGTTGATGGTCGCTGATTTCGGAAACGATTTTGCTGAACGGTAGATGGTTATGATCGCCCGATGCGTCTGATTGATGCTGAATGCGATCGACCACACTAGCCATGCTAGCGCTCGCGAAGACAAGCGTCAGCCCGATGCACAGCATCGAGAAAAATCGAAAAAACGATGGTCGCGACACCCTAATCACGACCATGAAACATAAGTTGCCGGCACGATAACGCAAGTGTCATGCGCGATGCTCACCCAGGCCGTTGTTATCCATTTCTCGTGATGATCCTCAATCATCCAAAGACCGTCGAAGAATAGATTGTCGTGCTCAACTGCCCTACCAGGCCAAGCCTGTGTGTCATCGACCACATTGACGACAGCACTAACGCACGGCCTCGCCGGTATTCCGCGATCGGCCAATCGTAGCGATCCCATCATTGGTCCGGCCTAATCGGCTTCGCCATCGGAGTGAGCTTGGCAAGGCGTCGTGGGAGGTCCGACTCGATCCGGCGTTGCTGATGCGGCTGGCTCTTCTTCCAGGCGCGAATTTCGTCCTTCGTTCGGCCGCAGCCCTTGCACCAGCCGGTTCGTCCATCGAAAACGCAGATGTCGATGCAGGGCGACTTCATGGCGACTGCATCTCGATGGTGAGATGGCGAAGCTCGTGGACCGGCTTGAGGCGCTTTTGCACCGTCGCGCGATCCACTGCACCGCCCGCCACTACGCTAACGATGCCGGCATGGGCGTCGGGTCCGACGCGCCAGACATGCAGGTCCGCGATCCGGGCGTCGCCGGGCGCTTCGACCAGTTCGCGGATTTCCTCGGCGACATGCTCATCGGTGCGGTCAAGCAGCACCCAGGCGGTCTCGCGCATCAGCGACCATGACCAGCGGGCGATCACGATGGCGCCGACCACCCCCATGACCGGATCGAGCCATACCCAGCCGAGGAAGCGTCCCGACAAGAGCGCGACGATCGCCAGCACCGACGTCAGCGCGTCGGCGAGGACATGGACATAGGCGGCGCGAAGGTTGTTGTCTTGGCTGCGCAGCCCAGCCACGGGATGGGCGTGGTCGTCATCATGCGCGTGTTCTTCGTGTCCGCGGCCATGTGGCTGCGCATGATGGCCGTGGGAATGGTCAGGCCCATGATCGTGCGAATGACTTCCCGCCAGCAGGAAGGCGCTGACAATGTTCACGGCGAGACCGATAGCGGCGACGATCGTCGCCTCGGTGAACGCCACCGTGGTTGGCTGGAACAGGCGGACTACCGATTCGACGCCGATGCCGATCGCAACCACTGCGAGCACTAGCGCGGAGGCGAACCCTGCCAGGTCGCCGACCTTGCCCGTCCCAAAGCTGAACCTTTGGTCCGAAGCATGCCGCTTGGCGTAGGAATAGGCGATCGCCGCGACACTGAGTGCTCCGGCATGCGTGGCCATGTGAAAGCCGTCCGCCAGAAGCGCCATCGATCCGGTCAGATAGCCGGCAATGATTTCGCCGACCATCATCGTCGCCGTCAGTGCCACCACCCACAGTGTGCGGCGCGCGTTCGCGTCGTGCGACGCCCCGAGGAAGACGTGATCGTGGGTGAAGCGATCGATGTGAGAAGCCGCGGTCATCATCGATCTTATTTCGAATAGCGACGAATAACGGTCTTCAATGCCTCTGACGCTCGGGAACGCTCGGCATCATCCAGGCCCGGCTTCGCAACATGCTGGTCCAGATGGTCCACGATGATTTCGTCGAGCAGACCGTTCACTGCGCCACGAACTGCCGCCACAAGGTGCAGAACTTCGTCACACGAAGCGCCGCGCTCCAGGCCGCGCTCGATAGCGCTGACCTGTCCTGCAATGCGCCGCACTCGTGCAATCAGTTCAGCGCTGTTCTCTTGGGTGTGAGCCATAGCATACCCCCCTAGCCTATACGGGCGCACAACGCCAGACCGCATTATTACGACGCGGCCGATATCGACGACCTCAGCCTAGATGCGCCAGCGCGCCGCCGATTATGGTGTAGCGCCGCAGCGCGCGTTACGACATTGAGGAGCGGGACGATGCGGTGACGGGCGATCCTGGAGTAGTAGGAACAGCGACACATATTCGTTATGTTTATCCGGCGCGGGGCACCCAATCCACCGTGCCTACTACGCTAGGCTACGCCAAATCCGTCCTGGGTCGCACAGAGCCGCCCGCTAAAAATAGCGGTTTCGTAGGCACGGCGGCGTGTCGCGGCAAAAGTTCGAATCGCTTCGGGTGATAGCCCATTGATCGACTGCTTCAGCCAACCTACTCTGCCGTAGTCGTGAAACGCATGTTCCCTTTCCTGCTCCTCCTTGGAGCCCTGATCGGCCTGTCCGGTCAGGAGATGGCGTTTGCCCGCGGACCGAGCATGATGAAGACGGTCGCGACCGATCACCAGATGGCCGACATGGAAGGCATGGACTGCGCCGAGATGATGGCACAGCCGCAGCCCCCGCAGGATAAGGGCTCAAAGCCCTGCAAGGGAATGACGCTCGACTGCATTGCCCAGATGGGCTGCGCGCTCCCCATCTTCGTGAAAGACGGTCCCGCGCCAGAGGCCGTCGCTCCGACTGTGCCGCTACCCTCCTTCTGGCCGTCCACGCCGCGTCTGGTCGGCCGCTCCTACG
This sequence comes from Sphingobium aromaticiconvertens, assembly GCF_037154075.1. Lineage (NCBI taxonomy): Bacteria > Pseudomonadati > Pseudomonadota > Alphaproteobacteria > Sphingomonadales > Sphingobiaceae > Sphingobium > Sphingobium aromaticiconvertens. Next base: position 3,325,214 of record NZ_JBANRJ010000001.1, read on the forward strand.
GCCCGGAACCCGAGCCACCCGCACGCCTGAGCTAATCGTCCACCGCGCGATAGCGTGCGCCGCAGCCTCAATGGGCTGACGCACCCGCTTTTCGCGCCCGATAGATTTCAGCTCAGGATAGTCATCATGAAGATGTTCACGCTTGCCGCCGCGACGATCACGGCCGCCACTGCCATGTTCGCGTCTCCCGCGTTCGCGCAGCATAGCCACTCCGCCAGTTGTGACTGCGCGATGATGCGCGGCGCAGCCAGCTAGGCGCGGACCCTGGCTGGTCCAGCGCATCTTGGTGACCAGGTCTGAGGAGCCGGCGGGGCGGTTATCCCGTCCCAACCGGTATCGCAGCACCGCTGTCGCAGGGACGAAGACCGGCCTGATCCTTTCCGATCAGGAGCTTTCCGATGAGGATATACATATTTGCGCCGCTACTGCTCGCGATCCCCGGCGTTGCCGTCGCCGACCCGTTGAGCTTCGATGATGCGATCGAACGTGCGCTCGCCGACGCACCTGGCATTCGCGCAACCGCGCTGGGCGTCGATGCCGCGCGTTCCGCCGCGCGCTCGGCCGATGCCTTGCCCGATCCGAAGCTGGCGCTCGGCCTCGACAATTTCCCGATCTCCGGCCCGCCGGCGGGGAGCTTCACGCGCGACGAGATGACGATGGCCCGGATCGGCGTGCAGCAGGACATGCCGAACCTCGCCAAGCGCCATGCCCGGCTTGGCCGGGCGCAGGCCGACATCACCGCAGCCGAGGCCGATGCACTGGTGCGGGCGCGCGACGTGCGGCTCGGCGCCGCGCTCGCTTGGACAGACCTCGCCTATGCCGGACGCCGGCTGAAGGCGATCGATAACCTGCTGGGGAGCCTGCGACCGCTGCTCGGAACCGCACCCGCCGGTGTCGCATCGGGCGCGAGCCGCCCCGCCGAGGCGCTGGAGAGCGAGCAGGCACTTGCGGCGCTGGAGGATCGGCGCAGCGAGATCATGGCCGATATCGGCAGGGCACGCGCCGAACTCAGCCGCTGGACCGGCGATCCCTCACCAGAGGCTGTGGGCGAGTTGCCCAGCTTCGCGGTCGATCCTGTCGCCCTTCGCACCGGCCTGGAGCAGAATCCAACCCTGACCGCCGCGCTGGCGCGAAGCGGTCAGGCCGATGCCGATGTCAGACTCGCACGCGCCGAAAAGCGGCCCGACTGGAGCTGGGACGTTGCCTATCAGCGCCGCGATTCGCGCTATGGCGACATGGTCTCGGCGGGCGTGACGATCAGCCTGCCGCTGTTCGCGAGCCGCCGCCAGGACCCGATGATTGCAGCACGGGCGGCGGAGGCCGGGAAGGCACGCGCCGAACAGGAGGATGCACGCCGCGGTCTTGCCGTCGAACTCGATACCGGCCTTGCCGATCATGTCATGCACCATGAACAATGGATGCGGGCCAACGCCACGCTTCTGCCGCTGGCCGAGCAGCAAGTGAGCCTGGAGCGCGCGAGCTATGCCGCCGGGCGTGCTGGTCTCAAGGACGTGCTCAGAGCGCATGTGGCTCTTGCCGATGTTCGGCTCATGACGCTCGACCGCGAGGCTGCGGTGGCCCGCGACGCCGCCCGCCTCAACCTCCTGTTCGGGAGTGACGATCAATGACTCACACCGCATCACCAAAAGCGCGCCTGGCCGCAGTCGGCGCGCTCATCGCCCTCATCGCCGGCATTGGTGGTTACGGCGTTGCGCAGCTAACCGGCAATTCAACCGAGACGCCACCTGCCGCTCAGGACGGGCGCAAGGTGCTTTACTGGTACGACCCGATGGCGCCCGCCCAGCATTTCGACAGGCCGGGCAAGTCGCCGTTCATGGATATGCAGCTCGTCCCCAAATATGCCGACGAGGCTGGCGGCGAGGCGCCCGGTGTCCGGATTGATCCCGCGGCCGCGCAAAGCCTCGGCCTACGCACCGTCGCGGTTCGCAGGGGCGAGCTGACAAGCAGTCTTACCGCCACGGGCTCGATCGACTTCAACCAGCGCGATGTCGCGATCGTCCAGGCGCGCGCGGCAGGTTTCGTGCAACGGGTTTATGGTCGGGCACCGGGCGACGTGGTCGGCCCGGGCGCGCCGCTTGCCGACATCCTCGTGCCCGAATGGGCCGGGGCGCAGGCCGAGTATCTTGCCGTGCGTCGCACCGGCAACGCGGCGTTGGCGCAGGCGGCCCGGCAGCGGCTCGCTTTGCTCGGTATGCCCGCCAGCACGATCGCGTCGGTTGAGCGCGGCGGACGGCCGCATGACGTGATTACCATCTCCACTCCGACGGGAGGTGTCATCAAAACGCTCGGTGTCCGTGCGGGCATGAGCGTGACGGCCGGCCAGACCCTGGCCGAGATCAACGGCCTTGGCACGGTCTGGCTCAACGCCGCCGTGCCCGAGGCCGTCGCCGGCCAGCTCAAGATCGGTCAATCGGCCCAAGCGACACTGGCGGCCTTCCCCGGCGAGACGCTCTTCGGGCGGGTGTCGGCGATCCTGCCAGAAACGCAAACCGACAGCCGAACACTGACCGTCAGGATCGAGTTGCTCAACAGGGGCGGCCGCCTGCGGCCGGGCATGTTCGCGTCCGTGTCATTCGGCGGCGGCGCGCAACCGGCCCTACTCGTGCCGTCCGAGGCCCTGATCCGCACAGGCAAGCGCACGCTTGTCATGCTCGCGCTCGACAAGGGCCGCTACCGGCCTGCCGAGGTGCAGACCGGGCGTGAATCCGGCGCGGACACCGAGATCCTCGCAGGCTTGAGCGAAGGCGAGAAGGTTGTCGCGTCGGGCCAGTTCCTGATCGATTCCGAGGCGAGCCTGTCGGGAGTGGATGCTCGCCCGATCGGTGGCGCCACGCCGACGGTAGCCGCCAAGCCATCATCAACCGAATCTCTCCATGAGACGACGGGCAAGATTGAGGAGATCACCACCAACACCGTGACGCTCAGCCACGAGCCGGTGCCGGCCATCGGCTGGCCCGCGATGACGATGACTTTCCAGCTCGGCAACCCTGCACTGGCGCGTGGCTTGAAGAAAGGCGATCGCGTTCGCTTCTCCTTCGATCAGCCGCCGGCCGGCCCGACGGTGCGGCGCATGGTGAAGGTGGCGGGTCAATGATCGCGGCCCTCATCCGCTGGTCGGTCCGCAACCGCTTCTTCGTCCTGCTCGGCGTGCTAGCGTTGGCGGCGGCCGGACTGTGGGCGGTGCGCTCGACCGCGATCGACGCGCTGCCGGATCTCTCCGACACGCAGGTCATCATCCGCACGAGCTATCCCGGCCAGGCACCGCAGATCGTCGAGAACCAGGTCACTTATCCGCTCACCACCACGATGCTGTCCGTGCCCGGCGCGAAGACGGTGCGCGGCTATTCCTTCTTCGGCGACAGCTTCGTCTATGTGATCTTCGAGGACGGCACCGACCTATATTGGGCGCGCAGCCGCGTGCTCGAATATCTCAATCAGGTGCAAGGCCGATTGCCGGAAACCGCCCGCAGCGCGCTCGGCCCGGATGCAACCGGGGTCGGCTGGGTCTATGAATATGCGCTGGTCGATCGCAGCGGTCGGCACGATCTGTCGCAGCTTCGATCCTTGCAGGACTGGTTCCTCCGCTACGAGCTGAAGACCGTGACCGGCGTCGCCGAGGTCGCGAGCATCGGCGGGATGGTGAAGCAGTATCAGGTCGTGCTCGATCCCGTGAAGCTCACCGCCTACGGTATTACCCACCAACAGGCCGTCGAGGCGATCCGCAACGCCAATCAGGAAGTCGGCGGATCGGTGCTGGAGCTGGCTGAGGCCGAATATATGGTTCGGGCGTCAGGCTATCTGAAGACGCTCGACGACTTCCGCGCCATTCCGCTCCGTACCGCAGCGGGCGGTGTGCCGGTGACGCTTGGCGAGGTCGCCACGATCCAGATCGGCCCCGAGATGCGGCGCGGCATCGCCGAGCTGAACGGCGAAGGCGAAGTGGCGGGCGGCGTGGCTATCCTGCGCTCGGGGAAGAACGCCCGCGAGACGATCGCGGCGGTCAAGGACAAGATCGCCACCTTGAAAGCGAGCCTGCCGCCCGGCGTCGAGATCGTCACCACCTATGATCGCTCCCAGCTCATCGACCGTGCAGTGGAGAATTTGACGCACAAGCTGATCGAGGAGTTCATCGTCGTAGCATTGGTCTGCGCATTGTTCCTCTGGCACGTTCGCTCGGCGCTGGTCGCGATCCTGACCTTGCCACTGGGCGTGCTCGCGGCGTTCGTCGTCATGCGGTTCCAGGGGGTTAATGCCAACATCATGTCGCTCGGCGGCATCGCCATCGCCATCGGCGCGATGGTCGACGCGGCGGTGGTGATGATCGAGAACGCGCACAAGAAGATCGAGCGCTGGGAGCATGATCATCCCGGCGAGACGCTGGCTGGCGAGACACGCTGGACGGTCATCACCGACGCCGCCGCCGAAGTTGGCCCGGCCCTGTTCTTCAGCCTCGTCATCATCACGCTCTCCTTCATCCCCGTGTTCACGCTGGAAGCGCAGGAGGGCCGGTTGTTCGCGCCGCTCGCCTTCACAAAGACCTATGCGATGGCGGGCGCGGCGATCCTGTCGGTGACTTTGGTGCCGGTGCTGATGGGCTGGCTGATCCGCGGCCGTATCCCGGCCGAGCAGGCAAATCCGATCAACCGCGCGCTCACCGCCCTCTATCGTCCCGCGCTCGATTGGACGATGCGGCGGCCAAAGACGGTGCTGCTGATCGCCGCTTTAGTCTTCACTACCACCGCCTTTCCGCTGTCGCGATTGGGGGGCGAATTCATGCCTAATCTTGACGAAGGCGACCTGCTCTACATGCCGTCGGCATTGCCGGGCCTCTCAGCGGCGAAGGCGTCCGAGCTGCTCCAGCAGACCGACCGGCTCATCAAGACCGTACCCGAGGTACAGAGCGTGTTCGGCAAGGCCGGCCGCGCGGAGAGCGCGACCGATCCGGCACCGCTGGAGATGTTCGAGACCACCATCCAGTTCAAGCCCCGCGACCAGTGGCGACCGGGCATGACCCCCGACAGGCTCGTCGAGGAGTTGGACCGCACGGTAAAGCTGCCCGGCCTCGTCAATGTCTGGGTGCCGCCGATCCGCAACCGCATCGATATGCTCGCGACCGGGATCAAGAGCCCGATCGGGGTCAAGGTCTCGGGCGCCGATCTCGCCCAGCTCGACCGCATCGCCCATGATGTCGAGACAGCGGCAAAAACGGTGCCGGGCGTCAGCTCGGCGCTGGCCGAGCGGCTGACCGGCGGACGCTATGTCGACGTCGACATCGATCGTGCAGTCGCTGCGCGTTACGGGCTCAACATCGCCGACGTGCAGGCGATCGTCTCGGGTGCGATCGGTGGCGAGACCATCGGCGAGACGGTTGAGGGCCTGGCGCGCTATCCGATCAGCGTGCGCTATCCGCGCGAGCTGCGCGACAGTCTCGAAGGGCTGCGCGCGCTACCGGTACTTACCCCTTCGGGCCAGCAGATCACTCTCGGCACTGTGGCGAACGTCTCGATCACCGAAGGGCCGCCGATGCTCAAGACCGAGAACGCCCGGCCCTCGACCTGGGTCTATGTCGATGTGCGCGACCGTGATTTGGCATCGGTCGTCGGCGATCTTCAGCGCGCCGTGGCGAAACAGGTGAGGCTCTCGCCGGGCGTCAGCATCGCTTACTCCGGCCAGTTCGAGTACCTCGAACGCGCGGTTGCCAAGCTGAAGCTGGTCGTTCCCGCGACACTGCTGATCATTTTCGTGCTGCTGTACTTGATCTTCCGGCGCTTCGATGAGGCGGCGTTGATCATGGGCACGCTGCCGTTCGCGCTGACCGGCGGCATCTGGACGCTTTGGCTGCTCGGCTTCAATCAATCGGTCGCGACCGGGGTTGGGTTCATCGCGCTCGCCGGGGTCTCAGCCGAGTTCGGCGTGGTGATGCTGATCTACCTCAAGCACGCCTATGAAGATCGCGGCCCGGACCCGGATGCGGCTCAGGTCGAAACAGCGGTGCGCGAGGGTGCGCTTCTGCGGGTCCGGCCCAAGGCGATGACGGTGGCGGTCATCCTTGCCGGCCTGCTGCCGATCCTCTTCGGATCGGGCGCGGGCTCGGAAGTGATGAGCCGGATCGCTGCCCCGATGATCGGCGGCATGCTGACCGCGCCGCTGCTCTCGATGTTCGTCCTTCCCGCCGCCTATCTGCTGCTGCGCCGGCCGAAGACCAAACCCATCCACCAGCCCGTTTAACCTGCAAGGAGAAGACCATGAAGTCTGTGCAATTGGCTATTGCCCTGGGACTCACCACCCTGACCGCCGCTTGCGGCCAGAAGGCCGAATCGCCGCCGTCACCGGAGGCGAACCAGTCATCCGCCATGAATGAGAGCGCAGCCAGCATGGGCAACATGGCGATGCCCACTGAGGCGAAAACCGCCAAGGGCAGCGGCACCGTGACCGCGATCGATAAGGCAGCGGGCAAGATCACGCTCGAGCATCAGGCTATTCCCGAAGCCGGCTGGCCGGCGATGACGATGGCGTTTGATGCCAAGCCTGCCGTCATCGACGGCGTCACGGTCGGCGACAAGGTGACGTTCGATCTGGCGCTCAAGGACGGCGGTGGCGAGGTGACGACGATCAGCAAGCAATAGGATCGGCCGGCCCCAGTGCTTCGATGATGCGGCACTGGGCGACGGTCCCGCCATCGCAGGACAAGATGACCGCGCTCAGCTCGCGCCTAAGCGCGGTCAAGCCGGCAATCTTGCGATCGACCTCGCGCAGATGCTCGGTCGCGATCCGATCGACCGTCGCGCAATCGCGCGTGCGATCATCGGACAGGTCAAGCAAGGCGCGAACCTGCTCGATCGGGAAGCCGAGATCGCGCGCGCGTCGGATGAAGGACAGCCGTGCTAGGTCGCCGGGCAAGTAGGCCCGGTAATTACCACCCGTGCGTGCAGGCGGCGCTATCAGCCCGACCTTCTCATACCAGCGAATCGTCTCGACCTTAGTGCCCGTTGCTTCCGCGAGCTTTCCGATCGTCAGTTTCTCGACCACGGCCCTTGACCCTCTAGCGACTACAGGGTGCATATAGGCTGTCATGTTGATTCGGTCGAGGTGACGATCATGGCCTGCACGAGCTGCCCATCGGACAAGGGCGGCACTCTCAACGACCCCAAGTGGCGGCGCGCGCTATGGATCGCGCTGGCGGTCAACGGGAGCATGTTCGCAATCGAGATGGTGGCGGGCATCGCCGGCGGATCGAAGGCGCTGCAAGCCGACGCGCTCGACTTTTTCGGTGATGCCGCCAACTACGCGATTAGCTTGGGCGTCGCTGGCATGGCGCTCGCATGGCGTGCGCGGGCCGCGTTGCTCAAGGGCGCGACGCTTGCCGTGCTCGGGCTCTACGTGCTTCTCGCCACAGCTTGGGGGATGTTGCACGGTGCCGCACCCCAGTCCGAAATCATGGGCGTGATCGGCGTCGCGGCACTGCTCGCGAACGGCGGGGTAGCGTTGATGCTTTACCGATTCCGAACGGGCGACGCGAACATGCGCTCGGTCTGGATTTGCTCGCGCAACGATGCGATCGGCAACGTCGCCGTTGTGCTTGCAGCGGCGGGCGTGTTCGGGACCGGCACGGCATGGCCCGACCTGATCGTGGCGGCGTTGATGGCATTTCTCGGATTGTGGGGCGGGTTTCAAATCATCGCTCAGGCCCGCGCGGAACTCCGCGCGACCGGCACGCCGCGGACGTCTGCCCTACAACCGTTACAGCAAAGTCGATAGCTGCTAGGAGGCTCGCGATGCACCGATTGTCCGCCCTGTTCCTCTGCCTGATGCTCGCCCTATCATTGGGGCTGGGATCGGCCGCGCGCGCCACGGAAGGCGACGCGTGCATTGAGGTCACGGCGGCGGCGGAGCTGGGACATGTTGCCGACGATGCCGATCAGGTTCCGGCGGACAGCGAAAAGGGCTACCCGCACCATCACGCGGGTTGCCACGGCCACTGTGTCGGATTGCCGATGACGACGGAGTCCGCTGCTTCTCATGCCGCGGCGAGCATGCCCCGTGAAGGCTTCGATGAAAGCCCCTTGGCGTGCGGCTTGGCTCACCCCGCGCTCCGACCACCAATAGCCTGACCGAGTCCTAGCACCCGCCGACATCACCGCGCGGGGTTCGAGGTTCGTCAGGAGTATTCCACCCATGCATCGTATCATTGCGGCCTTTTTGGCCGCTGCGTCGTGCGCGTCGCTCGCGCAGGCGCAGACGGCACCCATTGCCAGTCCGGTCGCGCAGCTCACTTTGGAGCGCGCACTGGAGCTGGCGGGGGCCGTCGCCCCATCCATAGAGGCCGCATCCGCCAGCGTGCGTGCGGCCGAGGCGGCGCGTACCGTCGCCGGCTATCGGCCGAACCCCACGATCGTTGCCGAAACCGAGAATGTCGTCGGCTCCGGTCAGTATCGGGGCTTACGCAGCGCCGAGACGACGGCCGGCCTAGAGCTCCCGATTGAACTCGGGGGCAAGCGCTCCGCCCGCGTGGCAGTCGCTGACGCAGTGAGCGACCGCGCCCGGATCGGCGCGGCGCTGGCGACGGCCGATCTACGACTTGCGATCACCCAAGCCTATATCGAGGCGGTCGCGGCCGAGCGGCGCGTTGTAACGGCGCGCGAGCAGGCCGAAATTGCCCGCGAGGCGTTACGCGCTGCGACGGTTCGCGTGCGGGCGGGCCGAGCCTCCCCAATCGAGCAGCAGCGCGCGGACGTGCTCCGCATCAATGCGGAAGCCACGGAGGAACGCGCCGAGCGGCTGACGATTGTCGCGCGCGACAATCTCGCGCGCCGCATCGGTCAGCCTGTATCGGGACCCCTCGACCTCGCATGGTTCGACCGGGTGGAGGGCTATGGCCCGGCGCTTCGCGTTGCGCCTGCTGGTACGCTCGCACTTGCCGCGGCGCAGGCCGACGTGGCGACTGCTACCGCCCAGGTGCGGCTCGCTCGCGCGCAGCGCGTCCCCGACGTGACGGTAAGCGCGAGCGCGCGCCGGCTGGAGGAGACCAACGACGTTGCCGCGGTATTTGGGGTCTCCGTGCCGTTCCCCGTGTTCAATCGGGGGGGCGCGGCCGTGACCCAGGCGAATGCCGAGCGCGACCAGGCCGAGGCGTTGCGCCGCGCGGCCGAGCTGGACACGGCGCAGGCGCTCGCGAACGCCGAGGCCGAAGTAGCGAACGCCGCCACGACCGCCCGCGCCGCAAGCGGCCCCGCGCTGGCGGCGGCGCAGGAGGCCGCGCGTATCGCGCGCATCGGCTATCGCGAGGGCAAGTTCGGCCAGCTCGACCTACTCGATGCTGAGCGCACGCTTTCCGAAACCCGCACGGCCGCGATCGACGCGCTCGCCGCCTACCGCGACGCCCAGGCTCATCGGAACCGTCTAGCGACGGCCGCGCCCGACCTTTCGAGGAACTGATTCCATGATGACCACTGCCAAGCGGGCGACATTGCCCGTCACCCTAGCCCTGTTGCTTACCGCGTGCGGCGGGGGCCAGGAGACCGGCAACGAGATTGCCGCCAACACAACCGAGGAAGTCGGCCACAACGAAGCAGAGGGCGCGCATGAGGGCGAGGCGGCGGCTCCCGAGGGTACGATCACGTTGACCTCCCGACAGATCGTCGCGGCCGGCATCCAGATCGAGCGGCCGAGCGTGGCGGGCGGCGGCGGGGTGCTGACGCTCCCCGCGACGATAGAGGGCGACCCGCAGGGGACGCAGGCCGTATCCGCCGCCATTGGCGGGCGGATCGTGTCGCTCACCCGCAACCTTGGACAGTCGATCGGCCGCGGTCAGACACTCGCCATCATCGAGAGCCGCGAGGCGGCATCCTTGAAGGCCGAAGTGGAGGCGGCGCGCGCGCGATCGGCGCTCGCGCAGTCCAACCTTCGCCGCGAGCAGCGACTGTTCGCCGAGCGCGTCTCCCCCGAGCAGGATCTGATCGCGGCGCGCACGGCCGCCACCGAGGCGAACATCGCGCTCCGTCTCGCGCAGCAGCAGGTAGCGGCGGCGGGCGGCGGCGGCGGCGCGCTCAATCGCATCGGCATCGCGTCGCCGATCGGCGGCCAGGTGATCGCGCGCCGCGTCGTGCTGGGGCAGACGGTCGCGGCCGACGCCGAGCTGTTCCGGGTCGCGAACCTGTCCCAGGTGGCGGTGACGGTCTCCCTATCCCCCGCCGATGCCGGCCTGGTCCGGCCGGGATCGCCAGTAGCGATCACCGCCGGGGGGCGTCGCTCGACCGCCCGCGTCAGCTTCGTATCGCCGGTGCTGGACGAAACCACGCGCCAGGTGCCCGTCATCGCGTTAGTCGACAACCGCGCAGGCCAATGGCGCGTCGGCGAGCCGGTTACGGCCGCGATCCAACTCCCCGGTGCCGGCAGCGGCACCGTGACCGTGCCGGCCGCGGCCGTGCAGTCGATCGAGAACCGATCGGTGGTCTTCGTGCGGACGCCCACGGGCTTCAAGGCGACCCCCGTCGTGGTCGGGCAGGCCAGCGGATCGAATGTCGTCATCACGTCCGGACTGACCGGCCGCGAGGAGATCGCAGGCACGGGCACCTTCACCCTCAAGGCCGAACTCGGAAAAGGTGAAGCGGAGCACGAGGACTAAGCCATGATCGACCGTATCGTCACCTTCTCAGTCGAGCGGCGCTGGTTCGTCCTGCTCGTCACAGCCATCGCCGCGATCATTGGGGGATGGGCACTCGCCCGCCTGCCCATCGACGCGGTTCCCGACATCACCAACAATCAGGTGCAGATCAACGTCCGCGCGCCTTCCCTCTCCCCCGAGCTGGTGGAGAAGCAGGTTGCGTTCCCGATCGAAACAGCGCTCGCCGGCGTGCCCGGCCTTGAGAATACCCGGTCGCTCAGCCGCAACGGTTTCGCCCAGGTGACGGCCGTGTTCAGCGAGGGCACCGATATCTACTTCGCCCGTCAGCAGGTAGCCGAGCGGCTACGCACCGCCGAGGAGAACTTGCCCTCCGGCGCGGTCCCCGAAATGGGGCCGATCGCGACCGGCTTGGGCGAGGTCTATATGTGGACCGTCCGCCTTGCGCATAGACCGGAGGACAAGCACAGGGCCGGGCAGCCCGGCATCCAGCCGGACGGCAGCTATATCACCCCCGAGGGCGAACGGCTGACCACCCAGGCCGAGCAGGCAACCTATCTCCGAACGGTTCAGGACTGGATCGTCACTCCGCTCCTGAAGAACACGGAAGGGCTCGCCGGCATCGATACGATTGGCGGCTATGTGAAGCAATATCAGGTCGTCCCCGACATGCAGCGGCTGGCGGCCCTCCGCTTGAGCTTGGACAACCTCGCGAACGCCTTGGAGCAGAACAACACGGGCGTCGGCGCCGGTGTCGTGGACCGCAACGGCGAGGGGCTGGCGGTGCGCTCGGATGCCCGCATCGCGGACGCGAGCGAACTGGCGCGCACCGTCGTTGCGACCCGCGAGGGCGTGCCCATCCTCTTGAATCAGGTCGCGACCGTGAAGATCGGTCAGGCGATCCGGATGGGTTCCGCTTCCGAGAACGGCCGCGAGGTGGTCGTCGGCACCGCGGTCATGCGGATCGGCGAGAATAGCCGCGCCGTGGCTTCGGCCGTCGCCGACCGCCTGGAGGAGATCAACGCCTCGCTTCCCACCGACGTGATCGTGCAGCCGGTCCTTGATCGTACCGCCCTCGTCAACTCGACGATCAAAACGGTTGCGAAGAACCTCTCCGAAGGCGCGCTCCTCGTCATTGTCGTGCTGTTCCTGTTACTCGGTAACTTCCGCGCGGCGATGATCGCGGCCTTGGTCATCCCAATCACCATGCTGCTGACCAGCTTCGGGATGCTTCGGGGCGGCGTGTCGGCGAACCTGATGAGCTTGGGCGCACTCGACTTCGGCCTGATCGTCGACGGCGCGGTCATCATTGTGGAGAACGCGCTACGGCGCATCGGCGAGCGCCAGCACCATAAGGGTCGGCTGCTCGACTTGGACGAGCGCCTGTCGGTGATTGCGAGCGCGGCGCGCGAGATGATCCGCCCGTCCGTGTACGGCCAGGCTATCATCATTCTCGTCTATGTGCCGCTGCTCACGCTTTCCGGGGTGGAGGGTAAGACGTTCACGCCGATGGCGCTGACCGTCATCATCGCGCTCGCCTTCGCGTTCGTCCTGTCGCTGACCTTCGTGCCCGCCATGCTCGCAATCTGGCTCAGCAAGCCGGTCGATGAAAAGGAAGGCCGGATCATGACGTGGCTAAAAGCGCGCTACGAGCCCGGCCTTACCCAAGCGATGCGCCGACCGACGATGACGGTGGGTGTCGCGATTGGCGCGTTCCTGCTCGCGATCGGGGCCTATAGCAGCTTGGGCCAGGAGTTCCTGCCGCAGCTCGATGAAGGCGACGTACTCGTCCAGGCGCTCCGCATTCCCGGCACGTCGGTTGAACAGGCTCAGACGATGCAGTTCCAGGTGGAAAAGGCCGTAGCAGCCGTGCCCGAGGTCCGGTTTGTGTTCTCGAAAACGGGCACGGCCGAGTTGGCGTCGGACCCCATGCCGCCCAACGTGTCGGACACCTTCATCATCATGAAGCCGCGTGACGCGTGGCCCGACCCGAAACTTGCCAAGGTCGAGCTGGTGGAGAAGATCGAGGCGGCGTTGTCGGTGCTTCCCGGCAATGCCTACGAGATCACCCAGCCGATCCAGATGCGGTTCAACGAGCTGATCGCGGGCGTCCGCAGCGATGTAGCGGTCAAGGTGTTCGGCGATGACTTCGCGCAGATGACCGCGACCGCCAATCAGATCGCGGGCATCCTCCGAGACGTGGAGGGAGCCGCCGACGTGAAGGTGGAGCAGACCGAAGGACTCCCCATGCTCGACATTCGGCCGAACCGAGACGCGATGGCGCGGTTGGGGATCACCGCGCGCGCGATGCAGGACACGGTCGCCGCCGCAATTGGCGGGCGCGACGCTGGCATGATCTTCGAGGGCGACCGGCGGTTCGCGGTGACGATCCGGTTGGGCGACGCGCAGCGGGCGAATTTCGAGACGCTAGGCCAAGTGCCGGTGCCGACCCCCGACGGCGCGTTCGTGCCGCTGGCGAGCGTCGCCGACATTGTGGTGACGGAAGGCCCGAACCAGATCAGCCGCGAGAACGGCAAGCGCCGCGTCGTGGTGCAGGCGAACGTGCGCGGACGCGACGTGACGAGCGTTGTCGCCGACGCGCAGGCGAAGATTAGCCAACAGGTCCGTTTGCCGGCCGGCACCTATCTCGAATGGGGCGGCGCGTTCGAAAACCTGGCGTCCGCGCGCGCGCGGCTGGCGCTGGTCGTGCCGGCCTGCTTCGCGCTTATCCTGCTCTTGCTCTACGGGGCGCTCGGCAGCGTCCGCGAGGCGGCGATCGTCTTCACGGGCGTGCCCTTGGCGCTGGTGGGCGGCGCGCTCGCGTTATTCCTGAGGGGGATGCCATTCTCCATATCGGCGGCGGTGGGGTTCATCGCCCTGTCGGGCATCGCGGTCCTGAACGGACTTGTGATGGTCACGTCGATTCAGGACTTGATGGCGCGGGGCATGGCGCGCGCCCAGGCGGCGCATGAAGGCGCGATCGCCCGGCTCAGGCCCGTGGTGATGACCGCGCTCGTCGCCTCGCTCGGCTTCGTACCGATGGCGCTTGCTACCGGCGCGGGAGCTGAAGTCCAGAAACCGCTCGCCACGGTGGTGATCGGCGGACTCATATCCGCCACCCTGCTCACCCTGTTCGTGCTGCCGACCCTCTATGCCCGGTTCGGCAGGCGCGAAGCTCCCGTACCCTCGGCCGACTACTCCTCTCCTTCCGCGTCTTTGGCATCGGAGTGACGGCATGAGCGAGGAAAGTTTCAAGCTCGACACGGCCGACAAGCGCCGGACGCTCTGGATCGTCCTTCTGCTCAATCTCGCCCTCGCGGCGGGGTTTGGCGTGACGGGCGTGCTAGCTGATTCGAGCGCGTTGATCGCCAACGGCCTCGACAACGCTTCCGATGCCATCGTCTATGTCATCAGCTTGCTCGCGCTGGCCCGTTCGCCCAAATGGAAGCGGGGAGCGGCGATCACGTCGGGAGTGCTGCTCCTGGTGTTCGCCGCGGGCGTGCTGTTCGACGCGGGCCGGCGCTACTTCACCGGCAGCGAGCCAATCGGCCCCACCATGATCGGCATGGCGATCGTCGCGGCAATCGTGAACGGTCTGTGCCTGTGGTTGTTGAAGCGGTTGCGCGAGCCGGACGTGAACCTTCGTGCGGCAACTACCTTCAGCTTCAACGATTTCATATCGAACGGGGGCATTGTGGTCGCCGGTGGGATCGTGATTTGGACGGGTCAAAACTGGCCGGATCTGGTGCTCGGCGTCGCGGTCGCCTGTATCGCTATCAAGGGCGGCATCACAATTCTGAAGGACGCCCGCTCCGATGCGATCGAAAGTAAGGAGCGCGCTCGGTTAACAAGTTGAGTTCATAGAGTTGCGATGGCGTAGCAAAGCTGACGAATATCGAACGACACAAAGACGACCTCAATCCGTATGCTCATGCCGGTGATGCAGGTCAGGATAGTGCGGATGGCCTTGGATCAGCCGGGCGGCATGGTGGTGGACGTGCAAATCGCCGGGTGGATCGTCCGTGCCTCCCTCCCTTTCTGGCTTCAATAACGTGCGAAGATTTTCTGTCCGCTCGGCCCAAAAGCAACAACGCTGTAGGGCTGGCCTTTCATTCCCGGCACTTCCATGCCCGGCGAGCCGATCGGCATCCCGCCAACAGCGAGACCTTTGACACCCGCCGGACGCGTCGCGAGCGCCCGTTTCATATCGGCAATGGGTACATGCCCCTCGAACGCCATGCCGTCGATGATTGCGGTGTGGCAGGATGACAGCGCGGCTGGGACGCCAAGTCGGGTCTTCAGCCGAGCGCGGTTCGAATCGTCGACCATTCGCAAGTCGCGTTTGAATTGCACTTTCACCTGCTTGGCCCATTCTTCGCAGCAGCCGCAGCCGGGATCGCGATGAACCACAATGGGTTCAGTCGCCATCGCCACTGCGGGCAGCGCAAGCGCCAACGCGGTAGCGACCATGCGGATTGTTCTCATCGGGCTTCTCCCATTTGAATTAAGCGCGAATTATCGGCGCGACAGCATTGCTTCCATCTGCGCGATTTCTTCGCGCTGCGACGTGATGATCTCATCGCATAACGAGATCAGGGTGGGGTCGGTGAGCGAGGCCTGCTCGCACATCAGGATCGCGCCCGAATGGTGCGGAATCATCGAGCGCAGGAACGCGGTATCATCGATCGTCGTCTGGGTGCGGATCAGCGCAAAGCTGCCGAAGAATGCGACGGCGGACCCGACAAGTAGCAGCGCATTGATTCGCTTCGACGGAAACATGTCGCGCATCGCGAGGGTCATGAGCACCACCATCGGCGCGACCATCATCAGCGTCATGTAGAACATGTTGAGGTTGTTGTAGAAGCTCGACAGCCGGTCGATCATCACGAACATCACCAGATACATGATGACCCCGCTGATCACGGTTTGCAGTGCGAGGCTGCGATAGGAACTCTTCATGGACACTCTCCTTGCCGTTCTCCCGGCTCGGACGCTTAGAACCAGGCTCTGATCCCCACGACGAAGCTGGTCGTCGATGGGTCCTCGCCCGCCGCGCGGGCGAAGTCGGCGGTGCGGCCGAACTTCGAGGAATGCGAGACGCCGATATAGGGCGCGAACTCGCGTGCGATTTCGTAGCGCAGGCGTAGACCGAACTCGGCATCGGAAAGCCCCGCGCCGACCCCGCTTTCGATCACATCCTGCGCCGCCAGGTTGAACTCGACGCGCGGCTGCAGGATCAGGCGCTGGGTGATGCGCTGATCGTAGCTTGCCGCGAGCCGCCCGAGCACATCGCCCTTGGTCGATACGAAGGCATGTGCCTCGACTTCGAACCAATAGGGCGCCAATCCCTCGATGCCGAAGGCGGCATAGGTGCGCGCCTTTGGTTCGAAATCATGGCGGATACCGCCCTGAAGATTGAAATACGGCCCGATCGCGCGGCTGTAGAGCGCCTGGGCCTCCGCATCCTCGACCGACTCGCCGAAACTGCCTTCGCCCTCGGTCTTTACGACCAGCCGATTGATGTCGCCGCCAAACCAGCCTTCTCCCTCCCAGCGATAGCCCTCGCGTCCCTGGCGAATCTGGAGTTCGGCGACATCGATCATCACCTGGCTGAAGGTGCCGCCGCCATGCCCGCGGCGCAGGTCGGCGCGCGCTCCGATCATTGCGTCGCGACCCCAAACCCGGTCGGCATAGCTCGGCTCGGGGGCTGCGGGGGCGGGAGCGTTCCCCGCGGACAGCGCGGTGCCGCCGGTCCCCATGTCGTGCGCCTCCGTCGTCATGCCGGGCATTGCCGACATGTCATGGCCGGCATGCGGATCGGCGCTGGTGGGCGGTGTCGCAGTCGAAGTCGCTGTCGAAGGGGTACAGTGCCCCATTTCGGCGTGTTCGGGGGGACAATCCGGATCGCCCGTTGTTGTTTGCGTCGCCGGCTTGGCAGAAACCGGGGCAGGATTGGTAGCAGGTCGCGCAGCCGGCTTTTCTGCCGGACGTGGCCTTGCCGCCGGCTTGGGCTTGGGGGCGGGCTTCGCCGGCATCTTCATGCCGGGCATGTTCGAATGGTCCATCGTCTGTGCGGCGGCGGGTGCCGCCAGCGCGATCGCGGAGGCGGCGGCGAGGAGCAGAAGCGTCTTCATGCGTCGTCTCCTCCGCGTGGCCGGACGGTGACGACCTGCATCATCCCCGCATGCATGTGGTAAAGCATATGGCAGTGGAAGGCCCAGTCGCCGACCGCGTCGGTGGTCACGTCAAATGTTACCGTCCCGCCTGGCTGGACCTGCACCGTGTGCTTTCGCGGTGCATATTCGCCGTGGCCGGTGACAAGCTCGAAGAAATGGCCGTGAAGATGGATCGGGTGGCCCATCATCGTGTCGTTGACGAGCGTTACGCGCACCCGTTCGTCCTTGAGAAACGGGATCGGCTCCTTGACCTCGTTCAATTTCTCGCCGTCGAACGCCCACATATAGCGTTCCATGTTGCCGGTGAGGTGGATCTGCATCGCCCGGTCGGGCGCGCGGAGATCCGGATTGCGGTCCACCGCCATCAAGTCGCGGTAGACCAACACCTTGTGCCCGACGTCCGCCAGCCCCTGACCGGGCTCGCCGGTCCGGTCCATCGGCATTGGCGAAATAGTCTGAACGGTCGGCGTCTTCTTGACCTCGGGGGCGACCGAGAAATCGCGCATCGAATGATTCATGCCGGCCATCGCACCGCCGGCAGCGTCTTGTACCGCGCTGGAATGATCCATACCGGCCATCGACCCCGCCGAGTTCGTGACAGGCGCAGGCGTGCAGTGCCCCATCGCGGCATGCTCGGGTGCGCAACCGCCGCTGGTCGCGGCGGCGCCCGCGCCACCGCCAGCCATCGCGCCGTGATCCATGCCGGACATGTCGCCCATTCCCATGTCCTTCATGTCGGCGAGCGGACGCGGCCTCAGCGGCGGCACCTCGGCGGCCATCCCCTCGCGCGGGGCAAGCGTCGCCCGGGCCATGCCCGATCGATCGACGCTCTCACCGACGAGCGTGTAGGCGCGGTCGTCGGCGGGTTCGACGATCACGTCATAGGTTTCGGCGACCGCGATCTGGAATTCATCGACCGTGACGGGCCGCACATTGAGCCCGTCAGACTGAACGACGGTGAGCTTCAACCCCGGAATGCGGACGTTGAAGGTCGTCATCGCCGACGCGTTGATCACCCGCAGCCGCACCCGTTCGCCGGGCGTGAACAGGCCGGTCCAATTGTCGCGCGGGCCATGGCCATTGACGAGAAAGGAATAGGTCGAGCCAGTCACGTCGGAAACGTCGGTCGGGTCCATCCGCATCTTGCCCCATTCGAGGCGTTCCTTGGCCGACTGGCCTTCACCGCGCAGCAGATCGGCCAGAGTCTGCTTTTGAAAATTGAAATAGCCGCCCTGCTGCTTGAGCTTCCTGAAGATGATGTGCGGGTGCATTTCGCTGTGATCGGACAGCACGATGACATGTTCACGGTCCGACCGGATCGGGTCTTCGCCTGCCGGGTCGATCACGATCGGGCCGTAATGGCCGAGTTGCTCCTGCAAGCCCGAATGGCTGTGATACCAGTAGGTGCCGGCCTGCTGGATCGGGAATTCATAGGTGAAGGTCGATCGCGGCTTGATGCCCGGAAAGCTGATGCCCGGCACGCCGTCCATGTGAAATGGCAGGATCAGACCATGCCAGTGGATCGAGCTGTCTTCATCGAGTGCGTTCTCGACGTGCAGCCGGACATTCTGTCCCTCGCGCAGGCGGACAAGCGGGGCAGGCACGGTCCCATTGATGCCGATCGCATGGCTTGTCCGCCCATCGATCGTCATCATCTGGTGCGCGATGCGCAGACGGATATCTTCCCCCGATACGATCGGCAACGGTCGCACGATACCGGCAGACACCGGCTGCGCCCAAGCCGGGAACCAAGGGGCCAGAGCGGCAGTGCCGCCCAAGGCGGCGGTGCCGCGCAAGAGCGCCCGGCGATCGATCAATGCGGTCATGTTACATCCCGAAGTGGCAGTCATGAGAGATACGCGCAGGATCGCCCCACCCCTCAATGACCCCGAATTTTCTCAGGAGGCGCAAATGGGGTCTGACACAGTGTCAAAGTCAAGCCTCACTTGCGCGCAGCCGTTCCGCCAGTTTTTGCCGGGCTCGATAGAGCCGGGTCTCGACCGCCTTCTCGCTGATTCCAAGCGTTTCTCCGGTTTCTGCCTGGCTCAGCCCTTCGATCGTCCGCAGCACCAAAGTCTCGCGCAGATTGCCCGGCAGCAGCGCGATGGCGGCCGCCACGCGCCGCAGCTCCTGCCGATCAGCGGTCAATGTCTCGATCGACGGCGTCACATCCGCAGCATCGGCGACATGGTCGATCGGGAGAACTACGGCGATCAGGCGGCGCACCGCCCGCCGCCGCCGCCAGTCTCGCGCCTTATTGATCGCGATGCGTGACAGCCATGCGCGCATTGGGCGTGCCATATCGTAGCTGCGTAGCGCCCGATGCGCCGCAACAAAGGTTTCCTGGACGATATCGAGCGCCTCGTCGTCGTCGCCGGTGATTCGGGCGACCAGCCGGTGCAGCGGTTCCTTGTGCCGACGCACGATCTCAGCAAACGCAAGCTGGTGTCCCGCAAGCGTCAATGCGGCAAGCTCGCCGTCCGTCCTGTCGGCAAGCGCGCCGGTCACCGCGCGTCTTCGGTCAGCGCCTTGGTCACAGCGGCGTCGAACTTCGCCGCCTGGTCGGGCCGCAGCAGCGACCGCATCGCAAAGATGTGGGTGAGTGTTTCCTTCTGGAGCTCGCCCATCGTGCGGTGCGACGCATCGACTGCGGCTGCGACGCGCGGGCCGTTGCCGTGTTCAGCGGTGATCGCTTCGGCCAGTCGGGCATTCTCCGCACGCATTTCGAGTTCGAGCGCGCGGCGGCGAACCGCAAACGCTTCCTCCAGCGTATGCAGCCGCTGCTCCTGGGCCGCGTCGAGTCTCAACTGGTCGTGAAGGACGGCATGCAGCTCGGCGCCCGGCTGGGGTGCGGGTTCGACAAAGTGCCGTCCGACGACGACGCCGATCATGGCGGCAAGGAAGGCCAGGACCGTGACGAGCGCGATGCGCCGTGCGGTCATCGCGTCCCGCCCAGCAGCGTCGATGGCGCAAGCGGACTCGGCGCGCCGAACGGTGACAGGGTCGGAGCGGCCTGCGCTTCCGTTGATGGAACGACATTACTGAAAACGCCGAGGGCCAACGCCAGCCCTACGGCCGCCAGCGTCGTTCCGGCGCCGATCGTGACGGCGGGCTGGTGCGCAATCGCCCCTAGGACGCGATCCTCCAGACCCGTAAGCCCCCGATGTGGGGATTGCGTTGCCAGGCGTGCGAGTGCGTCGTCAATGTTCGTGTGCATGACATGTCTCACTATGTGGCTGATCCTGATACGCATGAACGAGGATGATCCCTCACCGGTGCTAGTTGAGGGATAGACACCTTTGCTGCGTATCTCGGTATATTCCACAGGAGATCGAGATGAAGTTCAATCCGACCGCAGCGATCATCGCCACGCTGGCGACACTGCTAACACCGGCTGCCGCGTTCGCGCATCCCAAGCTCGTTGCCGCGATCCCCGCCGCCAATGCGACCGTTGCGCGCACGAATACCGTCCGGCTGACCTTCAGCGAGGGGCTGATGCCCAAGCTCTCGACCGCCACCCTGGTCATGACCGGCATGCCGGGGACGGCCAACCACCCCGAGATGAAAATGACCGGCGTCACCAGCGTGGTTGCCGCCGATGGCAAATCGATCGTGCTCACCTCGGCGAATCCGCTGCCGGCAGGCAGCTACCGCGCGGACTGGGTCATTGTCGGCGCGGACACGCATCGCATTACCGGTAAACACAGCTTCAGCGTCCGCTGATCATGGACGCCTGGGTGGTGATCGGGCTGCGTTTCGCTGCCTATGCCGATCTTATGCTGCTGGCTGGCCTGGCCTTGGGCGGCGGCCTCGGTCGTTACGCGCCTGTAATCGGTCGGCGCGTGATCGGCTGGGCGGCTGCGCTCGGCGTGGTCATCACCCTTGCGCAGTTTGGCGCGACCTGCCTGGCGATGACGGGCAATGACGTGTCGGCGCTCGACCGCGAGATACTCACATTCATGGCGTTCGAAACGCCCATGGGCATATCGCATATCGTTCGCGCGGCGGCGCT
Organism: Sphingobium aromaticiconvertens; assembly: GCF_037154075.1. Lineage (NCBI taxonomy): Bacteria > Pseudomonadati > Pseudomonadota > Alphaproteobacteria > Sphingomonadales > Sphingobiaceae > Sphingobium > Sphingobium aromaticiconvertens. The sequence goes on from NZ_JBANRJ010000001.1 coordinate 3,346,044, forward strand.
CGGCCTGGTGGCGGTGCTTTGGAGCACCGGGCGCGCGGGGCGACTGGTCATCGCCGCGCTGGCGGTGGTCGCGCTGGGTTCGCTTGCCTGGAGCGGGCACGCGGCTGCGTCCGAAGCCGCGCTCGGCTGGGTGCATCGCTCCAGCGACATCGGTCATCTTGTCGCCGGTGCGATCTGGATCGCGGCGCTGGTGATGTTCGCGCGCATCCTGCTGTTCGACTTCAAGACGCCGGAAGCGGTGGCGCCTGCACTCTCAGCGCTGGAGCGCTTTTCAGGCATTGGCGCGATCATCGTTGGCGTGATCGTCGTCACGGGATCTATAAATCTGCTCGCCATTGTTGGCGTCGATGGGCTCGCGGCGACGTTTGCGACCGCCTATGGGCGGCTGCTCCTGCTCAAGCTCGCCCTGTTCGGCGCGATGCTTGGTCTGGCGGGGCTCAACCGATGGCGGTTTGTGCCGGGTATCAGAGCGACACTTCACGGCGGGGAGCATGTGATCGCCGTGCGTCGGTTGCGGCGGGCGATCATCACCGAGACCACGCTGGCATTTCTCGTCCTCGCGGTCGTGGCGATCCTCGGCACATTGTCTCCGGTCGATTGATGGGCGAGGCCGACGCCGACTTCATGCGCCAGCTGAAGGGTCACCACGGGTCCGCGATGGCGGAGACTGAGCTTCGTCGCGGCGACGAACCGCGATAGCGCTAAGCGACCGCCCCCTGACAGGGACCGGGTTTACCTACCTCAAATTTGGTCTGCCTTGCCAGCACTCTCGTTCAGTTCCTTCGGATCGAAGCGAGACTGTCTCATTTGACACTGTGTTAAGGTCAGACGGCTATTGACTCTGACATGATGTCAAACTCCAGATTGCTCTCTGATTTAAGGAGACGGTTGATGACCGAGTCGAAACATAGTGCGCATTCCGGGAACCATGGGTGTTGCGGAAGCCATGGGGAGCACGGCAAGGAAGATTCTGCGGCCATGATTGTCGATCCGGTTTGCGGCATGACCGTCGATCCGCAACAGACAGCGCATCATGCAACCCATGCCGGTCATGAGCATCATTTTTGCAGCGCCGGCTGCCGCGACAAATTCGTCGCCGATCCGGAATATTATCTGATCCCAGCGGCCGACCGGGTGGTGGATGCCGCGCCGGGGGCGATCTGGACCTGCCCGATGCACCCCGAGATCCGGCAGGACCATCCCGGCGCATGCCCGATCTGCGGCATGGGGCTCGAGCCGGAACTGGTGACCGCCGACGCCGGACCGAGCGCTGAACTGATCGACATGTCGCGCCGCTTCTGGATCGCACTGGCGCTGGCTCTTCCGGTGTTCATCCTTGAAATGGGCAGTCACCTGTTTCCGGCGCTGCATCATCTCGTGCCGATGAAGCTGTCGACCTGGATTCAGTTCGCGCTGGCGACGCCGGTTGTGCTCTGGGCGGGCTGGCCCTTCTTCGAACGTGGCTGGGCCTCGCTGAAGACGCGCAACCTCAACATGTTCACGCTGATCGCGATGGGAACAGGCGTCGCCTGGGGCTATAGCGTCGTCGCGACACTGGCGCCCGATGTGTTTCCGGCGGCCTTCCGTGCGGCCGACGGGTCGGTCGCTATCTATTTCGAAGCGGCGGCTGTGATCACCGTGCTGGTGCTGCTCGGGCAGGTTCTCGAACTGCGCGCGCGCGAGCGGACCTCCGGCGCGATCAAGGCGCTGCTTAACCTGGCGCCGAAAACCGCGCGGCGTATCGCCGAGGATGGCAGCGAAGAGGAAGTCTCGCTCGACCTGATCGCGGTGGGCGACCGGCTGCGGGTGCGGCCGGGCGAAAAGGTTCCGGTCGATGGCGTGGTAGAGGAAGGCCGCTCGGCGCTCGATGAATCGATGGTGACGGGCGAATCCATGCCGGTCACCAAGACCGTCGCCGACACGGTGATCGGCGGGACGATGAACCAGAGCGGCGCGCTGGTGATCCGCGCCGACAAGATCGGACGGGACACCATGCTGGCGCGCATTGTCCAGATGGTCGCCGACGCGCAGCGCTCCCGCGCCCCGATCCAGCGCATGGCCGATCAGGTCGCCGGCTGGTTCGTGCCTGCCGTGCTGGCGGTCGCGGTTGTCGCCTTCGCCGCCTGGGGCATCTGGGGGCCGGAACCACGCCTGGCACACGGACTGGTCGCGGCGGTGGCGGTGCTGATCATCGCCTGTCCCTGTGCGCTGGGACTGGCGACGCCGATGTCGATCATGGTCGGCGTTGGCCGCGGCGCGGGACTTGGCGTTCTCATCAAGAACGCCGAGGCGCTGGAGCATATGGAAAAGGTCGACACGCTGGTTGTCGACAAGACCGGGACGCTGACCGAGGGGAAACCCGCCGTCACCCGGATTATCGCAGCGGACGGTTTCGAGGAGACGGAATTGCTGCGGATTGCCGCGGGTGTCGAACGTGCGTCGGAACATCCTCTGGCGCTGGCGATCGTCAACGCGGCGATGGACCGTGACATCGACATCCCACCCGTCAGCGACTTTGATTCGCCAACCGGCAAGGGCGCGTTGGGTGTGGTCGAAGGCAGGCGCGTTACGCTTGGCAATGCCCGTTTCCTGGGTGAGGCCGGGATCGACACCTCCTCCCTCGCCACACAGGCTGACCAGCTTCGCGAGGATGGCGCGACGGCGATTTTCATGGGGCTGGATAGCAAGGTTGCGGGCGTGTTCGCCATCGCCGATCCGATCAAGCAGACGACGGCCGAAGCGCTCGCCGCCTTGCGCGCCGATGGCATAAAGGTCGTGATGCTGACCGGCGACAATCGCACGACGGCGGAAGCGGTTGCGCGTCAGCTTGGTATCGATGCCGTCGAGGCCGACGTTTTGCCCGATCAGAAAGCCGCTGTCGTCGCGCGGCTGAAACAGGAAGGGCGGGTCGTCGCCATGGCGGGCGACGGGGTCAATGATGCGCCGGCGCTGGCGACAGCCGATGTCGGCATCGCGATGGGGCATGGCACCGACGTCGCCATGGAAAGCGCGGGCATAACCCTGTTGAAGGGTGATCTCAACGGGATCGTCCGCGCCCGCCAACTCAGCCAGGCGACGATGTCCAATATCCGGCAGAACCTGTTCTTCGCCTTCATCTACAATGCCGCTGGCGTGCCGATCGCGGCGGGGGTGCTTTATCCGGTCTTCGGCATCCTGCTCTCGCCGATGATCGCGGCGGCGGCGATGGCGCTGTCGTCGGTCAGCGTCGTCGCCAATGCGCTGCGTCTCAATCGGGTGAGCCTCAATGCGGTGAAAGCGTGAATATCGGCGCGGCCTCGAAGGCGAGCGGCGTCTCGCAGCGGATGATCCGCCATTATGAGAAGATTGGCCTGATCCCGGTGCCGCTACGCCGGGACAGCGGCTATCGTGATTATGCCGCCGCCGATGTCCACCGCCTGCGGTTCATCGCCAATGCCCGCGACCTTGGCTTCCCGATCGAGGAAATCAGGACGCTGTTGGGGTTGTGGAGCGATGACGCACGGTCATCTGCCGACGTAAAGTCGCTGGCGACCGCGCGCGCCGACGAACTGCACTGCAAGGCTGTAGCGCTCGAGGAAATGCGCCGTGCACTGCTTGACTTGGCAGCGCGTTGTCACGGAGACGATCGGCCCGACTGCCCGATCCTCGACACGCTCGAGCGACAGACCTGACTGTGCGGTCTGCCGTTACTTCACGTTGGCCGCGACCAGTGGATGTGTGCGATCCGCCATGCGCCGAATAAAATCAAGAAGTTCAGACGGTCTTGCGGACCCCCTTCGAACAGCGTCCTTTAAGAATACCCACCAGACAATCACCAGATTGTGCGTAATCGCCTGAAATTCCCTCAGAAATCAGATGCCGCATTCTCACCAGTCCTTTGCGACTGGTAGTGCCCCGCATTGCATGACGCATTCAGGACGTTTTAGACCTTTCCGGGAGTCGGCGGTTAAGCCGACGCTCATCTGGAATGGGGGGAAGGCTTTCCCCTGACGCCCCGCCCCCTTGGGTCTGGCCGTACCCCATCAGCGGGGACACCCCGCAACGCCCCGAGAGGGAGAGTGCGGCCGGATTGGCCGTGACGGGTTGAAAGGCAGAGGGAGTGGCTCGCTGCCGACCCGTCGCGGAGACTCGCGATGACACGTACCAACACCACCTCTCGCACCGACAGCGATCGGACAGACCTCTACCAGTCCATAACCGACAAGATCATCACCGAGCTGGAGGCCGGCCGCGTTCCCTGGGTCCAGCCGTGGGCCACGTCGAAGGCGTCGCTCGACATGCCGCGCAACGGCAAAACCGGCGACCGTTATTCCGGGATCAACATTCTGATCCTGTGGGACGCCGTGGTCGCCAACGGCTTCTCGACCAACAGCTTCCTCACTTTCCGGCAGGCGCTCGCGCTGGGCGGCAATGTGCGCAAGGGCGAGCGCGGGACGACCGTCGTCTATGCCCATCGCTTTACGCCGGACAGCGAACGCCGGCGCGCCAGCGAGGACGGCCGTGAACCGGGTTCGATCCCCTTCCTCAAACGCTACACCGTCTTCTCGACCAACCAGTGCGAAGGATTGCCTGAACGCATCGCGGCCCCGCCGCCGCCCGTACCCGAAGGGCTTATTCTGCCTGAAGCCGAGGCGCTGATCGTCGCGACCGGCGCCGACTTCCGCATCGGCGGCGACCGCGCCTTCTATGCTCCAGGTCAGGACTATGTGCAGGTGCCGCGACCGGACGCCTATTTCGATCCCATAAACTGGCACAGGACGGCATTTCACGAGCTATCGCACTGGGTCGGCGGCCGGAGCCGGCTCGACCGCGATCAGACCGGCGCGTTCGGTTCGAAAGAATATGGACGCGAGGAGCTGGTTGCCTTATCTGGACAGTCTGCGCCGCCCGCAACATTGCAGTAAGGTCGGCGATGGACGCCCACGGTAGGCAGTAATCAGGCTGGCCGTAGCGCTGACCCAAGAGCTGGCGGAGGCCAGCCTGATTGCTGCCGGGCCATCAGGCGCACCGGTGTGAAGGTCAGCTTCCGGGTGGGGGGTCCGGGGGGAGGGTTTCGCGCCGGTGTCGATCATTACTGTTTGCGAGCGCCGCGAGGCCAAGGGCCTCGATGCGCATGTGCCGCTGATCCTGCGGGACGATGCGCTCTATGATCCCGATCTGGATCGCTTCTTTCTCGACCTGCCGCTGTCGGGTGTTCGATCGCGGCACTCGCTTCGCGCCTATGCCTATGATGTCGTAGTCTGGCTTCGCTTTCTCGATGCCTGCGGCAAGACCGTGTGGGCCGCGACCCGCGACGATGTAGACGCCTATCACCGTGAGCGACGCCGCGATGAGGCCGATCACCGGATCACAGCGGCAAGCTGGAACCGCGCCGTCGCCAGCCTCGATCGCCTCTACCGCTGGGGCGAGCAGCAAGGGTGGATCGCCGATGCGCCGTTCAGCCGCCGCGCCGTGTGGCAACCGGCGCAGGGCGGCGGTCGCGGCATGATCGCGGCGCGCAACGACGCCTATGAACGTGTTGCCAGGCGATCGGATGTTCGGTTCGTCACGATGGACGACTATCGCATTTTTCGCGAGGTCGGCCTGCGCGGGCTCACCCCTGACGGCACTGAGCGCCCCGGCGCTCGCGATCGCAACGGGCTGCGCAACGCGCTGTTCGCCGATCTTCTCGTCACCACCGGCCTGCGCCTCGAAGAGGCGTCGGGCCTGCTCGCTGCCGAGCTCGCGGCGATCGACCGCGAGGACGGCGAGGCCCGACAGCTTTGGCTGCCTCTTCCGCCGCCGCTCACCAAGGGCGACCGAGGACGGAGCGTTCTGATCCCGCGTCGGCTGCTTCGTCAGATCGCCGCCTATGTCGCCGTCGAGCGCGCGGCGGGCGTGGCCAAGTTCGCCGTGCGCGACGGCGCGACCAAGCTCGAACGACCTATCCCTGTTACCCGTGCTGGTCTCGACCGCATGCGCGATGTCTGCACCCCGGAGGAACGATGCCGCCTGATCCTGTGCGACGAGGATGGACCGCCCCACGAGCCGGCGGCGCTATGGCTGACCGAGGTCGGGCAGCCGGTTCGCCCCAACTCGTGGGAGGTGATCTTCACCCGTGCCTGCAACCGGTGCGCAGAGAACGGTTTGCCGCTGTCGATCAGCCCACACCAGCTTCGCCACACATTCGCAGTTCATATGCTCGCCTTGTTGATCCAGCAGCGACTGCGCGAAGCGGCATTGCCGGCGGGGCCGGCGGAGAGCTATCGGCTGATCCTCGGCGACCCGCTGCAACAGGTGCAACGCCTGCTCGGCCACGCGAGCCTCACCACCACCTATATCTACCTCGATCATATCGCGACGCGCGCCGATACGGTGGACGCGGCCGTCGAGGAGCTGCTCGCGCTGCTGCCGGGACCGCAGGGCGCATGAGCGGGCATCCCCGCAAGGGCCGGCCTGTCGCTTTCGCGCCGATCACGCCGGAGTCCGTGCAGCCCGATCCTGTGCTCGGCCTCAAGTTCACGATCGAGGCACGGCATGGCGGAACGGTCCTGATCGATATGACTGGGCTCGTTCCTCGCCCACTCGCCATCGCCTTCGCGGGCGCGCTACGTCGGTCAGCGGCGCTCGGCGGCCCCATCGGTGCGGCCAGCGTCATCAAGCAGTATGTAAATGCCTACCGCCTGTTCTTCGCCTGGCTTGGCGATGACGCGCTGAACGTGGCTGGCGTCAGCGACCTGCGCGCAGTCCATATCGATGGGTTCGCCTCCGCGCTCGAACAGCGCGGGATGGGCGCGATCCACCGGCACATAACGGTCGGCAAGATCATCAACACATTGCGCGCGATCGAGGCAGACCGGCCCGATCGGATCGCGTCCGACCTGCATGAGCGGCTGCGCTACACGCTGGCCACATCGGCGGGCCGCTCGACCCCGCGCGATGCTTATAGCCCCTTCGTCGCCCGCGCGTTGCGCGACGCCGCGAGGACCGATGTCGAAGCGATGTTCCGCCGTCTCGGCGCCGACGACCGGACCGATGAGGGCGACCCGGTCATCGCCAGCGCGCGCGCCGATGTCGAAGCGATCATCGCGCGGCAGGGCTTTATCGTCGCAGACCAGCCCGCGCTGAAGAGCCTCTATTTCATGCGCATGCGGCGCGCATTGCCGATCAGCACGCTCATCGACGACCTGCATGGCCGCCATCACCTGCTTGCGCGCGATCTGCCGGCGCTGCTCGTGTTGCTCACGCTCGATACCGGCCTCGAGCCCGAGTGCCTGAAGACGCTGACCGTGGATTGTCTCACCAACCCCCATGCCGGCACGGTGGAGCTGCGCTATCTCAAGCGCCGCGCTCGCGGCGCCGAGCATAAGAGCATGCGCGTCCGCGACGGCGGTGGTGGCACGCCTGGCGGTCTTATTCGTCGCCTGATCGAGGTCACGGCGACTGCCCGCACGCATCTAAACGACGATCGTATTTGGGTTTATCACAACGCTGGCGGCCTGCGGGCAGGTATCCGCCACCCGACGGAACGGATCGATGCCTGGGTGGCGCAGAACGATATTGTCGATGACGACGGCAAGCCGCTCCACCTGCTGCTCTCCCGGCTCCGCAAGACCCACAAGGCGCTATGGTACACCAAGACCGAGGGGCATATGGCCCGCTTCGCGGTCGGCCACTCGCGCGAGGTAGCGGCGCGCCACTATGCTGATCTGCCGTCGCTCCGGCCCCTGCACGAGACGGCCGTCGCCGACGCCTTCCGCGCAGCGGTCGCCGCCGCGATGCCGACCGTGCTTCCGCCCACCGCCGAGCAGGCGTTGCGCAAAGCGCCCGATCAGGCCGAGCCGCTGATGCCGCTGGCTACCGTGGGTCCGTTGCTCGACGGCGAACAGGATGTCTGGCTCGCCGCCTGCGCGGGCTTCCATAACAGTCCCTTCGCCGAGGCCGGTTCGCCCTGTGCGCAGCCCTTCTGGGGCTGCCTTGATTGCCCTAACGCCGTCATCACCGCGCGCAAGCTCCCCGCGATCCTGGCTTTCCTCGTCTTCGTCGAAGAGCAGCGGCTGAGCCTGCCCGCGACCGACTGGGCGGCCAAGTTCGGCCGCGTCCATGCCCGCATCACCGCCCAGGTCGTGCCGGCCTTCTCCGATGCCGTCATCGCCGATGCGCGCCGGCAGATGGAGAGCGAGCGGCTTTATCTGCCGCCGGAGGCACGCGCATGACCATACCCGCCCATGCCCAAGAGCCTGCCTTCGACGATCGCCCCGTGCTGGCGAGCGCGCCGCTCAAGGAGGGCCACGCCCGCGAGGAGCTGTCTCGCGTCGGCGACCCGAGCTGGGATCTCGGTCTCGCCGTATTCCGCGAGAACGCCCGGCGCTGCCACGTCACCGTGCATTTCGACGTGCTCGAACATGCCGATGTGCAGGCGGCGATGCGCGCCTATCTCTACGCCCGTCTCAACGTCGATCTTCCCGGCTACCGCCCGAAGCTGCCGCCGGCGAGCATTCGCCAGGCATTCAACCGTGCCCGCCGGTTCTTCGCTTTCGCCCGTGAGCGGCTCGGACGGCTCGACGTTTCCCGTATCGATCAGGCATTGGTCGATGCCTATGCCCGGCACCTTCGTGCCGATCCGGCCCGGCGACCCGTCATCGTCGGCCACCTCCTCGAAGTGGTCCCCGATCTCTATCACTATCGTGACCACCTCGCTGGCGGAGGCCTTGCATTCGAGCCCTGGGCCGGACAGGCGCCCGCCCGCGTCGCGGGCTACCGGCATGTCCGGGAGAACCGCACGCCGCGGTTCCCGGAAGAGGTCATCGCCGCGCTGCTCGCATGGTCGTTGCGCTACGTCACCGTCTTCGCTGACGACATTCTCGCAGCCCGTCGCGAGCTTGATCGGCTCGAAGCGCGCCGGGATCGTCTCGTCGCCGCCGACTCCGGCCTCCCGGACGCTGATCGCCGGCAACGTCGCCGCACCCGCCTGAAGGCCTATTTCGGTCGCCGACGCCGCGAGGGGCGCGGCGCACCGATCTGGGGCACCGCTCATAACGGCAAGCTGCGCGTCGACCCCAACACCGGCGCCGTGACCCCACCGATCAACGCCCATCTCCTGCATCTCCATGCCGGGATCGACGTGCAGGCCGAGCCAGGCGCGCATCTCCTGCTGACCGGCGGTGAAGCGAGGTTGATCGACGCAGTGGCGGCCGAGCTGGGGGTAGAGGTCGGCGGCATGGACACGCCGATCTCGATCGATCCCGAGAGCGGTCGGCCATGGCGCGAGCGCTTCGACGCGAAGACTCTCGCACACGAGGAACGGGTGCTCCAGGCCGCCGCCTATATCGTGTGCGCCTACCTGACCGGCATGCGCGACTGCGAGGTGCAGGCGATGCGGCGCGGGTGTCTCTCTATCGCGCGCAGTGAGGACGGCCTGATCGAGCGGCATCGCATCCGATCGACCATCTACAAGCGCCGGGCGGCCGTGGGCGAGGCGGCGAGCTGGGTGACGATCGAGCCGGTCGCCGATGCGATCACGGTGCTCGAACGCCTGTCGGCAGGACCGGCGCGCGCCAGCGGCAGCGATACGCTCTGGCCGGTGCTGCGCGCGAGCGCCGTCTCCAAGACGCATCTGTCGAGCGAGGTGGTCCGTCAGCTCAACACCTTCCGCGATCACCTCAACACCGCCTTCGGCAGCCCCGATATGCCGGTCATCCCGCCCGGTCCCGATGGCAAGCCGTGGCGCATCACGACGCGGCAGTTCCGGCGCACGATCGCGTGGCACATCGCCAACCGTCCGTTCGGCACCATCGCCGGCATGATCCAGTACAAGCACGCCTCGGTCGCCGCGTTCGAAGGCTATGCCGGGACCAGCGCTTCGGGGTTTCGCGCCGAGGTCGAGGCGCAGCGCCGGCTCGGTCGGACTGATGACCTGCTGGACTATTTCGACCGGCGTCAGGGCGGCGCATCGCTTGGAGGGCCGGCGGGACCGCGTATCGGGCGGACGCTCGACGATGCCGCCGTTCAACTCGGGCCATTGCCCGCCATGATCGCCGATCGCGCCCGCCTGCGCGTCATGCTCGCCAGCGTCGCGCGCACCTTCCATGTCGGCCCGCTCGCGGATTGCTTCTTCGATCCCGCGACCGCGCTCTGCCTCAAGCGCGTGACGACCCCCGATCCCGCGCAGCCACTCACCGCCCTGTGCGAGCCGACCCGCTGTCCCAACGCCTGCATCACCGTCCGCCACAGGCCGGCCTGGGAACGCGCGGCGGCCGATGCCAGGGCGCATCTACGCGAACGGCGCATCTCCGATCTCCAGCGTCAAGCTCTCCAGCGCGAGCTCGATCGCCTGACCGCGGTGATTGCCGGGATCGATCCTCCCGCGCCGTAGACCACCCCGGCTGTTGGCGGAGTCCTGCGCCGGTCGGCGCGCCCGCGCAACGGCTTCGCCGTCCTTCGCTTCGCTGCGGCCCTGACGGGTGCGCGAGCCCCCCTGTGCCCGGCGCGAACGGGCCTCCGCCGCCGGGGATGGTCCCCGGCGCGAGAACGGAGAACAGATCATGTCAGCCTCACCACGCTCAGACGTCTACGCTCGCGTCACGCAAGCGATCGTCGACGCCATCGAAGCCGGCACCGGCACCTGGCGCATGCCGTGGCATCATTCCGGCGCCGACGTCACCCGCCCGACCAACGTCGCCAGCGGCAAGCCCTATCGCGGCATAAATACGGTCTCGCTCTGGGCGGCCGCCTATGGCAGCGGCTATGCGAGCGGGGTCTGGGGCACCTATCGCCAGTGGCAGGCGCTCGGCGCGCAGGTCCGCAAGGGCGAGCACGCCAGCCTCGGCGTCCTCTGGAAGGAGTTTCGCGCGAAGGGTGACGAAGCCAGCGACGATGATGGCGACCACCGACGGCTTTTCGCCAAGGCGTTCAGCCTGTTCAACGCCGATCAGATCGATGGCTATGCGCCCGAACCGGGGCCGGTCCTGCCCGAGAGCGAACGCCTCGCCGCCGCCGAAGCCTTCATCGCCGCGCTCGGCATCGATACCGTCTACGGCTCGGCCAGCGCCTATTATCACATCGCCGAAGACCGCATCCACATGCCGGATTTCAGCGCCTTCCACGACGCCCACGGCTTCTACGCCACCCATATTCACGAGGCAGCTCATGCCAGTGGCGCAGCCCATCGGCTCGACCGGGGTTTCAGCACCAAGTGGACCAAGCACGCGCTCGCCATGGAGGAAGCGACCGCCGAGCTGACCGCATCGTTCCTGCTCGCCGATCTCGGGATCGCGCACGAACCGCGACCCGATCACGCGGCCTACATCGCCTCCTGGCTGCAACTGCTCAAGGACGAGCCCCGGGCGATCTTCACCGCGGCGAGCAAGGCGCAGGCGGCGGCCGACTGGATGCACACCCGGCAGCCATGATCCAGCAGCGACCAACGCTGAGCGGCCGATCCCTCGCGGGCTCGGCCGCTTCGTCGCGCATGGCGATGCGCGGGCTTCGCCCGCTCACCAGCGGACGCCGCTGGCGCGGCGGCGCTGATTTTTCGGGCTCCCTCGATGCGGGTCTGGTCGGCGCTCCCTGCTAGGCCCGCCACGGCGCGCCGCAAGCCCGGCTTCGCCGAGCTGCTCCATTTCATTTCGCCCCTCCGGGTGCGGCCCGCCGCTTGCGCGGGCCTCTCCGGTCGTTCTCGCCGCCCACCCCCGCCTCGGGGGAGCCATGGGGTTTTTGGGCAGTGCTCGAGGCACCGATGGTTTTCACCTTCCAACCGCCATTTTTCGCTGGACTGTCAGGATATGTGGCCGAGATGGCCGGCGCCTTCGTCTGCGCCGCGCTCGGCATCGTGCCGACCGTCCGGCACGCCGATTACCTCGGCTCCTGGCTGGACATCATCCGCGAGGATAATCGCGCCATCGTCCGCGCCGCGAGCGCCGCCTCGAAAGCCGCAAACTTCCTGCTCGATTTCCGAGGCGAGGCCGCCACGGATCAGCCCGATACAGGCGATCCAGCGACGTGGCGGGCGGCGGCATGATGCGCTTGTCCCTCCAGCGCTGTTGCCTGGGGCCAGGCCGCAGGGAGAGTGAGGGGATGGCCTTCGGCTTTGTGACGGGCTTGCAGCCGAGAGAGAGTCTCCCGGCGGCCCGTCATGGAGTAACCGACATGGCAAAAACTGCCCCCAAGATCATCCTCAGCGGCGCGCGGGACATCCCGCTCGATCTGATCGACCTGTCCCAGTCCAATGTCCGGCGCGTGAAGGCCGGCGTCTCGATCGAGGCGCTTGCCGACGACATCGCCCGACGTGGCCTCCTGCAAAGCCTGAACCTGCGGCCGACCCTCGATGGCGAAGGCCAGGAGACCGGCCGGTTCCATCTGCCGGCCGGCGGCCGGCGCTTTCGCGCGCTGGAACTGTTGGTGAAGCGCAAGCGGCTGGCGAAGAACGCCCCGGTGCCCTGCATCGTCAAGGATGCCCACGATCCGATCTCGGAGGAGGAGGATTCGCTCGCCGAGAATACGCATCGCGAGCAGCTGCATCCGCTCGATCAGTTTCGCGGCATGAAGCGGCTCATCGACCAGGGCGACGATATCGAAACGATCGCCGCCACCTTCATGACCACGCCCGCCGTAGTGCGCCAGCGCCTGAAGCTGGCGTCGGTGTCGCCCGCGCTGCACGAGATCTATGCCGAGGACGGCATGACCCTCGATCAGCTCATGGCCTTCTCGGTCAGTGAGGACCATGCCCGCCAGGAACAGGTGTGGGAGTTGCTCGCCCATAGCTGGAACAAGGAACCCTCGTTCATCCGGTCCAAACTGACCGAGAACACGGTGCGCGTCTCCGACAAGCGGGCGCTGTTCGTGGGGATCGACGCCTATACCGAGGCGGGCGGGTGCGTGCTGCGTGACCTGTTCACGGCCGACGATGGCGGCTGGCTCCAGGACGCCGCGCTGCTCGACACGCTGGTCGCCGCGAAGCTTCAGGCCGAGGCCGAACGGATCGGCGGCGAAGGCTGGAAGTGGGTCACGGCGGCCGTGGACCTGCCTTATGGTCATCTCAACAGCCTGCGCGAGATCGACAGCGATCCGGCGGCGCTCACCGATGCGGAATCGGCGCGGGCCGAAGCGCTAACGGCCGAGGGCAACGCCATCGAGGCGGAATATGAGGACGTCGAGGAACTGCCGGAGGAAGTGGCGGCGCGGATCGAAGCGATCGATGTTGAACTGGCGGGCCTGATCGAGCGGCCGAGAACCTATGATCCACGGGAAATGGGCATCGCCGGCGCCTTCGTCAGCCTCGACACCGACGGGTCGCTCTATATCGAACGCGGCTGGGTCCGCGCCGAGGACGAACCACAGGTCGAGGCCGAACCGGGCCATGATGGGGCCGAAGGCGATCAGTCCGCCGATCCGATCGGTCCGCAGCAGCCGGCCGCATCGGCGCGATCCATCGTCGTCACCGTGGCTGGCGGCGCGGCGGACGAACCGGATGACGATGACGAACAGATCATCAAGCCGCTGCCCGATCGTTTGGTGTCGGAACTGACCGCGCATCGCACGCTTGCCTTGCAGGATGCGTTCGCCGCCAGTCCGTCGACGGCCTTCGCCGCCGTGCTGCACGCTATGGTGTTGTCCGCCTTCTATTCCGGGCGCACCGAATCCTGTCTCGGCGTCTCGGTGCAGCGCACCAGCTTCCCGAACCAGGCGCCAGGCATGAAGGACAGCCCTTCGGCCCGGTCGATCGCGGCGCGGCATGAGGCCTGGGAGAAGCGGCTGCCCGATTCCGACAAGGCCTTGTGGGACGCGCTGATGCTGCTCGACGGCGGCGATCAGGCGGCGCTGTTCGCGCATTGCGCCTCGTTCGGGGTCAACGCCCTATGGGAGCCAACCAGCCGCTATGACGGGCGCGTCTCGGCGCATGGCGTCGAACGGCGGCTTGCGCACAGTCATGTGCTGGCGCGTGCGGTCGGGCTCGACATGGTGGCGGCGGGCTGGAAGCCGACGGTCGAGAATTATCTCGGCCGGGTCGCCAAGCCGCGCATCCTGATGGCGGTCGCCGAAGCGAAGGACGACCAGACGGCGGGCCTGATCGACCATCTGAAGAAGGGTGACATGGCCCGCGAAGCCGAGCGCCTGTTGGCCGATGCGGACTGGCTGCCAGAGCCGCTTCGCACCCCGGCGATCGAGGATGCGTTCGATCCGGCGGCGGTCGATCAGGACGAAAGCGCCGAGGCCGATGCCGAGGCGCTGCCCGCGTTCCTCGGCGGGGACGACGACGAGGTGACGGCCGAGGACGATCTGTCCGACGCCTATGCGATCGCGGCGGAATAGCCGTCCGCGCCGGCGGGGCGGCCCCGGTCGCTCCGCCACCTTTTCCAACACCATTACCAGAAGCCCGGCCACGCGCCGGGCTTCTGCGTTTTTACGGAGATACGCAAAATGTCCGACGAAAGCTCCAAGCCTGTCATCGACCTCGACGCCGTTTTCACCGAATGGAACGCCTATGAAGCGCGCCGGGCGGAACTGCATCCGGCGAACAAGGCCAGCCTGTTCGCCGCGCTCGGCGCTGCCGGCATCACCCGCGTCGTCCTGACGTTCAACGGCGGCGGCGACTCGGGGCAGACCGAGAATATCGAAGCCTTTGCCGGCGACGATCTTCGCGACCTGCCAGATGTGGTCGTCGAACTGCGTGACCTCTTGTTCCGGGAGGGCGAACCCAGAGCACTCAACCAGCCGCTCGCCGACGCGATCGAGACGCTGGCCTATGCCTGTCTCGAACAGAAGCATTGCGGCTGGGAGAATAATGAAGGCGGCTACGGCGAGTTCGTGTTCGACGTCGCCAGGGGCACGATCGCGCTCGATTATAACGAGCGGATCGAGACCTCCCAAAACTACACTCATGCGTTTTGAGGAGGGCGCGATGGGACATTGCTATCATCACGCCCTGTCGTCGGTGAAGAAATGGGGCGGCTCGCCCGACGACTATCTGGCGCTGCACCAATGGTTCGACGAACCGTCGAAGCTGATCATCGCCGATTTCCGTCACCGGGCGCTCAGGCATCACGCCGAGGGTGTGTTTATGCTGGAACGCTTCTTCGGCCCAACCATCACGATCTCGACCGGACGAGCGGTGCCGGTCCGGCTGATCGGCGAGCAGCATATCGTCGAGGACCTGGGGTTCATCCCGAGCTTCGCCGATTGGGTGCGCTGCATTCGCCCCGAACCCTGGATGGGCCGCGCCCAGCCTATCCACAAACTGGTCGATCCGTTCGCGGCCGTTCCCGCCTGATCGACGCCATTACCCCATCAATCCCTTGAAGGCCCGGCCGTCGCGCCGGGCCTTCGCGTATCTGGAGACATCCCATGCCTGCAAAACGCATAGTCGGCGCCACCGCGCTGAGCGATTTCATCCGTACCGCGCCGCTCGGCGCGCTCCTGCGCTATTCCGACGGCCAGCCCAGACCGCCGGCCCGGTTCAACAAGAAGCTCGCCGCCTGGGAGCGGACCAATGGCGTCGGCCGTCTGATCAAGAAGACGCCGACGGTCGTGCGGCCGTCCTATACGATGCCCGAAGGCTTCACGCTCCATCATGGTGATTTCGGCAGCAGCGGCATCATCGTGACGGTGGTGACGATGACCTATCACGTCACCAGCCCGCTGCATTTCGAGATCGTCGAACAGCCTGCGCCGGGAATGGTGCGCGTGCTCACCCAGTGGGAGGGCGTGGACGAGCTTCGCCACCTCGCGCCCGACATGGCGACGGCGCAAAGCTGGTTCGCCAGCCATCGCTATTCGAACGCCCGGTTCGAGGTCGTTGGCGATGAGGCGAACCCCATCCTGCCAGAACTCGGGAGGGCGGCATGAGCGCGGATGATGTCATCGCCGCCGTCTTTGGACGCTCGGCCGACGGCCATCTCGCCGCTCGCGTCGAGGATATCGCCTTCATCGCCATCCCGGTGAAGGACGGGTTCAAGATCGCGACCGGCTGGCGCCTGACCAGGCCGATCGACCAATGGACCGCCGCAGACGCCTTTGGCGCCTCAGCGATTGTCGCCGATGAAGGGGGCTTTCGCGCTCATGTCGAGGAGAACGCCGAACATCGCCGCCAGCTTCGAACGCTTGGGCGCCGTGAGGTTCGCCAGCGGCTTTCCACGCCCTGGGGCATGGCACAGTCGAGCGAGATCTATGCCGATGGCGTGGTCTTCCATTCAACCGCCGGCCACGGCGGGATCAAACTCGACCGGGCGCGCAACGCGGCGATGCCCGTCGTGCTGCGCGTTGCGGGCGGGTGGTATGAGGAAGATTGCGAATGGGCCAAGGTCGCGGTCGGCTTTCCCGACCTGTTCACCGACTATGAGCGCCGCCACGCCGATCGCACGCTTCGCGATTATTATCCCGAATGCTGGGAGGCGGTGCATGGCCGCGCCCTGGAACCAGGAGAATCCTTCGCCAATGATCGGCGCCTGTTCCGCGAGGCCCACGCCCAGGATTGGGTGGTGATCTCGGCGATCACCTCTAAGGAGCGGCCGGGGTTCGTGGATTGTGTCGCGACCCTCGGGGGTGACGGCACGTCGTCGTCGCGTCGCCGGTTTCTCGTGCCCGACACCGAGTACCGTGCGGGGCCGCATGGGTTCGTGATGGATGAACGACGGCACCAGGCCTGGGATGGTCCCATCGCCAGCGCCGCCTGACCGTCAGCCAACAACCGGGCGATCCCCAGTGCGGGATCGCCCGGTTTTCTGTGTCAGGCGGCTTCGCCTTCATCGGCGTCGTCATCGTCTTCGGTTTCGACGATGTCCTCGCCGGCATCCTCATCGGCAGGGTCTTCCGGACCGTCTTCGACCTGCGTGGTCAGGTTCAGATCCTCGTTCTGCTGTTCGTCAATCTCGGGCATGGCGGTCTCCGCGGGCGAATCGACCGCGAAAGTGGGGATTGCACCCATGACGGCCGGCACCGGCTGACGCCGGGTCCAGAGTGAGAGGCAGGCCGGAAGGGAGCGAGCCGGGCGGATCGAGAGAGAGCGTCCGCTGGCTTGCTCCCTTCCGTCCTGCTCTCCTCGGACATTTCCCATGACCCCATCCGCATCCGCTGCCCGTTCGGCGGCGCCGCTTCCTGTCGCGCCCGGTTTCGCCGCGACCGGCCAGGCGATCCTCGTCGCCGCCCACCTCATCCTGCCTGACCTCGAACGCGGCCGCGCCATCGACGCCCGTGCGCTGCGCAGCGCGATGGAAACCGCATTCGGCGGCTCCGATGCGGGCGGCGCCTGGAACTGGAAGACCGCCTATGACGCCTGCGAGGCGGCGCAGGTCCTGTTCCTGCGTAAATACGGTTCTACGATTCTCCGTAAATCCGCTTCTCCGGTCGCCGCGCTGGCGATGATCGAGAAGATCGGCGCCTTGCTGCCGACCCATACCCGCCGATCCCAAACCTCCCAGGCGTTGCAGCAATTCTCGACGCCTGCCGGGCTCGGCGTCGTCGCCGCGATCGCCGCCGCCATCCGGCCCGGCGATGTGGTGCTGGAGCCATCGGCCGGCACCGGACTGCTCGCCGTCCATGCCGAGAACCGGGGCGCGCGCTTGCTCCTCAATGAACTGGCCGAGATCCGCGCCGAGGTGCTGGCCGGGCTGTTCGGCGACTGCGCCGTCACCCGCCACGACGCCGCGCACATCCATGACCATCTCGACGTGGGTCTGGTCCCCAGCGTGGTGCTGATGAACCCGCCATTCTCGGCGGTCGCCCATGTCGACCGGACGATGAAGGATGCGGCGCTGCGCCATATCGGCTCAGCGCTGGCGCGTCTGGCGCCTGGTGGCCGCCTGGTGACGATCACCGGCGCAAACTGCGCGCCCGACAATCCGGCCTGGAGGGAAGCCTTCGCCCGCTTGCAGGAGCGCGGCCGCGTCGTCTTCTCGGCGGCGATCGATGGCCGGGTCTATGCGAAACACGGCACCACCATCGACACGCGCCTGACCGTGATCGATCGCGTGCCCGCCGATGATCCCAATGCCTTTCCAGTCTCGCCGGGCATTGCCCCCGATACCGCGACACTGCTGGCCTGGGTGCTCGACCTGGTGCCGCCGCGCGCACCTTCGCCCGAAATGCCGCCGCCCGTCACACCGATCGCCATGCAGGCGATAGCCGCAAAGCCCGCCCGTCAGCGCGCCGCGCCGATCCTGGCCCCGGTTCCAGCGGTCGTGCCCGATGCGGTGGAACTGGCCTATGAAACCATCGACTGGACCCCGGCCGAGACCGGGCGCCTGACCGATGCGATCTACGAGCCCTATGCGCTCCAGTCGATCCGCATCCCCGGCGCGAAGCCGCATCCGACCCCGCTGGTCCAGTCGGCGGCGATGGCCTCGGTCGCGCCGCCCCGGCCGTCCTATCGCCCGATCCTGCCGGCCCGGCTGATCGCTGACGCCATCCTGTCCGACGCCCAGCTTGAATCCGTCATTCTCGCGGGCGAGGCCCATAGCGACCATCTCGCCGGTTCGTGGAGCGTCGATCCGACCTGGGACATCGTCAAGGCGGCCGCCGATGAGGCGGACGACGCTGTCCGGTTCCGACGCGGCTGGTTCCTCGGCGATGGCACGGGCGCCGGCAAGGGCCGCCAGGTCGCGGGCGTCATCCTCGACAACTGGCTCAAAGGCCGCCGCCGCGCGGTCTGGGTGAGCCGGTCAGACACTCTCCATCACGACGCGATGCGCGACTGGGCGGCGTTGGGGCAGGAACGGTTGCTGGTGACGCCGCTCTCCCGGTTCCGGCAGGGCACGCCGATCAAGCTCGATGCGGGCGTGTTGTTCACCACCTACGCGACGCTGCGTTCGCAGGAGCGCGGCGAGAAGGTCAGCCGCGTCCAGCAGATCGTCGATTGGCTGGGTCCGGACTTCGACGGCGTGATCATCTTCGACGAGGCGCACGCGATGGCCAACGCCGCCGGCGGCAAGGGCGAGCGCGGCGAGCAGGCGCCCTCGCAACAGGGCCGCGCCGGTCTGCGACTCCAGCACGCCTTGCCCGATGCCCGCATCGTCTATGTCTCGGCGACCGGCGCAACCACGGTGCAGAACCTAGCTTACGCCCAACGTCTCGGTCTGTGGGGCGGCGAGGATTTCCCGTTCTCGACGCGCTCGGAGTTCATCGCCGCGATCGAGGATGGCGGGGTCGCGGCCATGGAGGTGCTGGCGCGCGACCTGAAGGCGCTCGGCCTCTATGCGGCGCGGTCGCTGTCGTTCGACGGTGTCGAATATGAGATGCTCGAACATAGGCTGACGCCCGGACAGATCGGCATCTACGATGCCTATGCCGGCGCCTTCCAGATCATCCATAATAATCTCGACGCGGCGATGCAGGCCGCCAACATCACCGGCGCGACCGGCACCTTGAACGCCCAGGCCAAGTCGGCGGCGCGCAGTGCTTTCGAGTCCGCGAAGCAGCGCTTCTTCAACCATCTGATCACCGCCATGCAGACGCCGTCGCTGGTCGCCAGCATCGCGCGCGACCTGGAGGCCGGCCATGCGTGCGTCGTCCAGATCGTCTCAACCGGCGAGGCGCTGATGGAGCGTCGGCTCGCCGACATTCCGACCGACGAGTGGGATGACGTTCGGGTGGACGTGACCCCGCGCGAATATGTGCTGTCCTACCTTGAGCACAGCTTTCCGGTGCAGCTCTATGAGCCCTTCACCGACAGCGAGGGCAATCTCTCCTCCCGGCCGGTCTATCATGACGGCCAGCCCGTCCTATCCCGCGATGCCGTCGATCGTCGCGACCGACTGATCGAACATCTGGCGTCGCTGGCGCCGGTTCCCGCCGCGCTCGACCAGATCCTCCACCACTTCGGAACCGATCTGGTCGCCGAGGTGACGGGACGCTCTCGGCGTATCGTCCGCAAGCGCGGTTCCGACGGGATCGACCGCTATGTTGTAGAGACGCGACCCGGTTCGGCCAATCTCGGCGAGACCGATGCGTTCCAGGCTGATGCCAAGCGCGTGCTTGTCTTCTCGGACGCGGGCGGGACCGGTCGGAGCTACCATGCCGATCTCGGGGCCAGGAACCAGCGGCTGCGCGTCCATTATCTGCTGGAGGCCGGATGGAAGGCCGACAGCGCCATCCAGGGGTTCGGGCGGACGAACCGCACCAACCAGAAGCAGCCGCCGCTGTTCCGCCCGGTGACGACCGACGTGAAGGCGCAGAAGCGCTTCATCTCGACCATCGCGCGGCGCCTCGACACGCTGGGCGCGATCACCCGCGGCCAACGACAGACCGGCGGCCAGGGCCTGTTCCGGCCCGAGGACAACCTGGAATCCCACTATGCGCG
Organism: Sphingobium aromaticiconvertens; assembly: GCF_037154075.1. NCBI lineage: Bacteria > Pseudomonadati > Pseudomonadota > Alphaproteobacteria > Sphingomonadales > Sphingobiaceae > Sphingobium > Sphingobium aromaticiconvertens. The sequence goes on from NZ_JBANRJ010000001.1 coordinate 3,366,313, forward strand.
CGACGCGCTGCGCCAGCTCTACCGCCTGCTTTACGGCGGCAAGATCGAGGGTTGTTCGCTCGGGGCTTTCGAGGCGGCGACGGGATTGTCGCTCGCCGACAGCAACGGCCTCAAGGACGAACTGCCGCCGATCACCACCTTCCTCAACCGGATGCTGGCGCTGACCATCGACCTCCAGAACATCCTGTTCACGGCGTTCGAGGATTTGCTGAGCGCGCGGATCGAGGGGGCGATCGCATCGGGAAGCTATGAGCTGGGGCTGGAGACGCTCCAGGCCGAGAGCTTCACCATCGTCGCTCGAACCACCATCTATACCCATCCGGGAACCACGGCGGAGACACGGTTGCTGACGATCGAACGCAAGGACCGCAACCAGCCGCTGACGCTGGACGGCGCGCGCGCCCATCTCGGCGATGGCGATGCGGCGTTGCTGGTCAACGCGCAGTCGGGCCGCGCCGCCGTGCAGATCCCGACGCGCGGCCTGCTGCTCGACGACGGCAGCGTCGAGCGCCGCGTGCGGCTCGTCCGGCCGATGGAATCGACACCGATGCCGCTGGCGGCGATGGGCGAGACACAATGGCGCGAAGCGGATCGTACTACCTTCGCCCGCGCCTGGGAGGCGGAGCTGGCCGAGGTGCCTCAGTTCGCGACCAGCACGATGCACATCGTCACCGGCCTGTTGTTGCCGATCTGGAAGCGGCTTCCCCAGGAATCCAGCCGCGTCTATCGGCTCCAGGCCGATGACGGCGAACGCATCGTCGGCCGCCGGGTCTCGCCCGCCTGGGTCGCGATGGCGACCGCTAACGACAATGGGCCGCACCTCGACCCGCAGGCGGCGTTCACCGCCCTGATGGACGGGCGCACGATTCTCGATCTGGCCGAAGGTCTCCAGCTTCGCCGCGCGCGCGTCATGGGGGTGAACCGGATCGAGCTATCGGGATTCACCGACGCCATGCGCGAGCGATTGACCGCCTATGGTCTGTTCCATGAGATCATCTCGTGGAAGCTACGGATGTTCGTCCCCGTCGATGCCAGCGGCGTCGCCGTGCTCGACCGGGTGCTGAAGCGCTGGCCGATCCAGCGCGTCGGCGACCGGGCGGCGGCATAATGGGACGTTTATCGGATCAGGCAGGTGAACTGGCGCAGCGTCTCGGTGATCAGGCCGAGGCGGTGTGCCGTCACTATCTGTCGAAGGGGCATCGTGAGGGCCGTTACTGGCTGGTCGGCGATGCCCGCAACACGCCGGGGCGCAGTCTCTATGTGCGACTTTCCGGCTCGGACGACGGACGCGGCGCGGCGGGCAAATGGACCGACGCATCCACTGGCGAACATGGCGACCTGCTCGACATCATCGCGATTTCCTGTGGCCATCACCGTCTGCGTGACTCGCTCGACGAGGCCCGGAGTTTCCTCAGCCTGCCACGCCCCGAGCCTGTCGACGAAGGTCCGCGATATCGCCGTGAGCCGAAGGCGCCGACCGGCACCCCGCAAGCCGCGCGGCGCCTGCTGGCGGCCTCGAAGCCGTTTCTGGCGACAGTCGTGGAAGCGTATTTACGGCAACGTGCGATTACGGATTTACGCAATGGCGATCCGCTCCGTTTCCATCCGCATTGCTATTACCGGCCATCGCAGGATGATCCGCCGGGGACACGTCCGGCCTGGCCCGCGATGATCGCCGCCGTCACCGATCTCGATGGCGGCGTGACCGGCGTTCATCGCACCTGGCTTACTTCTGGGCTCGACCCGGCCGCGATCGACAAAGCGCCTATATCCTCACCGAGACGCGCCATGGGACATCTTCTCGGGCACGGCGTCCGCTTCGGGGTCGCGGATAGCGTGATGGCGGCGGGCGAAGGGATCGAGACCCTCTTGTCGGTGCGACAGATCATGCCCGCCATGCCCATGATCGCCGCTCTATCCTCGCCCCACCTCGGCGCCATCCTGTTCCCGGCGGCGCTGCGACGCCTCTATGTCGTGCGCGACGACGATCCGGCCGGCGATGTGGCGGTGACGACGTTGAGCGAGCGAGCTTCCAGCGCCGGGATCGAGGTCGTGCCGTTGTCGCCGATGCTCGGCGATCACAACGAGGATCTGCGCCTGGTCGGGCCGGAGCGGATGCGGGCGGGGTTGCGCGTGCAACTCGTGCCCGCCGATGTCGGCCGGTTCCTGATGCCGTCCCGGTGAAGCCGGGAAGGCAGTGGGTTTGTGACGGGTCCGGTGCCGGGGAAGACCGCCGGGTGTCAGGGTGACGCAGAGATCGGAAAGGCCAGCGCCCTCGGCCTTCTCTAGAGGGCGATCGGAACGGCAAACGCCCCGGTCCGGCAACGGCGGGCTTCAACTTTCTTCCCCTGGCGGCAGAGCCGCCATTCCTCGCGAGACAAGAAAGCCTTGCCCGCCGTCCTCCGCTTCGCTGCGGCCCTTTCGCTATCGCTTGGGGTGCAGGCCCGGTTCGCCCGCCGTCTTTCGTCGCCTGCGAAGGCCGCGAAGGGCGCGGCCAACCGAAGAGGCGTCACCATGAAAACCGAAAGCCAGCTTCCTGAGCACGAACCCGAACACGCAGAATCCCCCACCGCCTATCTTCTCCAGGAAATGGCACTCTACGGATACCGGCCATACTCCGACGAACCCGATGACCGGCCGCTCCCTGATGCCCGCATCGCCGGCGGCGCCATCGTCGACATCTTCGACGCGATGGTCGTGACCTTCATCGACACCCGTCTCGAGCCCGACCTTGAAGACCTGCTCTGGAACCTCACCAACGTCTTCCACCGCGCCGGCGAACGGATCGAGCGCGAGCTTGACGACAATGAGGTCGCCCAGAAGCGCAGCCAGAAGGAACAGGACGGCTCCGAGGTGAAGTCGGTCGAGCTGGAAACACTTCTGCGCGAGGGCACGACGATGCTCGAGCGCCGCGACGCGATGGAGTTCTTCCGCGATGGCTGCGCCGACCAGTTCCGCATCCACATCCGCAAACCCTGGACGCCGCGCTCTGGCTCGAAGGTCAACCGCAAAGCGCTGACCTCGGCGGTCGTCTCCAGCCGGGATTTCGTCAATGCGCGGCAGCGGGCGGAAAAGCAGGTGCTGATCCCCGCCGGCACGCTGATCGCCTTCAGCTCAGGGCCGACCTTCAACGATCATCGGTTCATCTGGGACCTGCTCGACCGTGTCCACGCCAAACATCCCGAGATGGTCCTGGCGCACGGGGCAACGCCGACGGGCGGCGAGAAGATCGCCGCCCTCTGGGCCGATCATCGCAAGGTTCCGCAGATCCCCTTCAAGCCCGACTGGAACCGGCACAAGAAGGCCGCGCCGTTCAAGCGCAACGATGCGCTGCTGGAAGCCTTGCCCGCCGGCGTTATCATCCTGCCGGGCACCGGCATCCAGGACAATCTGCACGACAAGGCCAAAGCGATGGGCATCAAGCGCTGGGACTTCCGGCATCAGGGCGGCGCGTGAGCGCCGCCCGCCATACGAATCATGGTTGGCCGAGAACAATATATCTACTAGTCTGGATATATGGAAAACGAATCAGCCATCCTTGCGCTGGGCGCGCTGGCGCAGTCCACGCGGCTCGACACCTTTCGCCTGCTGGTGCGGCACGAACCGGACGGCCTCGCCGCCGGGGACATCGCCCGCGCGCTCGACGTGCCGCAGAACACCATGTCGGCGCACCTGGCGACGCTGGCGCGCGCCGGGCTGGTGACGTCGGAGCGGCATAGCCGCTCGATCGTCTACCGCGCCGATCTCGACACGCTGAAGGCGCTCACCCTGTTTCTGGTCAAGGATTGCTGCGGCGGGCGCGCGGAACTGTGCGAACCGCTGATCGCCGAACTGACGCCCTGCTGCTGAACGGACCCGACATGATCGCACCTAATATCACCATCTGGCACAACCCCGACTGCGGCACCTCGCGCAACACGCTGGCGATGATCCGCAACGCCGGGATCGAGCCGCGCATCGTCGAATATCTCAAGACGCCGCCGACGCGGGAAAAGCTGGCTGCGCTGATCACCGCAGCGGGTCTCGCGCCGCGCGACGTGCTGCGCGCCAAGGGCACACGCTACGAGGGACTGTCTCAGGACGATCCGGCCTTGGCCGATGAAGCCCTGCTCGATGCGATGATGACGCATCCGATCCTCATCAACCGGCCTTTGGTGGAAACGCCGCTCGGCGTGCGGCTGTGCCGCCCGTCCGAGGGGGTGCTGGACATCCTGCCCGCAGCCCAGCGCGGCGCCTTCGCCAAGGAAGATGGCGAACAGGTCATCGACGCGTCCGGCAAGCGGATCAGCTGAACCAATGGCCACTACTACATCGGCCGCGCCCCCGGCGATCGGCATCTTCGAACGCTATCTGTCGATCTGGGTCGCTCTGTGCATCGTCGCCGGTATCGGGCTGGGCTTTGCGCTGCCCGGCCTGTTCGCCGTAATCGCCGAGGCAGAAGTGGCCAACGTCAACCTCGTCGTCGCGGTGCTGATCTGGCTGATGATCGTGCCGATGCTGCTCAAGATCGATTTCGGCGCGCTCGGGAGCGTGCGCCAGCATTGGAAGGGTGTCGGCGTCACCCTGTTCATCAACTGGGCGGTCAAGCCCTTCTCGATGGCGCTGCTCGGCACCTTTTTCCTTGGATATCTGTTCGCGCCGCTGCTGCCTGAAGGCGAAATTTCTTCCTATATCGCCGGGCTTATTCTGCTGGCGGCGGCGCCCTGCACGGCGATGGTGTTCGTCTGGTCCAACCTGTGCGACGGTGACCCCGCCTATACGCTGAGCCAGGTCGCCTTGAACGACCTCATCATGGTGTTTGCGTTCGCGCCGCTGGTGGCGCTGCTGCTGGGCGTCGCCGCGATCACCGTGCCTTGGGACACGCTGCTGATCTCGGTCGCGCTCTATATCGTCGCCCCGGTAATCGCCGCGCAGATACTCCGCCGTGCGGTGCTGGCCTCGGGCGGGCAATCGGCACTCAATCGGCTGCTGTCCCGGCTCGGTCCGGTCTCGATGATCGCGCTGCTGGCGACGCTGGTGCTGCTGTTCGGGTTCCAGGGCAAGGCGATCATCGCCCAGCCGCTGGTGATCGCATTGCTCGCGGTGCCGATCCTGATCCAGGTCTATTTCAACGCCGGGCTCGCTTATTGGCTGAGCCGCCGTTTCGGCGTGGCGTGGTGCGTCGCCGCGCCATCGGCGTTGATCGGCGCTTCCAACTTCTTCGAGCTGGCGGTGGCCGCCGCGATCTCGCTGTTTGGGCTCACGTCCGGGGCGGCACTGGCGACCGTGGTCGGCGTATTGGTCGAGGTGCCGGTGATGCTGTCGGTGGTGGCGATCGTGAAGCGGTCGTGCGGCTGGTATGAGCGGGGTGCCGCCGCATGAGCCGTTTGCGAACCCTGTCCGATCCCGATCATCTGCCTGCGCTCGACCCGCGCTATGTCCATGCGCGGGCCGCGCTCGGCCTTGGCGCGGACGCTCCCCCACCCCGCATCCTGCTGCTCTACGGCAGTTTGCGCGAACGATCCTTCTCGCGCCTCGCGGTCGAGGAAGCGGCGCGGTTGCTGCAATTCTTCGGTGCGGAAACCCGCATCTTCGACCCGTCCGACCTGCCGCTGCCCGACCAGCACGCCGGCGACGATCATCCCGCCGTCCACGAGTTGCGCGAACTCTCGATGTGGTCGGAAGGGCATGTCTGGTGCAGCCCCGAACGCCACGGCCAGATCAGCGGCATCATGAAAACGCAGATCGACCATCTGCCGTTGGAGATGGGCGGGATGCGCCCAACACAGGGCCGCACGCTGGCGGTGATGCAGGTGTCAGGCGGCTCGCAGTCGTTCAACGCGGTCAACACCCTGCGCCTGCTTGGCCGCTGGATGCGGATGGTGACGATCCCCAACCAGTCGAGCGTGGCGACGGCCTACAAGGAGTTCGACGAGGACGGGCGCATGAAGCCGTCTAGCTATTATGACCGGATCGTCGATGTGATGGAGGAACTGGTGCGGTTCACGGTGTTGCTCCGACCTCATGCCGGCCAGCTCGTCGACCGCTATTCGGAGCGTAAGGCGGCGGGCGTGTCGGTCGATCCGGCGACGGACCTGTCGACGATCGCGATCGGGCAGACCGCTACGCCCGTTCAGCAGGCATAACGGGGATTTACGCTTCTAAGGATTTACGCCTTTACGCTTTTGCTGTTCGCCTCCTTTTGCCAGTGGAAAGAACCGACCTAGCGGGGACCAAGCTGCTCGTTGCGATCCTGGCTTCGGGCTACAGATTGAACCTCTCCAACAGCACGCGCCGTTGCGACACCGGATGCGCGTCGATCTCCAGAGCCACGAACCGACCCCGGTATTCGACGACCATGTCCGGGCAGTAGCGATTCCAGGCCTGCGCCATCATCGTCAGGCCGATGCGCTAACTCGGCCGTCAGGCATTTCCCATGGGTCGCGGTGCGTCAGACCGCCTGGACCGTGACGCCAGAATCGAGGGCGCGACGGCGCCAGTCACCGTCAGCCCGGTCAGATTGGAGGGGCCACAAACGTCGTTCCCCCAACGGCTGCTTTAGACCAACCCCTATTCATGCCGCCCTTGTAGGCAACCGCCCGCCTAGTGCCGCCAACCCCGCAAGGGGGTTCCCCTGCGCTTTGCTCCGGTGACGGCGGCGTTCGCCCGCCTCCTTCAGCGTCATCGGGGATGGTCCCCGAGCAACCGAAGGAACAGACATCATGGCCACCATCGCAAACCTCACCCAGAAGCAGGACGGCAGCCTGGAAGGCACGCTCGCCACCCTCAACGTCACCGCCCAGATCGCGGTGATCCAGAACACCCGCAAGACCAAGGAAAACGAGCCTGACTTCCGGATCATCAGCCGCAAGAACGGCTTCGAGCTGGGCGCCGGCTGGAACCGCTTCTCCCAGAACACGGGGGCGGAATACATCTCAGTCTCGCTCTCGGCTCCCGAGTTCGGAACCATCTACGGCAACGTCGCTCCGGCCCCCGGCGACGACCCTCTGAAGAAGGTCATCATCTGGAACCCGCCGAGCTGATCGCCACCCCGAGCCGGCCTCGCCCCCGCGAGGCCGGCTCTTTCCTTACCACTGGCAAAAGGGGCGATCATGAGCCGCCACGTCATCACCGTCAGCACCGAGACCGCGACCGACGATAACGCCGTCGTGGGCTACGACCCGCCGCTTCGCACCCACTTCATCCAAGGGTTCGAATATCCGAAGACTGAGCAGCCAGTCCTCTGGCTCGGCACGCGCCTTGAGCAATATCCGACCTTGCTGATGCTGCTCGCCGATCTCGATGCCCGCGGCTACCAGATCGACGGCCTCACCGTCGACACCATGGCCGACATGGGCGCGGAGGCGTCCCGCCCTTCGTCGCCAAGCCTTGTCGAGCGATACGGCTGGCCGCTCCGATAAGCCCGAACAGCGGCGGCGCCGATGCGTCGCCGCTGACTTCCCTGTGCGAACCGTCTCCTCCTCACGTCCCGTAGTTCGGCCTCTGGTCGACAACCGGGGTCGCCGCCCCATTCGGCAGCCGACGCATCAAACCTGAAAATGTCGGCTCAACGCTGGTTGGGAGCGCTCGCGCGTGCCCGAGAGGCCAGGGTCCGGCAACGGCGGTCAGGTGCGGCAGGTCAAGCAGCTCCTGACCGCCGGGGAGCCACCCCGCTCTTTGAGGCTCATTCCTTGGTCCGGCGCATGGCCTGACGCCATCAACCCGTAAAGGGTCCGCTTACGCTGCGCGTGCGGCCTTCAGGCTGCGCCTGTGCGGTGATCGCGGCCATGCGCCCGACACTTCGGGAGCCTGTCGAGCGGGGATGGTCCCCGCCTCTGAGACAGGAGCCGAAAATGTCCAACTCCCTGAAAACCGCCCAAGCCTATGCCTGGAGCCTCGCGCGCAGTCTCATGGTCTGCATTATCGTATTTCGCGCCGAGAACGGCATGTTCGGCGCCATGCCGGCTACCGAATGGGACGGCGATCCCGAGAGCGTCATCCGCGAGGTCGATCCTTTCGTCTGATGCGACAAATAATCTGCCTGGAGCTCAGTCGGCAAGGTTGGCGCCTCTGTCGGCGCCCGCTGCGATATTGGCCGATGTTCACGCCTGAAAGTTACAGCTAACCTTCCTCGATCTCGGCGACCAGATCGACAGGCTTTGCGCCAAGCGCCGACGCCAGATGAAAGAGCGTGACCACGGTTGGATTGCGCAGTCCGCGCTCCAGATCGCTCACATATTGCTGGGTGACGCCCGAAATCTCGGCATAACGCTCCTGGGTGAAACCTTTCTCCCGTCTCAGTCTCGCAAAGTTCAGGCCCACAAGCCGACGCATATCCATGCGTGCCACGCTGGACGATACACACTATCGGGTTTATCCCCTATAAGATGTATTCCGCGAGAGCGACGCGCAGCGTTTCACGATCGAACGCTAGGGAGCCGAGTCGTATTGTTGAGCGTATTGACTTTGGGGCTAGGGAGATGCCCATGAAAACACCACCGCTCGACCCCGATGTCATGGATACGGCCCCTGATTCCGCCGTTCTCACCCCCTATGACGAAGATCATCTCATCACCTATCTTCGCCTGCTGGATGCCGAGAGTGATGACGCGGACTGGACCGAAGTTGCTCGCGTCATCCTGCACATCGATCCCGACAAGGAGCCGGATCGCGCGCGCGCAGCATGGACCACGCATCTCGCACGCGCGCACTGGTTGGCCAAATCCGGCTACAAACACTTGCTGCGCGGGGGGCCGCCGAACTGAACCGGCTACCATTGCGCCGGTTCCGCCATCTCCTTTGGTGATAGCGTCATGACCGCTGCCCGGCTGGTCAAATACACGTCACACGCGAAGCTTCCGCCCTTGTGCCGCGACGCATGAAGCGCGGCCCTTTTGGGAGGTGGCGCAATGCACAAGACAGACTGGCGCTCTCCGGCGGAATATCGGCCCCTGCAACACTATGACCGCGCCGGTTTCGCCTGGGAGATTGTTCGACGTAATCAGGACTATTGCCGTGAATACCGGCGCATCCAGCGCATGAAACCGCCAGATCCCGTTGTGATCGAGCGGTTCGTCAAACGCTGGGGGTTACGATTTCGGTGCTGACCCGAAAATAGACTTCAAACGACAATTCATTTTCTGGACCCCGGAGGTTCTACCGACCGTATTGCATATCCAGGCTGTCCGGCCGGAGATGACGGTCTATCCGCTCGATCCGGACGAGCTGCTGGCTGCGGGGATCGTTCATCGCGGTGTGGCAAGTCAGGACGCCAGCATCATCGGGCCGAATGCGCTCCACCGGCTATGGCTCGACGGCTACGACACCGGCACGATGGCCGTGACCCTGCCGCTCGATCTTGTTTATGACGACCGGGCTGCCGCCGCGATGCGTCTCTGGCGGACCCTGAAGGGGCTGAAGCCTGGCTCGGAACCCATGCCGCTCAGCGACTATGCGCGCGGCCAGCTCATCCTCGCGATACGGCTGCTCGACGCCGAACATAGCGGCGCCACCGAGCGTGAGATGGCGCAGGCCATCCTTAAAACCAGCGCCCGTGATCGGCGGACATGGCTGGCGACCGAGCACCGCTCCAGACTGCGGCGTCTGCTCGCCAAGGCACGCGCATTGCTGGCTGGAGGCTATTTCCAGTTGTTGTCGCCGCCGCCGCGCCGGCCTCGGCGAAAGCCGTAATAATTATACCCCCTTAAAGTCGACACTCCCCTCACGCTGTCGCGCTTCGCCAACCTGTCCTCCGACCCGCTGACGGCCACCGCCGTCCGCCAAGATGCTCGGAAGGCTTGTTCATGCACCCGAATACCGACTTCGCCGCGCTCCCCCCATCGCAGTTTCTGCGCACGCCGGATGCCGGGAGGTTTCTCGGACTTTCGCCGCGCACCCTCGAAAAGCACCGGACCTACGGGACCGGCCCGACCTATCGCAAACTTGGCGGCCGCATCGTCTACCGTGTCGATGATCTGCGCAAATGGGCCGATCGCGGCCTGCGCAGCTCAACCTCTGATCCGGGCACCGGGACAGTCTTCGCCGCACGCCCCCTCACGCCCGAGGAAATGTCCTCGGCCAGCGGACGCTGACCCTCGACATGGCCGGTAATCGCCGCCCGCTGGGAATGAGTGAACGCGCGCGGCTCGATCCGTTCGAGGCGCTGGGTGAGAGTGTCCCGCCGCGCGACCAGCGCGACCTCATGGAGCGCCCCTTCTTCTCGCTCGCCAAGGCCCGCCGCATCGCGCCAATCCTCTACAAATCCGGCGAGACGGAGGTGCAGGTCTATGCCGTCCCCGAACATGGTCTGGCGACCATCTGGGACGCCGACATCCTGATCTGGGCGGCGAGCCAGCTTCTTGCCGCCGACGATCGCGGGGTGCCGACATCGCGCTTCTTCCGATTCACGCCCTATCAGCTCCTCATCGCAATCGGGCGCGGCACCGGCGCGCGTAATTATCTGCTGCTGAAAGGTGCGCTGAGCCGCCTGCAATCGACCGTTGTTCGCACCACCATCCGCCACGGCGAGCATTGGCGACGCCAGCAATTCTCCTGGATCAACGAGTGGGAGGAACTGACCACACGCACCGGGCGGATCGAAGGCATGGAATTCGTGCTGCCCGACTGGTTCTATCAGGGCGTTCTCGATCGCCGCCTCGTTCTCGCGATCGACCCCGGCTATTTCCGCCTGAGCGGCGGTATCGAACGCTGGCTCTACAGGATCGCGCGCAAACATGCCGGCCGCCAGCCCAATGGCTGGCGCTTCGAGCTGCGCCACCTCCACGCCAAGAGCGCCAGCCAGTCGCGCTTCTCCGATTTCGCACTTCATATTCGCGGCATCGTCCGGCGTCAGCCGCTCCCCGGCTACATCCTCGAACTGGAACCGGGGAGCGGTTCCAACGTGCTGCTGGTGATGCGTCCCAGCGTCATCGAGATCGGTTGGCGGCCTGTGGATAACTCGCCGCGCCGGAATTCTCGTATCGGTACTTCGGACGCAACCGCTATCGGCACTTCGAACGCAATATTATCGGTACTTCGAACGCACGGATCGCAGTTAAACCTTTGGTCTGGTTCCGAAATCCGTGACTCTAAAGACTCTAAATCAGAATCTAAAGATAAGGTAGAGGCGCGCGGCGCCGGGGATAAGTCAGCTTTTCGCTCGGTAGATCGTGGACCGGCGACGGGACCGCGAAACGGGCCGGAGCGCCGCTCATGATCGTCGCGCTCCTCAACCAGAAGGGCGGCGTCGGCAAGACGACGCTCGCGCTGCACCTCGCCGGACAATGGGCGAGCCAAGGGCGCCGCGTCCTGCTGATCGACGCCGACTCCCAAGGTTCTGCGCTCGACTGGTCGCAGCAACGCGCCGCCGAAGGGCTGCCCCGGCTGTTCGGCGTGATCGGCCTTGCCCGCGACACCCTGCACATCGAGGCGGCCGAGCTGGCGCGCGGCATGGATCATGTCGTTATCGACGGGCCGCCGCGTGTCGCCACCTTGCTGCGTTCGGCGCTGTTCGCCTGCGATCTCGCGCTGATCCCGGTGCAGCCATCGCCGCTCGACGGCTGGGCGTCGGCCGAGATGCTGAAGCTGATCGACCAGGCGCGCATCTTCAAGCCCGAGATTGACGCGCGCTTCCTGCTCAACCGCTACCCGGCGCGCACGCTGATCGCCCGCGCCACCGCCAACAGCCTCGCCGACCATGATCCGCCGCTGCTCACCCGTCATGTCGGCCAGCGCGTCGTCTTCGCCGACGCCATGCAGACCGGGCGGCTTGTGTCGGAGATCGATCCCGACAGCGCCGCAGCGCGTGAGATCGCCGCGCTGGCGGCCGAAATCGAGGCGATCAAATCATGACGGCGCGCACGCCCAGGACAGGCTTCGCGTCCCGGCCCGCTGCGGCCGAGGCGTGGATTGCGGGGCCAGAGGACGCCACACCACCAACCACCCCGTCGCCGCCCGTCAACAGCGCCAGACTGACGATCGACGTGACGCCCCATTTGCGGCGACGCCTCAAACTCGCGGCGCTCCAGCGCGGCGTTTCGGTCGCCGACATGCTGCGCGAATTGCTCCACCGCGAATATCCCGATGACAGGGAAACCACGTCATGAGCGCCGCCAACCGTGACGACCGCACGCGCGTCGATCTGCTGTGGATCGAGCGGCGCATCGAACGCTGGATACGTTTCGGCTGCCTAGTCGAGGATCAGATTCTCGACCGCCGGCGCCGCCGCATCGCCTTCGCGCCGGACAGCGTGTTCGCCTACGTCCGTTGGGCGTCCAACGACTTCGGCACGCTGGTGTCGCGCATCGACATCCTGCGCGCCGTCTCTCCGGGCGAACCCTATCAGACCGTGCCGGGCGTCACCCCCGGGGGCGAGGTTCTGTTGCGCGTCAATGGCTGGCCCAAGGTCCAGCGCGTGTTCGAGGCGATCGACGCCGTGGACGCGCTGGACATCGATCCCGCCGACGCCGCGCCCGACCATTGGCGACACGTCCACAATCGTCTCGCGGCGCAGGAAAGCCCGCGCCCCTACACGCTGGAGCGTCATCACGCCTGGCTCGCCCGCAAGGAAGCATTGCAATGAGATTGCGCTGGGGAACGCTGGTGACGATGGTCGTGGCCGTCAACGTCGTCGCGATATCGATGTGGATCAATCCGCCGCCGAAGCTGATCTGGAACGCCTCGGCCAGCGTGCCGATCGGCTTCTACACCGTCCGGCCGGCCCATGATCTGCGCGTCCGCGATCTCGCCGTCGTGACGCCGCCGGACGACGTCGCCAGGCTCCTGGCGGCGGGCGGTTATCTGCCGCTCGGCGTGCCGCTGATCAAGCCGGTCGCGGCGCTGCCGGGCCAGAATGTATGCCGCAGCGGCGTCGCCATCACCATCGACGGAAAGCCGTTCGGAACTGCGCGGGAACGGGATCGGCTGCATCGACCGCTGCCCGTCTGGGAAGGGTGCCGTGTCGTCGCGCTCGACGAGATTTTCTTCATGAACGCGGACCGCAGCGACAGCCTGGACGGCCGCTATTTCGGGCCGCTGCCCGCATCGTCCGTGATCGGTCGCGCGACGCCGCTGCGCACGCGGGCACCTTCCTGATCGCTTTCCCCCTGCCAGCACAAAGGAGATTGGCAATGTACGCAGGCACCTTCAAACCCACCGCGAACGGCTATTCGGGCCGCATTCGGATGTTCGGTATCGACGAAGCCGTTATCATCGTTCCCGCCGAACCGAACGACGCCGAGAACGCCCCAGACTACCGTGTCCATCTCGACGAAGAAGCCGGCCCGGAGATCGGCGCGGGATGGAAGCGAGTCGGCGAGAAGGCCGGCGACTATGTGTCGATCGAGATCGACAGTGCGATCTTCGCAGGCCCGCCTTTGCGCGCCAATCTGTTCCGCGCCGATAACGACGGCACGACATTCAATCTGTCGTGGAACCGCCCTCGACCGCGCGAAGACCGGAGCTGATCGGTTGCGCCCGCGTCGCCGTTCCATGCGCGGCCGGGCGCTGTCGCTGGCGTGGCTCGCCATCATAGCGAGCGCGCCGGCGATGGTCTTTCCCGATCCCGCCGCTGCGCAAACCAGCACTTCAGAATCCGTCGATCCTGTCGCCCGCCATGTCGCCGAGGCGTCACGGCGTTTCGGCATTCCGCAGGCGTGGATATGGGCGGTGATGCGCGCCGAAAGTGCGGGCGACGTGCGCGCCGTCTCCCGTGCCGGCGCGATGGGCCTGATGCAGATCATGCCCGACACCTGGACCTATCTGCGCGCCCGGCATGGTCTCGGCGACGACCCCTATTATGTCCGCGACAACATCATCGCGGGCACGGCCTACCTTCGCGAGCTACATGACCGCTTCGGCTCGCCCGGATTTCTCGCCGCCTATAATGCGGGACCGGGGCGCTATGAACAGCATCTCGCAACCGGCCGACCGCTCCCCCGAGAGACCCGCGCCTACCTCGCGATGCTCGCCCCGATGGTCGGCGGATCGCAGCCTGGGCGCGCAAATATCGCACCCTCCGATCCACTGGAGTGGACGCGCGCGCCGCTATTCGCCATGCGCGCGGCGGATACCCATGGCGCACCGCGAGCCACAACCGAGACGCCGCCGGATGACGAAACGGCCGCACAGGCTGTTGCGCCCGAAGAGCATCCCGACCGCTTGTTCATCCCTCTTTCCGGACGGGAACCGTCATGACGCGGGCTGGCGTGCCCTGTCGCATCATAGGGTGCAAACGGATACAGGCGGTCGGAAGCCGTTGGAATTTGGGGAGAAGCAGGGAGGCATGGCCAGATAAAAGGACCGCCGTCTACCGGGGTCCATGTGGTTGGTTCTGCGTGCTTTTCTTGTCGGCTCCCAAAATGAGCCTGCCAGCCGCGCTTTCAGAAAACGACCTAAAATCAATCCGCGCGCGTATGGCAGCCGCCATTCGACCCGGAATCCGCGTCCGATGAGCGCCCGCGACGACGATTTCAGGGTCCGCCCAGGACGGCCAGGCGACGGCGCCAGCCAAGGCAAGCAGGCCAAGTCGTTCGTCGGTCAGGTGATGCGCGCCGCCAAGAAGGCCGGACACACCGGACGCGGCTTTGGATCGGCCCGGAAAGGCGGCGGAGGATCGCGCTTCGGTCGCGGCAATGCCGCAGGGTCCAGTCGCGCCCGACGGCCCGACATGCGCCGCGTCATCGTCAAGATGCGCGTCGTGCGTCACGCCGGGACGAAGTTCCGGGCCGCGCCGATCGCCCGGCATGTGGCTTATCTGGAGCGCGAGGGCGTCACCTGCGATGGCGCGCCTGCCCAGATGTTTGATGCCGGCACTGACCGGGTCGATGGCGAAGCCTTCGCCGCGCGCTGCGAAGACGACCGGCACCATTTCCGGTTCATCGTCTCGCCCGAGGACGCCGGCGAAATGCAGGACCTGCGCGCCTTCACCCGCGAACTGATGACCGACGCCCAGCGCGATCTCGGCACATCGCTCGACTGGGTGGCCGTCGATCACTGGAACACCGACAATCCGCATATCCATGTGCTGGTGCGCGGCCGCGCCGATGACGGCGGTGATCTTGTCATCAGCCGCAACTATGTGCGCGAGGGATTCCGGGGGCGAGCCGAGGATCGCGTCACGCTCGAACTCGGCCCGCGCAGCGAGCGTGAGATCCAGGCGGCGTTGCGCAAGGACGTGGATGCGGAACGATGGACCGGCCTGGATCGGACCTTGCGCGGCATCGCCGACCATCATGGCGGCATCGTCGATCTTCGTCCCGAAAGCGGTTTGCACGATCCGGAAGAACGACGCCTGCTGGTTGGCCGGGTGCAGAAGCTCGAACGGCTCGGTCTCGCCGATCCTATCGGCCCCGCGTCATGGACGCTGAAGCCCGGCGGCGAAGAAACCTTGCGGGCACTGTCGATCCGTGGCGACATCATCAAGACCATGCACACGGCAATGTCGCGCGGCGTCGGCGCGCCCGATATCGCGTCCTTCGCCATCCATGACGAACAGGTCGCTGATCCCGTGCTGGGCCGCCTGGTCGAACGCGGCCTGCATGACGAACTGGCGGGCACGGCCTACGCCGTCGTCGAAGGCGTGGACGGGCGCACCCATCATCTGCGGTACAGCGATATCGATATGACGGGGGACGCGCGGCCCGGTGCGATCGTCGAACTGCGGTCCTGGGCGGACAACAAGGGCCAGCAACGGCATTCGCTCGCCACCCGCTCCGACCTCCCGCTGGATCGGCAGGTCACGGCCGAGGGCGCGACCTGGCTCGACCGCCATTTGATCGCGCGCGATCCGCCCCCGCTGGGCGGCGGGTTTGGTGCATCGGTGGCGACCGCACTCGCTGCCCGCGCCGATCATCTCGTTGATGAAGGATTGGCGCGGCGCCAGGGCCAGCGCTTCATCTTCGCTCGTAATCTGATCGACACGCTGAAGCAGCGCGAACTGGACGGCGCCACCGCCCGGATCGCCGCCGAGACCGGCCTTCCACACAGGCCGTCGGTTCCCGGCGATCATGTGACCGGCATCTACCGCCAGCGCCTCACGCTGGCGTCGGGCCGGTTTGCGATGATGGATGATGGGCTCGGCTTCCAGCTCGTGCCGTGGCGGCCGGCGCTCGATCCGCAGCTGGGCAAACACATCTCCGGAACGATGACGCCGAGCGGCGGGGTGGACTGGAGTTTTGGGAAACAGCGTGGGTTGGGGCTTTGATTGCCGACGATCAGACCCTTGCATGGCGATGCGGTCAAAATGCAGTGTTGGTGAATGCCAATGGGGTTGGTAACGACCCATTGTACGAATTCGCGTTACACGGCGAATCGCCGACGCTAGATTCTCGAAAAGTTCTCCGAACCTGAGGCTGGGATATTGAACTGACCTATGACGACCGCGCGCCACATCGTTGCACTGCTGCAAAGCCATATAGATGGAGACGAAGATCGCTTCCTCTCCGTGGCAACGCAGCTTGCCGCGCATGAGGCGAGGCAGGGTCATGGGAAGCTTGCCCAGGAGCTGCGCGAACTGGTCGACGCCGCCAAGGGCAAAAGCTCGACGGTGGCCCGGCGCGGGGCCGGCCCGGTGCCGATGGCGCAGCCGAAGGGCGAGCTCGTCGGCCTTCTCGAAGCCCGCTATTCCGACATCCGCCTGTCCAGTATGGTGCTTAAGCCCGAGTTACAGGATCGACTGGCCCGCGTGCTGCGCGAGCAGCGCCAGCAGGAGCGGCTGCGCGCGCGTGGCCTCTCTCCCCGCCGCAAGCTGTTGCTTGTGGGTCCGCCTGGCGCGGGCAAGACCATGACTGCGGCGGCCTTGGCGGGCGAGTTGAAGCTGCCCCTTTTCACCGTCCTCTATGACGGGTTGATCGGCAAACTCATGGGCGAGACCGCCACGCGGCTGCGTCTCGTCTTTGACGCCGTCGCGATGCAGCGCGGCGTCTATTTCTTCGATGAGTTCGACGCGATCGGCGCCCAACGCGCCGGGCCGAACGACGTGGGCGAAATCCGCCGGGTGCTCAATTCATTCCTCCAGTTTCTGGAGAATGATGATGGTCCGAGCCTGATCATCGCGGCCACCAACCACCCCGAGCTGCTCGATAAGGCGCTCTACCGCCGGTTCGACGATGTCATCACTTATGACTTGCCTGATCCGTCCGTTGTGCAGGGGATTATCGAAGCCCGGCTTGCGACGTTTGATCTCAAGTCGATTGAATGGACTTCCGTGCTCGATTCTGCCGCGCATCTCTCCCAGGCCGAAGTCGCCAGGGCGGCCGACGAGGCGGCCAAGGTCGCCGTTCTGGACGACCATGACGGTGTGACGACCGCAACGCTGCTGACCGCCCTGACGGAGCGGCGCGCGGCGATCCTCTAAGCATAGAGTCCCAATGGCTGTACCTCCCCGCGATCGCCCCCATTTCCATGTCGAAGGCGGCGGCCAAAACGAGGCTTACACGTCACCCCGTCTGGTGATTAGCGGCCTTCCCCCGGCGCGGGTCCGCGCCGCACACGCTGCACGTCTTGAACTCGCGATCGGAACGGCGCTCGCCGCTGGTCGTCAGCGTATCGCCGAACGGGAAGACGGCGTCGCCGAAGGCAAGCCGGGCTTCTATCTGGAATTCGATATCCCGATCGCGGAGCGCGGCGCGGTCGAAGCCCTGGAAAACAAACCCAAGGCCATCGAGCTTGTCGCCGTGCGGCCCACGGTCGAAGGCGACGAAATGGTCTCGGCTACGGTGTTCGTCCCCGAAACCGCTGCCGATTTCTTCGTCAAGAAGATCGAGGCCTATCGCGACGAGCAGACGCGGACCGGCAAGCCCAAGAACGAGGCCCTAATCGCGCGGATCGACGACATCCGGGTCGCCGTCGCCCGCTCCTTGTTCACCGATGACGCTCAGTATTTTCCCGCCGATGGTCGCCCAGTCTGGTGGGAAGTCTGGCTGCGGGATGGCGGCCTCGATATCTTCCAGTCCGTCGCCGCCAAGCTCGAAGTCGCGATCAAGGAGCACGTCATCAGTTTCCCAGAGCGCGATGTCGCGCTCGCCCTCGCGGATGAAGTGACGATGGATCGGCTGCTCCGCAATTCCGATGCCGTCGCCGAACTGCGCCTGGCCAAGGACACGCCATCGCTTTTTCTAGAAATGCGCACGGTCGATCAGGCCGATTGGGCGAACGATCTGGTTGACCGGATCACGCAACCGTCGCCCTTGGCGCCGGCGGTCTGCATTCTCGACAGCGGAGCGACGCAGGCCCACCCCCTCATCGCACCGGGGCTCGATGCGGCCGATCAACATAGCTACGAGAACGCTTGGGGTGTCGGCGACAGCGTCTATTGGAACGGCCACGGTACGTCGATGGCCGGCATCGCGCTCTATGGCGATCTTGAAACTGCCCTTTCCCACGGCGAGCCAGTGGCGCTCGGCCATCGCCTCGAAACGGTGAAAATCCTGCCGCCGACGGGACAGAACGAGCCTAGACTTTACGGCGCGATCACCGCGACCGGCATCGCCCGCGCAGAAGATCATGCCCCGCGTCGCCGCCGGGTATTCTGCATGGCCGTCACCAGCAACGTCGGCTTGGGCCGCGGACGGCCATCATCCTGGTCCTCGTCGGTGGACCAGCTTTGCTATGGCGGCGGTGACAGACGGCGGCTGATGGTCCTTGCTGCGGGCAACGTGCGCGGCGATATCCATCCGGCCGAGTATCCCGACCGCAACGACCTCGAAGAGGTAGAGAGCCCGGCGCAAGCCTGGAATCCGCTCGTGGTCGGAGCCAGCACCGACAAGATCACCATTACCCATCCCGACTATGACGGATGGACGCCTGTCGCTCCGGCCGGCGACCTCTCACCGGCGAGCCGGACATCTGCCATCTGGGATCGGCAATGGCCGATCCGCCCGGATGTCGTCTTCGAGGGCGGCAACTTCGCGCATGACGGCGCCAACCCGGCCTCGGCGATCGACGACCTTCAGCTCCTCACCACCCACTATCGCCCGAACATGCGCCTGTTTGAGGCGTTCGGCGACACCAGCGGCGCGGCTGCGCTCGGCGCAAACCTCGCCGCTGGCGTCATGACCGCGCGGCCGACGCTCTGGCCGGAGACGGTACGCGCGCTGATCGTGCATTCCGCCGAATGGACGCCCGCGATGCGCCAGCGGTTCGACGCGGCCGGCTCGCAGGCCCAAAAATTGGCGATGCTGCGCCGTTATGGTTGGGGCGTGCCCGATCTCGACCGGGCGCTGATGAGCGCGGCGAACGACGCGACGCTGATGGTCGAGGACGCCCTGTTGCCGTTCCGCAAGGACGGTTCGGCGATCAAGACGCGCGACATGAACCTGCATCGGCTTCCCTGGCCGCGCGCCGAACTGGCCGCGCTCGGCGATCTGGACGTCGAGCTGCGGATCACCCTGTCTTACTTCGTCGAGCCCAATCCCGGTGAGCGCGGCTGGACGCGGCGGCATCGCTACGCTTCGCACAATCTCCGCTTCGCGGTGAAACGATCGCTCGAAGGCTTGGAGGCGTTCCGGCAGCGCATCAACAAGGCCGCTCAGGACGAAGAGTCCGGCGCTGTTGGGGGCGGAGCCGGCGGCGACTCATGGGTGTTGGGTACGATCCGCGACCGCGGCTCGATCCATAGCGACATCTGGCGCGGTAGCGCCGCGGCCCTGGCGGAACGCGACGCGATCGGCGTCTTTCCGGTGAGCGGTTGGTGGAAGGAGAAACCCGCGCTCCAGCGGTGGGACCGATCAGCACGCTATGCGCTGTGCGTGTCGATCCGCGCACCCGAGGCCAACATCGACCTCTATACCGCCATCGCCAATCAGATTGCTGTCCCGATCCCAGCAGCCTAGCTGTTTCAGACTGCCGGGACTGACTACAGACCGCTCCGCCACTCCCTGTCTTTGCACGCCATAGCCGCCGTTCCTGCGACGCGTGCCCGAGACCCCTTGTAGAACCGGCCACCGGCTCCCGACCTTGAAGGCATTTGCCGGGAAGGAAGGGCCGTGTCCGCCACCAAAATCCTCTGGGGCCAGATCCTCGTGGTGTTCGCAATCGTGCTGGCGTCGGTCTGGTCCGCGACCCAATGGACCGCAGTGGCGCTGGGGCACCAACCCCAGCTCGGCCCGCCCTGGTTCACGGCGTTCGACGTGCCGATCTATCCACCGCTCGCCTTCTTCTGGTGGTGGTTCTCCTTCGACGCCTACGCGCCGGATATCTTCCAGCGCGGCGCCTATATCGCGGTATCGGGCGGCTTCCTGTCGATCATCGTCGCCATCGGCATGTCGGTGTGGCGCGCGAGAGAGATCCGCAACGCCGAGACCTTCGGCACCGCGCGCTGGGCGACCGTCAAGGAAATCCGCGGCGCCGGCCTGCTCGGCGATGACGGCGTGGTGCTGGGCCGGTTCGCGCGTGAATATCTGCGCCATGACGGTCCCGAACATGTGCTCTGCTTCGCGCCAACCCGCAGCGGCAAGGGCGTCGGCCTGGTGGTGCCCTCGCTGCTGACCTGGCCGGGATCGGCCATCGTTCACGACATCAAGGGCGAGAACTGGGGCCTGACCGCGGGCTTTCGCGCCCGGTTCGGCAAGGTGCTGCTGTTCGATCCGACCAATGCGGCTTCGGCCGCCTACAACCCGCTGCTCGAAGTCCGGCGCGGCGAATGGGAAGTGCGCGACGTCCAAAATGTCGCCGACGTCCTGGTCGACCCCGAAGGCAGCCTTGAGAAACGCAACCATTGGGAAAAAACCAGCCACGCGCTGTTGGTCGGCACGATCCTGCACGTCCTCTACGCCGAACCCGACAAGACGCTGGCCGGCGTCGCCAACTTCCTGTCGGACCCCAAGCGGCCGATGGAGACGACGCTGAAGGCGATGATGCTGACCCCGCATCTTGGCGAGGCCGGCGTCCATCCCGTTGTCGCCTCAGCCGCGCGCGAGCTGCTCAATAAATCGGAGAATGAACGGTCGGGCGTGCTATCGACCGCCATGTCCTTCCTTGGCCTCTATCGCGATCCCGTCGTCGCGGCCGTCACCCGGCAATGCGACTGGCGCATCGCCGATCTGGTCGACGGCGCCCATCCGGTCTCGCTCTATCTGGTGGTGCCGCCCAGCGACATCAGCCGAACCAAGCCGCTGATCCGCCTGATCCTCAACCAGATCGGCCGCAGGCTGACCGAAGACTTGAAGGCGAAGGACGGGCGGCACCGCATGCTACTGATGCTCGACGAGTTTCCGGCGCTGGGACGGCTCGACTTCTTCGAGAGCGCGCTGGCGTTCATGGCGGGCTACGGAATGAAGGCGTTCCTGATCGCCCAATCGCTCAACCAGATCGAGAAGGCCTACGGGCCGAACAACGCCATTCTCGACAATTGCCATGTGCGGGTGTCGTTCGCGACCAATGACGAACGCACCGCCAAACGGGTGTCCGACGCGCTGGGAACGGCCACCGAGATGCGGGCGATGAAGAACTATGCCGGGCACCGGCTTTCGCCCTGGCTCGGCCATCTGATGGTGTCGCGTTCGGAAACCGCTCGCCAGCTCATGACGCCGGGCGAGATCATGCAGCTTCCGCCCGACGATGAAATCGTCATGATCGCCGGCTTGCCGCCGGTGCGCGCAAAGAAGGCGCGCTACTTCACCGACCGGCGCTTCACCGCACGCCTGTTGCCCGCGCCCAAAACCCAGCGATCCACGACCGCACCCCGCCCGGACGATTGGACGGCATTGGCAGCGCCGCCCCGCCCCGTTCTCGCGGACCCGGCATCCGCCGACGGATCGAGCCGCAACCCCGGTAAACCGGCCAAGCCTACAGCCGCGAGCCAGAGCGACACCGCCAACGCCAATATCCGGCGCGAGCCAGGCCTGCCCGATCATGAGGAAGTGGTGCGCGAAAGCCCCGCGCCCACGCCGGAGTTCGCGTTCGACGATACGGAGGCGACCGACAACGACGCCGCGATCCAGCGCCGGATGCAGCGCCTCGCGCGGCAGGCCAGCCTCGACCCCGGCGACGGCATCCAGCTCTGAGACGAAGGAACCGCCATGCGCATCAAACACACATTTCGTCTGCCCGCCGATCTGTCCGGTCGGCTGGCCGATTATGCGGCGAGGAAGCGCGTTGCCCAGACCCAGATCGTAGAGGCGGCGCTGCTGTCGTTCCTCTCGCCCGATGGGTCCGAACGGCTGGAGGCAGCGATTGGCCGTCGTCTTGATCGGCTGTCGCGCCAGGCCGACCGGCTCGAACATCATGTCGGGATCTCGAACGAGGCGATGGCGCTGTTCGTCCGCTTCTGGCTGACCACGACCCCGCCCTTGCCGGATACCGCGTTCGCCGCCGCCCAGGCCAGCGGCCGGGAACGCTATCGCGGGTTCGTCGAGTCGCTCGGCCGGCGCATGGAGACCGGCGCGAGCCTGGCCCGTGAACTGTCCGAAGATATGAAAGCTACGCCAGAGCACGTTACTGAGAATTTCGACAAATAAGCCAAACCCGCCGATCGTTTCTATTTGCACGCCATCGCACGACGCCTTGATTTTAGTGTTGCGATTGCCGGCTTTGTGTCTCTCTTACTCGTCCCCGATCGCTGCGCGCGTCGCCCGGCGGTCTTTGCAGGGGACAAGTCGTGCAGCATCAACAGGTGGGATCGGAGGCGGATTCTCGCGGCGCGCGTATGCTGCGCACCGCGCTCGGCCCGTCGATCGCCGCCTGGCTCGCCGACCCGGCCATCGTCGAAGTCATGCTCAATCCCGACGGGCGCCTCTGGGTCGACCGGCTCGGTGAAGGCCTTGCCGACACGGGCGAGCGACTGTCTCCTGCCGACGGCGAGCGCATCATCCGTCTGGTCGCGCATCATGTCGGCGTCGACGTCCATGCGCGCAGCCCGCGCGTGTCGGCCGAACTGCCCGAGACCGGCGAGCGGTTCGAAGGACTGATCCCACCCGTCGTCGCTGCGCCCGCCTTTGCGATCCGCAAGCCCGCCGTCGCGATCTTCACCCTCGACGATTATGCTGAAGCGGGGATTATGTCCCGCCTCCAAGCGGCGGTGCTGCGCAAGGGCGTGGTCGATCGCTGCAATATCCTGGTGGCGGGCGGTACTTCGACCGGCAAGACCACGCTCACCAATGCGCTGCTGGCCGAAGTCGCCAAGACTTCGGATCGCGTCGTTCTGATCGAAGACACCCGCGAGCTGCAATGCGCCTCGCCCAATCTCGTGGCGCTCAGGACCAAAGACGGCGTCGCCTCGCTTTCGGATCTGGTGCGGTCCTCGCTGCGCCTGCGCCCCGACCGCATCCCCATCGGCGAGGTGCGCGGTGCCGAGGCGCTCGATCTCCTCAAAGCCTGGGGCACTGGCCATCCCGGCGGCGTCGGCACCATCCACGCTGGCTCCGCGCTGGGCGCGCTGCGCCGCATGGAACAGCTCATCCAAGAAGCGGTCGTGACCGTACCGCGTGCGCTGATTGGCGAGACGATCGACATGGTGGCGGTGCTGGCGGGACGCGGATCGGAACGCCGCCTGGCCGAACTGGCTCGCGTCGATGGCCTCGGTCCGAGCGGCGACTACGCGCTCACCCAGCTCCCATGCCCTTTGCCCGTTTCCGTGCCGGCCGTTCCGGTCGCATTCTCAGCAGGAGAAGCCTCATGATCGTTCCTATCCCGAGCTTGCGGCGGCCGATCGCCGCCGTCTCGCATATGCGCCAGCAGGTCGCCGCTGGCGCATTGGCGTGCGTCGTGGCTGTGACCCTGTCGGCCCCGGCGCGCGCCTCCGGTTCGTCGATGCCCTGGGAAGCCCCTCTCCAGTCCATCCTCGAATCGATCGAAGGGCCGGTGGCGAAGATCATCGCCGTGATTGTGATCATCGTCACCGGCCTGACGCTCGCCTTTGGCGATTCCGGCGGCGGCTTTCGCAAGCTGATCCAGATCGTGTTCGGTCTGTCGATCGCCTTCGCGGCGTCGAGCTTCTTCCTGTCGTTCTTCAGCTTCGGCGGCGGGGCGCTGATCTGATGCTGGAGGATGGCGAAGTCGCGGGCTTCTACGCCCCGGTGCACCGGGCGCTGACCGAGCCGATCCTGCTCGGCGGCGCCCCGCGCGCCGTCGCTATCGCCAACGGCACATTGGCCGCCGCGATCGGCGTCGGCCTCCAGCTCTGGATCGCCGGCGGCGTGCTGTGGCTGATCGGCCATCTGGCGGCGGTGTGGGCGGCCAAGCGCGACGCGCAGTTCCCCGACGTCGCCCGCCGCCACCTCCGCTATCCCGCCTATCTGCGCGTCTGAGGCTCGCCCCCATGATGAACCTCACCGAATATCGCAATCGCGCCAGCCATCTGGCCGACTTCCTGCCCTGGGCCGCGCTGGTCGCCGAAGGGATCGTCCTGAACAAGGACGGTAGTTTCCAACGGACGGCGAAGTTTCGCGGTCCCGATCTGGACTCGGCGACGCCCGCCGAACTGGTCGCCGTCACCTCGCGGCTGAACAACGCCCTGCGCCGGCTCGGATCGGGCTGGGCGATCTTCGTCGAGGCGCAGCGCGTGCCGGCGGGCGGCTATCCCGAGAGTGATTTTCCCGACGTCGCCTCCGCGCTCGTCGATCGCGAACGGCGCGCGCAGTTCGAGGAACAGGGCAGCCACTATGAGAGCGGCTATTACCTGACCCTGCTGTGGATGCCGCCCGCCGAAGACGCCGCGCGTGCGGAAAGTTGGCTCTACGAGGGCCGCGCCAAGAATGGCGTCGACCCCTGGGAGCTGGTCGGCGGCTTCGCCGATCGCACCGACCGGGTGCTGCAACTGGTCGACGGGTTCGTACCCGAGGTTCGCTGGCTCCAGTCGGACGAAACCCTGACCTATCTGCACTCGACGATCTCGACCCGCCGTCAGCGCGTCCGTGTGCCCGAGACCCCGATGCACCTCGACGCGCTGCTGGCCGATGAACCGCTGACCGGCGGTCTCGAACCACGCCTGGGCGATCATCATTTACGCACGCTGACCATCACCGGCTTTCCGTCGATGACCTGGCCGGGCCTGCTCGACGAACTGAACCGGCTGGCCTTTCCCTATCGCTGGGCGACGCGCGCGGTGATGCTCGACAAGACCGACGCCACCAAGCTGTTGACGAAGATCAGGCGGCAATGGTTCTCCAAGAGGAAGAGCGTCGCCGCGATCCTGCGCGAGGTGATGACCAATGAGGCATCGACGCTGCTGGACTCCGATGCGTCGAACAAGGCCGCCGATGCGGACGCGGCGTTGCAGGAACTGGGCGCTGACGATGTCGGACAAGCCTATGTCACCGCCACCGTGACCGTCTGGGATACCGATCCCGGCATTGCCGCCGAGAAGCTCCGGCTGGTCGAGAAGGTCATCCAGGGCCGGGATTTCACCTGCATCGCCGAGGGCGTCAACGCGATTGAAGCCTGGATGGGCAGCTTGCCCGGCCATGTTTACGCCAATGTCCGGCAGCCGCCGATCAGCACCTTGAACCTGGCGCATATGATCCCGCTGTCGGCAGTCTGGGCCGGGCCGGAGCACGATGAGCATTTCGACGCGCCGCCCCTGCTCTTCGCCAAGACCGAAGGATCGACGCCATTCCGGTTTTCGCTCCATGTCGGCGACGTCGGACACACCCTGATCGTCGGGCCGACCGGCGCCGGAAAATCGGTGCTGCTGGCCCTGATCGCCATGCAGTTCCGCCGCTATCAATCCGGCCAGGTGTTCGCCTTCGACTTTGGCGGTTCGATCCGCGTGGCGTCGCTGGCGATGGGCGGCGACTGGCAGGATCTCGGGGGAAGCTTGTTCGATGGGGCGGCGGGCAGTGTGTTCCTGCAACCGCTTGCCCGCATCGACGACCCTGCCGAACGTAACTGGGCGTCAGAATGGCTTGCCGCCATCCTGACCGCCGAGGGTGTGACGGTCGATCCCCAGGTGAAAGAGTATCTCTGGTCGGCGCTCGGATCGCTCGCCAGTGCGCCCGTTTCCGAACGCACGCTGACGGGCCTCGCCGTCCTCCTCCAGCAGCAGCAGTTGAAACAGGCGCTCGGCCCATACTGTGTCGGCGGGCCTTATGGCCAGTTGCTCGATGCGGAATCCGAACATCTGGGCGACGCCGATGTCCAGGCGTTCGAGACCGAAGGGCTGACCGGCACCGGCGCCGCGCCCGCCGTGCTCTCTTATCTGTTCCACCGGATCGAAGGCCGGCTCGACGGATCGCCGACCCTGATCATCATCGACGAAGGCTGGTTGGTGTTGGACTCGCCCGCCTTCGCCCAGCAGCTCAAGGAATGGCTGAAGACGCTCAGGAAGAAGAACGCCAGCGTCATCTTCGCCACCCAGAGCCTCGCCGATATCGAGACCAGCACGATCGCGCCGGCCATCGTCGAATCCTGCCCTACGCGCATCTTCCTGCCCAATGAACGCGCGGTCGAACCGCAGATCACCGGCATCTACCGGCGTTTCGGGCTGAACGACCGCCAGATCGAAATCCTCAGCCGCGCCACCCCCAAGCGGGATTATTACTGCCAGTCGCGGCGCGGCAACCGGCTGTTCGACCTGGGGCTGGGCGATGTGGCGCTCGCCTTCACCGCCGCCTCGTCGAAGACCGATCAGGCGCGCATCGCCGAACTGCTCGCCGAACATGGCCGCGACGGCTTCGCCGCCGCCTGGCTGCGCACCCGCGGCCTGGACTGGGCCGCCGATCTTCTTTCCCCCGCAGACCAGGAGAGTGAGCCATGACCCGTTTCCAATTGCGCCATGCGATGATCGCCGGCGTCGCCATGATCGCCATCGCCGGCGCATCGGCCCCTGCCAACGCCCAGTTCTTCGGCGGGATCGTCTATGATCCCACCAACTACGCCCAGAATGTGCTGACCGCCGCCCGCTCGCTCCAGCAGATCAACAACCAGATCCAGTCCCTCCAGAACGAGGCGTCGTCTCTGGTCAACGAGGCGAAAAACCTCGCCAGCCTGCCATTCTCCTCGCTCCAGCAACTACAGGCGCAGGTCGCCCAGACCCAGCAGCTTCTCGGCCAGGCGCAGCGCATCGCCTATGACGTCCAACAGATCGAACAGGCGTTCTCGACCCGCTATCGCAACATCGACCTCAATGCGTCCGACCAGGCGCTGATCGACGGCGCGCAGGACCGCTGGGAAACCAGCGTCGCCGGGTTCGAGGATGCGTTGAAGGTCCAGGCTGGCGTGGTCGGCAATATCGACGGCACGCGCACCGCCATGTCGAACATCGTCGGCGCCAGTCAATCGGCATCCGGGGCGTTGCAGGCGGCGCAGGCCGGCAACCAGCTTCTCGCCCTGCAATCCCAGCAGATCGCGGACCTCACGGCGCTTCTCGCGGCGCAGGGACGTGCCCAGTCGCTCGAATCCGCCCGCGACGCCGCCACCGAAGCGCAAGGGCGCGAGCAGTTCCGCCGCTTCATGACGCGCAGCGGCAACTGATCGGACGCGGCCAGGCATCGGCCGGAAAGGGAGAATGGGAATGAGCCGCAGCGCGAAGATCGCAGGCGTGGCGCTGGCCGCGGGCATATTGCTGGCCACCGCCATCGTCATCGCCGTCGATGACCGGCCGGCGGAGAAGGCCCCGCCGCGGATCGAGGCGATCGGCGCCGATCCGCTGCGCGCCGAGCTGGACCGCTGCCGCACCCTGACCATGCCCGACGCCGGTTGCGAGGCGGCGTGGGAAGATCATCGCCGCCGTTTCCTCGGCCGCGACCCTGCCGACCGACAGACCGATACCGCAACAGCCATGAGTGCGCCGGACAACGGGCTTGATGCCGAGCCTTCCAGCGAGCCGGTCACGGACCCCTTGACCGAAATACCCGCCATTGCCGCCGACAAGGCGGCCACGTCTGCATCCGAGTTGGGCCGCTGACATGAACGACGTCGGCGTCATCAACCGCTTCCTCGACACCTTCAACAGCTACATCGACAGCGGGTTCGGACTGCTTGGCGGCGAGATCGCCTTCCTCACCACCACCCTGATCGTCATCGACATCACGCTCGCCGGCCTGTTCTGGGCCTGGGGCGCCGACGAGGACGTCATGCACCGGCTGGTCAAGAAGGTGCTTTATGTCGGCTTCTTCGCCTTCGTCATCGGCAATTTCTCCGCGCTCGCCGGGATCGTGTTCGACAGCTTCGCCGGGCTGGGCCTGAAGGCCAGCGGCGCCAGCATCAGCCTCGCCGATTTCATGAAGCCCGGCAGCGTCGCCGCCACCGGGTTCGATGCGGGCGAACCGCTGCTCGACGCCATCGGCGATCTGATGGGGTTCCGCAGCTTCTTCGCCAACTTCATCCAGATCGCGGTGCTGCTGATCGCCTGGGTGATCATTCTCATCGCCTTCTTCATCCTGTCGGTGCAGCTCTTCGTCACCCTGATCGAGTTCAAGCTGGTGACGCTGGCCGGCTTCGTGCTGCTGCCGTTCGCCCTGTTCAACAAGACCGCCTTCCTCGCCGAAAAGGTGCTGGGCAATGTCGTGGCGTCCGGCGTCAAGGTTCTGGTGCTCGCGGTCATTGTCGGCATCGGCACCGGCCTGTTCGCCGAGTTCACGACCGCGTTCAGCGGAACACCCACCGCCGAGGAAGCCATGTCCGTCACGCTCGCGGCCCTGGCGTTGCTCGGTCTTGGCATCTTCGGCCCCGGCATCGCCACCGGGCTGGTTTCCGGCGCGCCCCAGCTCGGCGCGGGCGCGGCGGTTGGGACCGCACTCGCGGTCGGCGGCGCGGCGATGGCGGGCGGCATGGGCGCGCGTATGGCGATGGGCGGCGCGGCCTCCACCATCGGCGGCGGCGTCAAGGCCGGTGCGGCCGCCGCACGCGGTGGCGCTCATGCCTCGGGCGCGGCCGCCAGCGCCTACAGTCTCGGCTCGCTCGGCAAGAGCGGCGGCAGCGCGGTCGCGGGCGGTATGTCCGCCGTAGGCCAAGCGGCGGTCGGCGGGGCGGTCAATGCGGCCGCATCCCCGTTGAAGAAGGTCGCCGCCAAGGCCGGCGGCGCCATGAAATCCAGTTTCACGTCAGGCGCGCGCGCCGGGTTCACCGCGACCGGCGGCACGATCACCGGAGGGGCCGCGCCCGCGTCCGCTGATGCGAGCCTGGCCGCCGCAGGATCATCCGCTGCTGGCGGCCCGCCGGCCTGGGCGAAGGCGATGAAGCGTAGCCAAGCCATGAAGGCGGGCGTCTCGGCCACGACCCATGCCGTGCGCTCCGGCGACCGCGGCGGCGGCGGCGCCTCGGTCGATCTTAGCCAGAAGGATTAGCCCCATGTTCCGACGCCCCTCGACCCGCTATGGCAAGACCCCCGAACCCGAGACGCCCTACCAGCGCGCAGCCCAAGCCTGGGATGACCGTATAGGCTCGGCGCGCGTGCAAGCGAAGAACTGGCGGCTCGCCTTTTTGGGCACGCTCGTCCTCTCGGGCGGTCTCGCCGCCGGTCTGATCGTTCAGGGCGCGCGCGGCACGATCGTCCCCTGGGTTGTCGAGGTCGACAAACTTGGCGAAGCCCAGACCGTAGCGCCCGCCGAGGCCGGCTACCGGCCCAGCGACCCGCAAATCGCCTTCCATCTCGCGCGTTTCGTCGAGCAGGTCCGCAGTGTCCCGGCCGACCCGGTCGTCGTCCGTCAGAACTGGCTGCGCGCGTATGACTTCACCACGGATCGCGGCGCGCTGGCGCTCAACGACTATGCCCGCACCAACGACCCGTTCGCCAATGTCGGCAGGGTCCAGGTCGCGATCGACGTCTCCAGCGTGATCCGCGCGTCTCCGAACAGTTTCCGCATCGCCTGGACCGAGCGTCGCTATCAGGACGGCCAACTGGCCGGCACCGAACGCTGGTCGGCCATCCTCACCATCGCCATTCAGCCGCCGCGCAATCCCGAGCGGCTGCGCAAGAATCCGCTGGGCGTGTTCGTCACGGCGATCAACTGGTCGAAGGAGCTGGGCCAATGAACATGATCCAAAGGGCGTATTTCCGTAAATCCGTAATTCCGGCTTTGCTGATCTCCGCATCCACGCTGGCGGGCTGCGCCACTACATCGGCGAAGCCCTCCGCGATCAGCTATGATGATGCGCCAGCCATCGCGGCGACACTCACACCCGAGGCGCCGGCCTCGGTCGAGATCGTCACCCTAGCCGAACCGCTGCCGCTGCCCGGCCAGTTGATGCCGGTCGAGGAACGCCGCAGTCCGCCTGAACCGGCCGATCCCTCCGCCCGTGTCAGTCAGGCCAACGCCGCCGCGCGTGTGCAGCCGGTGCGCGACGGGTTCATCAACGCCATCCAGCTTTACCCCTGGACCGAGGGGGCGCTCTATCAGGTCTATACCGCCCCCGGACAGGTGACGGACATCGCCCTTCAGGAAGGCGAGCAACTCGTCGGTCCGGGTCCGGTCGCAGCCGGCGACACCGTGCGCTGGATCATCGGCGACACGATAAGTGGCGCAGGCGCGAGCAGCCGGGTGCATATCCTGGTCAAGCCGACCCGGCCCGACCTCACCACAAATCTCGTCATCAACACCGACCGGCGCACCTATCATCTTGAGCTACGCGGCACGCAGCGCACGTGGATGGCGTCGGTGTCGTGGCATTATCCGCAGGACCGGCTGATCGCATTGCGCGGCCAGAATACGACAGCGGCGGGATCGGCGCCGGTCGCCACCGGGGTTGATGTCGCGCGGCTCAACTTCCGCTACCGCATCGAAGGCGATAATGCGCCGTGGCGCCCGGTCCGCGCGTTCGACGACAGCGCCCAGGTGTTCATCGAGTTTCCGGCCGGGATCGGCCAGGGCGAAATGCCGCCCTTGTTCGTGATCGGTCCCAATGGCGGCGGCGAGCTGGTCAACTATCGGGTGCGCGAGCGCTATATCGTGGTCGACCGGCTGTTCGCCGCCGCCGAACTGCGTCTGGGTGAGCATCCCCAGCAGACCGTGCGCATCGTCCGCGACGATGCCCGTCAACGGGGTGGGAACCGGCGATGAGCGTGGAACCCGAAGCACCGGAACAGGGGCGCCCGTCCCTCGCGGCGTCGACACCCGCCGAACCAGCACCGCTTGCACCCGCAGATCCCGCCGGGTTTCGCCTGCGCGGCGAGGTGCCGCGCGTGATGCGCCTGTCGCGCAAAGTCATCACCGGCATCGGCGCGGTCGGCGCGCTCGCGGTCGGCGGCGCGCTGACGTTCGCGCTCCAGGGCCGCGACGGCGATGCGCCCGCCGAACTCTACAACACCGACAATCGCGCCGTGACCGAACGCGTGACGAGCGGACCGCAGGACTATGCCGCGCTTCCGGGCATCCCCCCTTTGGGCGCACCGCTCCCTGGCGACCTGGGGGGCCCGATCCTGTCGGCCCAGCAACGCGGGAAGAACGTGCCGATTCCCCCGGTCGGCGGAGGCGCTGGACAGCCGACCACCGGCCCGACACCTGAAGAACAGGCCCGCCAGCGCGCCGTGCAGGAACGCGAGGTGGCCATGGCGAGCCGGCTGTTCCTTGGCGGCCAGAGTGGCGCGGCGCCTGCTGGGCAGGGTTCGGCTGAGCCCGCACTTGCCGGCCTCAACCTCGCCGCGCTCAATGCCGCCGCCGTTCCGCCAGCGCCGGTCCCACCCGACGGCCCGAACATGCAGAGGTCCAAACAGGAGTTTGTCGAACGCGGGCCGGAGAGCCGCACGCTCAATGCCGGGCGTCTGACCGACCCGGTCTCGCCCCATGTCGTCCAGGCCGGCAACATCATCGCGGCCGCCCTCATCACCGGCATCAGTTCCGACCTGCCGGGGCAGGTCACGGCCCAGGTGACCCAGAATGTCTATGACAGCCCGACCGGACGGATATTGCTAATCCCGCAGGGATCTCGACTAATCGGCGACTATGACAGCCAGGTCGCCCATGGCCAGCGCCGCGTGCTGCTGGCCTGGAGCCGGCTAATCCTGCCCGATGGCCGCTCGATCACGCTCGACCGTCTGCCGGCGGGTGACGCAGCGGGCTATGCTGGCCTTGAAGACCGGGTGAACCAGCATTGGGGCGGGATCGCGCGCGCCGCCGCGCTCTCGACCCTGCTCAGCATCGGTGCGGAAATGGGATCGGACTCTGACGACGACATCGCCCGCGCCATCCGCGACGGTGGGCAGGATACGTTCAACCAGGCCGGGCAGGAGATTGTCCGCCGCCAGCTCAACATCCAGCCTACGCTCACCATCCGGCCCGGCTATCCGGTCCGTGTGCTCGTGTCTCGCGATTTGGTGCTCGCGCCGTGGAGGACAGCACGATGACGAAACTCAAGCTGGGCCTGCTGACCGAAGATCGTCCAGTGAAGATCACGGTCGAACTGCCCGCCGCCACCTTCAGGGATCTCACGCGATATGCCGAGATACTGGCGCACGAGAACGGGGAAAGCGCCGGATCGATCGAACCCGCAAAACTGGTGGCGCCGATGATCGCCCGGTTCATGGCCACAGACCGTGCGTTCCTCAAATTAAGGCGGGCGGCGGCTGAGTCGTAAAGGGAGAGCGAAGCCATCAGACCGATGAAATAGCGCGCCGCAGTAGTGTGTGCAGTGACGTCATACACGTCCGACAGTTCAAGAGGGCGCTTTCGGGGTCGCGTTAACCTCGTCCCCTGGCCCAAGACTGCCAATGCTTGCCCAATCTGATGTTCCGCGGCGCGCGCGACCCGCCATCACATGGGCCGCGCTGATAAAGCGCCGCAGCACCGGATTGTCGTTGCCCGGCGACCAGATTGCACTGAACGGCACAACATCGGCCTCCTCAGCGAGCGGCCGCATGACAACGCCGGGAATGCCAAGTGCTACCCACCCCTCTGACACCAGGCTGATCCCAAATCCCATGCCGACCATGCTCATCAGCATTTCCTGCTGAACACCGCGTCGCTCGATCACCGGATAATGGCTGTAATCAGCAATGCGCATCACGACATAGTCATGGATTTCCGGCCCAGGAGGGTATTCCGAAACCATGAACTGTTCATCGCGAATGTCTGACCAATGCAGTTCCAGACGCTCGGCAAGCGGATGATCCTGCGGCAACGCGACATGCACTCGTTCCTGCCAAAGCTCAGCAGTGTCGCAACCGATCACTTCGGCATTCCCGGTCGCTATCACCACATCGAGGGAATGGCGGCGAACCTCGCTGATATGCACACGGCGATCACCCTCGCGAACATCGATGCGCACCAGCGGATGAGCGTTTCGGAACTCAAGCACCAGATCGCGCAGAAAGCCGCCAGCCAATGAGGTGAACACGCCTATGCGCAACGTTCCCTGTTCGCCCCGTCCAGCCTGACGCGCAGAAGCAATTGCGCTATCAAATTGGAGCATCACACACCGGGCATGCGTGAGAAAAGACTCGCCGGCGAGTGTCGTGCGCACGCCACGCGCACCACGCTCAAACAAGGTTACTCCAAGGTTTTCTTCCAGCAACCTGATGCGCTTGCTGACACCCGATTGCCGAACCCCGAGCGCGCTCGCCGCCGCGCTGAAGCTGAGATACTCCGCCACGACAAGCGCCTGGACGACCGAAACCAGATCTATTCCACGGGACAACAGCCGGCTGGCGAAGGCAAGATTTTCCTTATCCGCCAATGTTATGTGCCTGTCGGCCATTTCCAGTCATAACCTGGGAATCACCTGCCGGCATCTTAGCCTTGCCCGAGCGAGGACGTCGGAGTCAGCGCGAGAGCGGCAATCGGAAGAACAAAAGGCTTCATCATTTTCTCCGTCTTCCCTGCACAATGGCTATACGCACAGCGCGTGTGCATCCCTCACGATGAAACTTCCAAGGGGGTGTGAGCGCTCACGCAATGCCGTTCGTGCGGCAACTGGAAGAGCGCCGACGTCGGGGTCAGCAAACGGATCGAGGCCAAGGTCAAGGTGGGCGCGGCCAAGAAGCCCGCCGAGGGGATGGGCGAAGGTTGAACAACCGCGGCCACGGTGCTTGCAACGTCTTCGTGGCCGCAGAAAAGGAAAGCGCCAGATTTCGATAATTTCGATCTCAGGTTTCCGCCCTCGACCATACATGTTGTCGAGGGCGGGATGAGTTGCGGAACGACTATGAGTTATGCTGCAAGGCGCTCCTTGCCGACTTCCTTTTCCGGGACATCGGACCGGGGCGCAAGGAACCGGGCCAGCGCCGCCTTCCTGGAGCCGCGATCAAGGGCGTAGTGCGTGTGGGACAGTTCTGCCCCGTCCATCAGGGCCTGGATGTATCCCGAGACAGTGTCTGCCGCCATGACCAGTGCCGCATCGAGCGTATGCACGTATCGGCTGGTGATCGACCCCGATGCGTGGCCCAAAAGCGCGGCGATCGTGATCTCGGTAAATCCGAGGTCATTGGCTATGCTGGCGAAGCTATGGCGAAGGACATGGGCCGTGACGTCCTTCAGTTCGGTGTCCTGGAAGATCTTCTCCCAATGGCGGGGAAAGCTCCCGAATGCCTTCTCATCATCCCGGCCCGGAAACGCATAGAGGCTTTCACCCTCGGTGCCCTCTGACCGCCGTTCATCAAAATATTCCAGGACGGGGAGCCCGATTGGTCGGACAGACTGCCCTTCCTTGGTGTCGTCCAGCCGGAACGCGCTGCCTGCGCTATCAATTTCCGACCATCGGACCTCGATGATTTCGGCACGGCGGCAGCCTGTCAGGGCCAGCAACTGGATGATCTCCGTGGTCCGCGTATATCTATCATCGAGGGCCGCATCTTTCAGAATGCGTCCCAGCGCCCGATACTCATCCTCGTTCAGCCGGCGTGTCCTCACGGCATCCTTGGGCTTGCGCACCCCATGGGCCGGATTGATTTCGATGATCCCAAGTTCATCGCGCGCATAGCTGAGAATGCCACCCAGCAGCCCGACGGTGCGGCTCGCCGCGCCATATCCCCCACGAACGACGGACCTGCCGCGCAGCTTCGTGGTCTTTTCGCTGAGGCGCGTCTTCCCCGCCATGATGTCCTTCATCATGGCGGTCACATCCGCCTTGGTCAGGTGGGTAACCTGCACCTTGCCTATCAGCGGAATTATATGCCGGTTGATGCGACCGAGGTCAGTGACTTTGGTGCTGGCCTTCTTCGGACGGCCACCCTTACCGAGAATCCGGCCCTCCTCAAGTTCCTTGATATAATGCTCGCAAAGCTCCTTCACCGTTATCGCCTTGCGGGCGCTGTTGCGGTTCTCCAGCGGGTCGTTGCCTTTGGCGACTTCCGCCAACGCCTGGATTGCAAGCGTGCGGGCCTGTTCAGCGGTCACCGTGCCGTGACGACCGAGTTTCATGCGCCGGCGGACATTGTTGGCGTTTCGGTAGTCCACGAAGTATGTTCGCGTGCCCGACGGCAGGATGAAGGCGCCGAAGCCCTTCAGCTCACTGCACCAGATGGTGTATTGGCTTTCGCGCGGCAGCGACTTGTCGACGACGGATTTTGTTAGCTTTGGCATATTCACCTCGCCAGAGAGGTCCAAAAAAACTCACCAAAAACTCACCAACAAATCGAAAAGGTTGGCGTCCATTGGGGTATCTTGGCGGACCCTCGTTGTCAAGAAAACCGATAAGATACAACATCTTATCGGGCTTTGGCGAGGGTTGGCGCAGTCTGGAGTAGCGTTGCGTTTCTAGCTCCGAAGGCAGAGGCCACTGGTTCGAATCCAGTCGGGTGCACCAATATTCCAATGATTTAGGCATGTGAATTTGTTCGCGTCTTGTTTGGCGTATGCGGCAATGTGCGTGCTACGCCATTTTGACGCTGCTTTGGGCGCCCGATTCCGCCGATTCATTGCCTCTAAGCCTCGCCGCGGAATCAGGGCAGTGACACAGGGGAGCTTTGTGGTTCGCTTGTCCGAATGTCTGTAAATATCAGGCCCCTTCTGACTGCCTGTCCGGGTCGGCCGCAAAGACCGTCTCTTTCGGTCGCCATCCACCGAACCGCGCATAAAGGGTCGGTAGAAGGAACAATGTCAGCAGCGTCGCCGAGATAAGGCCGCCGATGACGACGGTGGCCAGCGGCTTTTGCACCTCCGCCCCGGCGCCATGACCGAGCGCCATCGGTACAAAGCCCAGCGACGCGACCAGCGCCGTCATCGCGACGGGCCGGAGCCGTGCAAATGCGCCTTCGCGCGCGGCCTGCGCCCGTTCCATGCCTTGTCGCAACAGATCATGGATCGACGACACCATGACAAGGCCATTCAGCACAGCGACACCTGATAGCGCGATGAACCCGACCGCCGCCGATACCGAAAAGGGCATGTTCCGCAGAAAAAGGGCAAGGACGCCCCCGATCAACGCCAAAGGCACGCCGGTGAAGACCAGTGCAGCATCGCGAATAGACCCGAGCGCACCATAGAGCAGCAGCATGATGAGTGCGAAGCAGAGCGGCACGACGATGAGCAGCCGGTCGCGGGCGGACGCCAGATTCTCGAACTGACCGCCCCACTCCAACCAGGCGCCCGGTGGCAACTTCACCTGCGCATCGAGGGCACTACGGGCATCTGCAACCACGCTTGCCACGTCCCGGCCGCGGACGTTGGCCTGTATCACGACGCGTCGCTTTCCATTTTCCCGGCTAATCTGGTTGGGGCCGTCCACAACGGCGATGTCGGCGACGGTGGAAAGCGGGACGAATGCGCCACTGGACGTCGGCACCGGCAGTTGCGCGACTTGGGTGAGGTCGGATCGGGAGGCTTCCGACAGACGGATGACCACCGGGAAACGACGATCACCCTCAAAGATCATGCCGGCCTCACGCCCGCCAATTGCAGCCGCGACGGTATCCTGCACGTCGCCCGCCGTGACGCCAATGCGCGACATGGCCATGTGATTGGGCCGGATGTCGAGCATCGGCAAGCCTTCGGTCTGCTCAACGCGGACATCGACAGCACCCGCAGTCCGGCGCAGAACCGTCGCGATTTGTTCGGCCGCCGCGTTCATTGCCCCGAAATCATCGCCAAACAGCTTCACCGCGATATCGCCGCGCACACCGGCGATCAGTTCGTTGAAGCGCATCTGGATCGGCTGGGTAATCTCATAGGCGTTGCCGGGAAGCGTGGAGAGACGCTGCTCGATACGGGCAACCAGATCTTCCTTGCTGAGAGCGGGATCAGGCCATTCCTTTTTCGGCTTCAGGATGACGAACGTGTCAGTGGCGTTTGGCGGCATCGGATCGCTGGCGATCTCGGATGTGCCGGTCCGCGAAAAGGCAAAGCGCACCTCGGGCTGATGCGCCAGCATCTTTTCGACCTGGAACTGCATAACCTGGCTCTGGTCGACCGATGTTCCCGGAATACGAACGGCCTGAACAAGGATATTGCCCTCATCCAATTGCGGCAGAAATTCCTGGCCAAGCATATTGAAGGCCACCCCCGCCAGCGCGAGCGCGCCGACCGCTATCCCGATCGTGGCGCTGGGACGACGCATCGCCTTGTCGAGTCCGGGTTCATATCCGCGACGCAGCCAGCCGATAATCCGGCCTTCCTTTTCCTCCACCGGCTTGCTGAGCAGGATCGCAATCGTCGCAGGGACGAAGGTCAATGACAGGATGAAAGCAAACAAGAGCGCGATGATGACAGTGAGCGCCATCGGTTCGAACATCTTGCCCTCCACGCCCGAGAAGGTGAGGAGCGGCGCATAGACCAGGATGATGATCGCCTGTCCGTAGACCGACGGTCGGATCATCTCACGCGCGGATGCCGCAACGATGCCCAGCCTTTCCGAAAGGCTCAGCGCCCCTTGGCGGCCATGCTGCGCATTCCCCAATCGCCGCAGGGCGTTTTCAACGATGATGACGGCGCCATCGACGATCAGGCCGAAATCCAGCGCGCCAAGGCTCATCAGGTTGGCCGATACGCCTGCCCCAAACATACCGATGCTGGTCAGCAGCATCGTGATCGGGATGACCAGAGCCGCAATCAGCGCCGCCCGGAAATTGCCCAGCAGCGCGAACAGCACGACAATCACCAGCAGTGCGCCCTCTGCGAGATTGCGCGCGACGGTGGAGATGGTCGCGTTGACCAGTTCCGTGCGGTTCAGCACGGGCTTCACGACGACATCGACCGGCAGCGATCGACCGATGTCGGTCAGGCGCTCACCAACGCCGGTCGATACGGTGCGGCTATTCTCGCCAATTCGCATAACCGCAGTGCCGACCACGACTTCATGGCCGTTTTCGGACGCCGACCCCATGCGCAATGCCTGCCCGGTGCGAACCGTGGCAATCTGACTGAGCAGGATCGGCACGCTTTCACGCGTGGCGATGACCGTGCGGGCGAGTTCATCGGCGGTGCGGATGCGACCATCGACACGAACGGCAAGGCCCTCGCCATTGCGGTCGACCACACCCGCACCCACGCTATTATTGTTGCGCTCCAGAGCCGTCGCCAGATCCTGCACCGCGATCTTCATCGCCGCCATGCGCTGAATGTCCGGAACGACCAGATATTGCTTGGTGTATCCACCCAGCGAATCGACGCCTGCAAGGCCCGAAGCGCCCTTGAGTTGTGGCGTGACGATCCAATCCTGCACCGTTCGCAGATAGGTCGCCTTGTCGGCCTCGGTGACGAGATGGTCGCCTTCGGGGGTGATGTAGCTGCCGTCTTTTTGAAGGCCCGGCTCGCCATTGCGATGATTGACCTGGTCCAGCTCGCGAAACTCGACGGTCCACATGAAGATGTCGCCAAGGCCGGTAGCAATAGGCCCCATCTGCGGATACACGCCATCTGGCAGGCTTTCTTCGGCGGTACGCAAACGCTCCGCCACCTGCTGGCGGGCAAAATATATATCCGTGCGTTCCTCGAACACAGCAGTCACCTGCGCAAAGCCGTTGCGGCTCAGCGATCGTGTGTGATCAAGGCCCGGAATCCCGGCGAGCGCCGTTTCGACCGTGAACGCGACCTGCTTCTCGACCTGATCGGGCGAGAGCGCGGGCGCCACGACGTTGATCTGCACCTGATTGTTGGTGATGTCGGGAACGGCGTCGATAGGGAGCCGCAGGAGTGCGAAGATGCCCAGCAGCGCGGCTGATATGGTCAAAGCCAAGACGAGCCAACGTTTCTCGACGGCGAAGGTAACGATGCGACCGATCATGGTTCAGTCCTCATGTCCAGCCGCGCCCTTGCCCAGTTCGGCCTTGAGCGTGAAGCTGTTGGTGGAGGCGATCTGTTCTTCGCCGCTCAGGCCAGAGGTTACGGTGATGCTGCCGCCATTGGTGCGCCCCAATGTCACGGGTGTCGCGCGAAAGCCCGTTGCAGTCCGCACGAAGACAAAAGGCTTGTCACCGATCATCTGAACCGCAGCCGAAGGAACCGCGACTGTGCGGTTTGTACCGGCAGGGACGAGGATCGAGGCTGTCACAGTTTCACCGATGCGCCATTGCTCCTTGCCATTGTCGATCGTGGCAATGACCGGGACAAGCCGCGTCGTTTCATCGAGTATGGGCGACACGAAGGAGACGCGCGCTTCCTGGCGGCGATCCCCTGCAACGACCTCCACCCGTGCGCCAGGGCGCACCCGGCCGGCATCGGCAGGGAGCAGCGAGGTAGTGATGCTGACCCGCGACAGATTGGCGACGCGGAACAGTTCGGCATCGGCGGACACTTGCTGGCCCAAAATTGCCGAGCGGGCGATCACCTGACCGCTAATCGGCGATCGCACGGTGATGCGGTTAAGAGCGCCCCCGCCCCCGCCGGTCGCAGACAATTGTTGTTGGGCGAGACGCAGAGCGATGGTTGCTTCGGTCGCCGCCGTCCGCGCCGCGACGAGGTCCTGTTCCGGCGAGACACGCTCTGCAAAAAGGCGCTGTTCACGGCGCAGGTTCGATTGCGCGAGCGCCGCACGCGCGCGGGCCGCTTCTATCTCGGCCTTGAGCGACGCCGCCTCCCGGCTCTCCACTATCGCAACTGTGTCGCCACGGCGGACCGATTGGCCAAGGTTGCGGGTCAACGCAACCAGCCGTCCGCCGATCGAGGCCGACACCACCTGAACGCCTTCGGGGTCGCCCTCGATCGTCGCCGGTATCTCAATGGCGCCTGCCGCACCGCCAACCGTTGGCCGTGTCACTTCAATACCGGCATCAGCGATCTGCTGCGTCGACAATGTTACAGCATTGGCATCGTCCGCATGTTCGCCGGTCTCATCGGCAGCATGTTTTTCTTCGCCGGAGCCTGTCGGATTGCCGCAATTTACAAGCGCCGCGGCCAGCAACATCGGCGCGCAGCCCCTTAAGAACATCCTGTTCATTGATCGCCTTCCTTGCTGTACGCCGACGTTGTCAGGCGGTCGAGGCGCGCCTGTGCGTCATGATAAGTGGCGAGCGCATCGATCGCGGCCGCTCTGGTTTCTGCAAGGGTGCGCTCGGCATCGAGCAAATCGAGCTGGCCGAATTTCCCTTCGCGATAGCCGATACGGGCAATGCGCGCCGCTTCGGTCGCCGCCGCAAGCGCAGGGCCTGATGCATTGCGGGCTGTCGTTGCGGCGTTGGCGACCTCTGCGCGGGCCGACGCTATGGACCGTTCCGCGTCAAGCAATGCCATCCGGCGTAGCGCATCGGCCTGATCCCGCTGTGCCGATGAAACATCCACAGCCGCCCTGCCCGCGTTGAAGATGGTGAGTGGGACCGACACGCCGAAGACGGCGGCGACATCATTTGTCTGCTCAAGGCGGCGGGCGCTGGCGCTGACCGTCAGGTCGGGGATGCGCTGGCTCCGGCCCAACCGGACCCGAGCTTCCGCCACAGACACATCCGCCTGCGCGGCCGCGGCCGCCAATGTCGAACCCGATGCGACAGGCCGGTCAGAACCGACCATATCGATCTGGTCGAACCACGCCAGATCAAGAGCGCCAACAGATCCGCCTATCAGCAGACCCAGATTTGCAGTCGTGACAGAAGCCGTCCGTTCTGCGCGTTCCACTGACCCTTCTGCGGCGATCCGGGCTACGTCTGCACGCTGCTCTTCGAGCGGCGATGCCCGGCCAGACGCCACACGAACGCGGGCGCCACGAAGAACCTCGACGGCGATCCGGGCCTGATCCCTTGCGACCTCCAGCCGGCGCTGGGCTGCCGCCGCTTCATTATAGGCTTGGGTAACACGCAACCGCATGTCAGCGCGGGCGACCTCTGCCTCCAATCCTGCGCGATCGAGCTGGGCATTGGCAACGGCAACGCGGGCGTCGCGCTTTCCGCCCAGTTCCAGTGGAAGCGATAAGCCCGCGGTGGTCTCCGAAGACCGCATCCCCTGATAGATTCCGGTGCCCGCGACATTCTCGGTCTGGACGTCGATCGACGGATTGGGACGAAGGCCAGCGACGCGCCGCTGCGCCTCCGCAGCGCGTATGTTCGCGGCTGCCGCCTCCTGCGCGATGGACGAAACACCAGCGCGGACCAGCGCGTCAGCAAGCGTGAATGTGGGTCCGGCCGCGACGGGCGGGCTGGTCTGGGCCTGTAGCGACGATGCGCAGATCCCGGCGGCCACAGCGGCCGCGATGATGCGATGCATGAAAATGCTCCTGACGTTGGGACGAAGGCGCGCGCTGGCGCACCAATCCTTACGTCAGGCCTGTGGAGGACGAAGCGCCGGTCCGGAATGATGCGCCGCCAAAGCATAGGACCGGCCGGCGCCAAAGGGAGCGGCGCCTGGAAGCGGTTGGGATATTATCTTTTCGGTCGCAGCGGTGCCGACATGATGCCCATGGCATCCGGCATGATGATGCGGATAGCCCTTGTCATCATCGGCCGGAACCTGAGCACCCTCGCTGTGCGAGGATGCCTCAATCTGAGTCGTTGCGCAGCAATTCCCCAATTCGGCAGCATAGGCCGTACCCGACCAGGCGATCAGGACGAGCATCAGGCACGCGAAGATGGGCAATAGCTTGCGCATGGTGATCGCCATTATCATGCGGCCGCCTTTTTGTAACCCTCCCGATGTCAGCGGTTTCGTTCGGCCTATCCCCGCGATCGCGCATAGGCCGGGCGCGGCAGGGTGGCCAGCGCCAGGCCGCTCAAGATCATGAAACCAATCGTCAGCCACAGGAATGGCTCATAGCCGCCGAATAGATCAAAGACGGCGGACGCGGCCAATGGCCCGGTCGCCGTGCCGATCGACAGGGCGGAAAGAAGCCCCCCATAGAGGGCGCCAAAGGATTTGAGGCCGAAATGCTGGGTCGTCAGATACACGATCACGTCCACCTCAGCCCCCATCGTCAGCCCGATCAACGCGGCCGCGACCACCTGCCCCGCCAAGCTGTCCCCCGCCATCAGCAGGCACGCGCAACCGATCGCGGGCAACAGAAACACCGTGGCCCCCACCAGCGACCCGCGCAATCGGTCGAGCAGCAACCCCGTGCCCAATCGTCCGGCAATCGAAAAGAGACCAACCAGCGCTGCGATACCCGCAGCCTTCAGGGGATCGGCACCCCGGTAGGTCAGGATGGGCACGAAATGCACCACCAGCGCGATGATGGTGAAGGTGAAGAGAAGGCTGGCCAGCAATAGCCGGGCATAGACGGATGACACCAGTCCCTCGCCGATGGACGCCCCGGCCAGTGCGGGCCTTTCCGCCCGGCTGACGGCTGCGATCTTGCCGTTCCGGTCATGGGCGCCCCGAAAAAACAGGAATATCGTCGGGAACGCGATCACGCCCCATATTCCCGCCTGAATGACCGCCGCCGTCTGCCAGCCATGTTTGCCGATCAGCCAGCTACCCAGCAGCGGAAAAAATGCCGCAGCGACTGACGCCCCGCACAGGGTGATGGCAAAGGCCAATCCCCGTGACGCTTCGAACCGGGTCGCGACGGCGCTGGTCCACACCGTCGCCTGCACCGGCAGGGTGGCAAGCGCCAGCAGGCCCCACAGTCCATACCATTGCATCTGGTCGCCCGACGCTGTTCCCAGCATCGCAAAGCCGCCAAGCGTCAGCAGAACACCGATCAGGGCGAACCGCCGTGGTCCCCAACGATCGACAGCCAGGCCGACGGGAATGCTGAAGACCGCCTGCACCAGCGTCGCGATGGTCAGGCCGATCGTGGTCTGCGTCCGCGACCAACCGAAGGACTGGCTGATCGGTTCGATATAGGGGCCAAGGCCATAGATATGAATGACGCTGGTCGCATAGCCCAGCGCGGCGGCAATCGGCACCATCCCGTACCGCCGCCATTCCATGCCCGCGGTGCGTTCCTCGATCGGCTCCATCCCCGTCCCCTTTGTTCTCACGCAGCTTTCTTCTGAAGCCTTAGCCAAATGAGCGCTGGGGGGAAGAGAGGGACAGGCCGCCTCCGGCTCCGCAACATGCAACATCGCCGGGGCGGCATCCTTAGCGCGTACAGGCCCGCAAATGTGGACGTAAAAGCTTTAGTGGACATTCGCCCAGCAACTTGTGAACCGAAGCACGGGGATAGCGCCGCCCGCTATTCTGGCCTAAACGCTTGGCCCATGCTTCGCCTGTCCGAAATCAAGCTGCCGCTCGACCATCCGCCCGAGGCTTTGAAAGCCGCCGTCCTTGATCGCCTCGGCATCATCGCCGATGATCTGCTGTCGCTCACCATCGCCCGTCGCGCCAATGACGCACGGCGCAAGGCGGCGATCCTGATGGTCTATTCGGTCGATGTAGAGGTACGGGACGAGGCTGGGATATTGGCGCGTCTGGGCGATGGGCCGCATATCCGACCGACGCCCGACACCGAATATCGCTTCGTCGCCACGGCCCCCGCCACCCTGCCCGGTCCCCGCCCTGTCGTGATCGGTGCTGGTCCCTGCGGCCTTTTCGCCGGTCTCATCCTCGCGCAGATGGGCCTGCGCCCGATCATCGTCGACCGC
This sequence comes from Sphingobium aromaticiconvertens, assembly GCF_037154075.1. Taxonomy (NCBI): domain Bacteria; kingdom Pseudomonadati; phylum Pseudomonadota; class Alphaproteobacteria; order Sphingomonadales; family Sphingobiaceae; genus Sphingobium; species Sphingobium aromaticiconvertens. Next base: position 3,410,039 of record NZ_JBANRJ010000001.1, read on the forward strand.
GGCAAGGTGGTGCGCGAACGAACGAAGGACACATGGGGCCTGTGGCGCCATGCAGTTCTCGATCCGGAATCCAACGTCCAGTTCGGCGAGGGCGGCGCGGGCACTTTTTCGGATGGCAAGCTCTACAGCCAAATCAAGGATCCCCGTTTCCTTGGTCGCAAGGTGCTGATCGAGTTCGTGAAGGCAGGCGCGCCGCCGGAAATCCTGACCGAAGCGCATCCGCATATCGGTACCTTTCGCCTTGTCACCATGGTCGAATCCATGCGCCGCACGATCGAGAAACTAGGTGGCGAATATCGCTGGCAGCACCGCGTCGAGGATTTCGACATAGAGATCGCCGCCGACGGCACCCGCTCCATTCGCGGCTTGCATTTCCAGACCGGCGACTATCTGGAGGCGACCCATGTGGTGCTGGCTGTCGGCCATAGCGCCCGCGATACGTTCCAGACGCTCTATGATCGTGGCGTTGATATGGAGGCCAAGCCCTTCTCCATCGGCGTGCGGATTGAGCATCCGCAAAGCTGGGTCGATCGCGCGCGCTTCGGCACCTGCGCTGGCCATCCGGATCTGGGCGCGGCGGCCTACAGCCTGTCGCACCACTGCGCCAATGGCCGCACCGTCTACAGCTTCTGCATGTGTCCCGGCGGCCGCGTCGTCGCCGCCACGTCGGAGGAAGGACGCGTCGTCACCAACGGTATGAGCCAATATAGCCGCGCCGAATTCAACGCCAATTCAGGGCTGGTCGTCGGCATCGACCCGGAGCGCGACTATCCGGGCCATCCGCTTGCCGGCATCGACCTGCAACGGCGGCTGGAGGAAGCCGCCTTCATCGCGGGCGGTTCCAACTATCATGCGCCAGGGCAGCGGGTTGGCGATTTCCTTGCCGGACGTCCCTCAACCGCGTTCGGAGAGGTCACGCCCTCCTACAAGCCCGGCGTCACGCCGACTGATCTGGCGCAAGTCCTGCCTGATTTCGTCGTCGCCGCGATGCGCGAAGCCCTGCCCGCCTTTGGCCGCCAGATCGCCCATTACGACCATCCCGACGCGATGATGACGGGCGTCGAAACCCGCACATCCGCCCCAGTCCGCATCGGCAGGGGCAAGGATTTCCACAGCCTCAACACCCGCGGCCTGTTCCCCGCCGGGGAAGGCGCGGGCTATGCGGGTGGCATATTGTCGGCGGGGGTGGACGGCATCAAGGTTGCTGAGGCCGTCGCCCTCGACATGCTTGGCTAACCCTATTTAAGCCCGCCGCCCATCGCCCGATACAGTTCGACCATGTTGGTCGCGCGCACCAGTCGTGTGGCGAGCAGACTCTGTTCGGCGGTGTAGAGCGCCCGCTGCGAATCCAGCGTCGTCAGGAACGGATCGATACCTGCCCGGAACCGCGCTTCCGACAGGCGATAGGCGACACGCGAAGACTCCGCGAGTGAGGTCTGCGCCTCGATCTGCTGGGTCATCGTGCCACGCCGCGCCAGCGCATCGGCAACCTCGCGGAAGCCGGTCTGCACGCTCTTTTCATAGGTCGCCAGCATCGCGTCATAAGTCGCCCGTGCATAGCGCAAATTGCCCACATTCTTGCCGAAATCGAAGATCGGCAACGTCGCCGACGGCGCGACCGACCAGGTCTCGCTCGCCGACGTGAACAGGTTGGACAGACCCATGCTGAGCGTTCCGAACGCGGCGGTCAGCGAGATATTGGGGAAAAAGGCCGCCCGCGCCGCCCCGATATTGGCATTCGCGCTACGCAACTGATGCTCCGCCGATGCAATATCGGGACGGCGTAGCAAAACGTCAGAAGAGATGTTGGCGGGCAGATTTTCGATTGTCGCGCTGTCCTCCGGCATGGCCTCTGGCAAATCCGCAACGGCAACCGTCGTTCCGGCCAGAAGGTTCAGCGCATTCTGGTCCTGCGCCACCAGCGTTGTCGCCTGCGCAATGTCTGATCGCGCGCTGTCGTAGCTGGTCTGTGCCTGCCGCACTTCCAGTTCCGATGCGATACCCTTGTCAAAGCGCGCGCGTGTCAACGATAGCGTCTGGCCGAACGTCTTTTCCAGATCGCGCGATATGCGCAACCGTTCCTGATCCGCCGCCATCGTCAGCCAAGCACTCGCGACCTCGGCAATCAGCGCAGTCTGCGCGGCATTGCGGGTTTCGACGCTCGCGAAATATTGCTCCTGCGCCGCAGTGGTCAGGTTTCGCACCCGACCGAACAGGTCGATTTCCCAAGCGGAGATGCCGACCTGCGCTTGATAAATGTCGGTGCGACCTGAACCCGCCAGCGAAAAGGGCGAATCCTGATAGGTCGCGCCACCGCTGGCGGCCACGGCGGGCAACAGGTCGGCACGCTGCACCTTATATTGCGCCCGCGCCTGCTCGACATTGGCCAAAGCGATCCGCAGGTCGCGATTATTGGCCAGCGTCGTCTCTATCACCCGTGCCAACCGCGCATCGGTGAAAAAGTCTCGCCAGGCCGTGTCGGCAGGCACAATAGCCGCCGCATCGGCTGACCCGCTATCATAGGCCGGCCCGGTTGGACTGGCGGCAGGCACAGGCAGATCAGGGCGGACATATTTGGGCGCCATATTGCAGGCGGCCAAGGCCAGACCCAGTGCCAGGGCGCTGGCGGTGCGATACACATTCATTACGTTCAACCTTCCTGCGGCCGGGCGTTGGGCGCGACATCATCCTGCTTCGTCTGTTCCCCATGGTGTTCGCGGAACAACCGCTTCACCACCGTGAAGAAGACAGGGACGAAGAAGATCGCCAGCACCGTTGCCGACAACATGCCGCCAACCACAGCCCAACCAATCGCATTCTGACCGCCTGCACCCGCGCCAGTGGACAGCGCCAGCGGCAACACGCCAAAGATGAAGGCGAAGCTGGTCATCAGGATCGGACGCAGGCGTAGCTTGCCCGCTTCCAGCGCTGCCTGAGCAGGCGCCATACCCTCTCGCATCTTCTCCTCGGCGAACTCCACGATCAGGATCGCGTTCTTTGCCGACACACCGATTGTGGTGATAAGGCCCACCTGAAGGTAAATGTCGTTGTTGAGACCGACGATACCCGCAGCAATCACCGCACCCAAAACGCCCAGCGGTACGACCAGCATCACCGCGATCGGCACCGACCAGCTTTCGTACAGGGCCGCAAGGCACAGGAACACAATCAGCGTCGACAGCGCGTAGAGCGCGGGCGCCTGTCCGCCAGAGGTGCGCTCTTCATAGGAAATACCGTTCCATGAGAAGCCCACGCCAGCCGGCAGCTTCGCCGCATGCTCCTCCATCGCCTTCATCGCCGTACCGCTGCTGACACCGGGCGCGGGAGCGCCCATGATCTGCATCGACGGAACGCCATTGAAGCGCTCCAGTTTCGCTGGTCCCTTCACCCATTCCGTGGTGGAGAAGGAGGAGAGAGGCGCCATGACACCGCTCTTACCCCGGACATGCAGCGCGCCGATCGATTCAGGCGTGGTGCGGAAAGGCGCATCAGCCTGCACGAACACACGCTTCACGCGATCGCGATCAATGAAGTCGTTGACATAGGAACTGCCAAGCGCGGTGCTGAGCGTGTCGTTGATGTCCGATTGGGAGATACCAAGAGCACCCGCAGCCGCCTGATCGACAGTCAGCTTCAACTGGCTTGTGTCCTCCAGGCCATTGGGCCGCACTTGCGCCAGACGCTTGTCGGCCATCGCCATGCCCAGCAACTGGTTCCGCGCGGCGAGCAGGCCATCATGGCCCAGACCGCCCAGATCCTGCAACTGGAAGTCAAAACCGGAGGCGTTGCCCAATTCCTGCACCGCAGGCGGCACGAACGCGATCGCCATACCCGCCGAAATTTTCTGGAAGGCAGCATTGGCCCGTTGGGCGACGGCCGACACGCTATTCTCCGTGCCCTTCCGTTCCGACCAGTCCCGCATTTTGGCAAAGGCGAGACCGACATTCTGCCCCTGCCCCACAAAGCCAAAGCCGGCGATGGTGAAGACGGCACGAACATTGGCTTTCTCATCGACGAGATAATGTTCGCGCACCTTGGCAAGCGTCCGCTCCGTCTCATCGATCGTCGAACCAGCAGGCAGCGATACCTGGTTAATCAGACTACCCTGATCCTCTTCGGGCAGGAAGCCGCTGGGCAGACGGAGGAAGATGAACGCCATGCCGACGACAATCAGGCCATAGAGCAGCATCGTCCGCCCCCAGCGCCGCTCAATCTTTTCCACGCTGCTGCCATACCGCACGACATTCTTGTCGAAGGTGCGGTTGAACCAGCCGAAAAAACCTTTTTGCGTCGCATGGTCGTGCTTTGCGGGTTTGAGAATGGTGGCGCACAGAGCAGGCGTCAGGATCAACGCCACCAGCACGGAAAGTATCATGGAAGAGACGATGGTAATCGAGAACTGACGGAAGATAACGCCGGTCGACCCACCAAAGAAGGCCATAGGCAGGAACACGGCGGACAGAACCAGGCCGATACCGATCAGCGCGCCACTGATTTCGTCCATCGACTTGCGGGCCGCCTCCTTGGGGCTAAGCCCCTCATCCTGAATCAATCGCTCCACATTTTCGACCACGACGATCGCGTCATCGACCAACAGGCCGATCGCCAGCACCATGCCGAACAGGGTCAACGTGTTGATGGTGAAACCCGCCGCGTAAAGCACCGCTAGCGACCCCAGCAACACAACCGGGACAGCGATGGTCGGAATCAACGTCGCGCGCCAGTTCTGGAGGAACAAGAACATCACGACAAAGACCAGCAGCACGGCTTCGACCAGCGTGTGGATCACCTGCTCAACCGACAGCCGCACAAAAGTCGAATTGTCGACGGGGAAATCATATTTCACCCAGACCGGGAAGTTCTTGGACAGCGTGTTTATCTGCGCCTTTACGGATTCCACGGTGTCGAGTGCATTCGCGCCCGGCGCCAGCTTGATGCCGAAACCTGCGGCTGGATGGCCGTTGAACTTGGCGCTGAAGCTGTAATTTTCCGAGCCCAGTTCGACCCGGGCAACGTCAGACAGACGTACCACGGACCCGTCGCTGTTCGAACGCAGCAATATCTGCTGGAACTGCTCGGGCGTGCGAAGGCGCGACTGTGCCGTCACCGTGGCGTTAAGCGCCTGCCCCTCAGGTGACGGAGCGCCACCGATCTGGCCGGCCGAAACCTGCGCATTTTGGGCAACAATCGCCGCCTTGACGTCTCCGGTGGTGACCGCCAGCGTCGCCATCTTATAGGGGTCAAGCCAGATCCGCATCGCATATTGGGCGCCGAGCAACTGCGTATCGCCAACACCCGGCACGCGGCTCAATGGGTCCTGAAGCGTCGCAGCAACGAAATCGCCTGCATCCTGCTGATCATGGATACCATCGTCAGCATAGAGGGCCATGATCATCAGGAAGCTGGAGGTCGACTTGGTGACGCGCAGACCCTGCTGCTGCACTTCCTGCGGCAACAGCGGCGTCGCCTGGGCCAGCTTATTCTGCACCTGCACCTGTGCGATGTCGGCGTCGGTCCCCTGCTCAAAGGTCAGATTGATCGACAGATTGCCTGCGCTGTCGCTGGTCGAGGAGAAATAGCGCAGATTGTCGATGCCCTTGAGCTGCTGCTCAATGATCTGCGTGGTGGTGCTTTCCAGCGTCTCCGCGTTCGCGCCCGGATAGGTGGTGGAGATCGTCACCGAAGGCGGCGCAATCTCAGGAAATTGGGCGACCGGGAGCGAGCGGATAGCCAGAAGACCCGCCAGCATGATGACGACCGCGATGACCCATGCAAAGATGGGTCGATCAATGAAATACCGTGCCATGCTGTCAGTTCCCGCCCGTCGCGACCGTAATCTGTTGCGGCTTGCCTGGCTTCACGACCGTTCCTGGACGCAGATTGAGCAGTCCTTCCACGATCAACTGATCGCCAGCCTTCAGTCCGCTCGTCACGATCCACTTGTCGCCAATCGCGCGATCAATCTCTACGGTCCGCACTTCAACCTTGTTCTGGGCGCCAACGACCATCGCCGTCGCACGACCGCGTGCATCACGTGTGATGCCCTGCTGCGGCGCCAGGATCGCCTGAGTCCGCTGTCCTTCGACTAGTTGCGCGCGCGCATACATGCCCGGCAAAAGCAACCCGTCGGGATTGGGGAAGATCGCGCGCAGCGTGACCGCGCCCGACGTCGGATCAACCGACACCTCGGAAAATTGCAACCGCCCTTCGATCGGATAGGCCTTGCCATTGGGCAGCAGCAGCTTGACGCGCGCACCCTCCGCTTCGGTCACGCCACCGCTCCGCATCGCTTCCTTCAGGTCCAGCAACTGCGCCGCCGACTGCGTCAGATCCACAAAGACCTGATCGGTCCGCTGAATGGTTGACAGCGCGTCCGCCTGCCCAGCCTGCACCAGCGCGCCAGGCGTATAGAGCGATCGCCCGATCCGACCGGAAATAGGCGCGCGAATGCGGGTAAACCCCTGATTGACCTGGGCCGCCTGCACCGCCGCACGCTGCGCCGCAACATTTCCGCGCGCCTGCATGGCAGATGCATTGGCGTTGTCAGCCTCCTGCTTGCTGACCGCGTTGATGCCGACCAATTCCTTATATCGCTGGGCCTGCAGCGCAGTCGCGTTGATCGTTGCCTGCGCATTGGCCAGACTGCCCTGCGCCTGCGCCAGCGCAGCCCGATAGGGCGCGTCCTCAATCTCGTATAGCACCTGCCCGGCGCGCACCATGCTGCCCTCCGTGAACAGGCGGCGACGGATCACGCCACTGATCTGCGGGCGCACTTCCGACGTTTCCACGGCAGAAATCCGGCCAGGAAGCTCATTCAACAACGGCGCTGCCTCGACCTTCATCGCCACCACACCCACGGCGGGCGGCGGAGGCGCAGGCTGTTCCTTTTCACCGCAGGCGGCAAGCGCCAGGGACGAAACACATATCATCATGCCCAGGCGGCTGAAGGGTCGCATAAAGATTCCTATTTTTCTTATTTGCAGGCGCAAGCACCGGAATGAATGTTCATTCCGCTTGCCCTGCAATTAGGATTGTGCAACTGCGAGTTCAAGAAGAAAATGGAGTGGACAGGAAAAATGGTTGCGGTGCAGCATGAATTGGGAAGCCGAGAACGCATATTGCTGGCTGCTCGCTCCCTGTTCGCAAATCAGGGGTTCCATCAAACCCCCATCGCCGAACTCGCAAGCGCGGCAAAAGTTTCCGTTGGCCAGATATATCGGCTTTTCAAGGGCAAGGAAGACATTATTTCCGCCATTGTGGAGGCAGATTCAGCCGAACGCATGACTGAATTGACCAGCCTTTGCGAACAGCTAAAGGCCGGCGACCTCAGCATCGAACGGACCTTCGAACTGATGACGCTCATGGTGTTCGATTCGAAGGAAGAGGCTTTGTCCTTCGACATATTGGCCGAAGCGTTTCGCAATGCGTCGGTGGGAGCGACGATCACGAACATGTGCCTGCGCTATCGCGAGGTGCTGCGCGAATTGGCCTGCGTCGCCAACCCGCGACTGTCGGGCGACGCGCTCGACGCCGCTGAGGAGATGATCATGGCCTGCATGTTCGGCCTTGGCCATCGCAGTCTTTCCATGCCCCGGTTAAGCGCAGAAATGACCGCCATCTGGACGGCTCGTCTAATCGTAGCGGGGCTGAAGGCAGCCGGTTAAGGCAATACCTCCATTCTCTACCCGCCCCTCATTTCGCTGTCACGCCCTCGGGCAGCACGACCGCCGACCAGCTTTTGCCCGGCACCAGATATTTCCCGGCCAGCGCCTGTACATTGGCCGGGGTAACGCTCAACAGGTCCGCCGCCATGGTTCGCATCGCCTCGACATAACGGGGATCGCGGGTCGCGCCCTCCATCTGATTCATCCAGAAGACATTGCCTGTGCTGGCCCGCGCCAGCATCTGGCGCATCGGCGCGACGGCCCGCTGCAATTCATCATCGGAGACAGGCTTGGCCACCAGGTCCGCAGCGGTATCTTTGACGATACCATAGAAATAATTGACCTTTTCCGGCTTCACCTGGCTTGACACCAATATGTAACCGCCACTGTCGAACGAGAAAGGCCAGTTATTCTGAACACTGGGCGAATAGGCTGCCCCTTCGGCGGAGCGCAGCTTGTCGAACAGCCGATCGTTGAAAATCTGCGTCAGGATTTCCAACTGCCGCGCCTCGCGGGTCATGGCAAAGCCGCCCGCCGTCGGCCATGCCATGACGGCGCCCGCCTGCTCCTTGTCGCCCTTGTGCCGCAGCACTACAGGCACTTCGACATGCGCCGGAAAGCGCGAAACCTTATTCGCGGCCGGGACAGGCTTGTCCGCCCGCGCAGGTAGCGCGCCAAAGGTCGCAGCCACCGCCTGGATGGCGTCATCGGCCTTCACCTGCCCGAAAATCTGCACCTCGATCGGCCCGGATGCCAGGATCGGCTCCCATGTCGCGCGGAAGGCCTGCGGCGTCAGCGCCTCAATCTCCTGCCGCGATGGCGTGCGATAGCGCACGTCCTTGCTGTGCAGAAGCCAGTTGAGGTCGCGACCCAACACCGCGTCAGGTGAGCGCGACATGGCGTCATAGGCCAATATGGCCCCCGCTTTCACCCGTGCAATCGGCGCGGGATCCCAGCCGGGCTGGGCCAGCTTGGTCGCGAACAGCTTGAGTTGATCCTTATAGTCCGCAGGCCGCGTCACCGCCGCCATCTCGAACGCATCGTCATCGACCGAGAAATCGAAGCCCATGCGGCGACCATTGGTCAGGTCGTCCAGTTCGCGCTGCCCCAGCTTGCCAATCCCGCTCGCCACCAGCGCATAGTCCGCCGCCCAACTGGGCACCGGCTTGGTCGGCGACAGGTCCAGTTGGCCATGTCCAAAGCGCACATTGATCCGCACCTTCTCCGTTTCGGCATCATTGGCGAACAGCGTCAGCTTGACGCCGTTGGAGAAGGTCACGGTCTCCATGCCCTGCAAACCGACCGGCGTGCGCGACACGACCGTGCCCGGCGCACCCAGCTTGGGCAGGTCGTCCATCGTCACCGTGCCATTGGCAAGCCGTGCATTTTTCGCCGCCGCGACCGGTTCGGCCAGCGCCGCCGCCAGCTTCTGCTCGGCCCCCGGCTGCGCCTTGCCCATCATCAGCAACGCGCGGAATACCCCCGCCGAAAAGAGCCGCTGGGTGGATTCCAGCATCTTCTGCGGCGTCATCATCGGCTTACCCGACCGGAAGATATCAAGCGCCGCCTGCGGGCTGACCGTGGTTTCGCGAATATCGACCGCGCTCACCAGATCGCTCGCCTGCTTGGCGCCCGCCTCGGTATCGTAATTTTCAACCTGCACCGCCAGCGCCGTGTCGAACTGGGCATATTCGCGGTCAATCTCTTCCTTGCTCGGCGGAGTCGCCTTCGCATCCTCGATAATCGCGCGAACGTCGGCCAGCGCCTTTTCCCAATTATCCGCCACCGGAACGATGGTGATGAAGGTGCCGTCGACAGAGCGGCTGACATCCTGCTGATCCGCGCTCGCCTGCAAAAAACTGCCCCCACCACGCGCCGCCTGCTCCAGCCTGCGGTTGATGATCTGCAGCGCCAGCATGTCGGTCAGCTTGTCCTGATTATAGACAATCGTGTCCGCACGCGGCTTCCATGGCCGCAGGAAGGCCATGGTGATCCCGGTTGGCACCCCCGCTTCCACCAGCACCTTTGTCGCGGGCCTCTTGGCGTCCGGCTCACCGAAATCGGGCTGCGTCGCCCCCTGCCCCGGCACGGTCCAGGCCGAAAAATGATCCTTGATCAACTGCTCCGCCACCACCGGGTCAATATCGCCAGCGATGGAGATCACCGCATTTTCTGGGCGATACCAGCGCTGATGAAAGGCCTCCGCGCTTGCAGCGGTCGCGCCGGTCAGTGTCTTCACCGTGCCGATCGGTGCGTGATCCGCCAGCGGTTGCCCGGCAAAGAAATGCAGGCGGCTGGCATCCGAAAGCCGCATCTGCGGCCCATAGGCTTCGCGCATCTCGGCCAGCACCACCGCCCGCTCGGCGGCCACCGCACTGTCGACGATGTTCGGCTCGGTCATCATGCCCGACAGGATTTTCATGCTCTCACCCAGCCCCGCCGGGGTCGCCTGTGGCAGATCGAGCGCATAAGTCGTGCCGGTCGGTGTCGTCTGCGCGTTGCTGTCACTGCCGAAGGTCACGCCCAGCCGCTGCCAGATCCGCTTGGATTCGCCATCGGGCACATGTTTGGAACCGCGCATCGTCAGATGCTCCATGAAATGGGCGAAACCCAATTCATCGGGCTTTTCCATCAGCGACCCGACATCGACCCGCAGGCGGATACTGACCTGCCCCGGCGGCACGCCATTGCGCCGCACGGCATAGCGAAGTCCGTTGGGCAATGTGCCGAACCGCCATGCCGGATCAATCGGCACGTCACTATTTTCATATAGCCACGGCCGCGCCTGCGCCTTGGCCGACCCCTGTTTGACCGGGGTGTCGGTCTGCGTTGCAAGGGGGGCCTGCGCCTGCGCCGGGACGGCAAGCCCCGAAAGCATCAGCGAAAGGACAGACAGCGAAGCGGCGGTGCGCCGAAAGGAAAGGCTCATAGACTGTGCAGCCTAGAGCGATTTTCCTGAATGGCTACTGACAATCGGGGCAATGACCCCGACGCACGATCAATAGGAGCGCCCGACCAACACCCGCTCCACCGCCTTGTCGCCGGTAAAGATGCATGTGCCGTCCGCAGCAATCGCGTCCATCGGCACATTCCGCAGCGTCAGCTTCTCGCCCTTCAGCCACGCGATCACCTTGTCCAGCGCTTCGCCGGTCGGCTTCGCCCACTGCACCTCGGCCCAGCCCGGCCGCGCACTTGCATCGAAATAGGCCTTGAGCGCATCCAGAGTCGCCACGTCGCGATTGATGTTGGTATGCAGCCGCGCAGAGGCCTGATCGAACAGCGTTTGCTGGATTTCCTCCAGCATCGCCGTTGCGCCCGCGACGAAATCGCCTCGCGCAACGCCAGCGCTATTCAGCTTGCCATCTTCCCGATACAGATGATCGCGGCGGATGACCGACACATTGCTCGCCGCCAGATCACGGCCGCCAACCTCGATCACGATCGGCGCGCCCTTCTTGACCCAGCCCCAGCGCTTGGTCGCCGCCTTGGCCGGACGACGATCCAGCAGCGCGCGCACTGGCTCACGGAACACGTCCAGCCTGTTGAGGTCAGCCACGATCGCGCTGCAATAGTCCAGGATCGCAGCGTCTTCCTCTGTATCGCGCAGCATCGGCACCACCACCACCTGATAGGGTGCAACGCGTGGCGGCACGCGCAGACCGTCATCATCGCCATGCACCATGATGAGGCCACCGATCATCCGCGTGGACATGCCCCAACTCGTCGTCTGCGCCAGTTCCTGTTGCCCTTCGGCGTTCTGGAACTTGATATTCTGCGCCGCGGAAAAGGTCGTGCCCAGAAAGTGCGAGGTGCCAGCCTGCAACGCCTTGCCATCCTGCATCATCGCCTCGATCGAGTAGGTCGCGACGGCGCCGGGAAAACGCTCATTCTCAGGCTTTTCGCCCGCAACCACGGGCAGCGCGATGCATTCCTCGGCAAAGCTGCGATAGACTTCCAGCATCTTCATCGTTTCTTCCAGCGCCTCAGGCACGGTCGCATGGGCGGTATGCCCCTCCTGCCACAGAAATTCGCTGGTGCGCAGGAACATGCGGGTCCGCATCTCCCAGCGCACGACATTGGCCCACTGGTTGATGAGCACGGGCAGATCGCGCCACGATTGAACCCAGCGAGAGAAAGCCGCGCCGATCACCGTCTCCGATGTGGGGCGCACCACCAGCGGCTCCTCCAGCTTCGCTTCGGGATCGGGGACCAGCTTCCCGTCCTTCTGGATCAGCCGGTGATGGGTGACGACCGCCATTTCCTTGGCGAAGCCATCGACATGCTCGGCCTCTTTCTCGAAATAGGAAAGCGGGATGAACAGCGGGAAATAGCAATTCTCGTGGCCTGTCGCCTTGATCCGGTCGTCCAGCAGCTTCTGTATCCGCTCCCAGATGCCATAGCCCCATGGACGGATGACCATGCATCCACGCACGCCACTTTCCTCGGCCATGTCGGCCTCCGAAACGACGGCCTGATACCAGGCGGAAAAATCCTGCTCGCGGGTAACGGAAAGGGCATGTTTCACGGGATCGACGGGCCTTGCACTGAAAGGAGACTATGGACCGCGCCATAGGCGATGCGCGGTGCCGCTGTCGACCCCTCCCCAATGGCCATGGAAGTCAGCCGCCCGTAGGCACGCCCAGCCTGTCGAGCCAGGCCCGCGCCTGCTTCGGCTCTCCTACGGCGCTTGACGGGACCGGTCCCCGCGCCGCCATGAAGCCTTGATGCAGCGCGAACGGTTCCAGCCCCAGTTGCGCGCGCATGTCGTCTATATCCTCGGCCATGTCGCAGAGGCTGGCCACCACGGGAGCAATCTTCGCCCGCGCCGCCTTATCCTTGTTATGATCGAACAGGCCCCACGCCCCGGCAGCCGTTGCTTGAAGGGCCGCGATCAGCGCGGCCCTATAGTCGCTTTCCAGCTCCTCACGATGGACGTCCAGTCTTTCAAGGCGATCTGCCTTTGCCATGAAATCGCCCTGACGCCCCGTTCAGCCCAGCTTGTCGATTTTCGCGTTCATCGCCGCCAGTTGCGCCTTCAGTTCCGCGATCTCGTCATCCTTGTCGCTCTCTTCAGCCGGGGCGCTCGTACCGGGGACACCCGGAACGCCGCCCTTGAAGGCGCTGGTCGCGGCCTCGAACATCTGCATGTTGCGCTTGGCGATCTCGGCCAGCGGACCACCGCCAAAGGCACCCTGCATCGCCTGCTGGAACTGCAGCTGGTTCTTGCGGAATGCATCCATCGACGCTTCCAGATATTGCGGCACCATCGACTGCATCGAATCGCCATACATGGAAATCAACTGCCGCAGGAAGTTGACGGGCAGCATGTTCTTGCCGCGCTGCTCCTCTTCCATGATGATCTGGGTCAGGACATTATGGGTGATGTCATCACCACTCTTGGCATCGACGACCACGAACTCGCGCCCCTCGCGCGTCATCTGCGACAACAGGTCCAGCGTGATGTAGCTGGAGGTTTCGGTATTGTAGAGACGTCGATTGGCGTACTTCTTGATGACCACAGGTTCCGACTCGTTCGCCGGTTTCGACTTTGCCATGAAAGCTCCTCCCATCCCTGAGAATGTTGCATTAGCACAAGGCGTTGCCGCACCGCAACATGGCCCCCGCCCATTGCCGCTGTTTCTGGACCTTTTATGGCGCCAGACAGAGGGCGATCCCGATTTGAGACGCCGCGCCTTCCTTGGCTTGCGCCGCTATCAGTCGGCCATTCGCCCATCACCACCGCCTGCTTTGCCCGCCTTTGCTGCGGCGGGATCTGCAAAAATGCTGCGCGCCGGCACGGATGACGCCAGCACGAACGATGATCGCGCGCCCGTGGTCTTCATCCCCTCACTCATCAATCCGCCGCGCGTGCTGGACATATCGGCGGACCGCTCGATGGTGCGCCATATGGCGGCGGCGGGACATGACGCCTTCCTGATCGACTGGGGCACACCGACCGCTGCCGACCATGGCCTTGACCTGACCGGCCATGTCACCGACCGACTCCTCCCTCTCCTTGCCACACTCTCGCGCCCGCCGATCCTGGTCGGCTATTGTCTTGGTGGCACGCTGGCGCTGGGTGCGGCAAAGGCAGCGGGCGTACAGGCAATCGCGACCATCGCTGCGCCCTGGCAGTTCAGCGGTTTTCCGCAGGCCGACCAGCAACAGGTCGCCTCCCTCTGGCGCGGTGCAAAACCGATGTGCCAGCGACTGGGCTATGCGCCGATGGAGGTGCTGCAATCGGGCTTCTGGTCACTCGATCCCGACCGCACGATCCGCAAATATGCTGCCTTTGCAGACATGGCCGACGGCTCGGCGCAACAACATGCCTTCATGGCGATCGAGGATTGGGCGAATGAAGGCCCCCCCCTGACCTTTGCCGCCGCGCGTCAATTGTTCGAAGATTTCTACACCGGGAACGATACGGGTGAAGGCCGCTGGCAGATTGCGGGCGCAGCCGTCGATCTCGCAGCCCTCTCCTGCCCCAATTTTTCGATCTGCTCCTCAACCGATCGCATCGTGCCCGCTGCCGCCGCGCCGCCGCTGGCCGACACCCGCACGCTCGCCACCGGCCATGTCGGCATGATCGTCGGCAGCAACGCGCGCGCAAACGTCTGGAATCCGCTGTCCGACTGGCTTTCGCGTGTTGGCGGATGATGCTAAAGGGCCGCGAAACGCTCCCTTGAACAGAGGATATGTCCATTGACCGATATCGTCATCACCGCCGCCAAGCGTACCCCCGTGGGCAGTTTCCTAGGCAGCCTCGGCAGCGTTCCCGCGCATGAACTGGGCAGCATCGCAATTCAGGCCGCACTGACGCAGGCGGGCGTGTCGCCCGATGAAGTCGACGAAGTGATATTGGGCCATGTCCTGACCGCCGCGCTGGGCCAGAACCCGGCTCGTCAAGCCGCCGTCGCCGCGGGCATCCCCGTCGATCGCACCGCCTTCGCCATCAATCAGGTCTGTGGTTCCGGCCTGCGCGCCGTCGCCCTCGCGGCGCAGGCGATCGCCACCGGCGACGCGCGCATCATGGTCGCGGGGGGACAGGAAAGCATGTCCCTCTCCCCCCACGCGCAAAAGCTGCGCGGCGGCACCAAGATGGGTAATGTCAGCCTGGTCGATACGATGGTCCTCGACGGCCTGACGGATGCCTTCAACGGCTATCATATGGGCATCACCGCCGAAAATCTGGCGGAGAAGTATCAGATCACCCGCGAAGATCAGGACGCCTTCGCCGTCGCCAGCCAGAACAAGGCCTCTGCCGCCCGCGCCTCGGGCCGCTTCAAGGACGAGATTGCAGCGGTCACGATCAAGGGCCGCAAGGGCGACACCATCGTCGACACCGACGAATATATCCGCGACGGCGCGACGATCGAGGCGATGGCTGGCCTGAAGCCCGCCTTCAAGAAGGACGGCACCGTCACCGCCGCCAACGCCAGCGGCCTGAATGACGGCGGCGCAGCGCTTGTGCTGATGAGCGCGGATGATGCCGCCAAGCGCGGTGCGACCATCCTTGGCCGCGTTGCCAGTTGGGCGACCTGCGGCGTCGACCCGTCGATCATGGGCATCGGCCCGGCCCCGGCCAGCCGCAAGGCGCTGGAAAAAGCGGGCTGGTCGGTCGCCGACCTCGACCTGATCGAAGCCAATGAAGCCTTCGCCGCGCAGGCACTCTCGGTCGGCAAGGAACTGGGCTGGGACGCGTCGAAGGTCAACGTCAATGGCGGCGCGATCGCCATCGGCCATCCCATCGGCGCATCGGGCGCGCGCATCCTGACCACCCTGCTCTATGAAATGGGCAAGCGCGACGCGAAGAAGGGTCTTGCCACCCTCTGCATCGGCGGCGGCATGGGCATCGCCCTGTGCATCGAGCGGTAAGCTAACGCATCGCCAACCGGCGAGAGAGGCCGCTGACCTGTACAGGTCAGCGGCCTTTTCTTTATTTAGTCTATCGGCGTTCTTACCCGCGCCGGGTTACCCATCACCGTGGCGCCCGCAGGCACATCGCGGGTGACGACGCTACCCGCTCCGATGATGGCATCATCACCGACCGTCACACCCGGCAGGATAATCGCGCCGCCGCCAATCCACACATTGCGACCGATCGAAATGGGCTTGCCCGACTCCAGCATCCGCGCCCGCAGCGCCGGGTCGCGCGGATGATCCGCCGTCAATATCTGGACGCACGACCCGATCTGCGTTCCCGCGCCGATGGTCACGGCGACCACGTCCAGGATGACGCAGTTGAAGTTCAGGAACACCCCGTCGCCCAGGCTGATATTATAGCCATAGTCGCAATGAAATGGCGGACGGATGACCGCACCCGCGCCGACGCTGCCCAACGCCTCCACCAGCATCGCGTGGCGGGCCTCGACCGTCTCGGCCAGCGAAGCATTATATCGCGCCATCCATGCAAAAATGCGCGCGCTGTCGGCGATCAGTTCGGGGCTATTGGCGATATAGAGGTCGCCCGCCAGCATCTTCGCCTTCTCGCTCCGTTCATCCATATCGCTTGGCCATTAGTTCCAAAGCCGATCGAACCGCGCGCCAAGCCCCGTCAGCAATTCATATTGCGAAAGCCCCGACACCGCTGCCGCTTGCGGAAGTGCATAGTCGATCGTCAGCCAGTCCCCCTCCCCCACATGCGGAGCCGCACCCACATCCACCGCGATCAGATCCATCGACACCCGCCCGATCACCGGCAGCCGCACGCCATCGCCGACCGCAGCCCCACGCCCGGAAAAGCCGCGCAGATAGCCATCGGCATAGCCCAGATTCAGCACCGCGACCTCCATGTCCGCTGGCGCCTCATGGGTCGCATTATAGCCGATCGTGTCGCCCGCAATCACACGCCGCCGCTGCAAAATCTGCGCCTGCGGCTGCACTACCTGCGCGATATGCCCCTTTGCTTCCCCACGCGGCACCCCGCCATAGAGCGCCACGCCGGGCCGCGTCAGGTCATGGGCATAATCCTCACCCAGACAAATACCCGCGCTGTTCGCGAGGCTGTAGCGCCGCGCAGGGACCACCGCCCGCAGCGCCGCGAAACGATCCCGCTGTACGGCATTCAGCGCGCTCTCCTCATCGCCCGAGGCAAGGTGGCTCATCAGCGTTTCGACCCGCAGCCCCGCGATCATCGCCGCCACATCGCCGCCCCAGTCCAGCCCCAGCCGGTTCATGCCGGTATCGACCATCACGTCGCAGGCGCCACCACCCGCCGCTTTCCAGCGCGCGATCTGCCCGATCGAACATAATACAGGCCGTGCGCGCGATTTGAGTGCCGGCGCCATATCCTCGTCTCGCACGCCATGCAGAACCGAGAGCGAGAGGCCATCAGCGATCGGCTCCAGTGCCGCCGCCTCCGCCCAGTTGGAGACGAAGAAATCGCGGCACCCCGCCGCCGCCAGCCGCGCCATGACCTCAGCCGCGCCCAGCCCATAGCCGTCCGCCTTGATCGCCGCGCCGCAAGCCGCGCCGCCGCCCCGCGCCCTCAGCCAGCGCCAGTTGGACACAAGCGCGTCGCCATTCAGGCGCAGGCGCAGCGGAGCGGTAAAGCCAGTCATTGCCCCGCCGATAGCGCCATCCCGCCCCAAGGTCGAGCGTCCGCTTCGCCTATTCAGGCGTCCAGCCTGTTGCCCCGCGTCTCCGGCAGGGCGATCAGGCAGGTCACGAGTGCGGCGGCAACCACGACCATTGTGTACCACAGCCCCGCATAGGGATCGCCCGTCCGCGCGACCATATATTGACTGACCAGCGGTAGAAATCCGCCGAAATAGCCGGTGCCGATATGATAGGGGATGGACAGAGAACTATAGCGGATGCGCGCCGGAAAATATTCCGACAACAAAGCCGCGACCGGCCCATAGGTCGCCCCCGAAAGCGTCCACAGCAGCAGCAACGCGCCGAACAACAGCATCGCCCGCGGCCAGTCCGGCGTTATCGTCCCGAAATCATAGCCCTTGGCCTTGAGCGCGTTATCCAGCCCAACCGCGCTCAAATCCACAACCGGCAGCCCGCCGATGCTGACGGCGGGCGTTGCACCAACCTGTTTCTCATAAGGAAGGCCGCGCTTGGAAAAATGATCGAGCAGTTTGCCACAGACGGTTGGTTGCACCTTCGCGAAAGGATCGAAACGACAATCCGGCCCGCTGACGACTACGGGCGCCCGCTCCGCCGCTGCGGCCAGCGCCGGGTTCGCCGTGCTGCCCATGAACTGATAGAGCGGTATCAACAGCGCCAGCACCAGCGCATAGCCGATGATGATCGGCTTCTTGCGCCCCACCCGATCCGACAGCCAGCCAAAGAAGATGAACGCGCCCATCCCGGCAAAGGCGCTGCCGCCCACCAGCAACTGCGCGATACCGGGCGACACATGCAGCCCGCTCTGGAGGAAATAGAGCGCCTGGAACATCACCGTATAGGCGATCACGGTAAAGCCCGCCGCGATCCCGATCATAGCGACCAGCATCCGCTTCCTGTTGCCGGGATAGGTGAAGGCTTCCTTGAGCGGATTTTTCGCCTGCGTCCCCGCTTTCTTCATCGCCATGAATACCGGGCTTTCGCGCAGCATCAACCGCATCCAGAGCGAAATCGCCAATAGCGCAAGCGAGAAGATGAAGGGCAGCCGCCAACCCCAGGCCTGCCACACCTCTGGCCCCACGATCCATTGCGTACCGACCACGACGATCAGCGACAGGATGAACCCGCCGATCACGCCCGCCTGAATGAAGCTGGTATAGAAGCCGCGCTTGCCCGCTGGCGCATGTTCCGCGACATAGATCGCCGCCCCGCCATATTCACCGCCCAGCGCCAGCCCCTGCGCGATCCGCAACAGGATCAGGATGATCGGCGCGGCCACGCCGATGCTGGCGGCGGAGGGCGTCAGCCCCACCCCCGCCGTCGCGACCCCCATCAGGATGATGGTCGCCAGGAATGTATATTTTCGTCCCAGCCGATCGCCCAGATAGCCGAACAGCATCGCGCCCAGCGGCCGAAAGCCGAAGCCGATGGCGAAACCCGCCAGCGAATAGAGCAACTCCACAGTCGGATTGTCGGTGGGAAAGAAGGTGCGGCCAATGATCGGCGCCAGCACCCCGTAGATATAGAAATCATACCATTCGAACACGGTGCCCAGCGCCGAAGCGGTAATGACCAACCGGTCCCGCTTCGCGTCCATCACATAGTCACCACCGACTGCCGCCCCCGCCATCCTGCCCCTCCCAAAGTCCTTAGAACAACCGCGCCCCGTTCGGCACTGCCTTGTCCGGCGCGAACAGCGTCACCGCACCCGCCTCGTCCGCAAAGCCCAATGTCAGCACTTCAGACAGAAATTTGCCGATCTGGCGCGGCGCAAAGTTGACCACTGCCGCGACCTGACGCCCCGGCAGGGCATCCAGCGTGTAATTCTCTGTAATCTGCGCACTCGATTTCTTATGGCCAATCCCCGGCCCGAAATCGATCAGCAGTTTATAGGCCGGCTTGCGCGCATCGGGATAGGCTTCCGCCGAAACGATGGTCCCGATGCGGATATCGACCGCCAGGAAATCATCGAAATCGATGGTATCAGCAGGTAGCGCGGCAGGGTCGTGAGTCAGGTGCATGGAGGCACCCTATCCGTTCGTCGCGGGCGAAGTCGAGAGAGGCTCTCGCTTCCCCCGAAACGAACGGCATGAAGGCTATTCCATCTCCAGGATGATCGCATCCACCGGCAGGCTTTCGCCCTGCGCCGCCGACACGCTCTTGACGGTCCCCGACTTCTGCGCGCGCAGGATATTTTCCATCTTCATCGCCTCAATGACCGCAAGCGGCTGTCCGGCCTCCACCTTGTCGCCTTCCTTGACGTTCAGCGCGACAAGCAGGCCCGGCATCGGGCAAATCAGGTAGCGCGACAGGTCTGGCGGGATCTTTTCGATCATGTGCGCCGCATAGGGCGCAGCATGTGCGGGCAGGATGCGCAGCTTGTGGCTCGCCCCATGCGCCGTCAGCACGAAGCCCGCGCGCACGGACGCGATCTTCACGGCCAGTTCGTCGTCGCCAAACTCGGCCTCAATCAGCCGGTCGCCCGGCGTATATTCCAGCGCCATGTCGATCGCTTCGCCATCCACGCTCACATCGTCGCCCTTGATGACGACGTCGTGCAACAGGTCGCCAATCTTCACCTGCCAGCCGGTCGGGGCCTTCAGCTTGTTGCCCAGTTGCCCGTCGATCCGCCGTGCGCGATCAGCCTGCGCCATCGCCGCAAAGGCTCCGATCGCCGCCAGCCTCTTGAGCAGTTCCGGTGACGCGGGCGCGCCCTGGAAGCCGTCGGGATATTCCTCTGCGATGAAGCCGGTGGTGATGTTGCCCGAGCGGAACCGCTCATGCTGCATCAGCGCCGACACGAAATCGATATTGTGGCCCGGCCCGTCAATTTCGAACCGGTCGAGCGCCGCGATCTGCTTGTCGATCGCCTCCAGCCGCGTCGGCGCCCAGGTAATGAGCTTGGCGATCATCGGGTCGTAGAACATGCTGACCTCGCCGCCCTCTTCCACGCCATCGTCCACACGCACGCCGTCAATGGCCTCGGGCGGATTATAGCGGATCAGGCGACCAGTGGACGGCAGAAAGCCGCGATAAGGGTCTTCGGCATAGACACGATTCTCGATCGACCAGCCGTTGATCTTCACATCGTCCTGGCCGAACGCCAGCGCCTCGCCATTGGCGACGCGGATCATCTGCTCGACCAGATCGAGGCCGGTGATTTCCTCGGTCACGGGATGTTCAACCTGCAACCGGGTGTTCATCTCCAGGAAGTAGAAGCCCTCGCCGGTCGTGTCCGCGCCCGACACGATCAGTTCGACCGTCCCCGCGCTGAAATAGCCGACCGCACGCGCCAGCGCGACGCACTGTTCGCCCATGGCCTTCCGCATCTTGGGCGTGACGAAGGGCGACGGCGCTTCCTCGACCACCTTCTGGTGGCGACGCTGGATCGAACATTCGCGTTCGTTCAGATAGACGATATTGCCGTGCTGATCGCCCAATATCTGGATTTCGATATGGCGCGGGCTTTCGATGAACTTCTCGATGAACACGCGGTCATCGCCAAAGCTGTTCAGCCCTTCGCGCTTGGTTGCCTCAAAGCCTTCGCGCACATCCTGCTCGCTATAGGCCAGCCGCATCCCCTTGCCGCCGCCGCCAGCCGATGCCTTCATCATCACCGGATAGCCGATCTCGTTGGAGATCTTCACAGCATGTTCGGTGTCCTCGATCACGCCGACAAAGCCGGGGACGACATTGACGCCCGCTGCCATCGCCAGCTTCTTGGACTCGATCTTGTCGCCCATCGCCGCGATCGCATTGGCGGGGGGGCCGACAAAGATGATGCCCTCGGCGTCCAGTGCCTTCCGGAAGCTCTCCCGCTCCGACAGGAAGCCATAGCCCGGATGCACGGCGTCAGCGCCTGTATCCTTGCACGCCTGAATGATCTTGTCCGCGATCAGGTATGATTGGGCGGCGGGCGACGGGCCGATATGTACAGCCTCATCCGCCAGCAGCACATGCGGCGCGCGGCTGTCGGCGTCCGAATAGACCGCCACGGTCTTGATGCCCATCTTGCGCGCCGTGCGAATGACGCGGCACGCGATTTCGCCACGGTTCGCGATCAGGATCTTGGTGATTGCCATTCTTGTTCCTGCCCCAGTCTGTCTAAGTCCATGTCCGTCACCCCGGATTTAAGCGGGACCAGAACCGCAGGCACTTCCCGCGACACTCTGGATACCGGATCAATTCCGGCATGACGGGTGTGTGATTATTCCGCCGCCTCCAGATGCGCCTTAACTTCGGCCTGCATCGGCACCACGCCCAGCTTGGCGAACAACGCCGTGTCGGCATTGTCGCCTGCGTTCGGCGTCGTCAGCAGCCGGTCGCCGGTGAAGATACTGTTCGCGCCCGCCATGAAGCACAGCGCCTGGCACGCCTCGCTCATGCTCTCGCGGCCCGCACTCAACCGCACCATGCTCTGCGGCATCACGATCCGCGCCACGGCCACGGTCCGCACGAACTCGATCTCGTCGATCTTGGCGAGCGGCGTGTCGGCCAGCATATCGCCCAGCACCGTGCCCTTGACCGGCACCAGCGCGTTGATCGGCACGCTTTGGGGGTGTTCGGGCAGGGTCGCGAGCGCATGGAGAAAGCCGACGCGATCCTCACGCGCCTCACCCATGCCGACTATCCCGCCCGAGCAGACGTTAATCCCGCTATTGCGAACATTTTCCAGCGTTTCCAGCCGGTCGTCAAAGGTCCGGGTGGTGATGACCTTCTCATAATGTTCGGGCGAGGTGTCGATATTATGGTTGTAATAATCGAGGCCCGCGTCGGCCAGCGTCTTCGCCTGCCCCTGCGTCAGCATCCCCAGCGTCATGCAGGTTTCCATGCCCATCTGGCGCACACCCTTCACCATCGACACGATGGCGGGCATGTCCCGCTCCTTGGGATTGCGCCAAGCAGCACCCATGCAAAAGCGCGAACTTCCCGCATCCTTCGCTTGTGCCGCAGCCTGCATGACCGATTGCACGCTCATCAACTTTTCAGCCTTCAGGCCCGATTCCGCCGAGGCGGACTGGTTGCAATAGCCGCAATCCTCCGGGCACCCACCGGTCTTGATCGACAGCAGAGTCGATAGCTGGACCTCATTGCGCGGGAAGTTCGCGCGATGGATGGTCTGGGCCTCGAACATCAGATCGTTGAAGGGCAGGTCGAACAGGGTCGCGATTTCCTCGCGCGTCCAGTCGATGCGAACAGGTGCGGTCATTAGGCGGCTTCCTCCAGCCCGGCAGGGGGCATGTTGTGGCCGAGGAGGCGCAGCACATCGGCGGCGCATTCCACGACATTGGAACCCGGCCCATAAATGCCCTGAACGCCCGCGTCACGGAGGAAGTCATAGTCCTGCGGCGGAATGACCCCGCCTGCGATCACCTTGATGTCGTTGCGACCGGCCTCGCGCAGCTTGGCGATCAGGTCGGGGATCAACGTCTTGTGCCCTGCCGCCAATGATGACGCCCCCACTACGTCGACGCTGCTCTCCAGCGCCAGCACCACGGTTTCCTCCGGCGTCTGGAACAACGGTCCCGACACGACGTCGAACCCCATGTCCCCGAACGCGGAGGCGATGACGTTGGCGCCTCGATCATGCCCATCCTGCCCCATCTTTGCGACGAGCAGTTTGGGCTTGCGACCGAGGCGCCGCTCGACGGCCTGCACTCCGTCAAGAACCTGTTGCCAGCGGCTATCCCCCTCATAGGGGGCCGCATAAACGCCCTTCACGGGCGTTGGCGTCGTACCGTAGCGATTGAAGCTCTCTTCCATCGCCGATGAAATCTCGCCCAGCGTGGCGCGTGCGCGCGCGCACTCCACGGCCAACGCCAGCAGGTTATTCTCGATGCTCGAAGGCTTGGTCGCGCCTTCGCGCAACGCCTGCAAAGCGGCTTGGCACTTGTCCTCGTCACGCTCGGCCTTGGTCTTATTGATGCGGGCGATCTGGCCTTCGCGGACCTTGGCGTTGTCGATGTCCAGCGTTTCGAGGAAATCCTCGGTCGCGAGGCGGTATTTGTTGACGCCCACGATCACGTCATCGGCGCGGTCGACACGCGCCTGCCGCCCGGCCGCCGCTTCCTCGATCATCGCTTTGGGCCAGCCAGCCGCCACGGCCTTCGCCATGCCGCCTTCGGCCTGTACGCGGTCGATAATCTCCTGCGCGGCGTCGACCAGTTGCTGGGTCAGCGCCTCGATATAATAGCTGCCACCCAGCGGATCGACGACCTTGGTCATCCCGGTTTCTTCCTGGATGATGATCTGCGTATTGCGCGCGATGCGGGCGGAAAAGTCGGTGGGCAGCGCGATCGCTTCGTCCAGCGCATTGGTGTGCAGCGACTGGGTACCGCCCAGCATCGAGGCCATCGCCTCGACCGTGGTGCGGATGATGTTGTTATACGGGTCCTGTTCGGTCAGCGACACGCCGCTGGTCTGGCAATGCGTCCGCAGCATCTTGCTGCGCTCATCCTGCGCGCCCAGCTTGGTCATGGAGCGGTGCCACAGCACGCGGGCCGCGCGCAGCTTGGCGATCTCCATGAAGAAGTTCATGCCGATGGCGAAAAAGAAGCTCAGACGTCCGGCGAATTTGTCGATGTCGAGGCCCGACGCCACGCCATATTTCACATATTCCATGCCGTCGGCGATGGTGAAGGCCAGTTCCTGCACCTGCGTCGCCCCGGCCTCCTGCATATGATAGCCGGAGATGGAGATGCTGTTGAACTTGGGCATCTCACGCGACGTATAGCCGAAAATGTCGGAGATGATCCGCATCGAGGGTTCGGGCGGATAGATATAGGTGTTGCGGACCATGAACTCCTTCAGAATGTCATTCTGAATGGTTCCGTCCAGCAGCTTGCGGTCGACGCCCTGTTCCTCTCCCGTCACGATGAAGAAGGCCAGGATCGGGATCACCGCCCCGTTCATCGTCATGGACACGCTCATCTTGTCGAGCGGAATCCCGTCGAACAGGATCTTCATATCCTCCAGCGTGTCTATCGCCACGCCTGCCTTGCCGACGTCGCCGGTTACGCGCGGATGGTCGCTGTCATAGCCGCGATGGGTGGCCAGATCGAACGCGACCGACAGCCCCTTCTGCCCCGCGGCCAGATTGCGCTTGTAGAAGGCGTTGGACTCCTCGGCGGTCGAAAAGCCCGCATATTGACGGATGGTCCAGGGACGGCCCGCATACATGGACGCGCGCACCCCGCGCGTGAACGGCGCAAAGCCCGGCAGGCCCGGATCGACGGTGACGTCCTCCGCCGTATAGAGCGGCTTGACGTCGATCCCCTCGGGCGTGCGCCAGGTCAGATCCTTGCCCTTCACCTCCTTGTCGGCGGCGGCGGCCCACTGGTCCTGCGTCGGCTTCTGCGTCATTTCCATCAAACCTTCAGCAATTGCTCAATGCCCGCCCTTGGGCGTTTCCATGATCTCGGTCAGCACCCCGTTCATGTCCTTGGGATGCACGAAGAAGATCAGCGTGCCGTGCGCACCGATGCGCGGTTCACCCAGCACCTTCTTGCCCAGCTTTTCGAACCACGCTTTGGCCGCATGGATGTCGGGTACTTCATAGCACATATGATGCTGCCCACCGGCCGGGTTCTTGGCGATAAAGCCATGGATCGGCGAGGCTTCACCCAGCGGCTCGATCAATTCGATCTGCGTCCCATTGGTGCCATTCTCACCCGGCGTATCGACGAAGCATACCTTCACACCCTGCGCGGGCAGGTCGAACGGTTCATGCGTGATGGTCGCGCCCATTACGTCGCGATAATAAGCGATGCTCGCCTCCAGCGAGGGGGTAGCAACGCCGATATGGTTGAGGCGGCCCAGCTTCATGCCACATTCTCGATGATCATCGCGATGCCCTGCCCGCCACCAATGCACATGGTGATCAGCGCATATTTGCCGCCGATCCGCTTCAGTTCATAGGCGGCCTTCACCGTCAGGATGCAGCCCGTCGCACCGACCGGATGGCCCAGCGCCACGCCCGACCCGTTGGGGTTCAGCTTCTCACGATCGAAACCCAGCTCCTTGGCGACGGCCAGCGCCTGCGCCGCGAAAGCCTCATTCGCCTCGATCACGTCCATCTGGTCCAGCGTCAGTCCGGCGCGCTTCAACGCGACGGGGACAGCCTTGATCGGCCCTTCACCCATATATTCGGGTTCAACCCCGGCATGGCCCCAGGCGATGATCTTCGCCAGCGGCTTCAACCCGCGCTTTTCCACTTCGGCGCCCGTCGCCAGCACGACTGCCGCCGCACCATCGTTGATGCCGGATGCGTTCGCCGCCGTTACCGTGCCGTCCTTCTTGAACACCGCCCTCATGCCCGCCAGCGTCTCAGCGCTGGTGTCGGCGCGCGGATGCTCGTCGGTGTCAAAAAGGGTCATGCCCTTGCGGGTCTTGATCTCGATGGGAAGAATCTGGTCCTTGAACCGTCCCTCGGCAATGGCGCGGCTCGCGCGCTGATGCCCTTCCAGCGCCAACGCATCCTGCTCCTCGCGAGTGATGCAATGACGTTCGGCCACATTTTCCGCCGTGACGCCCATATGATAGCCGCCGATCCCGTCCTGCAATCCCTGCGTCAGCGCGTCGACCAGAACATTGTCGCCCATCTTCTTGCCCCAGCGCACGCCATGGTCGTGATAGGGCACGTTGGACATGCTCTCGGTACCGCCCGCGACCGTGATCCCGGCTTCGCCCAGTTTCATCATCTGCGCAGCGGATATAATCGCCTGCACGCCCGATCCGCACAGGCGGTTCAGCGTCAGCGCGGGCGTCTCCACCGGCACCCCGGCGTTCAGCGCGCAGGCGCGCGCCAGCATCCCATCCTTCGCGCTGGTAGGCATGACCTGCCCGAATACGACATGTTCCACATCGCCCGGCGCAACCCCGGCGCGGTTCAGCGCCTCCGCCACGACCTTGGCTCCAAGGTCGCTGGGCAGGAAGCCCTTGAGCGCGCCGCCAAAGTCGCCAATCGCGGTCCGCACGCCGCTGACGATGTAAATATCCTGCAATTCAGCCATTTGGAAATTCTCTCCGATACCGCGTCAAAGCGGGATATTGTCGTGCTTCTTCCAGGGATTCTCAATCGCCTTGTTCCGCAGCTTGCGAAGCCCCAGGGCAATCCGCTTGCGGGTCGAGTGCGGCTGGATCACCTCGTCGATGAAGCCCTTGCTCGCCGCCACGAACGGGTTGGCGAAGCGGTCCTCATATTCCTTGGTCCGTTCGGCGATCTCGTCCGCCGTCTTGCCGCGGAAGATGATCTCTACCGCGCCCTTCGCGCCCATCACCGCAATCTCGGCGGTCGGCCAGGCATAGTTCAGGTCGCCGCGCAGATGCTTGGACGACATGACGTCATAGGCGCCGCCATAGGCCTTGCGCGTGATCAGCGTGATCTTGGGCACCGTCGCCTCGGCATAGGCGAACAGCAGCTTGGCACCATGTTTGATGATGCCGTTATGCTCCTGCGCCGTCCCCGGCAAGAAACCCGGCACGTCTACCAGCGTGACGATCGGAATCTCGAACGCGTCGCAGAAGCGCACGAACCGCGCCGCCTTCTTGGACGAGTTGATGTCGAGCACCCCGGCCAGCACCATCGGCTGGTTGGCGACGATGCCGACGGTCTTGCCCTCGATCCGCCCGAAACCGCACAGGATATTGCCCGCATGGGCTGGCTGCACCTCGAAAAAATCGCCTTCGTCCACGATCTTGCGGATCAATTCGTGCATGTCATAGGGCTGGTTCGCATTGGCGGGGATCAGCGTATCCAGACTCGGCTCGCTCCGATCCCATGGGTCCGCGCTTGGCCGCTCGGGCACCGGCTCCTTGTTCGACGCGGGCAGGAAGTCGACGAAATCGCGTACTGCCAGCAGCGCCTCGATATCATTCTCGAACGCCACGTCGGCCACGCCCGATTTGGTGGTGTGGGTGACGGCGCCGCCCAGTTCCTCCTGGGTCACGACCTCGTTGGTGACGGTCTTCACCACGTCCGGCCCGGTCACGAACATGAAGCTCGAATCTTTCACCATGAAGATGAAGTCGGTCATCGCCGGGGAATAGACCGCGCCG
Source organism: Sphingobium aromaticiconvertens (assembly GCF_037154075.1). Classification (NCBI taxonomy): domain Bacteria; kingdom Pseudomonadati; phylum Pseudomonadota; class Alphaproteobacteria; order Sphingomonadales; family Sphingobiaceae; genus Sphingobium; species Sphingobium aromaticiconvertens. The sequence goes on from NZ_JBANRJ010000001.1 coordinate 3,437,335, forward strand.
CCCGCGCAAGGCCCCATGATGACGCTGATCTGCGGAATGACGCCCGACGCCAGCACGTTGCGCTGAAAGATTTCGGCATAGCCCGCCAGCGATGCAACGCCTTCCTGGATGCGCGCGCCGCCGGAGTCGTTGAGGCCGATCACCGGCGCGCCGACCTTCATCGCGCTATCCATGATCTTGCAGATCTTCATCGCGTGCCGCTCGGACACCGCGCCGCCATAGACAGTGAAATCCTGGCTGAACAAAAATACCAGGCGGCCATTAATGGTGCCCGATCCGGTGACGACGCCGTCGCCCGGAATATGCTGCTCCTCCATGCCGAAATCGACGCAATTATGCTCGACATACATGTCCAGCTCTTCAAAGCTGTCCTCGTCCAACAAAACCTCTACCCGCTCGCGCGCGGTCAGCTTGCCCCTGCCATGCTGTGCGTCGATGCGACGTTGCCCGCCGCCCAGACGCGCGGCGTCGCGCTTGGCTTCCAACTGTTCGATGATGGCCAGTTTCGACATAATGCCCAGTCTCTCCCGTTCTGCGGAACCCTTTCACAGTCTCCGCAGAATTTCGCAAATGTAAATTTGCGGATTTGCAAATCACGACTTCGCAAAATATGGAGGACGAATGGCACGTGGTACACGAATCTTCGCCGGTCCCCGGCTGCGGCAGCTCCGGCTGGACCATCGCATGGATCAGGCCGCGATGGCGCAGGCACTGGGCATCTCCGTCTCCTATCTTTCGCAGTTGGAAAATGACGACCGCCCGCTGACGGCAAAGGTGAAGGCCGCGCTCGCCAACGCCTTTCCAGTCGATTGGGCCAGCTTCGACAAGCAAGAGGAGGAGCATCTGCTGGGCGCCTTCACTTATGCGCTCGCCCACCCTGAACTGACCGGCCCGCCGATGGAACCGGAACGGATCGAAAAGCTGCACCTGCAATTCCCCGAATTCGCCGCCCGCTATGTCGACCTGTACAACGCCCATCTGCGCGCCAATGAGCGAATCAACATGATCGAGGAGGCGATTGCCACCGACAGCGCCGTGCAGGCCCGCCTGCCATGGGAGGCTGCGCGCGACTGGTTTCATGAGTCCGGCAATTATGTCCACGCGCTTGATTGCCTGGCTGAAGACATGGCCGCAAAGCTGACCGCCGGGCAACCGCTGGACGAGGGAATGCTGGTCGAGGCGCTGGCCCGCCGCCACGGCATCGAAACGCTGATCGCGGACACGCCGGACACGGCGCTGCGCGCTTTCTACCCCGCCGAAAAACGCTTGTTCGTCAACGCCGCGCTACCGACCGAGAGCCGCAAGTTCATGCTCGCTCATCAGTTGATGCTGCTGGAGGGCGCGGCGGAGATCGCCGACATCACGGGTCGCGCCAACTTACCCGTCACCGGCGCGGACCGACTGCTCGCCATCGGCCTTGGTAACTATGCCGCTGGCGCATTGCTCCTGCCCTATGCCCAATTTCGGGAGGCTGCCCGCACCCTGCGCCACGATATCGACCGGCTGGCCCGCAATTTCGGCGTCAGCTTCGAACAGGCCTGCCACCGCCTCTCAACCCTCCAGAGGCCGGGGCTGCGCGGCATCCCCTTCTTCTTCTGCCGGGTCGATATGGCGGGCAACATCACCAAACGGCACAGCGCCACCCGCCTGCAATTCGCCCGCTTCGGCGGCGGCTGCCCGCTGTGGAACGTCCACGAAGCCGTCGCCATTCCCGACCGCATCAACGTGCAGCTTGGCGAAACGCCGGACGGCGTGCGCTACGTCTCCATGGCCAAGGGGCTGGTCAAGCCCTCTGGCAGCTATGCCCGAACCCCGCGCCGCTACGCCGTGGTGCTGGGCTGTGAAATCGCCCATGCCGCCAACTTCGTCTATGCTGATGGCCTGCGGCTGGAGGATGAGGGCGCGGCCACCCCCATCGGCATCACCTGCCGTCTCTGCCCTCGCCAAAGCTGCGATCAGCGCGCCTTCCCGCCCGCCGACCGGCAAATCCATGTCGATCCCGACCATCGCAACATCGTCCCCTACTGGATCGCCTGAGAGCGATGGACGAGGAGGAACGGCTGTTATACACACGTACAACCATGCAAGCGCCCGCCGGAAGCCAGTTGCAAGACCCCGACGCGGGCTGGAGCCTGCCTGCATGGACCTATGGCGACCCGGATTTCTTCGCGGCGGAAGTGCAGCGCATCTTCCGCCCCTCCTGGCAGATCGTCTGCCACCAAAGCGACATCCCCAACCCCGGCGACTATCACACGCTCGATACGCTGGGAGAAAGCATCATCGTCCTGCGCGGCGAAGATGGCGTCATCCGCGCCTTCGCCAATGTCTGCCGCCATCGCGGCGCTCGCTTGGCTGATGGTCCTTCCGGGTGCGCCCGCAATTTCGTCTGCCCCTATCACGCCTGGACCTACGACCTGTCCGGCGCCCTCACCGGCGTCCCCAACCGCGCCACCTACACGATGGCCCCCGCCGCCCATGGCCTTGCGCCGGTCGATCTCGATCAGTTTCAGGGCTTCCTTTTCATCCGGCTTGCGGACGATGGCGGCCCGACCATCGCCCAGATGATGGCCCCTTATCTTGCCGAAATAGCGCCCTATCGCTTCGACGACCTGCGCTCCATCGGCCGGATGACACTCCGCCCCCGCGCGGTGAACTGGAAGAATATCGGCGACAATTATTCCGACGGCCTGCACATCACCATCGCCCATCCCGGCCTCAAGCGACTGATGGGCAAGGACTATGGCGTGGAAGCCAGCGAGCATGTCGATCGCATGTGGGGACCGATCCACGACCGCCCCTCGACCAACCTTTCCGAACGCGCCTATCAAGCGCTGCTGCCGTCCGAGCCGCACCTGCCGCCCGAACGGCAACGCCTGTGGACCTATTTCAAGCTCTGGCCCAACATGGCCTTCGACATCTATCCCGACCAGATCGACTTCATGCAATGGCTGCCCGTCAGCCCGACGCAGACGCTGATCCGCGAAATCGCCTATGCCATCCCGGATGATCGCAGAGAAATGCGCGCCGCCCGCTACCTCAACTGGCGCATCAATCGACAGGTCAATGCAGAAGACGCCGCATTGGTCGAGCGCGTCCAGCAGGGCATGGCCAGCCACAGCTTCACCGTCGGCCCATTGAGCGAGGACGAAGTCGCCCTGCGGCACTTCAACAGCCGCGTCCGCACCCTGATCCCGCAGGCCCGGCAGCACCGTGCCCCGTCGCCCGGCTGGAGCCGCCCATGACGAAACGCTATGATGCCGTGATCGTCGGCGGCGGCCATAACGGCCTTGTCTGCGCCTTCTACCTCGCCCGCGCAGGCTATTCCGTCCGCATTCTCGAACGGCGTAGCATCGTCGGCGGCGCGGCGGTGACGGAGGAATTTGCCCCCGGTTTCCGCAACTCGACCGCCAGCTACACCGTCAGCCTGCTGAACCCGAAGGTGATCGCCGACATGGCGCTCGCCGATCATGGCTATCGCGTGATCGAGCGGCCGATCAGCAATTTCCTGCCCCAGCCCAATGGCGGCTATCTGAAACTCGGTGGCAGCCTTGAGCGCACACAGTCCGAGTTCGCCCGCTTCTCCACCCGCGACGCTGCGGCTCTGCCCGCTTATTATGACGCGCTGGAAACCGTCGCCGACGTGCTGCGCGAGATGGTGCTGAAAGCCCCGCCCAATGTCGGCGAAGGCATGGCGACCATCCTCGACGCTATCCAACAGGGCCGCCGCCTCGCGGGTCTTTCGATCGAGCAACAGCGCGACGTCCTCGACCTCTTCACCAAATCCGCGCGCACCTTCCTCGATAGCTGGTTCGAGAATGAGGCTGTAAAAGCGACGTTCGGCTTTGATGCGGTGGTCGGCAACTTCGCCTCCCCCGACACCCCCGGCAGCGCCTATGTCCTGCTCCACCATGTCTTTGGCGAGGTGAACGGCAAGAAAGGCACCTGGGGCCACAGCGTCGGCGGCATGGGCGCGATCACGCAGATCATGGCAAAGATCGTGACCGCCATGGGCGTGGAAATCAGCCTCGATGCCCCCGTCTCCCGCATCCTTGTGGATGGTGATCGTGCGGTCGGCGCGCGCATCGAAAGCGGCGAGGAGGTGATCGGCAGCACGGTGATCGCCAATGTCGGTCCAAAGCTGCTCTACGAACGCCTCATAGATACCGCCGACGTCCCCGCCGACTTCCTGCGCCGCATTCGCGCGTTCAAGGCTGGCTCCGGCACCTTCCGCATGAATGTCGCGCTATCGACTCTCCCCGACTTCACCTGCCTCCCCGGCGCGGGGGAGCATCACCAGTCCGGCATCATCATCGCGCCAACCCTCGACTATATGGATCAGGCCTATCTGGACGCGAAGCAGCATGGCATCGCGAAAAAGCCGATCGTCGAGATGCTGATCCCCTCGACCATCGACGACAGCCTCGCGCCGCCCGGCGCCCATGTCGCCAGCCTCTTCTGCCAGCAATTCGCATCAGAGCTACCGGGTGGTCGCAACTGGGACGATGAACGCGAAGCCGCTGCCGACCTCATCCTCCAGACGGTCGAGGATTATGCCCCCGGCTTCAAGGCATCGGTCATCGCCCGCCAGATTCATTCGCCCCTCGACCTGGAACGAAAATTCGGGCTGGTCGACGGCGACATCATGCATGGCAATATGAGCCTTGATCAGCTTTGGGCCGCGCGCCCGGTACTGGGCCATGGCAGCTATCGCGGACCGCTAAAGGGGCTGTATATGTGTGGAGCGGGCACGCATCCGGGCGGCGGCGTCACCGGCGCGCCCGGTCATAATGCCGCCCGTGCGGTGCTGGCCGATCGCAGCCTCATTGGGCGGATGCGCGGACGCGGTTAGGAAGGAGCAGGGATATGGCTGAAAACGGCACGATCGCAACACTGGTCGCCGCCCATCTGGGTGAGGGCAATGCCCGCGCCGCCCTCGATGCGCTGGAGATCGCGCCCGCCCTGCTGGCCGAACAGGGGGACACCGCCTCCCGCGCCGCCTTTGCGATGGCGATGAACGTCATCCTCTTCCACGACCTGCTGGCCCGCGTACCGACCGGCGCCGCCTATGTCGCCGACCGGCTGGCGAGCGGTGGCAGGGTACTGTTCGACCATGGCGCGCTGCGGACGATCCGTTTCCCTTCGGGGCCTACCGGCGCGCTTCCACCGGGCGAAGACGCCTTCACCCGCATCTTCCTGCCCCTTGGCTACCGGCTGGCCGACCTCTATCCGCTCGACCGGCTGCGGATGACGGGCCGCGCCTACACCCACACGGATCACCCCGAAGTCATCCCCCAATTTTTCCTGAGCGAACTCCATATCGATCGTTTCGACCCGGACTTCGCAGAGGCGGCGCACCGCATTTTTGACAATTCAGGCGATCCGCTGGACGATGCCGCGCAAAGTCTGCTCGCTCGCATGGCGCAAGCAAAGGAAGCCCCCCTTCCCATGGCAAAGGCCGCGCTTCCCGCGATCATCGCTGCCTTCGATCGTCAGCACCAACCGCCAAGGCTAGAGGACTACGATCTCCTCCTCTCCCGCTCCAACGAAGCCGCCTGGATCGCCACCGAAGGCAATGCTTTCAACCACGCAACCGACCGTGTGCCCGATGTCGCGGCCCTGGCCGATCGGTTGAAGGCGCAGGACAAGCCGATGAAGCCCAAGCTGGAAATCTCCGCCACAGGTCGCGTCCGCCAGACGGCCTTTCGCGCCGACAGCCTGGAGCGCCCCTTCGCAGACGGCGAATGGCGCACCGTGCCGGGGTCTTTCTACGAATTTATCAGCCGCGATCTCGATCCGGCGACGGGCGCCCTGGACCTCGCCTTCGATACCGGCAACGCAACAGGCATCTTCGCCATGACCAGCGCTACCGAGCCGAGTTGAGAACAGGTACAAAGCCTCCACACAGGGGCTTGCGGGAGTTGGGACAGGAACTGTTTAGAGCATGGTGCGGAAAATCGGGCGACGGCTTTCTGAAAGAAATGATGCGATCAGCCGACGTGCAGATTGGATTGGATTGGATTGGATTGGATTGGATTGGATTGGATTGGACCGCCACGCCAGAATGCATAGTGGACAGCACCCAGCAGCCAAGCGAACATCACCCTGGGAAAGTCGCAGGAAAACGGATCAAATGATCAACGTTTCTTACAATGCCGCGCGCAAAGGCGGCGCGCTGGCCGACTGACAGGTCAGCCGATGATATTATAAACGAACCAGCCGACAATGGCCATGCAGGTCGCCACGCAAATACGATCGCCGAAAATATCCATACGAGACATAAGTCCCCATCCTTTCCAGTTGGACGATCTTTGCCGTCTCAGTGGAAAGAGTAGAACATCTCAGCGCCAGAGTGAATAGTAAAGTTACGATGACTAGAGGCAATTTAGCGTTTGAATGCGTTAAAGGCCCCTTGTTTTCATGCTGCGTTGCAACAATCCATCGCTCATGTGATGGACGACCGGTCAGGCCCGCCCACAGACCATTGTCGACCGTCGATATTCAGACCTTAAGAATCACGACCGCCCGGCATTCCGCGATGCTTCAGGAAAGACCGCGTCGCTTCCACCGGCCCACGATAGGCCTCCTGAAACTCCGCGCTCCAATATTTCAAGTCGTCGAGGTCGATCCGCTCGCCAGATACAGCGCACAGCACAAACTGCCCCGGACGCTCCACGTCGAAATGCGGCGTGTCATAGTGCAGCACCGCCAGTCCCTGAATATCCGCCATCAACGCATGTCCGCCATCAGTCGCCCGTCAGGATGCGGTCGACCAACTGCTTGACCGTCGGTACGAACCCGTTGGAATAGAAGGGGTCCTGCTTGAACTTGTAGGCGCCATGCCCAGCAAACAGCAGGTTATCGTCCAGCGACCCGCCATGCACAGCCTCCTGCAACGACTTCTGGATACAGAAGCTGCGCGGATCGGCGAGGCGCCCCGTCGAATTGGTCTCGCTGTCCATCCAGCTCGAAAAGGCGCATTGACTGAGGCAACCCATGCAATCCGTCTGGTCCTTGCGGATCACGGCCTTGTCGGCTTCATCGACGAAGACCAGCGTGTTGTCCGGCGTCTTGAGCGCGGCGGTAAAGCCCTGCCCATGCCACTCGCGCGCGCGCATCAGGTCGCCGCGAGTCACCCAGAAATTCTTGCCCTTCACGCCCACGTCCAGCTGGTGGGTATGGTCGCCCGCCTGCTCCATGCTGAAAGGAACCTGCCGCTCCGACCGCGCTTCCAGATGGCGCAGAAAGGGATTGCGAATCGCCGAACTATAGAAACCGGTGGGCGAGAAACGATGGAGCAGGATGTCGCCTTCGTTCAGTTGCGTCAGCACATCCTTCCAGCCCTGCGGGATGGGACTTTCCTGCGTCAGCAGCGGCCGGGTGCCAAACTGGAAAGCGATCGTGCCCAGCTCGGGATTGTCGATCCAGTCGTTCCAGTCGCGCAGATACCAGACGCCGCCCGCCATCACGATCGGCACCTCGTCGGAGATTCCCCCCTCGCGCATCGTGTCGCGCAGCGCCTTCACGCGGGGATAGGGATCTTCCGGCTTGCGTGGATCTTCGGCATTGGACAAGCCATTGTGCCCGCCCGCCAGCCAGGGATCTTCATAGACCACCGCTGCCAGCCATTCCGACGCCTTGGAATAGGCGCGCTTCCACAGCGCGCGAAAGGCGCGGCCAGAGCTGACGATCGGCAGATAGGAGACATTGTAGGACGCCGCGATCTCGGACAGCTTGTAGGGCATGCCCGCGCCGCAGGTGACGCCCGCTACCATGCCGCGCGTACGATCCAGCACACCATGCAGCACACGCTGCGCGCCGCCCATTTCCCACAGCACATTGATGTTGATCGCGCCCTTGCCGCCCGCAATCTCATAGGCGCGTTTCACCTGTTCGACCGCGCCCTCGATGGCGTATTCGACCAGTTCCTCGTGCCGGTCGCGACGGGTGCGGCCGTGATAGATTTGGGGGATCGGATTGCCGTCAGGGTCATAACTGTCGGCATTGACGGCCGACACGGTGCCAATGCCGCCGGCCGCCGCCCAGGCGCCCGAACTGCTATGGTTGGAGACCGCAACACCCTTGCCGCCTTCGACCAGCGGCCACACTTCGCGGCCGCCATAGACGATAGGCTTCAAACCCTTGAACAAAGAAATCTCCCGTGTGACCTCAAGCGAATTCCAGTCAGATGATCCATCTGACGGTTCGGAACGCGCGGACAACAAACAAATTCAGCGTCGCTTTCCGATCCGCGAATATCCGCCTTATAGCAGATACGGCTTGGAAAACGAATAATGGCGCGCGCCCTAGCGCAAAATGGAGGGACTGGCCAGTGCTTCGCCATAGAGGCGCGCATAAGAGTCCAGCATTGCGTCTTCGGCAAAGTCGCGGATCGCCCGCGCCCGGTTCGCCGCGCCCAGCCGCGCCCGCAAATCGCCGTCATTCGCAAGCGCGCCCAGCGCCTGTGCCAGCCCTTTCCCATCGGCCACAACGAAACGCTGGTTCTCCGGCGCAACCATATGCGCGACGTCGCCCACATCCGTAGACACGACCGGTAAACCAGCCGCCATTGCCTCTACCAGAGAGATCGGAAACTGCTCGCTGTCGGAGGACAAAGCGAAGATGTCGAACAACCCGACATAGCGCGACGGATCGGGCAGAAACCCGGCCAGACACAGGTCATCAAGCCCCGCCGCCTGCGCCGCCGCGATGATGGCGTCCCGCTCAGGCCCCTCGCCCACGACCACCAGTTGCAGCCGGTCGCGATGCGCCGCAACCGCTTCCACCAGCCGGGGAATATTCTTGACCGGTCGCAACCCCGCCAGCGTGCCCACCAGCAGCTTGCCGGGCGTCCGCCGCAGGGCCGGAATGGCGTTGGGTTCAGGCGTCTCGTCATAGCGCTCCACCGCGATACCATTGGGGATCAGATGCACGCGCCGCGGGGGCTGCCCCCATGCCCGCCGCGCTATGTTCTCCAGCGTGACGGACGGCACAACCAAAGCATGGGCCGTGACCAGCCCCGCCCGACGAAACAGGTTCCGCTTGGGCTTCAACCCCTCATTTTCATCAACGTTGAAGCCATCCTCATGATGGATCAGCGGCGGCAGCGTCCTGAATGGCGCAAAGGTCCGCCGCGCCATCACGCCGTCCATCGCCCCCCAATTATAGGTCAGGATCAGGTCGAACTGCGCCATGTACCGCGCCAGAACCCGATAGCGGGTCAGGCCCGGCAGGCCCGTCAGCAGCGGCGCATCATGGGGGAAATCCACCTTCACGTGTCGATCGATTGCATCGCGCGCGCTCATCGCTTCGGGGTCGCCGCTGATGATCGTGTGGTTCGCCTGGTCGCCCCAGTGATTCATCAGACGCACCGCGCGCGCCTCCTTGCCGCCAAGCTGGAAGCTGCTGTGCAGATGAAGCAGCCGGGGTGGCCGCCCGGAAAGATCAGCCATGGGCAAAATCAGCCATGCAGAACGCGCGTCAGCAGCCGGTCAATGCCCGCCACCGCGTCCGGCTCGTCCATCGCGGGCGCATGGCCGACCTGCGGCACCGTCACCAACTCCGCCTGTGGGCCGATGTCGCGCACCATCCGCTGCGCCGTTTCTTCGCTCAAAAGGTCGGACAATGCGCCGCGCAGGATCAGTGTCGGCACCGACCGGAAAGCCGCCATTACAGGCCACATATCGACCCCGGCCTCACCCCCGGCCACGCGCAGCGGTTCAGCGATCCGCATGTCATAATCCAGCACGATCCGGCCCGACGGGTTCAGACGATACAGCCGCTTGGCCATCGCCAGCCATTCTTCCAGCCCATAAAGCGGATAGACGTCGCCTTGCGCCTCCTGCAACGCGCGAGCCGCCTGCACCCAGGTCGGATGCGTGCTGCCGCTCCCCACATAACCGCGAATCCGGTCGAGGCCCGCAGGTTCGATGAAGGGGCCGATGTCGTTCAGCAACGCGCCTGCCAGCCGCTCAGGTTGGGTCGCGGCAAACAACATGGTGATGATCCCGCCCAGCGACGTGCCCACCGCCACGAATCGGTCGACCGCCAGATCGGTGAGCAGCCGCCCGACGTCCTGCAAATAGGTGAGCGGCACATAGGTCATCGGATCTTTCGCCTGCGCGCTTTCCGCGCGCCCGCGCATATCCGGGCAGATCAGCCGCCATTCGCCCGCCAGCCGCTCGGCCAGCGGCTCGAAATCGCGCGCGTTGCGGGTCAGGCCCGGCAGGCACAGCAACGGCGGGCGCCCATCCGCCCCTCCCGAATAGTCGCGATAATGCAACCGCAAGCCATCAGGAGACCACCAATATCCGTCGCTGAACCGGCTCAACCTTGATCCTTCCGCGTGTTCACCCCCATATCGCCGCATGAGCATCACCCCGCAACCCGGCATTTACACCCCCGCGACCGAAATCACCGTCCTTGGAGAAGGGATTGCCGACCCGGTGAAGGCCGCCGCCTTCCCGCAAACGATCCTGCGCTTCCGCAATGACCGCTGGGCGCCAACGGTTGGACTGGGCGGGCTGAACGACGAACAGTGGATCGATCATTTCGGTCGCTTCGCGCCGCTGGAAGGCTCGCTGCCCCAGCCGCTGGCGTTACGCTATCACGGCCACCAGTTTCGCAACTATAATCCCGACATTGGCGATGGACGCGGATTCCTCTTCGCCCAGTTGCGCGATGGCGAAGGCCGCCTGCTCGATCTGGGCACCAAGGGGTCGGGCCAGACGCCCTATAGCCGGTTTGGCGACGGACGCCTGACGCTGAAGGGCGGGGTCCGCGAAATATTGGCAACCGAAATGCTCGAAGCCCTTGGCGTCAACACCTCCAAGACTTTCTCCATCATCGAAACCGGCGAAGCGCTGGAGCGCAACGACGAACCCTCCCCCACGCGCGGCGCGGCGATGGTCCGCCTCAGCCACAGTCACATCCGCATCGGCACCTTCCAGCGCGCGGCCTATGAAAACAACGTGCCCCTGCTCGAACGGCTGGTCGATTACGCCCTCACCCGCCTCTATGGCGAAACGCCGGGCGAGCAGCCCGCCGCCCAACTGCTGGGCCGCGTGGTCGAGCGCACCGCTGATCTTGCCGCCAGCTACATGGTCGCGGGCTTTGTCCACGGCGTCCTCAACAGCGACAATATCAACGTGACTGGGGAGAGTTTCGACTATGGCCCCTGGCGCTTCACCCCCTTTTGGGAACAGGGCTTCACGGCCGCCTATTTCGATCAGACCGGCCTCTATGCCTTTGGACGACAGGCCGAAGCGATCCACTGGGACGTCGCTCAATTGGCTGTCTCGCTCCGCCCGCTGATCGAGGCGCAGCCGCTCATCGAACAGCTCGAACGCTTCCCCGCCCTCTATGCAGAGGCACTCGGCCACCGTTTCCTCTGGCGCCTTGGCGTCACGACCGGCGAGGACGCCCCTGCGTTGGTGGAGGCAGCCGTGCGCGCCATGGTCGCTTCCCGAACACCGATAGACCGCTTCTTCCTCGACTGGCGCGGCGGAAAGCCACGCGATCCCGCAGTTTATGACGATCCGGCCTGGGACAGCTTTCGCATGCAGATAGCCACCCTCCTTCCCGCCGGAATCATGGATCATCCCTATTGGTCCGACCCCGATCCCTGCTCCATGCATATCGAGGAAGTGGAGGCCATCTGGTCCGCCATCGACACCAACGACGACTGGCAACCGCTTCATGCAAAGGTCGCCGCGATCCGGCGCATGGGAGAGGCGCATGGAGGCTCTCCGGCTCTCCCCTGACCCCCTTCCCAATCCCCCGGATTTACGCCATATCGATGCCATGTCCGCCACGCTGATTTCCACTGAACCCGCAACCGGAGCATTTCTGTGGGAAGGCCCCGTAAGCGATGTGGAGGCGCAGGTTGCCCGCGCCCGCGCCGCCTGGCCCCGCTGGGCCGCCCAGCCGATCGCCGTGCGCGTCGAAACCCTGCGCCGCTTCGCCAACGCCGTGCGCCGGGACGAAGAGAAGCTGGCCGACCTTATTGCCCGCGAAACCGGCAAGCCCTTGTGGGATGCGCGCGGCGAAGTAGAGGCCGTGATCAACAAGGTGGAGATTTCGATCGCCGCCTATTCCGAGCGGACAGGACAAAAGCGCCTCGACGCGGCCATGGGCGCGCGGCAAGCGCTGCGACACAAGCCCCACGGCCTGATGGCGGTGCTTGGCCCCTATAATTTCCCCGCGCATCTGCCCAACGGCCATATCGTCCCGGCCCTGCTTGCGGGTAACGCCATATTGTTCAAACCGTCCGAAAAGACCCCCGCCGTGGGCGAAATGCTGGTTCGTCTTTACCATGAGGCAGGCGTGCCGCAGGACATTGTGCGGCTGATCGTCGGCGGCCCGAAAGAGGGCAAGGCGCTGACCGCCCACACCGATGTCAACGGCATCCTCTTCACCGGATCGGCAGCCACAGGCATCGCCATCAATCGCCAGTTCGCCAGCGATCCGGGCAAGATACTGGCGCTCGAAATGGGCGGCAACAATCCCATCATCGTCTGGGACACCGTCGATATCGCCAGTGCCGCAGCATTGGTGGTCCAGTCCGCCTTCATGTCCAGCGGACAACGCTGCACCGCTGCCAGCCGCCTGATCGTGCGGGACAGCATGGCCGACATGGTGATAGCGGAGGTCAAGAAGATCGCCGATCGCCTCATCATCGACCATCCCCATGCCGACCCGACCCCCTATATGGGGCCGCTGATCGACAATCAGGCCGCCGATGGCCTGACCGAAAGCTTTCTCATCCTGATGAGCAATGGCGGGCGCCCGATCAAGCATATGGTCCGTCCGGTGAAGGACCGCCCCTTCGTCACCCCCGCGATGATCGACGTCACCGCCATGACGGAGCGCCCGGACATCGAACTGTTTGGCCCGTTGCTCCAGATCATCCGCGTGCCCGACTTCGCCGCCGCCATCACCGAAGCGAACAATACCCGCTATGGCCTGTCGGCATCGCTGATCGGCGGATCGCCCGACCAGTATAACCAGTTCTGGGCCAATATCCGCGCTGGTATCGTCAACTGGAACCGCCCGACCAACGGCGCTTCTTCCAAGGCGCCCTTTGGCGGCGTCGGTATCTCCGGCAACCACCGTCCCAGCGCTTATTACGCTGCCGACTATTGCGCCTATCCGGTCGTTTCCTCTGAAATCGAACAGCCCCGCGCTTCGATCGGCGTGGGCATGCGGGATATCGACGTCAGCGCAATGGGCGACTGATAGCCCGCATAATCTGCGAGACAAGACGCGTGAACCGCTTCTGCTTGCCCCATAATTTTATCTGACGATCCTCAGCCGCGCGCTGAAGATCGCGCGCGAAAGATCGCAACTGACGATCATTGAGTGCGATCGCCACCAGATCGAAGGATTTCTCGTCAAAAGCCGAACTGTCCCGCGCGACCTGAAGTGTGATGACCGTGCCGTTTTCGCTCTTATCGCGCTTCCACCCAGCAAGTGCGCCGACGATCCTGATATGGCCCATTGCTGTTCTTTCTTGATAATCGACGGATCCAGCACTGAATTCACACAACCAAGACGTTCATTTCCAAGCTTATCCTGCTCGTCATAGATAGATTTATTCGCAAATTCATGCCCGGCATATTCGGAGTGTTCATGAGATGGATTCACCATGATCGTTGCCAGACTATAGCCATAGCTTGCTGCGGATCAGGCCAATCTTAAGAGCTACACCTTTGTGCCTATCGCCCTGATCGACCGGGCACGCACCCATCGCCCAACCCGCCGCGCGCCCACCGCTCCATCGCGTAAAAACATTTCCTACCCCCCCGCCAACCCATTATGGATTGAACTCGTGGCCCCCATCGGCCATCTGCCCAGCATGGCTAATGATGCACCCGCTACCGTCTATCTCGTCGGCGCGGGTCCGGGTGACCCGGACCTTCTGACCGTCCGCGCCGCGCGGCTGATTGGCAGCGCGCAGGTGATCGTCCATGACGGCCTCGTTTCCGCCGAAATCATGGCCCTCGCCTCACCACAAGCGGAGTTCATCTCCGTCGCAAAGCAGCGCAGCCGTCATTCCATGCCGCAAGATGGGATCAACGCCCTGCTCGTCGGCCTCGCCCTTGAAGGATGCCCTGTCGTCCGCCTGAAGGGGGGCGACCCGTTCATCTTCGGCCGTGGCGGTGAAGAGCTTGAGGCCTGCCGCGCCGCTGGCGTGCCGGTGGAGATCGTGCCGGGCATCAGCGCCGCGATCGGCTGCGCCGCCGCCGCGCAGCTTCCCCTCACGCACCGCGACGCGTCCAGCGCCGTCACCTTCGTCGCGGGGCAGTGCAAGGGGCTGTCGGATCAGGACTGGTCAGGCCTTGCGGGCAAGGGGCGCACCCTCGTCATTTACATGGGCGTCGCCACCGCGCGCGCCATCGCCGACAAGCTGATGGCCGACGGCGTATCGCCCGCCATGCCCGTCGCTGTGCTGGAAAAGGGCACGCGCGCCGACGCCCGCACCTTGCGGACCTTGCTGGCGGACCTTGCGGACATGATCGTTCGGGACGATGTGCAAAGCCCCGCCCTGATCGTGGTGGGCGATGTGGTACATTATGCGCAGGCGCTCGATCGCCTCGGCGCCCAAGCAGAACAAATGGAGTTGAATGCGTGAAGATCCTGACCGGCAATGACCTGAAGTCCGGCGACGTTATCTGGTGGGCCGGTGACGGCTGGTCGCGTCAGGTCGCGGAATCGGCGGATGTCGGCGACAAGGGCGACGACCTCGCCCGCAAGGAGGAAGCCGCGCTGCGCGTCATCGGCGCCTATGTGATCGACGCCACCGTTGGCGAAGACGGCCCCCGCCCCGCCCATATCAAGGACCGCATTCGTGCGCTCGGCCCGACCGTGCGCCCCGACCTTCTCGTGAAACCGGCCGAAACCGACATCGGCAAGTGGGTGATCTGACCATGTATCGTTACGACCAATATGACCAGTCGATCGTCGAAGCCCGCGTAGAGGAGTTTCGCGACCAGACCCAGCGCCGCATCGCCGGCCATCTGACCGAGGATCAGTTCAAGCCGCTGCGGCTGATGAACGGCCTCTATCTTCAACTCCACGCCTATATGCTGCGCGTCGCCATTCCCTATGGCACGCTGTCCGCCGTCCAGATGCGTAAACTGGGTGAGATCGCGCGCAAATATGACAAGGGTTATGGCCACTTCACCACGCGCCAGAACCTGCAATATAACTGGATCAAGCTGGAGGACGCGCCCGACATCCTCGCCGAACTGGCGACGGTGGAGATGCACGCCATCCAGACCAGCGGCAACTGCATCCGCAACATCTCGTCCGATCAATATGCGGGCGTCAGCGCCGATGAAGTCGCCGACCCGCGCCCCTGGGCCGAATTGCTGCGTCAATGGTCCAGTTTCCACCCGGAATTCACCTATCTGCCCCGCAAGTTCAAAATCTGCGTGATCGCCTCAGAGGAGGATCGCGCGGCCATGCGCCTGCACGACATCGGCCTGCAACTGGTCGAGCGTGACGGTCAAATCGGCGCCAGGGTCTATGCCGGTGGCGGCATGGGCCGCACGCCAATGGTTGCACCTGAAATCAGGGGCTTCGTGGCCGAAGATGAGATTGTTTCTTATCTGGAGGCCTGCCTGCGCGTCTATAACCGCCACGGCCGCCGCGACAACAAGTATAAGGCGCGCATCAAGATTCTGGTCCATGAGATCGGGGTCGAGGAATATAAGCGCCAGGTCGAGGAAGAATATGCCCATATGCGGACCCAGGGCCTCAACCCGCCGGTCAAGGAACTGGCGCGCATCCGCGCTTTCTTCTCCGGCCCGACCTATGAAACCGGGCTGTCGGAAGACATCGACCGTGCCGACCCGGCCTTCGCCCTGTGGATCGACCAGAATATCGCCGCGCACAAGCAGCCGGGCTATGCGATCGTCAACATCAGCCTGAAGCCGCTCAAGGGCATTCCGGGCGATGCGTCCGACGTGCAGATGGAACTGGTCGCCGACCTCGCCGAACGTTATTCCTTCGGCGAGATTCGCGTCACCCATGCGCAGAATCTGGTCCTGCCCCATGTCCGCAAGGCCGACCTGCCCACCATCTGGCAGGCACTGGATGAGGCTGGCCTGTCGGAGTCCAATCTGGACCTCATCACTGACATCATCGCCTGCCCCGGCCTCGATTATTGCAGTCTCGCCAATGCCCGCGCGATCCCGCTGGCGCAGAAGATCGCGAACCGCTTCGCCGATCCGGTGCGGCAGCGCGATCTGGGCGAATTGAAGCTCAAGATTTCGGGCTGCATCAACGCCTGCGGCCATCATCATGCGGGCCATATCGGCATCCTCGGCGTCGATCGTCGCGGGGTCGAGAATTACCAGTTGCTGCTGGGCGGATCGGGCGCGCAGGACGCGTCACTCGGCCAGATCACCGGCCCCGGCTTCTCGGAGGATGGCGTGGTCGACGCGATCGAGAAGGTGACGGACATCTATGTCGCCCAAAGGGAGGAGGGAGAGCGCTTCCTCGATACCTATCGCCGCATTGGCATGGCCCCTTTCAAGGAGGCGATCTATGGTTGATTTCCTGTCCTTTCGCGACGGTGACGCAACCCAGGAACCGACCGTCACGGTCGAATCCTTCACTGGCCAGTCCAACGCCACCGCCGTCCGC
The DNA here is from genome assembly GCF_037154075.1 of Sphingobium aromaticiconvertens. Lineage (NCBI taxonomy): Bacteria > Pseudomonadati > Pseudomonadota > Alphaproteobacteria > Sphingomonadales > Sphingobiaceae > Sphingobium > Sphingobium aromaticiconvertens. The sequence goes on from NZ_JBANRJ010000001.1 coordinate 3,453,982, forward strand.
ATCGAACCGGGCGAAGAGGTGCGCGAACTGCTGCCGCACATCGACCGGCTTTCGCTGGTTGAGGTGAACTTTCCGGCCTTTGGCGACGGACGCGGCTATTCCGCCGCCCGTATCCTGCGGGAATCGGGCTATACCGGCGAATTGCGCGCCGTAGGCGACGTACTGGTGGACCAGATCGTCGCCATGCGCCGTTGCGGCTTTGACAGCTTCCACCCCGACAAGCCGCTGGACGATGCGGCCGTCGACCGCGCGCTCAATCGCTATGCCGACGTTTATCAGCGCACCATTGATGGCCGCGCGCCCGTCTGGGCAAAGCGCCACCCGGAGAAGACAGATGGGTGAACCCGCCCGGAGGATTGACATGATCGATGCCCGCCCCGCCTTTACCCAGGCGGACGCGGATGCGCTCAACGCCCGTTTTGAGGGCATTGCGGCGCTGCCGATGCTGACCACCCTTTTTGCCGAGGGCATATTGGGCAATGTCGCGGTCGTCTCCTCCTTCGGCACGGAAAGCGCGGTGCTGCTCGATCTCGTGGCGCGCGCCGATCCGTCGACGCCCGTCATCTTCGTCGACACGCTCAAGATGTTCGCCGAAACGCTGCATTATCGCGACACGCTGATCGCGCGCCTTGGCCTTACCGACAGCCGCAGCGTTACGCCCCATGCCGCTGTAATCGCCGCAAAAGATGAAACCGGCCTGCGCTGGTCCTACGATCCCGATGGTTGCTGCGAAATCCGCAAGGTGGAGCCGATGGCCCGCGCCAAAGAGGGCCTCGACGCCTGGATTTCCGGTCGCAAGGCCTTCCAGTCCGTCACCCGCCAGAACATCCCCCGGTTCGAGGTCGAGGACGGCCGCCTGAAGGTCAATCCGCTCGGCGACTGGACCAAGACCGATCTGGAGGCCTGGTTCGCCCGGTACGACCTTCCCCGCCACCCGCTGGAGGCACAAGGCTATCTGTCGATCGGTTGCGAACCCTGCACGTCGAAGGTGCAGCCCGGTGAAGACCCGCGCGCGGGTCGCTGGCGCGGCTGGGACAAGGTGGAATGCGGCATTCACAGCCCGGTAACGCCCATCCCCGCCGTCGACCCCGACGATCCGGCCAATCAGCCCGTCTTCTGACCGGATCAATTCTGGTTGGAAACGAGGCTGCGGACGATCCCGCGCTGGATTATTCGTAATCCTCCAGCGGTGCATAGCCCTCTGCCAGATCGCTGAACCGCGTGATTTTGGCGTCGAACTTCATGCGGATGCGCCCCGTGGAACCGTGACGCTGCTTGGCGACGATCAGTTCCGCCAGACCATAGATGCGCTCCATCTCTTGCGCCCATTCCATATGGGCCGCGCCTTCCTTGTCGCCCGGCTCCTTGGCGGCGACATAATAGTCCTCGCGGAACACGAACCACACCATGTCTGCGTCCTGCTCGATCGAGCCGGATTCACGCAGGTCCGATAGCTGCGGTCGCTTGTCCTCGCGCTGCTCCACCGCACGGCTGAGCTGCGACAGCGCCAACACTGGCACATGAAGTTCCTTCGCCAACGTCTTCAAACCACGGGAAATTTCCGAAATTTCATTGACGCGATTGTCGTTACCCTTGCCGCTGCCCTGCAACAGTTGGAGATAGTCGATGACGATGAAGCCGATATCGTGCCGTCGCTTCAACCGCCGCGCCCGCGTCCGCAACGCCGCGATGGTCAGGCCCGGCGTATCGTCGATGAACAGCGGCAGATCCTGCAACTCGCGCGCCGCCCGCGACAGGTTCTGGAAGTCCGCGCGGCTGATCTTGCCCATGCGCAGCGCTTCGCCGCTGATGCCCGACTGCTCGGCCAACACGCGGGTCGCCAACTGGTCGGCGGACATTTCCAGGCTGAAGAACGCCGTCTTAGCGCCCATATTCTTTTCACGCGGAATGCCGTCCGCCTCGTCCCGCACCCAGCGCGAGGAGGCATTATAAGCGATGTTGGTCGCCAGCGACGTCTTCCCCATGCCCGGTCGCCCGGCCAGGATCATGAGATCCGAATTGTGCAAACCACCGATCTTTTCATTGAGGCAGTTGATGCCGGTGGTAATACCCGACAGATGCCCGCCGCTGTTCAGCGCGCGCTCTGCCACCTGCACAGCCATGGTGGAGGCGGACAGGAAGCTCTTGACTGACCCGGTCTCCCCCTCACCCTCCGACACCTTGTACAGCGCGACTTCCGCTGCCTCTATCTGCTCGCGCGGGTTGACATCTTCACTGGTATCCAGTGCATTTTCAACCAGTTCCCTGCCAACACCGACAAGTTCTCTCAGCAAAGCCAGGTCATAGATCTGCGCCGCAAAGTCGCGCGCACCGATCAGCGCCGCGCCATTGCCGGTCAGTTGCGCCAGATAGGCGACGCCCCCCAATTCCTTCAACGCCGGGTCCTGCTCCAGCATCGGCTTCATCGTCACCGGATTGGCGACCATGTCGCGTTCCAGCAACTTCATCAATGCTTCATAGATACGTCCGTGCAGCGGCTCATAAAAATGCTCCGCGCGCAGCTTCAACTGCACATCCTCGGCAATCCGGTTGTCGATCATCAGCGCCCCCAGCAGCGCAGCCTCCGCCTCGACGTTGCGGGGTAATTGCGCGGCGGCGTCAGTTGCGGGGGGTAGCAATGTCAGATGTTCGGCCATGACCGCGTTCATCGCGCCGTCGCCGCGTCAACGCAAGGCACAACCCTGAAACGATCGCACATAAGTCCGTGGATAACTTCCGTGCGCCCGGATTCGCTTGCATTTCGCATCGCCTCGCCGCACTGACGATAACCCTCATGGCCGACCCGCGCATCATAGATATCAAGCTCGACGAGCGCACGATCCTGTGGCGGAACGCCGATGTGGAGCAGGAACGGCGCATTGCGATTTTCGACCTGCTGGAAGAAAATCATTTCCAGCCTCAGCGCATCCATGGCGACGCCTATGCCGGCCCCTATAAGGTGCGCCTGCGGGTCGAAGAAGGACGCCTTGTCATAGAGATAGACCGGGAAGATGATACGCAACTTGAAGCGATCATCCTCGGCCTTGGCCGTTTCCGCCGCCCGATCCGCGAATATTTCGCCATTTGCGACAGCTATTATCAAGCGATCAGCAATGCTTCGCCGCAACAGATCGAGACGGTGGATATGGCCCGACGGGGCATCCATAATGATGCGGCCGACATGCTGATCGAACGGCTGGAGGGGAAGATCAAGGTCGATTTCGATACCGCCCGGCGGCTGTTCACGCTGATCTGCGTCCTGCATATCAAGGGGTAGGGTAATCGGGGGACTGACATTCAGGCAGTTGTTCGCCTGGGCGGGCACGGTGTTGGCGATCGCCTTTCTGGCGACGCTGGGCACGTGGCTCTATGCCCGCGGCTGGGCGCCTGACCGTGCCGACTATGCGGTGCAGGGCCTTTCCGTGGACGCGACCACCGGTCCTGTCGACTGGGGCACGGTTGCCGCGCAGGGAGCTGACTTTGCCTATATCCGCGCGGCCCATGGCGCCGACCCTCGTGACCCGGCCTTCGCCACCAACTGGGCGGGCGCGCGGGCAGCGGGACTGCGCTATGGCGCGGCACTGGATTTCAGCCTGTGCCGTACCGCAACTGATCAGGCGACCCGCTTCATGACCACCGTCCCGCGCGACAATGCCGCCCTGCCGCCGGTCGTCCGCCTTGCCTTCGATACCAGCTGCCCGGCCCGCCCCGGCCGTGACACCATGCTTTCGGAACTGAACACGCTGGTCAATCTGGTGGAAAGCCATGCGGGCAAACCCGTGCTGCTCAACATCGCGCCTGACTTCGATGCGCGCTACGATATCGGCAGCGGCATCAACCGGACGCTGTGGCTGGACGGCAACTTCTTTCCGCCCGATTATGCCACCCGCCCCTGGGTGATGTGGACGGCGTCGGACTTGCGCCATATTGACGGCGTGGATGGTCCTGTCAGATGGAATGTAGTCGCACCATGACGTCACTCATAACCCCAACGCCGGACATCGCCGCGCTGATCGCCGCCGCGCGCGCCGTGCTGGTCAATGCCCATGCGCCCTATAGCCGCTTTGCAGTCGGCGCCGCCGTGCGCCTGACCGACGGGACTATCATTACCGGCTGCAATTTCGAAAATGCTAGCTATGGCCTCTCCCTCTGTGCCGAGACGGTCGCTCTCGCCGCGACCAACGCGGCCGGACGCCTGGCCGATGTGGCCGCGATTGCGGTCGTGGGCGGCGCCATGGCTCCGGACGGATCGGTAGGTGGCGACGCCATCGTCTCCCCCTGTGGCCGTTGCCGCCAGATCTTGAACGAAGCCGAACAGATGGCCGGCCGGCCGCTCGCCATCTACTGCGCCCCGCCAGAGGGCGACGCGGTCGTCGAACACAGCGTCGCCACCCTCCTTCCCCACGCCTTCGGCCCAGCCGATCTGGGCATCACCCCCCGCAACAAGAGCTAGAACCAGCCATGTCGATACTTTCGGACAAATGGATTCGCGAGCAGGCGCTGAAGACGAACATGATCGAGCCGTTCGTGGAGAGCCAGCGGCGCGATGGCTGCATCAGCTACGGCCTGTCATCCTATGGCTATGACGCCCGCGTCGCCGATGAGTTCAAGATTTTCACCAATGTCGACAGCGCGGTGGTGGACCCCAAGGATTTCGCCGCCAACAGCTTCGTCGATCGCAAGACCGACTGCTGCATCATCCCGCCCAACAGCTTCGCGCTGGCCCGCACGGTCGAATATTTCCGCGTGCCGCGCGACGTGCTGGTCATCTGCCTTGGCAAGTCGACCTATGCCCGTTGCGGCATCATCGTCAACGTGACCCCGCTCGAACCGGGCTGGGAAGGGCATGTGACGCTGGAATTCTCCAACACCACCCCGCTCCCGGCAAAGATCTACGCAAATGAGGGGGCGTGCCAGTTCCTTTTCCTCAAGGGGAACGAGCCATGCGAGACAAGCTATGCCGACCGCGCGGGAAAATATATGGGGCAGCAAGGCGTGACGTTGCCGCGCCTATAGGCGCGTGCGATACTGAACGGGCCGGTTGCTCGCAAAGTCGATCCTCATGTTGAATTTCCTGAAGCGCAAACGTTCAGCGCCTGAACCCAGCCTACCCCCGTCCGTGGGTTCGGGCAGGCGCGTCTATGCGATCGGCGACATTCATGGTCGCGCCGACCTGTTGCTGGAACTGCTCGAACTGATCGGCCAGGATGATGCCCGGCGCGGCCACCTGCCATTTCACCTTGTCCTGCTGGGCGACCTTATCGACCGCGGCCCGCGATCGGCCCATGTTATCGACCAGGCAATGCTTCTGGCCCGATCGGGGATAGATGTCCGTTTCATCAAGGGCAATCATGAGGAAGTGTTCATTCTCGCGGCTCGCGGGGATATGAAAGCGGCTCGTTTCTTCACCCGCATCGGCGGTATGGAGACGCTGGCCAGCTACGGCCTGCCCCCTGCGGAACAGGCGATGATGAACGATGCCCAGTTGACGGACTGGATGGTCAGGCATGTCCCGCGCGCTCATGTCGATTTCGTCGATGGCTTTGAGGATCAAATAGAGTTTGGGGACTATCTGTTCGTCCATGCCGGCATAAAGCCCCATATTCCACTGGACGTCCAAAATCCATCCGATCTGCGCTGGATCAGGGCCGAGTTTCTGGAGCATCAGGCGCCGTTCGATCGCATGATCGTCCACGGCCACACCATCACCGACGTGGTGGATGAGCGGCCCAATCGTATCGGCATCGACACGGGCGCCTATTATAGCGGTCACCTGACCGCCATCGGCCTTGAGGGCGAGGAACGCTGGTTCCTCGCAACGGGTGCCCCGGCCTGAACGCCGCGCCATGCGCCAATGGGGGAATGACCGATGCCGCTCCCCATCACGCTCCAAAGCAACGGCCGCTCGCTCTGCAATCAATATCGTCCCATGGCACCAGCGGCGGCCGCCCGCCTTGCCTTAAGCTTCTAGAGCATGGTCCGATCCGATTGCCTCGGCTCGGCTGCTCTAGTCTTTTGATTTAGCGCGTTTTCCAAGCAGGTGATTCCACCTGTTTGGAAAATGCTAGTGCCAGTCTGCGGCCTCCGCCTGTGCCTCCTGTGCAGCATTGGCGGGTGCGCCCTCAACCATCGCCTCGATCGTCGCCATGATACGCGGATCGGCGGATGCAGCCTGTCGATAATCACTCGCCCCGATACTACCGGGCACCAACTGCTCCAGCCGCCAATATTTGCCCCTCCGGCATGCTACGCCCGCCATCGCCGCGCTGTCGAAGCTACGGCACCAGTGGCCATCCTTGCGCCGGAAACTCAGGCCGATCTGCACTGCCCGCCCTTTTTGCGCGGAAGCCAGTTGGGTATCCAGCGCCGAGGCAATCACGCCCTGCGCCACCATATGTCCGCTCCGCAAAGCCACGCCATCGTCTTCGCCGCCAGAAAGACGTCCGATCGCCAGACCCACCAAAAGGCTGGCGGCGATCCCGCTACTGATGGCCCAGCCAGCCCAGCGTGCTGGCCGTGCCTGATCGCTTTTGGCCTCTGCGATCGGTACCACCCCCTCGGTCAGCATCGCCGCGAAGCGACCGGGCACATCCTCTTCCATGATCGGCGCGAAATGGCCCGCCAGCGTCTCGCGCAGTTGCTGATGCACCGCCACACGCGCCGCCAGTTCCGGATCGTCCGCCACGGCCAGGTCGACCCGCCGTCGATTGACCTCATCCAGTTCGCCATCGCACCAGGCGACCAGCATTTCCTCGCTGATCCTGTTCATGCCGCTTCCCCCATCATTGCGATCAGCGCCCCGCGCCCGCGCACCAGCCGCGATGTCAGCGTCCCCATCGGCACGCCCAGCACCTCTGCGGCATCTTTGTAGGACAGTCCCTCGACCAGAACGAGTGCAATGGCCTCGCGCTGCTCGTCGGGCAGCGCCTGCATCGCGCGATCGACATTGGACAGGGTCATCGCATCCTCTATCTGCCGGTCCCCGGCATAGCCAATAGCCTCCCCAGCGGCCTCGGGCGCAAAGGTCCGCGCTGATCGCTGCCGCGCCCGGCCCTCATCAATCCACAGGTTTCGCATGATCCGGTACATCCAGCTATCGAGTCGCGTTCCCGGCTGCCACTGTGCGCGAGATCGCAACGCGCGCTCCAACGTCGCCTGACACAGGTCGTCGCCATCGGCGATATCGCGCGACAGGCTGGCGGCGAACCGCCGCAGTCGCGGCACCAGTTCAAGCAGATCGCCTTCGAACGACATTGCTTCTCCATAAGATAGTCAGGGATTAAACGGCTATCCCCACACGTTTCATCCCAGGCGCTGGAAATAAACATCGCCAGCATCATTGTCTCAGGGTGATTTCGCTTTCGTAAGGACAGGGACGGGATGAAACAATGGGTATGATGAAAGGCCTCATAATGGTTATCGGCCTTGCCTTCCCGCTGTCCGTCGCAGCGCAATTGCTGCCCGGCACACCGCTTGGCGGCGCAACACAGGTCGTGCCGGATCTACTGGATAGGGTCGATCGCACGCTCGACCGTACCAACCTCGATCGCCTGTCTCCCTCCCGGCTTGCCGACCGGCTGCTGGCTGCGCGCTCAGCCCGCATCGCCGACCTGCTGCAACGGCATGGCGACGTGATTGAATTGGACGATCGCCGCCAGCCAGCCCGGCGCGGCGCCATCCTGCTGACCGGAGCGGATGCCGCTGCGCTCGATGCGCTGCGTGAGGCAGGCTATACGATCGAGCAGTCACGCATCGACGGCCTCGACCTGCTCGTAACCGGATTGACAGCGCCAAAGGGCAAGAGCCTGATCGCGGCGCTCCGCGAAATTCGCGCCCTCGCCCCGTCGGCACAAGCCAGCGCAGATAATCTATATTTTCCCAGCGGTGCGACGTCAGCGCAAACTGGAGGCACACTCGCGACCAGCACGGGTGCGGGCGGCCAGGCCATCGGCCTCATCGATGGCGGCGTGGCGGCGCATCCCACCCTCACCGCTCCAGTAGAGCAGCGGGGCTTTGCGCGTGGCGCACCCCGCGCCAGCGCCCACGGCACTACCGTCGCCTCGCTGATCAGCGGCACAGGGATAATCAAGGGCGCAGCCCCCGGCGCACCGTTGCTGGTCGCCGATGTCTATGGCAATGATCCGGCGGGCGGCGGCGCTTTCGCCATTGCCCGCGCACTGGGCTGGATGGCCGCGCGGCGCACTCCCGTTGTGACGGTCAGCCTTGTCGGCCCCGACAATCCGCTGCTCGCCGGTGCCATTCGGCTGGCGCGTGATCGGGGCGTCACCGTGGTCGCCGCCGTCGGCAATGACGGCCCTGCCGCGCCGCCCGCTTTCCCCGCCTCCTATCCCGGCGTGGTCGCCGTGACCGGGGTGGATGGCCGCAATCGACCCCTTCCTGAAGCGGGTAAGGCCGCGCATCTTGATTTTGCAGCACCGGGCGCGGACATGGATGCCGCGCGCGCCGATGGTGGCCGTGGCCCGGTGCGCGGCACATCCTTCGCCGCGCCGCTGGTGGCGGGACGTCTTGCGCGTGCAGGCAGCCTGTCGGCATTGGAGCGCGAGGCGCAGGATCTGGGCGACAAGGGCCGGGACGCGCGATTCGGCAATGGTCTCATCTGCGGAAATTGCAGAAATAGACGTTGAATATCATTGCAGTAGAGTATTTTTCGCGATCGATGGATTAAAGCCGATCACCCCACCGTTCTCCTTTCATCGGATCGAAACATAAAGGAGACGATCGATGAAAGCACAGTTTCTGCTCGCCGCGGCCTGCCTGATGGGCGCCGCGACCCTTCCTGCTCAGGCCCAGCTTCTTGGCGGCAGTGGAGGCCTTGGTGGTTCGCTCGGTGGTTCGCTGGGCGGCGCGACCGGTTCGCTCGGCGGCACGCTGGGCGGGTCTGGCATGGGCGGCCTCGACCGCAGCGTCGATACACGCAGCGGCCGTGCCAGCGCCGGTGGATCAGGATCGGGCGCGCTTGACGGGGCGCTGGGTGGCTCGGCCACGCGTGGCGAACGCAGCAGAACCGCCCGCGCTTCGGGGTCCGCTAGCGGCAGCGGCAGCGGCAATGTCGCGGTCGATACGCTGGGCACCGACGACGCCCGCAATACCGTGAGCGGCGTCCGCGACGACGCATCCAGCGCAGTCGGCAATGCCCGTGATCGGGTCGGCACCGCAGCCGCCAACACCCGTGACCGCGCAGGCAATATCGCTGGTGCGGCCCGCAACCGGGCGGGCAATGCTGCCGGGTCTGTCGCTGGTGCAGCCTCCAGCGCCACAGATGGAGCGGCCTCGGTCGGGGCTGGTGGACAGGTCAATGGGGGTGGACAAGTCGGCGCGGATCGTACCACCGGCACAAGCGGTGATACGCCCAGCTCAGGTCAGGCGGACGATTGACCCCCGCTGGCGTGCGCTGCTTCAAGGGCATGTTCCACCCCTGACGCATCACGCTACCGCCTGACCGAAAAGGCCGGCGATCCGATGGGATCGCCGGCCTTTTCACGCCTTGGGTCTCATACAAATTGCCGGTCAGGCGACCTGTGTTTCAAGTTCGACAATTTCGTCCGGATCACGCAGCACATAGCCACGACCCCAGACCGTCTCGATATAATTGTCGCCGCTGCACGCCAGCGCCAGTTTCTTGCGCAGCTTGCAGATGAAGACGTCGATGATTTTCAGTTCCGGCTCGTCCATCCCGCCATAAAGGTGGTTCAGGAACATTTCCTTGGTCAGCGTCGTGCCCTTGCGGAGCGACAACAGCTCCAGCATCGCATATTCCTTGCCGGTCAGGTGAACGCGATTGCTATCCACTTCCACCGTCTTGGCGTCCAGATTGACCGCCAGCTTCCCGGTGCGGATGACCGACTGGCTATGGCCCTTGGACCGACGGACAACCGCATGGATGCGGGCAACCAGTTCGTCGCGATGGAACGGCTTGGTCACATAATCGTCCGCACCAAAGCCGAAGGAGCGGACCTTGCTGTCCATCTCCGACACGCCCGACAGGATCAGGACCGGCGTCTGCACCTTGGCGGCGCGCAGCTTTTTCAGCACGTCATAGCCGTGCATGTCCGGCAGATTCAGGTCGAGGCAGATGATGTCGTAATCATACAACTTACCCAGATCGAGGCCTTCCTCGCCCAGATCCGTCGTATAGACGTTGAAGCCTTCGGTCGTGAGCATAAGCTCGATCGCCTTGGCGGTGGTCGGTTCGTCCTCAATCAGCAGCACGCGCATGTGAAGCCCCTTTGCGTCGCAGGTCCGTTCACCCCACCAGAACGGCATCCGCATCAATTCATTAACCAAAAAACTTCTGAACGCAAAAGGTTAATTTTTCGCTAACCCGCAGGATTCCGCGAGTCGCGCAAAAACGAATCTGTTTACAAAGGGTTGAAGCCGAAATGATCGCTGGCGAGTCAATATTCGTTCGTTCCCGAAACGACAGCTTTGCAAGGCTCAGCGAATGCATGGCCTTCGACGCTCAAAATCGCCTCAGCACCCGTGTCGTGTCGTCAGAAAGTCCAGCAGCGCTTCGACCCTTGCCGGCCGTAACCGCGAGGGCGGCGTCACCAGATGCAACCCCATCGCAGGGGGGCGCCAGTCGACCAGTATCTCCTCCAGCTCGCCGCGCGCCATCGCCTCGCCGACGATGAAGTCCGGCAGCATGGCGATGCCAACACCGCTCGTCAGCGCAGGCAGCATCGCCTCGCCACTGTTGACGGTGATCCGTGGGCGAACCTGCACCGCCACCGTCTGTTGCCCCGGCCCCGCAAAGCGCCAGGTGTCGGGCGTCGCCGCATTGGCGTAACATAGGCAATCATGGTTCCCCAGGTCCGATGGGTGGGTCGGGCGCCCCCGCTCGGCCAGATAGCCGGGCGAAGCGACGATATGTATCTGCACGTCCGCCAGCTTCCTCGCCCGCAATGAACTGTCGGGCATGTCGGCAATCCGCAATGTCGCATCCAGCCCCAGTTCGATGATGTCGATCCGGGCGTCGGACAGATGCAGGTCGACATCCACGCCGGGGTGCAGCTTGACAAACTGCGCGATCAACGGCGCAACGCGGATCAGCCCAAAGGTCATCGGCGCTCCCAATCGGACCGTCCCCACCAGTTCATCGGTTTCGTCCCGCGCCGCTTCTTCGGCCGCTTGCCCCTCAGCCATGATCCGCGCGGCATTGTCGGCCAGCCTCTTCCCGCTCTCGGTCAGGGTCAGCCGTCGGCTGGTGCGGCTGAACAGGCTGGTGTCCAGATGCTGTTCCAGCCGTGTCACAGCCTTCGACACGGTGGCCTTGGACACGCTCAGCGCCTTGGCGGCGTCGGTGAAGCTGCGGTGCTCGACCACGGCGGCGAACATCGCCCAGGCCTCAAAATCAGGAAGTCGCATGGTATGGAAACAATCCGTTTCGATGCTGCTTGTTCAAGAAACGATCCTGATCGCTAGATTAGTGGAAAGCAAGCCGGTTCGTCCGGCACATCACAGGACAAGAAAGGACAGCAAGATGACGACGATCGTTCAAAACCGCATCGACCGCCGCCCCTTCGCATCGCTCGGCCATGCCGATCATGGCTGGCTCAACGCCCGCCACCATTTCTCCTTCGCGGACTATCATGATCCCGCCCGCATGGGCTGGGGCGCGATCCGGGTGTGGAATGATGACGAGATCGGGCCGCGTTCCGGCTTCCCGCCGCACCCCCATGCCGACATGGAGATCATCACCTATGTCCGCACCGGGGCGATCACGCATCAGGACAGCCTGGGTAACAAGGGCCGCACGCAAGCAGGCGATGTGCAGGTGATGAGCGCGGGCACCGGCATTCGCCACGCAGAGTATAATCTGGAGGATGAGACAACCACCCTCTTCCAGATATGGATACATCCTCGTGCGCGTGGCGGCAACCCAAGCTGGGGCACCCGCCCCTTTCCAAAGGATGACCGCTCGGACACGCTGGCCGTACTGGCCAGCGGCTATGATGAGGATCGGGAAGCGCTGCGTATCCGCGCCGACGCCCGCTTGCTGGGCGGCACGATAAGGGCCGGGACCAGCATCACCTATGACAGCGATGAAGGTCGCCACCTCTATCTGGTGCCCGCCACAGGTCGGGTAGAGATTGATGGCCAGACGTTCGAAGCCCGCGATGGCGCCGCCATATTGGGCGGTCAGCCCATCACCATAACCGCGATCGAGGACAGCGAAATCGTCCTGGTCGACAGCGAATAAGGCGCACCTCCCAGGACTTCACCGTCCGCGCCTTGCCGCCCGCGCCTCTCCCCCCTCCCCAGCGCGGGCGGCCCCCATTTCTTACCCTTCATCTTCAAGGAGACATCACATGGCCAAGGTTCTGGTTCTCTATTACTCGTCCTACGGACATATCGAAACGATGGCCCACGCCATCGCCGAAGGCGCCCGCTCGGCAGGCGCAACCGTTGACGTCAAGCGCGTGCCCGAAACCGCCCCGCTGGAGGTCGCCAAGAACGCGCATTTCAAGCTGGATCAGGAAGCCCCCATCGCCACCGTCAACGACCTGGCCGACTATGACGCGATCATCATCGGCACCGGCACGCGCTTTGGCCGCATGTCCAGCCAGATGGCGGCCTTTCTCGATCAGGCGGGTGGCCTGTGGGCGCGCGGCGCCCTGAACGGCAAGATTGGCGGCGCCTTCACATCGACCGCCAGCCAGCATGGCGGCCAGGAAACCACGCTCTTCTCGATCATCACCAACCTGCTGCATTTCGGCATGACCATCGTCGGCCTCGACTATGGTCACGCGGGTCAGATGGGCGTTGATGAAGTGCGCGGCGGCGCGCCCTATGGCGCGACCACGCTGGCCGATAGCGATGGCAGCCGTCAACCGGCCGGGCACGAACTGGATGGCGCGCGCTATCAGGGCCGCCGCGTCGCCGAAGTCGCAATTAAGGTGCACGGAGAATAAGGCCTACGGATAATTCAGGGCCATGTCGTCATGACATGGTAGCCTGCCGAGCCAACGGGTCGCACCTTCGGCTCTGCAAGGCGGCGGGGTCGGCGCACCATCTGTCTGCGCCGACCCCGTTTTCTGGCCGTGCTACAGCAGCAATCTCGCGGCCAGCTTCGATTTTCGGATTGCATGATAAGCCGCAAATGGCCCCGCAAGGCCCAGTAGCATCAGCATCGGCTTGCCCAGAAAGGGCGAGAGATAGTGGATGACGGCCACATGCAGATACATGATGACCAGCGATGCCCGGCCCAGCGCGCCCAGCACTGAGGCGTGCGGCGCGATGGCGACGGACAGGCGAAAGATCAGCAGCGATGTCGCGATGGCTGCGGCGATCGACAGGATTGACCAGCCATAATAGGCCGCTTTCATGTTGAGCGCCGGGACCATCCCGCTCAGCCCCGCCCATGCCAACAGTCCCAGCGGCACAATCATCCACCCGCGCCACTGAACACCGCGCCAGACCGCGCCCACCCAGAGCAGGAAAAGCGCCATCGGCACCGCGATCAGCCCAAACGGCCCTTCGCTGGTCCACGCCCCCACCGCATAGGCGAGCGCCAGCGACAGCAAGCCAATTGCGACCTGCGGCAACGCCCGTGGATCGGGCCACCGCGCCGCCACCATGTTGTGAATTATGCGCCCAACCATCAGGCACGGCACGAACCAGAAGGTCGTGTACGGCCCCCGCAGCGCCGACCCGCCATAAGCCAGCACGGCGAAATCAGCAGGCCAGTCGTGAAAAATCGGGCGATGCCCCCGCATCGGCTCGATGATCTGATCGATCAACACCAACATCCCCAGAAACAGGATATAGGGCTGCATCTGGCCGACAAGCTGCCGCATCGTGAAGCGCCCCACTGGCTGGGGGCGGCACAGCATCCCCGACAGCAGGAAGAATAGCGGCATGTGAAAGCTGTAGGCCGCATCGCGCAGAGGACCGCGCGTCCACACATGCCCGGCGACCACGGCCAGGATGCCGATCCCGCGCGCGACATCGACCCAATCCAGCCGCGTCGCCTGCCAGTTGATGCTGCCCCTTCCGCCCATGGACGTCAGGCCCTATAGCAGCCACGCGCCGCGTCAATCGCGCGCCTCCCTCTTTCGACTGGATTCCCTTTTGGCTCTGCTCTCCGACCTTGTTCTTTTTCTGGATGGGGAAGCCATCATTCTCGACAAGCCTGCGGGCCTGCCGGTTGACGCGCCGCGCGATGGGACGATGAGTCTGGAGAACCACCTCGCCTCGCTGACCTTCGGTTTCCAGCGCTGGCCGCTGGCGGTCCATCGCCTTGACCGCGACACCAGCGGCTGCCTGCTGCTCGCCCGCAATCCCAAGGCGCACAAGCGCTTCGCCGCAGCATTCGAGACGGGGACCGTCGCCAAACGCTATGTCGCGGTGATCGAGGGCGTACCCGAAGGCGACAGCGGCACAATCGCCATGCCGCTCAAGAAAATCAGCAGTGCAGAAGAGGGCTGGCGGATGGTCCCCGACGATCGGGGCAAGCCCGCCTCCACCGACTGGGTTAAGGTCGCCGAGCATGAAGGCCGCGCCCTCATCGCCTTCACCCCGCAAACCGGCCGCACCCACCAGATCCGCGTTCATGCCCTGCATGGGCTGGGCTTCGCCATCGTCGGCGATCCGGTCTATGGTCAGAGCGGCGCGGACATGCTCCTGCACAGCCGCTTCCTGTCGATCCCGCGCGGGTCCAAGCCCCCGGCAGAGGCCACCGCGCCGCTGCCCGCGACCTTCGGGCGGGCAGGCTTTACCCAGGACATGCTGGATAGTGCTGGACTCTGAGCGTCCATGGTCGCCATACCCATCACCCGCTCCATCTCGATCGATAGCGACGAAATCACCGAGTCCTTCACCCGTTCGACCGGGGCGGGCGGCCAGCATGTAAACACGACCGACAGCGCCGTTCTGTTGCGCTTCGATGTGGCCGCCTCACCCAATCTGCCCGAGGCGGTAAAATATCGGCTCGCGGATCTGGCCGGTTCGCGCATGACGCGCGATGGCGTCCTGCTTCTGCGCAGCGAAGGCTCGCGATCGCAATTGCTCAATCGTCAGGAGGTGCGCGATCGCCTCTTCGCGCTCATTCGGGAAGCTACGATCGTCCCCAAAAAGCGTCGCCCGACCAAGCCGACCAAGGCGTCGCAAAAACGGCGTGTCGATGGCAAGGTAAAGCGCGCAGCAGTCAAGGCCGGGCGCGGGAAGGTGCGGGAGTGAACGGGTAGGGCTGGTCGGCGACGAGCGGCAGCTAGGCAAAGATGCACGCGCCTCCTATATCTCGCCCTATGTTTGACTTTGCCCCGACCGACACCGCCGCGCTCGATAAGGACGTGCTCCACGCAGACCTGCTTTCCGCCGCTGATGCAATCACGGCAGGGGAACCGGATGCCGTGGCCAACATGGCCAATATCGCGGCGCTGATCTGGCAATTCCTGCCGGATCTCAATTGGGCGGGGTTTTACCGCATGGTCGATGGCGAACTGGTGCTGGGACCGTTTCAGGGCAAGGCGGCCTGCATCCGCATCCCCCTGGGGCGCGGCGTTTGCGGCACCGCTGCGGCGACACGCGAAACCCAACTGGTCGCGGATGTCCACGCTTTCCCCGGCCATATCGCCTGCGACGCGGCCTCCGCGTCGGAGATCGTCGTGCCGATCGTGCATGAGGACGAACTGGTTGGCGTCCTTGACCTCGACAGCCCGATCCCGGCGCGTTTCGACTCGCTTGACGCGCGGGGTCTTGAGACGCTTTGCGCGCGCATCGCATCGCGGATAGCCGCCGCGCGTTAACCATATCGGCCGCGCAAGCACCGGCAATCGCACCCCTTTCTGACCCGTTTCGGGACGAAACGTGGCGCGCAGATGCGTGGAAAGCCGCGCAACCCCATGCTAAAAATCCCGTTAAATATCGCTTCGATCATCGCCGCTAGCCACACGGCCCGACGCGACACGAACAGGGAGTGTTAACCATGCGGACCCGGACATCATTGCTGATCGGTGCAACCATCCTGATCGCTGGACTCAGCGCATCGGCGGCGGCCTCGGCCGAGACGGCCGGCGCGGGCGGACAACGGGCAAGCGCCGGACGGCCCGGCCCTCACCCCGGCGCGACGAATGCCAACCGATGGGGACCGCGTCAAAATGGTCGCTGGTATGCGGGCTGGCGCGCGCCGGGCGGCTGGAACGCCTATCGTCGCCCTGTCTATGGCTATGTGCTGCCGCGCTATTGGGTGCAGCCACGCTATTATATCCCCAACTATTCGGCCTATGGCTTCCCG
This sequence comes from Sphingobium aromaticiconvertens, assembly GCF_037154075.1. Lineage (NCBI taxonomy): Bacteria > Pseudomonadati > Pseudomonadota > Alphaproteobacteria > Sphingomonadales > Sphingobiaceae > Sphingobium > Sphingobium aromaticiconvertens. The sequence continues at coordinate 3,470,237 of NZ_JBANRJ010000001.1, forward strand.
ACGCCTGCCGCGGGTTATGGCTGGTCGCGCTATTATGATGATGCGGTGATGACCGACCGCTATGGCCGGGTGTACGACACGCGCAGCAATGTCGACTGGGATCGCTATGATGGCGGCTATGCAGACGATGGGGACTATCGCGACAGCCGGCGCGATCGGCGGGACAACGGTGTCGGCGGCGCGGCGATCGGCGCAGTCGTCGGCGGTGTTGCCGGTAACCGTATCGCCGGACGCGGCAACCGCACGGCGGGCACCCTGATCGGTGCAGGCGCAGGTGCCGTCGCTGGCGCGGTCATCGACAAGGCCGAAGATGGTGATCGGCGCGCGCCTCCGCCACGCCGCGACGGCTACAGCTATGGCGCGGGCCGCGATTATGCCTATGCCGATGATGGCGTGACCTATGGCGGCGATTATCAGGGCCGCTGGGCCGGCACCTGGCACGGTGCAGACGGTACGACCTACACCGGTGAATATGAAGGCGAATATCGCGGCACGGCCCACGGCGTGACCTATGATGCGCCTGCCTATGAAGGCCGGTCGCATTGGTCGAATCAGGGCGTACCGGCGCTTGCCGCAGGGGGCTATGTCGCCAATGGCTGGTATTATCCCGCGCCAACCCTCACCACTGTCACGGTGCAGCCCGTAATGCAGACCACCACCACCACAAGCTATGTGACCGAAACGGTACGCGCCGCGCGCCCGGCCATCCGGCGCAAGGTTCGCCGCTGCAACTGCAAATAAGCGGCTGTTGCCGGGGCGTATCCACGCCCCGGCAACTTGCCACACTTTTGCGCGTTCCTGCCGTCAGTCAGACAGGAGCACAGCCATGATCCATCACGTCTCGATAGGCACCAATGACATCGCGCGGGCGCGCGCCTTCTACGATCCGCTCATGGCGCTGCTGGGCTTTCGCTCACTCAGCAACCATGCGGCATCCTGCGACTATGGGATCGCTGAAATCCAGTTCAGCGTCGAAACCCCGGTCGATGGTCGCCCTGCAAGCGCAGGCAATGGCGTCCATATCTGTTTCCAGGCGCTCGATCGGTCGATGGTCAGAGAATTTCATCGCCTGGCCCTCGCCCATGGCGGGACGGATGCCGGAGAGCCGGGCATCCGGGCGCAATATGATGCGCATTATTATGGCGCCTTCGCACTGGACCCGGATGGCAACAAGATAGAGGCTGTGACGTTCGCGGCCGAATAAAGCCCGACCGGGGAGGTCTATTTTCGGAACATCCCGCTCAGTTCGATCGGCAATGGCGGCTCGTCCCGCAGGACGGTGGCGACATCGCGAATAGCCTCGGCCTGCTCATCGGGATCGAACCGGACCCAGCCGCTGCGGCCCAGCTTTTCCAGCGGGCGATAACGGATCTTATACTGCATTCGCGCCGACCCATCGACCCAATAGCCCAGATAGACATAGGGTAGCCCCGCCGCTTCCGCGCGCAGGATATGGTCCATGATGATGAAATTGCCCAGGCCCGGACGAGTTGGATGATCGCTGTCAAAAAAACTGTAGATCATCGACAATCCATCGCTCTGCCGATCGGTCAGACATGCGCCTACCAGCTTGCCCACACGCCCGTCGATACCCGGCTCACGATATTCGATGACCTGGCTTTCGACCGGGGTCTGCTCGACCATGTCGGCGAAATCCATCTCGTCCATCTCGGTCATGCCGCCACCGGGATGACGCGACTGGAGATAGCGCTGAAGCAGCGCGAACTGCTCCTCGGTCGACCAGGGTTTGCAGGCGGTGACGATCAGGTCGCTATTGCGGCGGATGAGCTTGCGCTGGGTCGCGTTGGGCTTGAACTCGCCCGCAACCACGCGAACCGAAACGCAGGCTGAACAGTCCGCGCAACTCGGTCGATAGGCGACATTCTGGCTCCGGCGAAAACCGATGCGGCCCAGCGCGTCGTTCAGTTCCGACGCATTGTCGCCGCTCAACTCCGTGAAAACCTTCCGCTCGCTCCTGCCCGGCAGATAGGGGCATGGGCTGGGGTTGGTGACGAAGAAGCGCGGAAAGCGGAAGGGTGCACTCATCCTCTTCCTCCTGTCCCATGCTGTCGGTCATCGCGATTCATGAGCTGAATATGCAGCCCCAACGGGTCCATGAAAAGCCCATTTACCATGAAAGCCGGACAAGCCGTGCCGGTACCCCGCATCAGGCCGATTCGATCAGCGACGACTCATAGCCAGCCTCGACCAAAGCATGCAGCAGCCGATCCAGATGGGCGCGATCGCGCGTCTCGCACTCGATCTCCGCCACCAGTCCCTTGGCAGGCAAGGAGGTGAAGACGCGCTGATGATAGACTTCAATGATATTGACCTGCTGCTCGTCGAACAGCCGGGCCACCTGGAATAGCGATCCCGGACGATCCTGCAAACGGATGCGAAGGCGCGCCAGCCGTCCCGACCGTGCCAGATCGCGCAGCAGCACATTGGCCAGCAGCCGTGTGTCGATATTGCCGCCGGTCAGGACCAGGCCGACCGTCCGCCCCTCAAACTGCTCGCGATAGGTCAGCAACGCGGCAAGGCCAGCGGCGCCAGCGCCCTCAACCACCGTCTTCTCGATCTGGAGCAGCAGGCTGACCGCCTCCTCCAGCCGCCGCTCCGTGACCAGCAATATGTCGTCGGCCATCCGATCGACAAAGCGCCGGGTCAACGCGCCCGGTTCCTTGACGGCAATGCCCTCGGCCAGCGTGTCGCCGTCGCACGGCAGATTTTCGCCCTTGATGAGATCGTACATCGACGGATAGAGTTCCGCCTGCACACCGATCAGGCGGATGTCGGGCTTCATCGCCCGCGCGGACGTTGCCATGCCAGAGAAAAGCCCGCCGCCACCGATCGGGATGACCAGCGTGTCGATCTCGGGCGCATCCTCCAGCATTTCGAGCGCGACAGTACCCTGCCCCGCCATGATGTCCGGCTCATCGAAGGGATGGATGAAGGTCAGGCCCCGCTCCACCTCCAGCACGCGTGCATGGGCATAGGCGTCATCGAACTTTTCGCCATATTGGACGACCGTTGCGTCATGACCTTCGGTCTGCATCACCTTAACGGTCGGGGTGGTGGTGGGCATCACGATGGTGACGGGCACGCCCAGCCGCTTGCCATGATAGGCCAGCCCCTGTGCATGATTGCCGGCCGATGCGGCGATCACGCCCTTGGCCCGCGCCGCCTCGTCCAGTTGCAGCAAGCGGTTGAGCGCCCCGCGCTCCTTGTAAGCTGCCGTGAATTGCAAATTCTCGAACTTCAGGAACACCTTGCAACCCAGCATGTTCGAAAAAGTCTGGCTGATCAGCGTCGGCGTATGCACGATCGATCCGGCAATACGCACCCGCGCCGCAAGGATGTCGTCGACGGATATGGGCAGCGGCAGCGCGCCCTCGATCTTGGCTAGCGTGTTCATGGGTCGCCCCTAACGTAAAAAGGCTCGGGAAGAAACTGGCACTTGACCGGAACTGGCTGTATCGCCGTGGCTTCAACGAAATTTCGATGCAGGACAAGCGCAGGACAGATGGCACATATCGCGTTTATCGGCCTTGGCACCATGGGCGGCCCGATCGCCGGGCATCTGGCAAAGGCCGGACATGACCTTACCGTCTACAATCGCTCGATCGGCAAGACGAAAAGCTGGGCAGAGGCCTATGGCGGCACCGTGGCGACCAGCCCCGTCAAAGCGGCAGAGGGCGCGGACGTCGTCATCAGCTGCGTCGGCACCGATGACGATCTTTCCTCCATCACGCTGGGCCGCGATGGCGCATTTCGGGCGATGAAACCGGGCAGCCTGTTCATCGACCACACCACCGTATCTGCCCGCATCGCCCGACAACTGTTCGTCGAAGGCGAAAGCCGCGGCATCCACAGCGTCGACGCCCCCGTTTCCGGCGGTCAGGCCGGCGCGCAGAACGGCAAGCTGTCGATCATGTGTGGCGGTAGCGAACCAGCGGTCGCGGCGGCCCGCATCGTCATGCAGGCCTATGCCGCCCGCATCGTCCATGTCGGCAGCGCGGGCGCAGGCCAGACGACCAAGATGGTGAACCAGATCTGCATCGCGGGCGTGGTTCAAGGCCTGGCCGAAGCCATGCGCTTCGCCCAGGCCGCCGACCTCGACCTCGACGCCGTGTTCGAGGCGATCTCCGGCGGCGCGGCGCAAAGCTGGCAGATGGACCATCGCTGGAAGACGATGGCGCAGGACAGCTTCGATTTCGGCTTCGCGGTCGACTGGATGCGCAAGGATCTGGGGCTGGCGCTGGATGAGGCGCGCTCCAACGGCGCGACCCTGCCGATGGCCGCGCAGGTCGACCAATTTTATGCCGACGTGCAGGCAATGGACGGCGGACGGCAGGATACCAGCGCGCTGGTGCGCCGGATCACCCGCGCATGAAGATCGCTCTGCTGGCGGCAACGGCAATACTCGCTTTTGCCTCCCCCGCTTTTGCCAAGGGGCTAGTCGACAATGTCAACGGCATTACCGTCGACCAGACCGGCAAGCTCATTCATTTCGACGCCATCCTGATCGACGATGAGGGCAAGGTCGAGAAACTGATACAGGGCAAGGTCGAGGAACCCGCACCGCCCCGCAAAAAGCGCAAAAAGGGCGAGCAGGAATTCCCGGCCTACAGTTTCCGTCTCGATGGCAAGGGGCGGACGCTGATCCCCGGCCTGATCGACGCGCACGGCCATGTCATGGGCCTTGGCCTCAGCCTCATCACCCTCGACCTCTCGCAGACCAGATCACTGGCTGAGGCGCAGGCGAAGATCCGCGCCTATGCGCAGGACAATAGCGGCCGCAAATGGATCATAGGCACCGGCTGGAATCAGGAATCCTGGGGCCTTGGCCGCTTCCCGACCGCCGCCGAACTGGATGCCGCCGTGAGCGACATCCCGGTCTGGCTAGAGCGGGTGGACGGCCATGCGGGCTGGGCCAACAGCGCAGCGATGAAGGCAGCAGGCATCAGCGCTACAGCCAAAGCTCCCGCAGGTGGCCGCATCGAAGTGACCGGGGGCAAGCCATCGGGCATATTCGTCGATCAGGCGATGTCGCTCATCAAGAAAGTCGTTCCCCCGCCCGCGCCCAAGGATCGCGACATCGCCTTTGAAAAGGCGCAGCGCCTTCTGCTGGCGACCGGAATCACCGGCATCGCCGACATGGGCACGAGCATCGACGACTGGCAGGCGTTTCGCCGCTCCGCCGACCGGGGAGCGTTGCGTATCCGCATCATGGCCTATGCGGCGGGCGTCGATCAGATGGTGACGATCGCCGGGCCTGCGCCGACGCCGTGGCTCTATGACGACCGGCTGCGCCTTGGCGGGGTCAAGCTGGTGCTCGACGGGGCGCTCGGTTCGCGCGGCGCTTGGCTGAAGGCCGACTATGCCGACGCGCCGGGGCAAAAGGGACTGTCGATGATCGGCACCACCCAGCTTCGCAACTGGATGAGCCGCGCAGCGATGGACGATTTTCAGATTGCGGTTCACGCGATCGGCGACGCCGCCAATGGCGAACTGCTCGACGCCATCACGGAACTGTCGGAAACCTACAAGGGCGACCGGCGCTGGCGGATCGAACATGCCCAGGTCGTTGATCCCGCCGACCTGCCCCGTTTTGGACAGAACAGCATCATCGCCTCCATGCAACCCGTCCATGAAGCCTCCGACTGGAAGATGGCGGGCGCACGCATGGGCGAAGCGCGGCTGAAGGGCGCCTATGCCTGGAAATCGATGCTCGACAATCGCGTACCCTTGGCCTTTGGGTCGGACGTGCCGGTGGAAAGCCCCAATCCCTTTGCCGGAATAGCGGTCGCCATGAGTCGCGAGGATGGTTCGGGCCAGCCCGTCGGCGGCTGGATGCCGGAACAACGCGTCAGCTTTCAGGCGGCGCTCGACGGCTTTTCCCGTCAGGCCGCCTATGCCGGGTTCGCCGAACAGCGCTTCGGCAATCTGGCGCCGGGACAGCGGGCCGATTTCCTGCTGATCGACCGTGACGTCTCGCTCGCCCAGCCCGCCGAAATCCGCGCGACCCAGGTTCTGGAAACATGGATCAGCGGCAAACGGGTTTACGTCAAGGAGTAGCAGGCACTGGCCTGTCACCGCAGCGCAACCGATCCATCCGCCGACGCAACGCATCGGTGGCACCATAGTGCCAGCGGGCGAGCGGTACACCAATGGGACGGAATTCCGTGCGATCGAACAGAGCGACAGCATAGGTTTCGCACAATGCATCAATCTGGCCGAGCGTCAGCATCCCCAGATTCATGACGATCGGTCGACCCGGCACCCCATCCTGTCCACGCACCAGATCGGTGACGAACAGCCCGCCACGCGGATCGACCAGCACGACATCCGCCGTGGACGCCTGGATCATCCGATGCCCCCGCGCATAGGGCGCGACGAACTCATAGGTACGCCACACAAGCAGACCCGTCGTCAGCACGGCGATGGCCGACGCGATGACGACGGGACGCAGCGACGTCCGCCGCATCCGCAGCCAGCCATAGCCCGCCAGCAGGCAAAGCGGCCCGATAAATCCATGAGCGTAGCGATAACCCCAGCCATAGCCCTGCGCCAGCGCCAGCCCACAACCCGCGATCACGCCCATCGCCAGCGGCAGCGCGATTGCACGCCCGCGCACCGCAGCCCGCCAGTCGATCGCGGCGATACCCAGCAGCGCCAGCGGCAGCAGCAACAGATTGTTCCAGGCAATCAGCCGCGTGATATTGACCAGCGGCTGCCACTTGCCGCCCAGTCGCCCGAACAGGCTGCCCACCTTGTCCGCCACGCCCGCGCTCGGCCGGACATCGGCAGGTGGCCCCAATTCGTGCAACAGCAGGCCCGGCCACAATCTGGCCCAGACAATCACGATCGCGGCCAGCACAAATATGTGGAAAGCCGCTGCTCCCCAACGCCGCCCCAACAGCATCCAGAGAATGAAAGGCGCGATGAAGATCGGCGGGAAATGCCATTGATGCAGCCCCGCCGCCGCCAGCGCCACGACAGCAGCCCCCAGATGCCCGGCCCAGCCACCCCGCAACACCAGCGCCAGCCAGATCATGTTGAGCGCGAAATGCCCCGTCATCGCATAGGGGGTCATGGCCGTGACCCAAAGCTGGGTCGAGGTGAAGCCGAGCAACAGCACCACCCACACCGCGTCGGGCCGGTCGGGGAACAGTCGCAACGCCGCGCGCCACAACGCCGCAAGACCCGCCACCAGCAGCGCCGCACCTGCCATATTGGGATCGCCCAATCGCCAGAACACCGCCTGGATCGCGCTGTTCACCGGCAGATAGGCCGCCGTCCAATAGGCCTGCGCGCCGAAGGGAGAGAAGAATTCGGGCATGATCGCCCGCCGATAGGGCACCCATTCCGGCGGGATCGGCCGTGCGATCATCCCTTCGCGCAGATAGGCAGCGGCAAAGCGTGCCACCTCCTCGTCGCGCGAAATCGCATAATCCTGAAACAAGATATAATGCCCTGCCCAGGCGGACAAGCCCAGCAACAGGATGATTGGCACCACAATCCGCGCGGTCGGCGGCGGTACACCCGGCCCCTCCCCCTGCGTCAGTGGCGCCAACAACGCCAGCGCCAACACCCCCACCAGCAGCACCGGGAAATCCTGATCCAGAAACAGGGTCACTGGCAGGCTCACGCCCTTGGCATAGGTCACATGCCACAGGAAACTCGCACCGACCCACAGCGTCAGCCCGATCGCCGCGCCCAGAAACAGGCGTGCAGGGTCAATACTGCGGTCGCTGGTCATCAGGACATGCGGGCCAGCAGCGCCCGATTGACGAAAATGCCGTCCATTTCGACCAGCAGCGGAAAATGCCCCTTATTGTTGGCAAAGAAGGCCGAGGGTGCAAAGCCGCGCCCGTCCAGCCATTCGATCATCGCCCGATAGGCGGTCCCACCCTCATAGATTGGGCGAACAGCCAGTTCCGTCTGCAAGCCCGTCAGGTCAGCCAGCATCTCGCCCGCCCCCTCGCACACCGACAGGTCATGTCCCTGCGTGTCCATCTTCAGGAAGGGGCGGATGAAGCCATGCGCGGCACGCAATTCCGGCAGCAGGCCCGACAGGCGGCGGCACTGCATCTCCACCTGCCGCGTCACCTTGTTACGATCGGTAAAGATGGGGTCGAGTTCCGCTGCCGGGCGCTCCAGCGAACTAAACTGTTCTGCCGCCATGATGTTGAACTGCGCGGTGCCGTCGAAATCGGACAGCGCCATGTTGAAGACATGCCAGCGCCGGTCGCCCGCCGCGCGGCGTTCCAGTATCGAAAAGGCTTCCGGATTCGGCTCGAACGACAGGATCGTGCCGCCAAAGCCGACATCGCGGCGCAGCGTGGTTGCATATTGCCCCTGGTTCGCACCGACGTCGATCACGCAGTCGATGGCAAAGCCGGTCAGGAACATCCGCAGCGCCAATATTTCTGGATATTGATGTATCTGCCCGCGAAGCGACAGGCGTACCGCCAGCCAGCGGTTCCGCAATTCGCGCACGTAGCGCTGGCGCTGCCCGCTCACAGGGCCTGTCCCATAACCGAGCGATAGATCGCCGCCGTTCGCAATGCCATGTCCTTCCAGTCGCCCATCGTCTCGCCATAGGCGCTTGCCCGCGCTCCGGCCGCCTGCCTGATGGCCGCGCTTTCGATCAGCGGCAAGAGGGCTTGGGCAAGCGCGGATACATTTCCAACCGGTACCCGCGCGGCAACGCCATCGGGCAGTGCAGCGAACATCCCTGCATCCGACGCCACCATCGCCTTGCCATAGTGGAGCGCCGACAAAAACGCGCCGCTGGAATCGATATGCCGATAGGGAAAGACCAATATGTCAGCTTTCTGCAAATGCGCGTCCAGCCGCTGCTCGCGCAGGAAACCCAGGTCCAGAACCAACCGCTCGCCAAAACCAGCCTGCCTTACGCGCTCGATCAGCGACGCGATGTCCATGAAGGGCTTGCCCGCCATCGCCAGTTCAAACCGCTGCCCTCCGCGCCACAGCGACAGGCAGGCCTCCACCAGCAGATCGACGCCTTTATAGGGCCGGATCGTCCCGAAGAAGAGTAATCGGGGCAGCAGCGGGTCCGGCACCGCTGCCAGATCATCGGGCGTGGCATTGGCAAGCCGCATCGGCGGGTGCGGCAATATATGAATGCGCGCCCGATCCACGCCCCGCGCCTCCAGCGCCGCCCGGGTCGTCTCACCATGCACGATCAACGCGTCGAACCGATCAAGCAGCGCGCGATAGCCCGCCCCCTGCACCCCGGCATCGGCATGATAGGCCTCTGCATTATGCACCGTATGCACCAGCGGCACCCGCCCCGCCAACCGCCGCAGCAGCATCCGGTCAGCAGGCGCAAGGGGAAGCCACTGCACATGAACGACATTCGCGTCCGCCATGCCCCGCACTGACCCGGCGAGGCAGGTCGCGCCATATTCGACCGCCTTGGCGACGCGAAAGCCCCGCCCTTCGCCCAGTACTCCCCGCAACCGCTCGCTCCAGCGGAAAAAGCGCGGATCATAGGTATAGGCCGCAGGCGCGATGGCATCGGTATCCCGCATAGGTCGGGCGAGCAGGGTCACCTCCAGCCCCGCCTGCGTCAGCCCCCCGCATAGGCCGTCATCATAGCGCCCGGTAAAGAGCGAGGGGTCGATCATCGCGACCTTCATGGCTGCCCGACCTTCATGCCTGAACCGTCCGCGCCAGCCGATAAAGCGACCAGCCATGCAGCGCCGCCGTCCCAACCAGCGTCAGGGCATAAAAAGCCAGGAAAGCGTCGTCGAACCGAACGCCCCCCACCATCAGCGCCAGCGGCACACTGGCCAGCGAGCCAGCCAGAAACGGAACCGACCGCCCCAGCAGATACCGGAAACGTCCCAGCGCACCCTGAATATAGACCGACACGCAGATGACTGCGAGCGCCGCCAAGCCCAAGCACACCAGCGCGACCTCGCCCAGCCCAATCGCGGCCTTATGGTCGAACAATTCGGCAAACAGCAACTGCCCGAACAGCAGCAACGCGACGCTCATCAACAGGGCGGCAACAGCCCCTGCCCCCAGCGCGCGGCGGATGATCTGGCGGAACCGTGTTCCGTCGTCCGCATGATAGGCGCGGGTGATGCGCGGCAAGGCGGCCTCCACCATCGCCCGCACCAGCATCGACAAGGCCCGCGTCATCTTGAACAGGAAGTCAAAGACCAGCATCGGCCGTGCGTCGCCGGTCGCCAGCGCTATGGTGAAATAGGGCGCATTATAGGCAACGATCTCCGACACGGTGAAGGCCGCCGACGCACCGATGTCGCCCAGATAATGCCGCCGCACATGCCCGCCTCCGGCGCGAAAGGCCAGCCAGTGCGCCCCTTGCATCTTCAACCGCCGATGCAGCAGCGCGATCGCATAACCGATGACAAGGATGCTGACCGCCAGTTGCAGCGCGACCGAAAGCCGCACGTCCAGCCCCGCCAGCACGCCAAGCAACAGCGTGATCGTCACCAGCCGCCGCCCACAGTCGAGCAATTCCCAGACCAGATTGCCATCGATCGCCGCCAGCGCCCGCTTGGCAAGCAGCGCGGGCAGATTGAGGCAAGCGGACAGGAAAAACAGCAGAAAGAGCAGCGGCATTGCCGTTCCCAACCACCCCAGCGCCATTGCGCCCAGCAGCAGCGCCGTCGCCCCGACAATCAGACCGGAGAGGAGAAGGAAGATCAGGCCCATTTCCTCCAGCCGGAAACCGCCATCGGTCCCGCTCGAATCCTGCCCCAACCCCAAATCTTGCCCCAACCAATGCCGCCGCAACCGCGCATAGATGATGCTGGTCAGGCCGAACTCGGCGGAAATGGTGAAGTTGCCAAAGGCGACGAGCAACAGGAACGCCTGAAACTCCGCCAGCGGCAGCACCCGCACGAAAACATAGGTGACGGCAAAACCCCAGATCAGGACCAGCCCGACATTGGCGAGCTTGACCAGCGCGATCACCCGCGCCGACTGTTCAAGTCGGGTCAGGATATTGCCTGCCCCCTTTTCGATCACGCGGCGACCACGCCCAGCGGTTTGCGGGCGCGGAACAGCCGGTCGTCCAGCGCAAAGCGATGGCGCAGCGCCGGGGCTACCGATGCCGCGTCAATCTCTTCCAGATCGAACCCCGCGGCCCGGATGCGGTCGGCGAAATCGGGACCATATTGGCGCACATGATCCCACTGGCCAAAGCGCCGCTCACGCTCACGCGGGGACATGGCATAGCTACCATCCTCGGTCGGCTTGCTCCACAACGGCACGATCAGCCAGGCTTCCCCGCCGGGCTTGAGCGCGCGCAGGATGTTGGCGAGCACCATCGCGTCATCAGGCACATGCTCCATCACATGGCTGGCATAGAAAAGGTCGAACCGTCCCTCGTCAGCCAGCGCCATCAGGTCGACGCGGGTCATCCCCGGCACGGAATAAATGTCCGGAAACAGATCGGCGGGTACATATTCCCCGGCGGACGCAGCATAGCGCCGTACCAGACTGCCCTCATTGGGCGCCATGTGCAGGATCGCGCCCCCTTGCGGCAGGGTCAGCGTCCCTTGCTCGATCAGGAAGTTCATCAGCCGTTCGCGCGGGGACGCGCCGCATGTCGGGCACCCCCATTCGCCATTATCGCCATAGCGAAAGAAGCCCACCACCGCGCCGCCGCAAGCCGGACAGGCGCGCGTCGCCCGCGCGCCCAGCGCGGCGCGTACCCGTAAACCCAAGCGGGTCAGATGCTTGCCGGCGGCCTTGGCCACCCGCTGAAAGGTAATCACGTCGCTCTCCGCCGTCGGCTTTGGGGCAATCGCCGGGCTATACAGGATGCAATGGCTTTTGCCAGCGGGGTCAACGGGATTTGGCGGGTTGCCACACCGCAAAGGTCCGCCCTGTCATCGCCTGAGCCACTCCCTGCACTGTCGCGGCATAGGCGATCAGCACATCGACCATTGCCGCCAACGGCCCCCGCCGCACCCGCGCGGCTATCCAGAGAAGCACCACGCCACACAGGCACAGCGCCAGACAAAGCCAGGGCGATATGCGCCAGGCCAAAGCCGCAGCCGCCAGCACACCCAGACACAGGAACACTCCGCCAAACCAGCGTATGATCTTGCGCGAGGCATATTTGAACCGGTCGATCGCCGCCATCTGCCTCAGTTGCGGGCGCAAATGGCCATGCGTATGCCAGGCACGCGCCGCGATCCGCACCTTGCGCCGATACTCGTCCCCCCGCGCCGCTACCAGCCGCTCACGCGCGATGACGTTCTTCGCCTTGACCAGCCGCTTGCCGGCAAAGATCACCGCCATCGACACGGTCAGGTCGTCCAGCACCGTGTCCGGAAAATCGGGATACAGGCTCCGCCGGATCGAAAAGATCGACCCATCTGCTCCCAGCACATTGCCGGTTCGCGATTCTTCATCCTTCAACCGCTCCTCGATCCGCCAGTAGAGCGATCCGACGGAGGCAGTCGCGCTATCGCCCTCACCCAGATAGTGGAGCGATCCCAATACGCCGCCGACATCGGGGTCGGCATAGCGCGCCAGCAGATTATCGATCGCGTCCATGTCCAACAGCACATTGGCGTCGGTGAAGATCAGCACATCGCCCCGCGCCCGCGCCGCCAGTTGCTTCATGCCATGCGCCTTGCCGCTGCGCCCCGGCCCGCGCAGCAGGGTGACGAGGGGAGCCATAGCGGCAATCTGCGCCGCCGTGTCGTCCGCCGACCCGTCATCGAACGCCATAATCTCCAGATCGGGATACCGCAGCTTCAACGCCGCCACATTGACGAGCTTTTCGGGCATCGCCGCCCCCTCATTATAGGCGCAGAACAGCAGCGAGGCAGTGGGATGCGCGCCACCGGCCGGCCGTTCGGCGCGCGTCAGCAAAAGGCGTAGGATGAACGGATAGACGACAAAGGGCCAGACGACCGCCAGCATCGACAGCAGCAGCACCGCGCACAGGATCATGTCGATCGCCACCATCTCAATAGGCCTTGTGATGCACCAGCACGCCGATGGTCGCGACGATGATGCGCAGGTCACGCCAGATCGACCAGGCCGTCACATATTCAAGGTCCGACTGAAGCCGGTCGATCAGATCCTGATGATGATCGGTCGCGCCGCGATGACCGCGAACCTGCGCCAGCCCGGTCATGCCCGGCTTGATGCAGTGCCGTTCCCAATAGCGGTCATCCACCTCCCAATAGAGGCTGTCCCCGGCCCTCGCCGCCGCCGCATGAGGACGCGGCCCAACGATGCTCATGTCGCCGCGCAACACATTGAAAAGCTGCGGCAATTCATCAATGCTGGTTTTGCGCAGAAAGCGCCCCACCGCCGTCACCCGGTCATCGTCCCGCGCGGTCAGCGTCTCCGCCTTCGTGTCGGTGCGATCGGCGCGCATGGACCGAAACTTGTAGATGTCGAACGGGCGCGCATCCAGACCCAGACGCGGCTGGCGAAAAAGGATCGGCCCGGCACTCGTCAACTTCACCGCCAGCGCAGCAGCGACCAATATGGGCGACAGCAGGATCGTCGCAATGCTGGCGACCGCGAAATCGAACAGCCGCTTGATGATCCGGTCGCGAAACTGGAGCGGCCCGCCTGCCACAACGATCGTCGGCTGGCTGGCAAATTCGTCCACCCGCGCAGGCGCAAAGCGCAGCATTTCAGGCACCACGATCTCGCCACGCGCGGACAGGGATTTCAGCGCCACCGACCAATCGTCCATCCGCTCCAGCGGACAGGCGACGACCACCCGCTCCGCCATGCCCACGACAGCGGCCAGCCGTGCAGCCATGCTGGCGTCATGATTTTCGGGATGAAGCCCGGCCTCTCTGGCTTCGATCAACAGGACATGCGGCGCTGTGTCGATCACTACGCCATCCAGAATCACCACCGTCAGGTGCGGCACTTCCCCCAGCAGACGATCGCCCAGCCGCGCAATGGCGAACCGTACCAGCGTCACTGCTCCCGCTGAAAGCAGCAAGCCCGCCACGAATGTCAGACGGGAAAGCTGCTCGGCGATCTTGCCCAGATACACGATCAGCAACATCAGCATCGACGCCTGCACCAACGCCAGCAGCGCGCGCAGCACGCCTTGCCGCACATTGTCGAGCATCCGAATGCCATAGGCGCCACCCTGAATGGCCAACAGGACGTAAAGGGGTGCGATCATGGCGAACATGACAATGCCGTGCGGCTTGCCCGGCTCGCCCCAGACTGCGCCCAGCATCAGCCAGTTGGCCAGCATGAACGACAGCAGCAGGCCCACCGCATCCCCCAACAGGCAGAGGAGATACAGCCGCAGCCGTACTATTTCCTTGGATACTTTCAGGTTCACGATGGGTTCTGCACTTTGGCCCATACACCGCCCATGATGGCGGATGGCTGGCGTTGGCGTTCGCACTGACACTGGCACGCGCCGCTGGCAAGAGATGTTAGCGGCACCGCTTGCCAAACCCTCGTCGTTCAACCACCCAGATGATAGTCATAGACGCCGCTGCGAAGCGGCTGCTTGGTCAGGATCGCGCCGATCGCCAACCCGCCAGCGCGGCGCAGGCGGTCGACCGCGACCCGCAGGCCGCCATGATGGTTGCGGCCCGATTCGACCACCAGAACCGTCGCCTGTACCTTCGCCCCGATCAGCGGCGCGTCGGACAGGCCCAATATGGGCGGCGCATCGACCAGGATCGTATCATAATCGGCCTGCAATTCGGCCAGCAACGTGTCGAGCGTACCGGTCGCCAACAATTCAGCGGGATTGGGCGGGATCGCGCCGCACGGGAGCAGTGACAGGTTCGGCTCGGCACTTTCCATGATCGCATCGCGCGCGCGAATCTGACCCGTCATCGCTTCACTGATCCCCTTGCCGGGGGTCAGGCGAAACAGCCTGTGCTGCATCGGGCGGCGCATGTCGGCGTCGATCACCAGCACCCGCTTGCCCATCCGCGCAAGCCCCACCGCCAATGCATGGACGCTGGTGGACTTGCCCTCGTCCGATTGCGCGCTGGTGATCAGGATAGAACGCGGCAAACCATCGACGGAAGCCAGCAGGAGCGACGCCGCGATCGGTGCGAACGCCGCTTCCCGTGCCGCCTGATCGTCCTCGATCCCGACCGGCACTGCGCCCAGAAGCGGCAGGTCCACACGCTCGGCCAGTGTTTCGGCAGAGGTCACAGCGTCGTCGAACACATGCCGCGCCGCCACCAGCAACAGCCCCAGCAGCAGCCCGCCCAGCGACGCCAGCAACATGGTCGATCCGATATTAGGCGACGTAGGCCGGGTGGGCACGGCGGCGCGATCCAGCGGCTGGATACGCCCGGCCTGGAAACCGGCCTGGCTCGCCATGTCGCGATAGCGCTGAAGCAGGCTGTCATGCAGCGCGCGATAGGTATCGACCTGTCGCTCCATGATACCCAGTTGCACGTCCCGTCCGCGACCGGCCAGCGCATCCTGCTCCAATGCGCCGATTTCCTTGTCGATCTGCTTCTCGCCCTTCACGGCGACATCATATTGCGCCCGCACGGAAGAACGGATCGCCTCAGCCATCGTCTCGATCTGGTCATCCATGGCAGCCAGTTGGGCGCGCGCCTCGCGTATTTCGGGGTGCGCGTCCTTGCGGAACTGCCGCTGTTCGACCAGCGCGGCCCGTGCCTCCGCCCGGCGCGCCATCAATTCCTGCATCGCGCCATTGCCCAGGACTTCGGGCAATGTCGCGACGTTCGCAGCGCGGGCGCTCTCCCATTTCTTCTGGGCTGCAATACGGTCGGACACCGCCTGCGCGCGGAAAGCGTTGAGCTGGGCCAATCGGCTCGTCAGCGTGCCGCTGTCGGGCGGCGCAGTCCCCGTCTTTCCATCGTCGGGCTGCCCGAACCGGACGGCATAGGTCGCCAGATCACGCTCCCCACGCTCCAGATCACGCCGCGCGCCCTCCAGTTCACCCAGCAGGAACCGACGCGCCTGCACGCCCGATTCAAAGCCTCGCTTCAAGTCGGCGCGGATCAGCGCTCCGGCATAGCTGTCCGCGATCCGTGCGGAAAGCACCGGGTCCGCACTGGTAAAACCGATCGCCAGCACCCGCGACCGCCCCGGCAAGGTGACGTCCAGATTGCCCTGAAGCTGTTGCACGACCCGCTCGGTCTCGACCTGCCGTTGGTTGAGAGAGCCTGCGCCGCGCGTCGGGCGGCGCGCATCCATGCCCTGCCAGAAGACGCTGCTGCCGACCAGCGCCAGATCCTTGGCCACATCCTCGGCCAGAGCGCGGCTACGCAGCACATCGACCTGGGTCTGCATCAGCGATTCGGTATCGCTCGCTCCCGTAGCGCGCACACTGTTGGACAATCCAGCGGCGCCTGCGGGCACATCCTCGACCTCGACCGAAGCGGTCGCGCGATAATCCGGCGTCGAAAAAAGTATGTAGAACACCCCGGCCAGCACGCACAGCGCCATCGTCACGAACAGGATAACGCGCTGCCGGCGCACGATCAGGGCAATGGCACGGGCCGACGCAGCGATTCGCGCGGCGCGGCCGCCATCGACCAGGTCGTCTCCCGTGCCGGAACGGGCTGTGGCGATGGAGTGCATGCGATTCATCAATTCCCGTCCAGCGCAATGAAGGCCGTCGTCAGCGCAGGCGCGGCGAGCAACGCCCCGGCCAGGATCGCCTTGGCTCGGCTAAGGCCAAGGATGATCGTATCCCCCGGCAGTATCTCCGGGTCTTCCGCCTTATTGGCACGAATGGCGCTTAAGTCGAACATCGCCGCCTGCCGCTGGCCATTTGCCTGCCGCAGCACGACGATCTCGCCCAGGCTGGCGACCCGCGTCGGCCCCCTGGCCATCGCCACCGCCTGCAACAGCGTCACGCGTCCATCGACAGGGAATACGCCCGGCTCCCGCACTTCGCCGTCCACGGTGATACGCCGCGCAACCGCCTTCTTGATGAAGACCGAAACCTGCGGGGACACAAGATAGCGCTCGCCCAGCCGCCCGGCGATAACGTCGGCGGCCTCGTTCGCGGACAGCCCGGCGACGGGCACGTCACCGATCAACGGCATTCGCAAATTGCCCGCCGCATTAACGGCCGCATCGCTCAGCGACAGGCCCGGCTCGCGATAGATGTCGACCTTGAGCACGTCGTCCGGCGCAATATGATAATCCACCCCGACCGGCGCGGGCGGCGGCATCAGCGTATAGGCCTCCTCGCCCGACGAGGCGTCATGTACGCTCGCGCAGGCCGACAGGGAAAGGGCCAACCCCAATGAAAGCGCCGTCGGCGTACCGAAAGGACGCAGCAGGCGCCTGATCGCGCAGTTCATGCTCTGGTCCCCCTTGCGTTGCTGGCGCGTGGGAGGCGGACTAGCGATGCTGCGCCGCTATGGCAACCAGCGGGCGATGCGGTGCGGCGAACCGTCGCCCGTCCTCGTTGACCAGAATGGCACCAGTCAGAGCGCAACCCGGCCCGGCGCGGGTGTGACGATGCGTGGCGGCTGGTCGGACCAGATTCCGCGCGTGTCATACACCGCCTTGCCGGCGCGCTCGTCGATCGGCACGGACTTGAACATGTCATGATCTACAAGAATGACGAAAAGCCCGCATTGTTCCAGTGCCGTATCAAGATCCATAAGTTCCGCCCCGGTCCCGGCAAACTCCATCGGCAATGCCTGCGCATGGGGTTCAACCAGCTTCACCCGCCGCCCGTAACGGCGAGCAAGGCGCGCGGCGACCTTCACCGCCGGGCTTTCACGGAAGTCATCGATATTCGCTTTGAACGCGAGGCCAAGGCACGCAATGTCCTCGCCCGGATAGTCGTCAACCATGTCCGACGCCCTGGTCACCACATGGTCGGTCTTGGCGTCATTCACTTCCCGCGCCGTGCGGATGATGCGCGCATTTTCCGGGTCGCCATGGACGATGAACCATGGATCGACGGCAATACAATGGCCGCCGACGCCGGGACCGGGTTGCAGGATATTGACGCGCGGATGCCGATTGGCGAGACGGATCACCTCCCACACATCGATGCCCATACCCTCGGCGATCACCGACAATTCGTTGGCAAAGGCGATATTGACGTCGCGGAAGCTGTTTTCGACCAGCTTCACCATTTCGGCTGCGCGCGCGGTGGTGGTGATGCACTGGCCGCGCACGAACTGGCGATAAAAGCCCAGCGCCTTGCGCGCGCAACGCGGCGTGATGCCGCCGATGCAGCGATCATTGTCGATCAACTCTACCAATATGCGGCCGGGCAACACTCGCTCGGGGCAGTAAGCGATGGCGATGTCGCCCTGAACGCCCTTGCCCGGCATTTTGAGGTCGGGGCGCAGGCTTGCGATCACATCGCGCATCTGCTCGGTCGTGCCGACGGGAGACGTGGATTCCAGGATGATCGTGTCCCCGGCCTTCAGCACCGGCGCGACCGTGCTCGCGGCCTTCAGGACATAGCTGATGTCGGGCGCGCGATCTTCGGACACCGGCGTCGGCACGGCGATGATGAACACGTCGCTCGGCTCTACGTCCAGACTGGCGCGCAGATTTCCGCGCGAAACGACGCCCTGCACCAGCCCGTCCAGATCAACTTCCTCGATATGCACCCGACCGGAGTTGACCGTCTCCACGACATGCGGGCTGACATCCACGCCCACTACTTGGCAACCACCGCGCGCAATCAGCGCAGCGGTCGGAAGGCCAATATAGCCAAGGCCAATGACGGAAACCTTCTGCTTGGTATCGACGGGCATAGGGGCAGAGTCCTTGGAAGCAGCGATTAATCTGGCTGCTTTTCTGCCCGGAAATGCTGAAGATTTCGGTAACGCCAACCACCCTTCATTGACTTGCGCGACCGGCATGGCCATCTTGGCGCCATGAAGTATTGCGCTTCCTTTTCGCGTTTTCGCCACCATGGGGGGCAACTGCTCGCGGGCCTGTAGCCCCGGGTTCGCTGCGGCGTGTTAGCTGCTGGGCTCGGGGCACTTTCTTGACAGACAGGATCGCCGGGCCAGACCTGCGCGAAAATATTCAGGAAGCCACATCATGTCCAAGCCACAGACGGCGGCCAAGCGCCCGCCCCTGCACCTTATCGAATCCGAAGCCGACACTCTTTCCGACCTGGCCTGGGGCGCCAGGGACCGGTTCCCCAATATATGCATCATGTTGCTTGATGAAATCGGCCGCGCAAAGCTCTGCAAGCCGTCCAACCTGCCCGATGACGTCGTCGCCATGTCTTCCAGGGTCGATTACATTGATGAGGGCAGCGGCACGCGTCGCAGCATCACACTGGTCTACCCCAACCATGCAGACGCCGTGCTGGGCCGCGTTTCCATCCTGACGCCCGTGGGCGCGGGCTTGATCGGCGTAAAGGCAGGCCATTCGATTCTGTGGCCCGATCGGGACGGTCGTCAGCGGCAACTGACTGTCGTTAGCGTCCAGCAGAACTGCATGGCGCATTAATGGTTATCGCGACCCCGGTCCCTTTTGGGCCGGGGCATCGCGTCTAACCTCCAGCAATAATCTCCGCGATCCGGTCGCTTGCCTTACCATCGCCAAAGGGATTATGCGCCCGCGCCATCGCCGCATAGGCGGCATCGTCGTCCAGCAGCGCCAGCGTTTCGGCCACGATCCGCGCCCGGTCGGCGCCGACCAGCTTCGCCGTGCCCGCCGTCAAGCCCTCGGGCCGCTCCGTCGTCTCGCGCATCACCAATACGGGCTTCCCCAGCGACGGCGCCTCCTCCTGCACCCCTCCGCTGTCGGTCAGGACGAGGTGAGACATGTCCAGCAACCGGACGAAATGGAGATAGTCGAGCGGCTCGATCATCGCGACATTGGACAGATCGCCCAACACCGCGTCCATCACAGGCCGCACATTGGGATTGGGGTGAACCGGGAAGATCACCGCCACATCGGGCCGTGCCGCGATGTCAGCAATGGAGCGCGCGATCGCCTCCATGCCGCCGCCGAAATTTTCCCGCCGGTGGCTGGTGACGGCCACGATCCGCTTGCCCGCAAAGCGCGCGGCCAGATTATCAAGCCCACTCGCCAGCGAAGGCTCCGCGGTGATTCGTGCCCGCGTCGCCAGCAGCGCGTCAATCACCGTATTGCCGGTAATGTGGATGGTCGCGGGGTCCCGGCTTTCCTTCAGCAGCGCGTCGGCCGCAGCCTGTGTCGGCGCAAAGTTCATATCCGCAATGCACGCAACAACCCGGCGATTCACTTCCTCCGGCCAGGGATGATGAATATCCCCGCTGCGCAGGCCTGCCTCGACATGGGCAACCGGGATCTTGCGATAATAAGCAGCGAGGCTTGCCACCATCGTCGTCAGCGTGTCCCCATGCACCACGATCCGATCGGGCTTTTCGGCATCGAACGCCTTGCCCAGTTCGACGATCAGCTTCGCCGTCAGCCCGTCCAGCGTCTGGTTTTGCGTCATCACGTCCAGGTCGATGTCGGGCACGATCCCCGCCATCTCCAGCACCTGATCCAGCAGCCCGCGATGCTGCGCCGTCACGATAACGCGCGTCTCGACCCCCGCCTGCTTTTTCAGGCCATGGATCACGGGAAACAGCTTGATCGCTTCGGGACGCGTCCCGAACACCAGGGCAACCTTCATGGACGCTTTTATCCTACAGTCAGACAGGTGCCTTCCCTGACAGGAAATGGTAACCATGGCCTGAACGTGCCAAAGGAGTTTGCATGGCGAAAGACGAAAGCCACCCGCGCCTGCGCCACTGGTTGACTGCGGCTGTGCTGCTGTTTCTCACCTGCCTTGTCGTTCCGGTGCTGGCAGGCTTCGTCTAAGATTCAGGCCTTGATCTTCCAGCCCCGCTTCAAAAGTGCATAGCACAGGCCGCCAAGGATGATGTTAAGCGCCAGCAGCACCGTGCTGCCGATCGCCACATTGACGTCCGCCGCCGCGACAAAGCCGTAGCGAAAGCCCGATATGATGTAGAAAAAGGGGTTGGCGTGGCTTATCCCCTGAAAGAAGGGCGGCAGCCGGTCGATCGAATAGAAGGTGCCCGACAACAAAGCCAGCGGCCCGATCACGAAATTGGTGACCGCCGCGCCATGATCGAACTTGTCGGCCCAGATCGATGTCAGCACGCCCAGAAAAGCGATGAAGCTGGTGCCCAGCAGGCCGAACCACGCCACGGCCCACAGATGCGCCGGGGTCACATGCACGCCGGGCCACAGCGCCATCGCCGCCCAAAGCGCCAGCCCCACGAACACCGCGCGCGTGACCGAAGAAGCGACCAGCGCAAACAGCAATTCGCCCACGGAAATGGGCGGCATCAGATAATCGACCAGCGTCCCCTGCACCTTGCCCACCATCAGCGCGAAGCTGGCATTGGCGAAACAGGCGTTGATCATGCCCATGATGATAAGGCCGGGGGCGACGAAATCGGCAAACGGCACCGATTCGCCACGCAGCGTCACCGTCCGGCCGCTACCACCCAGCGCGACGATGAAGATGACCAGGAACAACAAAGTCGTGATCGCCGGCGCCCATACCGTCTGAAGCTGCACCTTCATAAACCGGCGCACCTCCTTCATGTACAGCGCGCGGCTTCCCGCCCAGTTGATGTTGCGGATCACCGGTACGCCCGGCTCGGGAAAGGCGGGCATGCTTGCGGGCGTGTTGATTTTGGGCTGGTCGTTCATGGCTGGATCGACTATCGGCTGGTCCTTCGTGCTGCAAGGGGCTTGTGCGTGGATTTGCACCCGCGCCGCTTCGTTCCCATATAGGGTGGCATTCAAGAGATTTTGAGGAGTTTTGCATTGTCCTGGACCGACGAGCGTATCGACCAGCTCAAGGGCATGTGGGAAAAGGGCCTGACCGCCAGCCAGATCGCCGAAGAACTGGGCGGGGTCAGCCGTAACGCGGTGATCGGCAAGGCGCATCGCCTGGGCCTGCAATCGCGCCCATCCCCGGTTAAGTCGACCGACGCGCCCAAGAAGGCCGCGCCTGTCCGCAAGCCTGTCGTGGCGGAAGTGGACGTAGCGAAAGCCGCGCCCCCTGCCGCCCAGCCCGTTGCCGCGCCGCGCGCACCCACAGCGCCTGCCGTCACGGCTACCCCATCAGCGGATGCCTCTGGCGATGCACCCGCACCCAAACCGCAGCCGCGCATCGTCTCGGTCGGCCCAGGCGGCTTCCTGCGTCAGGGTCCGGGCGATCAACAGGCCCCCATTCCGCCCGCACCACCCCGTCGCCTGGTACCCGCCAAGCCCAGCGCCGATATGGCCGACAAGACCAGCCTGCTCGACCTGACCGAGCGGATCTGCAAATGGCCGATGGGTCATCCGGGCGAAGCGGACTTCCATTTCTGTGGGGAGACGGTGAATCCGGGCTTCCCTTATTGCGTCGAACATTGCGGGCGCGCCTATCAGGCGCAGCTGCCACGCGGCACCCGCCGCCCGCCCCCGCCACTGCCCTTCGGTGGCCCCCGCGTGCGCTGATCGACGACGCTTTACTTCGATAGGAAAAAGGCCGCTCCCGCTATCGGGTGCGGCCTTTTTTCCTGGCGTCGGATCGGAACCCTGCCTTCCGCCTGCACAAAAGAAAAGGCGCGGATCGTTGCCGACCCGCGCCCTTCATTGAAAGCAGAATAAGCGATCAGAAGCGGAAGCTTGCCGTCACCATCGTGCTCTGTACGTCGAACTTGTCACCACGATTGATGTCGGTGGACGCACGCGTCGGATTGGAAATGAACGGGTTGGTCGCCGGGGCAGTGCCCTGGCTGACATTCACGTTGTAATCGCCAACATTGTAGCGCGTCCACTTGTAGAGAAGGCCGATCGAGAAGTTCTCGGCGACCTTCGCTTCAACGCCACCGCCCATGTTCCAGCCCCAAGCGTCTTCCTTGGAGTCGGTAGTCGTGAAAGCGTTGGCGGTATTCGTTGTGCTGAAGCTGTTCTTCACCTTCGCATAGGAAACACCACCGGTGATGTAGGGCATGATGCCGCTGTCGGTGGTGTAGCCCAGACGCAGACGGCCAGCGCCGCTCCAGCCGATCCGGCGGGTCAGCGTGTAGCTGGCAGGTGTGGTGCTGAAGCCGCTGACGCTGTCGCTGATATATGCGTCGCCGCCTTCGATCACGGCACCGGCCACGATGTTGCCGAACTGACGGTCATAACCGGCGTGGACGTTCCAACCGATTGCGTCCTTGTCGCCATTGCAACGGGTGCGCTGCTGGCCAACGCCTGACGTCGCTGCACCGCCACAGAAGCCGGGTGCGAATGCATCGTCGCCGTTACCAAGCCGCACCGTGTCGTTGTACACGCCATCGCCATTGGTATCGAAGCGCAGATTCTCCTGGTTATCGCTCTTCTGCCAGTTGTAGCCGAACGAACCACCGACATAGGGACCGGTCCAGTCGACCTTGTCGCCCTGTGCGAAAGCAGGCGTCGCAAGGGCAAGCGCCAGCGTGGCGCCCAGCGGCGCAATAAGTATATTTTTCATGGGGTTCTTCTCCTGGGGAAAGTGAGATCTGTCAGGGCGCGTAACTACGCAGCTATCGAAATTGTTTCAATCGCATGGCAAGTTTTTTTATGTGCTGTTGCACAATTACCCGCCGCCGCTTGCGTAGCAGCCCCGCGCACCCCTATAGAATCCATCATGTCAGAAGACCTTTTCGCCAGCGCCTCCTCCACCTCATCCACCAGCTATGATGCATCCGCGATCGAGGTGCTTGAGGGGCTGGAGCCTGTGCGCCGCCGTCCGGGCATGTATATCGGCGGCACGGACGAGCGGGCCTTCCACCACCTTGCCTCCGAAGTGCTCGACAACAGCATGGACGAAGCCGTTGCGGGTCACGCCACCCGGATCGAAGTGCTGCTGGAACCGGGCAATCGCCTGACCATCACCGATAATGGTCGCGGCATCCCGGTGGACGAACATCCCAAATTTCCGGGCAAATCCGCGCTGGAGGTGATTTTGACCACCCTCCATTCGGGTGGCAAGTTCACGGACAAGGCCTATGCGACCTCCGGCGGCCTGCATGGCGTGGGCATCAGCGTCGTCAACGCTTTGTCGAACGACACGGTGGTGGAGGTGGCCCTTAACAAAGAACTCTTCCGTCAGACTTTTTCTCAAGGCCTGCCGACTTCATCGCTGGAAAAAATCGGCGCGGCGCCCAACCGGCGTGGCACAGCCGTCAGCTTCACTCCTGATCCAGAGATTTTCGGTGAGCAGAAGTTCAAGCCCGCCCGCCTGCATCGCCTCGCCCGATCGAAGGCCTATCTGTTCGCAGGCGTCGAGATCCGCTGGAAATGCGCGCCCGAGCTGATCACTGACGACACACCGGCCGAGGCCAAATTCCAGTTTCCCGGCGGCCTTGCTGACCATCTAAAGGAACAGGTGGGCGACCGCGAATGCGCGACCAGCCGCTTCTTTGCAGGGCAACAGGATTTCCCCGGCACGGCAGGCCGGGTGGAATGGGCGGTCGCCTGGCCGCTCTGGTCCGACGGCAGCTATAGCTGGTATTGCAATACCATTCCCACGCCCGATGGCGGCACCCATGAAGCGGGCATCCGCGCCGCACTGGTGAAGGGCATCCGCGCCTTTGCTGATCTGGTCGGACAGAAAAAGGGCAAGGACATCACCGCTGAGGACGTCATGACGTCCTCCGAAATCATGCTGTCGGTCTTCGTCCGCGATCCCCAGTTTCAAAGCCAGACCAAGGATCGCCTGACCTCACCCGAAGCGGCGCGGCTCGTCGAAAATGCCATTCGCGATCATTTCGACCATTATCTGTCGGACAATATGGATCGGGGCAAGGCGCTGCTCGCCTATGTCATCGACCGCATGGACGAGCGCCTCAAGCGCAAGCAGGAGAAGGAGGTCAAGCGCAAGACCGCCACCAGCGCACGCAAACTGCGCCTGCCCGGCAAGCTGACCGACTGTTCGACCGACGACCCCGAAGGCACGGAAATCTTCCTGGTCGAAGGCGACAGCGCCGGCGGCTCCGCCAAACAGGCCCGCGACCGCAAGACGCAGGCGATCCTGCCCCTGCGCGGCAAGATATTGAACGTCGCGTCCGCCAACATGGCCAAGATTCTGGCGAACCAGGAAATCGCCGACATGGGGCTGGCGCTGGGCTGCGGCGTCCGCAAGGACTGCAACCCCGACAATCTGCGCTATGAGCGCATCGTCATCATGACCGACGCAGACGTCGACGGCGCGCATATCGCCACGCTGCTGATGACCTTCTTCTTTCAGGAAATGCCCGAACTGGTGCGGCGCGGGCATCTTTACCTCGCCCAGCCGCCGCTTTACCGCATCGTGTCCGGCGGCAAGAGCATGTATGCCCGCGACGACGCCCATCGCGACGCGCTGATGGCCAAGGAGTTCAAGGGCAAGAAGGTCGAGACCAGCCGCTTCAAGGGGCTTGGCGAAATGAACCCGATGCAACTGCGCGAAACGACGATGGACCCCAAGACCCGCAGCCTGATCCGCATCACCCTGCCACCCGATGTAGAGGATCGCGCGGCGGTCCGCGATCTGGTCGACCGGCTGATGGGCAACAATCCGGCGCATCGCTTCGCCTTCATTCAGGAGAATGCAGCCGCGGTGGACGAGGAAGCCATCGACGCATGATCCGCTGGCTGGTGTTCTTGCTCGCGGCGCTGCTCCTATCACCAGCCGCGCTCGCCCAATCGGGGGGTCAGCCCTCACCAGCCATGCAATCACGGGCCGAACAACTGGTCGCGATGCTTACGGCACCGGGAAATGAAGAAGACTATTTCTCGCCCATTTTCCTCAATGCCGTGCCCATCACCCAATGGCGCGCCTTGGCCGAACAGTTGAGGCGCGACCACGGCACGCCCAAGACTCTCAGCCATTTGCGCACGCAAAGCGCCACCATCGGCGCAGTCGAGATACGCTATGCCAACGCCACGCTGGGATTTCAGATGGTGGTCGCACCGCAGGCTCCCAATCAGGTCGTTGGCCTGCGCCTGACCGGCGCGCGGCAGCGGGATGATAGCCTGGCGAAAGTCGCGCAGGACATCGCGGCGCTCGCCGGCCATGCCGCCTTCGCGCTGGCGCGATTGACCGACGCCCAGCCTCAATTGCTCCGCGCCCATGATGCGGACCGCGCGATGGCGACCGGCTCATCCTTCAAGCTTGCCATCCTCGCCGAACTGGCACGCGCCGTCGCCGCGAAAGAGCGGCGGTGGGCCGATGTCGTGCCGCTCACCCACAAAAGCTTTTCCGGCCGCCTCGCCGCCGCGCCGGACAATGCGCCGATGACGCTCCACAGCCTCGCGCTCGCGATGATTGCGGAGAGCGACAACAGCGCCGCCGACACGCTGCTGCTGGCGTTGGGGCGGGACCGGGTGGATGCGATGATGCCGCCGGAAAGCCGCCCGCTCCTGACCACCGCCGAAGCCTTTGCGCTCAAAATGCCCGCCAACGCCGACCTGCGCGCCCGCTATGCCGGAGCCACGCCACAGGGCAGACGCGACCTGCTCAACGCCAGCCCCCTTCGGCTGGTCGCCAATGCCATCGACGTGGGCACAATGGCCACGACGCCCACCGCGATCGACACCATCGAATGGTTCGCCTCCCCCGACCAGATGATCGGCCTGCTCGACCAGTTGCGGCGGCAATCGGGCGACGCCCTCCCCATATTGGCGGTCAATCCCGGCATCGCACCGGGCGACGCGGCGCGGTGGGCCTGGCTGGGTTACAAGGGCGGGTCGGAACCCGGCGTGATCGCCATGAACTTCATCGGCCGGGCGAAGGACGGGCAATGGTATGCGCTGGCCGCCGCCTGGAACAACAGCGCCGCGCTGGTGGACGAAGGGCGCTTCACCGCGTTGATGAGCCGGATGCTGACCCTGATTGCAGAGGGTGGTTCCTGAAGTCCCCTCCCGCATCATCCCACCATCATCCCTCTGTCCAATCCCGCGCGCTCACGATATAGGCCGACCCCATGATTTTGGTCATCGACAATTACGACAGCTTCACCTGGAACCTCGTCCATTATCTGATGGAGCTGGGCGCGCGCGTGGAGGTGGTCCGCAACGACGCGATTTCGGCGGGTCAGGCCCTTTCCTCCGGGGCGCAGGCCTTCCTGTTGTCCCCCGGTCCCTGCACCCCTAATGAGGCAGGCGTCAGCCTGGATCTGGTCGCGGCCTGCGCCGACGCGGGCAAGCCGCTGCTGGGCGTGTGCCTTGGCCATCAGGCGATCGGCCAGCATTTCGGTGGACGCGTGGTGCGCGGCGGCCTGATGCACGGCAAGACGTCGCCGGTTTCCCATGACGGCACCGGGCTGTTCGAAGGGTTGCCCTCGCCCTTCATCGCCACCCGCTATCATTCGCTGATCGTCGAGAATATTCCGGCCTGCCTGACCGTCAACGCGACCAGCGACGATGGATCGGTCATGGCTTTCCGCCACACCGACCTGCCGATTCATTCGGTACAGT
Source organism: Sphingobium aromaticiconvertens (assembly GCF_037154075.1). Classification (NCBI taxonomy): domain Bacteria; kingdom Pseudomonadati; phylum Pseudomonadota; class Alphaproteobacteria; order Sphingomonadales; family Sphingobiaceae; genus Sphingobium; species Sphingobium aromaticiconvertens. The sequence continues at coordinate 3,497,654 of NZ_JBANRJ010000001.1, forward strand.
TCCACCCCGAAAGCATCGCCACCGAACATGGCCATGACATGCTCGCCAATTTCATGAGGATTGCGGGCATCCCGGTTCGCGCGCGCGAAGCCGCCTGCCAAACAGCCTGATCGCGCCCCTCGACTCGTGCCCATGGCCGAGTCTAAGGGAAGCGCCATGACCAGCGCGCTACCCGATCCCTCCACACCGCTCTCGCAGGCGGACGCCGCCCGCGCCTTCGACCTCCTGTTCGACGCGGACCTGCCCGAAGCCGACATCGCCGCCTTCCTCGTCGCGATGAGCGAGCGGGGTGAGACCGCCACGGAAATTGCCGCCGCCGCCCGCGCCATGCGTGCGCGGATGATCCCGATCGGCGCCCCATCCGGCGCGATCGACGTCTGCGGCACGGGCGGCGACGGCCATCACACGCTCAACGTCTCCACCGCCGTCGCGCTGGTCGTCGCGGCCAGTGGCGTGCCCGTCGCCAAGCATGGCAATCGCGCGGCATCCTCCAAATCCGGCGCGGCCGACACGCTCGAAGCTCTCGGCCTCGACCTCAGCCGCGCCGCCGACAGGGCCGAAGCCTCGCTCGCCGACCTTGGCATCTGCTTCCTCTTTGCACAGAATCACCATCCCGCGCTCAAGCGGCTTGGCCCCATCCGCAAGGCGATTGGCCAGCGCACCATCTTCAACCTGATGGGTCCGCTCGCCAATCCCGCCAATGTCCGCCGCCAACTGGTCGGCATCGCCCGCCCCGCCTATGTCCCCATCTACGCGCAGGCGCTGGCGGATCTGGGCGCGGACTATGCCATGATCGTGTCGGGGGATGAGGGGCTGGACGAACTCTCGCTCACCGGTGGCAATGATGTGGCGGAAGTCACAGCCGAAGGCTTGGTCGCCATGCGCCGCTACCATGCCGCCGACGCGGGCCTTCCCTCCCATCCCGTCGATGCCATTCGCGGCGGCGACGCCAGCTACAACGCCGCTGCGCTGAAAGCGCTGCTGCTCGGCGAACAGGGGCCTTATCGCGACGCGGTGCTGCTGAACGCCGCCGCGGCCCTTGTCGTCGCGGGCACCGCGCATGATCTTCGAGAGGGGGCGGAGGAAGCCGCCGAGACGATCGACAAGGGCCTTGCCCATGCCCTGCTGACCTGCTGGATAGGCTTTTGACATGACCAACAAACTGATCGAAATCTGCGACTTCAAGCGGGAGGATGTGAAGCGGCGCAAGGCCGCGACCACCGTGTCCACGCTCCACGCCCGCGCCGCCGAACAGACCCCGCCGCGCGGCTTCCGTCAGGCGCTGGACGGGGCCGCCCGCTCAGGCTTCGGCCTCATCGCGGAAATCAAGCGCGCCAGCCCGTCCAAGGGGCTTATCCGCGCCGATTTCGATCCCCCCGCCCACGCCCAGGCCTATGCGGCGGCGGGCGCGGCCTGCCTGTCCGTCCTGACCGACGAACCCTATTTTCAGGGCCATGACGATTATCTGATGGCCGCCCGCTCCGCCTGCCCCCTGCCCGTGCTCCGCAAGGATTTCATCGTCGATCCCTGGCAGGTGTTGGAAAGCCGCTCACTGGGCGCGGACGCCCTCCTCATCATCGTAGCGGCGCTGGACGACACCCAAATGGCAGAGATTGAGGATGCGGTCCTCGGCCTGGGCATGGACGCCCTGATCGAAGTCCATGACGAACGGGAAATGGAGCGCGCGCTTAATCTCCGCTCGCGCCTGATCGGCGTCAATAATCGCGACCTGCGTGATTTCAGCATCGACTTCAACAACACCTACAGGCTGGTCGACAGCGCGCCGGAGGGATGCACCTTCGTCGCCGAAAGCGGCCTCAACAGCCATGACGACCTCACCGCCATGGCGGAACGCGGCGTCCGTTGCTTCCTGGTGGGCGAAGCGCTGATGCGCCAGGCCGATGTCGAGGCGGCGACCCGCACGCTGCTGGTCGGGGCATGAGCAACGGCCTCACCCATCTGGCCGAAGATGGATCGGCCCGCATGGTCGACATCTCGGCCAAGGCGACCACCGTGCGAGAGGGGGTCGCGACCGGCCGCATCGACATGAGCCGCGAAGCCGCAAAGGCCATCGCCGACGGTCATGTGAAGAAGGGCGACGTTCTCGCCGTCGCCCGGATCGCGGGCATCATGGCGGCCAAGCGCACCGCCGACCTCATCCCGCTGTGCCACCCCCTCCCCTTGAACGCGGTGACGATCGAGTTCGACATGGACGCGACCGGCGTAACCGTCACCGCAACCGCGCGCACCGCTGCCCAGACGGGCGTGGAGATGGAAGCAATGACCGCTGCGTCCGTCACCCTGCTCACCATTTACGACATGGCCAAGGCGATGGACAAGGCGATGGTGATCAGCGGCGTCCGCCTGCTCGCCAAGTCGGGCGGCAAGTCCGGGGACTGGCGGGCTTCGTGAAGGGCGTGGCCGTGAGGGGGAGGCCATGAGCCTGCTGCCCGTCGCAGAAGCGCAGGCGCGCCTGCTGGCACTGGGCCGCCGCCTCCCATCGCACTCCGTTGCCGCCGCACAAGGCGTAGGCCGATGGCTGACAGACGACATCATCGCCCTGCGTAGCCAGCCATGGGCGGACCTTTCCGCCATGGACGGCTATGCAATCCGCGCTGCTGAATGGCCCGGCCCGTGGCGACTGTCAGGCGAGAGTGCCGCAGGACAGGCCATCCCCACACCACTTGCGCCGGGCGAAACCTGCCGCATCTTCACCGGCGCGCCCGTGCCACCGGGCGCCGACGCCATATTGATCCAGGAAAATGCCGAACGCATCGGCGACCAGATCAGCGGACTTCCAAACGCTCCGGCATCGGGCCAGCATGTCCGTCCGGCGGGGTCGGATTTCCGTGAATCCACGGTTCTTCTGCGCGCTGGCACATGCCTGAACCCCGCCCATATTGGCCTTGCCGTGCTGGGCGGCCATGGCCTGTTGCCGGTCGCGCGCAAGGTTCGCGTCGCCCTTTTGTCCACCGGTAACGAATTGGTGGCGGCAGGACAGCCCATCGCGCCGGGCCAGTTGCCCTCCTCCAACGCCGTCATGCTGCCCGCGATGCTCGCGGGCCTGCCCTGCGAAGTCATCGACCTTGGCATCGTGCCAGATGACCTTGCCGCCATGATGGCTGCATTCGATCGCGTGCGCGAAGCTGACATCATCGTTTCGACAGGCGGCGCGTCGGTCGGCGATCATGATCTCGTTCGTCCAGCCTTCGCTGCGGTCGGCGGCACGCTCGATTTCTGGAAGATCGCAATGCGCCCCGGCAAGCCGCTGATCGCCGGAACCCTGGACAGCGCCGTTTTTCTGGGCCTGCCGGGCAATCCTGTCTCGGCGTTCGTCACGGCCTTTCTCTTCCTGCTCCCACTGGTCCGCCATATGAGCGGCGCACCCCAGCCCCTTCCCCGACAGATCGAAGCAATCATCGACGCACCCCTGGCCCCGACCGCCGAACGGGACGAATATCTCCGCGCCTTCCATCGCGGCGACCGGATCGTCGCCCTCACCGCGCAGGACAGTGCGGCCACCGCCTCCCTTGCCGACGCCGACTGCCTGATCCTGCGCCCCGCAAAATCGCCCGCCGCCAAAGCAGGCGATGCAGTCATCACCCTGCCGCTGACCTGACAGGATAATCACCCAAACGCTTGACTTGCCTCCTTCCGTTTCCTATGCGTTCTTCATTCGTTCCAGATATGCGAGGGACAAAGGCGATGTTGACGGCAAAACAGCAGGAACTGCTTCTCTTCATTCATCATCGACTGGAGGAAGGCGGCGTGTCTCCCTCTTTCGAGGAAATGAAGGAAGCGCTCGATCTGCGCTCAAAATCGGGCATTCACCGTCTTATTAACGCCCTGGAAGAACGGGGCTTCATCCGTCGCCTCGCCAATCGAGCGCGCGCGCTGGAAGTATTGAAACTGCCCGAAGCGATGAACCGGACATCCCGATCCGCGCTCGTACCAAGCGTGCCGCAACTTGCGCCCAAGACCCCCTCCCAAATCCCCGTCGCCGCCAATGACGTGATCGAAATTCCGCTGCACGGCCGCATTGCGGCGGGCGTGCCGATCGAGGCGATGGAGGGGCAGACGATGCTCTCCGTTCCCGCCGCCTTGCTGGGTTCAGGCGATCATTATGCGCTGGAAGTATCCGGCGATTCGATGATGGAGGCAGGCATTCTCGATGGCGACTTCGCTCTTATCCAGCGCACCGACGTCGCGCGCGAGGGACAGATCGTCGTCGCGTTGATTGACGAAGCCGAAGCAACGCTCAAATATTTCCGGCGCGAAGGCGCGCAGGTCCGGCTCGATCCGGCCAATAGTGCCTATCAGCCGCAAGTCTATGATTCGGCTCAGGTACGAATCCAGGGCAAGCTCGCGGGCCTGTTGCGCCGCTATAATTGAGGACTGGCCTGTAACGATGGCCCGCCAATCGGACGGCGCAGGGGACGTGGTGGCGGGATTGGCGGCAACCAGGGATGGGTGTCGCCCTCCGGCCTGACCCGATCAACCCTGCCCGTCTTCAGGCTTATCGCGATCCCGCCCGTCCGTGCCAGCATCCGTCGGTCGATCTTCAGCCAGCGTGAGCGACAGGAACGGGGCAGCCAGCGATCGCTGACGACGATGTCGACAATCGCGCAATCTTTCGCCAATATCCGCGGGTCGATCATCGCCTTGCTGCGCGTCACCAGCAATTGCCAGCGCCGCTCACCACGCCGCATCGTCGCAGCACACAGATCCGGGTTGCACCGGGCCTGCGGCATATCCGCAAGAGCGGACAATGTGCCATCATAGCCCACGCTCTCGGCCAATGCATCGCGCACATAATCACCCGCCCGCGCACGCAGTAACGCCATGCCGCCGTCGGGCAGGCGCAGGGCGACATGCCGTCCGTCGCTCGTGACCAGCAGGTCAGGCGACGGCGTCAGCACGATGATCGCCGTTCCGATCAACACCGGCGCCAGCCCCAACCAGCGCACCGATCCGCGCCACAACAGACACCACAGCCCCCCGCCCACAATTGCGGCGAAGACGAGATGCGAAAAGGCCGGCGCCAGCACGACCGCCATCGGGCTGGCCGCGACCCGGTGCGCCAGCGCCAGCAACAGGTCCAAAGAGTGCGTCACCACCCACCAGGCAGGCGCGCCCAGCCCGATCACATCCAGCGCCAGAGCCAGAGCCTCAAACGGCATGACGATAAAGGTCGTCAGCGGGATCGCGATCAGATTGGCAAAAGCACCCAGCATTCCCGCCTGATGGAAATGATAGAGCGCGATCGGCGCCAGCACGATCTCCACAGCAAAGCCAGTCAACAGCAACGCCGCGATGCCCCGCAGTCCCTTTGCCACCCACCCCTCATCCCGCGCCGCGGTCAGCGCGCGATAGCGACGGCTGCTCGACAGCGCGACCAGTGCCACCACCGCGGCGAAGCTCATCTGGAAACTGGGGCCGATCAGGCTATCCGGCCAAAAGACCAGCACGACCAACGCTCCCGCCGCCACCAATCGCAAGGTTATCGCATCGCGGCCCATCGCCATCCCGCCCAGCACCAGCAACGCTGCTACACAGGACCGGATCGTCGGCACCTCAGCCCCGGTCAGCAATGTGTAGCCAAGGCCTCCCAGCGCTCCGCAACCCGCCGCGATCAGCATCAGGGGCAAGTGTAGCGCTGCCCATCGACTCAGCGCCGCCAGTCGCAACGTCATCAGCATGACGGCCCCGATCAGCGCGGTTACATGCAGGCCGCTGATCGACAGCAGATGCGCCAGCCCGCTGCGGCGCATGGCCTGTGCATCCGCTTCAGGTATCGCACCCTGATCGCCGGTCGCCAGCGCCATTGCGATGCCACCTGCTCCGCCCGCCACCTGCCCATGGATATGTGTCGACAATCTGGCGCGCAAAGAGGCGCTGCCTTCGGGCGCCGCCTTCACCACTTCGATCGGACGCAATGCCCGCCCGGTCGCCCCGATCCCCTGGAAATAAGCGCGCCGTGCAAAATCATATCCGCCCGGCACGGCAGCGGGCGCGGGCGGCATCAGGCGGATACGAAAGCGGATCACCGCCCCCGCCCCAACCCTGTCGGCACATCGCCCTCGCGAATATTGACGCGGATCGCCTGCGGCAAATCACCCCGATCCAGCGGCCGTACCATCGCGCGCACCACACCCTGCGCTGGCATGGCGGCAACCGACCGGACTTCCCCCGCCATCTCGGTAAAAACAGGCCGTGTCAGCGGCGGCTGCCCCAACAGCAGTGCCTTGCCCCAGATCAACAGACAGCCTAGGCAGGCCAGCAGGCCACCAATCACCAGCATCTGCCGCAATCGACTTTCACGGGGCATCAGGCAGGCGGCGCAGGCCAGTCCAAGCGCCAGACAGCAAAAGCCCAGCCATGCGGCCCGGTCCGGCAGGGCGAACCAGGCAGCGATTCCCGCGCCCAATGCAACCGGCGCCCAGAGGCCCACTTGTTCGCGCTGCGATTCCAACCACGCTTCCACGGCCGGAAAAGCCCGAAAAACCACGGGATTCGCACTCTCCCCCGCGCAGGTTTGTCGTGGCTCGAAAGCCATGCTAGGGGGCGTCGCATTCATGGATCAGAACAGCAGATGTCGGGGAATATCAGGGTGAGCGCAACCGGAGATAAGCAGAAGGTCGTTACGCGGTTCGCGCCGTCGCCGACGGGCTTCCTGCACATCGGTGGCGCGCGCACGGCGCTCTTCAACTGGCTGTTCGCGCGCCACCATGGCGGCAGCTTCCTGTTGCGGATCGAGGATACTGACCGCGCCCGTTCGACGGACGAAGCGGTCGCCGCGATTTTCGACGGACTCGACTGGCTTGGGCTGGGCGGTGACGAGGAGCCGGTCTTCCAGTTCGCGCGCACCCCGCGCCATGCGGAAGTCGCGCAGCAACTGCTCGACGGCGGCCATGCCTATAAATGCTATGCCACGCCCGAGGAACTGACCGCGCTGCGCGAACAGCAGCGCGCCGCCAAGCAGCCGATGCGCTATGACGGTCGTTGGCGCGATCGTGATGTGTCGGAAGCCCCCAAAGGCGCGCCTTATGTCATCCGCATCAAGGCCCCACGGGCGGGCGAAACCGTGATCGAGGATGCGGTGCAGGGCCGCGTCGTCGTCCAGAATGCTGAACTGGATGACATGATCCTGCTGCGCTCCGATGGCACGCCCACCTATATGCTTGCGGTGGTGGTCGACGACCATGACATGGGCGTCACCCATGTCATTCGCGGCGACGATCATCTCAACAACGCCTTCCGCCAGCTTGCCATCATGAATGCGATGAATTGGGACGTGCCGGTCTATGCCCATATCCCGCTAATCCACGGTTCTGACGGGGCAAAACTGTCCAAGCGCCACGGCGCGCTGGGCGTGGACGCCTATCGCGATGAAATGGGGATGCTGCCCGAAGCGGTGCTCAACTATCTGTTGCGTCTGGGCTGGGGCCATGGCGACGAGGAACTCATCCCGATCGCGCGCGCGATCGAGCTGTTCGACATCGCTGGCGTGGGCCGCTCGCCCTCGCGTTTCGACATCAAGAAGCTGGAAAATCTGAACGGTCACTATCTGCGTGAAGCAGAGGATGCCCGACTCGCAGCGCTGGTCGCCCCGCGCGTTTCCGCGCAATTGGGGATAACCTTGCCCGATGGCGCCGATGCGCTTCTGACTGCCGCGATGCCCTCGCTGAAGCCGCGCGCGAAGACGCTGGGCGAAATTGCCGAGGGCGCTCAGTTTCTTTTCAAAACCTGCCCGCTGGATTTTGACGAAAAGGCTTCTGCTCTGCTAGACGATTCGGCGCGCGCGCTGCTGTGCAGGACAGCCGACGCTCTTGATCCCGTCCAGTCCTGGACGGTCGAAGCGATCGAAGAAGTTATACGTTGCGTGGCGGAGGATGCCGGACTTGGTCTGGGCAAGGTCGCACAACCCCTGCGCGCGGCGCTGACGGGTCGTACGACGTCCCCGGGCATTTTTGACGTCCTCTTCCTGCTTGGGAAAGAGGAAAGCTTGATACGACTGGCCGCGGCGGCAGAGGTCCCGGTTAGCTGACGGCAACAAAGGAGAACATTATGTCGGATAACAAAGCCACACTGGCGATCGGCGATGATGCCAAAGACTATGCCATCATGGATGGCACGGTCGGCCCGCAGGTCATCGATGTGCGCAAGCTGTATGCAAATACCGGCATGTTCACCTACGATCCGGGCTTCACCTCGACCGCCAGCTGTGATTCGGGCCTGACCTATATCGACGGCGACGAGGGCATATTGCTGCATCGCGGCTATCCCATCGGCCAGTTGGCCGAACAGTCGAGCTTCATGGAAGTCAGCTATCTTCTGCTGAACGGCGAACTGCCTTCAAAGGCGGAACTGGACGATTTCTCGCGCACCATCACCCGTCACACGATGGTGAATGAGCAACTGACGACCTTCTACCGCGGTTTCCGCCGCGACGCGCACCCGATGGCCATCATGTGCGGTGTGGTCGGCGCACTGTCCGCCTTTTACCACGACTCGACGGACATCAACGATCCCGAACAGCGCCGGATCGCCAGCCACCGGCTGATCGCCAAGATGCCGACGATCGCGGCGATGGCGTATAAATATTCGGTGGGCCAGCCCTTCGTCTATCCGCGCAACGACCTCAGCTACACCGGCAATTTCCTGAATATGACCTTCTCGGTCCCGGCCGAAGAGTATGTCCTTGATCCGGTGATCGAGGATGCGATGGACAAGATCTTCATCCTCCACGCCGACCATGAGCAGAACGCCTCGACCTCGACCGTGCGCCTTGCCGGTTCGTCGGGCGCCAATCCTTTCGCCTGCATCGCGGCCGGCATTGCCTGCCTGTGGGGTCCGGCGCATGGCGGCGCAAACGAGGCAGCGCTCAACATGCTGCGCGAGATCGGTACCGTTGACCGCATCCCCGAATATATCGCCCGCGCCAAGAACAAGGACGATCCATTCCGCCTGATGGGCTTTGGCCATCGCGTGTACAAAAATTACGACCCGCGCGCGACGGTCATGCAAAAGACCGCCAAAGACGTACTGGCAAAGCTGGGTGTCGACGATCCCATCTTCGACGTCGCCAAGGAACTTGAGCATATCGCGCTCAACGATCCCTACTTCATCGAAAAGAAGCTCTATCCGAATGTCGATTTCTATTCGGGCGTGATCCTCTCAGCCATCGGCTTCCCGACCGAGATGTTCACCGTGCTCTTCGCCCTCGCCCGCACCGTGGGCTGGGTCGCGCAGTGGAATGAAATGATTTCTGACCCAGCACAGAAGATTGGTCGTCCGCGTCAGCTCTACACCGGCCCGACCGAGCGGGACTATGTGCCGGTCAGCAAGCGCTGATCGACAGGATTAAAGTTGAAACAGGAAACGGCGCTCCATCGGGGCGCCGTTTTCGTTTGGACTGGCAGCATCCCTCAAGTCAGGGGGCCATCCTATCCGTCGCCTGGCAGCGTCAGAATGAAGCGCGCGCCTTGCCCCGGTACGCTTTCAACAGCAATATCGCCGCCCATCGCTCGCGCTAACTGACGAGAAATATAGAGGCCAAGGCCACTTCCCCCCGCCTCGTCACGCCCCAGCCGCTCAAACTTATCGAATATCCGGTCCTGAGCATCCACGGCGATACCCGGCCCTTGATCGGTAACGACCACCAGAGCCTGCGTATCACCGCGATCGACCCGAACCCAAACCTGCGATCCTTCGGGTGAATAGCGTACCGCATTGCCGATCAGGTTGACCAATATCTGCAGGGTCCGCCGAAATTCGCCCACGGCGAGAACGGATTCCTCAGCGGTTGGCGCATCGATCGCGATCCGCCGGTCCATCGCCTTCACGCCCAGCAGGCCAGCCGCCCGCCGCGCGAGATCGGCTAGATCAACCTCTTCCGTCGCCACGGTGAAATCAGGCCTATCGATGGCCTGCAAGTCGGCAAGGTCGTCGACCAGCGCCAGAAGATGCCGCCCCGCAGCCGCAATGTCATGCGCATAGCCCGCATAGTCCGGGCGTAATGGCCCATCCCGTTGCGCGCTGATCGTGTCGGCATTGGCGATGATGCGCCCCAAAGGCTGGCGCAGCGACCGATCCAGTCGCCGGCCAAAAACCAGGCCATGCCCGGCGTCGAACGGCTCGGGCGTGCTGGCGCTGGCGTTCGTTTCCGTATCTACCTCTGCCGACACAGCCTTGCCGCGATAGCCCGACAGCCGCCCCGCCATGTCGAACAAAGGGAAACCGGATAGCAGGATGCTTGCACCCTTGTCATGCGCCAGGGTCGCGGGCTGCCCGCTGAAGGCGCTCCGCTGCGTGAAGGCCTGAAGAATTGGCAATTCGCCCTCGGCATCGGGCGCCAGACGGAAATAGGCCGAAAAACGACTGCCTGCCTCTGGCGCTGGTATCGGCGGTGCGCCAGCCGCTCCCTCGCCATCGACCACCATCTCGAATCGCAAATGCGTATCGATCTGCCAGCCCCATCCGTCCCCCGTCGCGGCCAAATCAATGCCTCGCGCGTCGTCGGCCACTGCCACAACTATGCTCGCCCGCTCGCGCCAGTCGATGATCGAAATCTCCACCGCACCGCCCTCCGGCTTTGCCTGGACCCACATATCGATATCGCGTGTACCGGTCGCCGCAACAATCGGACGGGAAACCACGATTTCCAGCCGCGCCGCCAACCGGGCGATCGCCGCAAGCTGCGGCACCGCCAGCACCCCGTCCGCGACGCCGCCTGCCTCCGTCTGCAACGCGGCAATCAACGCATCCGCGCTGAGCAGCCTGCCGTCCGCCGAAACGGTTGCTCGCAGAATCGGGGAAGGCGCGGCAAGGGGCATCAGTCAGCCTTTGGCGTCAGCAGAGCCATTTTTGCACTTAATTCTTCTGGCGCACGCAACTCGGCGATGATCCCATCCGCCTGAGCGTCGTCCATGGCACCATAATCCGCCGCCAATGCCAGAATTCTCGCATCGCTCAGGGTCGGGCGCACGGGCCGCAACGCCAGCAGAAGATGTCGATAATCGGGCGCCGATCCCCCCAGCGTATGACAAATGGCGGCGACATGCCCGATCGGTCCAGCAACCAATGCCTGAGCCAACCGCCCAGTCTCGACGCGCAAATGCCGCGCCGCCAGGGCCGCGAACAGCAGATGTCGGCGCGCCACCAGCGCTTGCCCCAACAGGTCCGGTGCATCGGCGCGCGCGCCCAGCCGCCAAACCAGCCGATCGGCAACCGCCAGAGCGCCCTGCCTTTCATCATGCCGGGCAAGCGCCGCACGGGCCGCTTCCTGCACCGCAGCCATCGCGACAGCACTGGGGACCAACCCGCTTCGCATCACCGCAGCCCCCAGCGCCGCAGCCGTCATCCATATAAGCTCGAAAAACTGCTCTGCGGGCACATCAGGGCGGATGGGCTGATCCTCCGCCCCCACCATCGCCCAGCGTCCTTCGGCCATTGCCAGTTCGATGGCCGCGTGCCGGATATCGGAATCAGGGTCGGAGGAAAAATGGATCGCCCCCCCCGCATCGTCCATATCCTCGCTAAGATCGGCATGCCCCACTTGCCGCAACAGCAGGGCAAGCCCCGCCCGCATCCGCATATGCGTCAGCAGCAGCGGACTGATCATGCCGGGATTGGAAAGCACTATTGGCCAGACAAGCGTGGGCGGCAAAGCGCCGAGCGCTGTCGCAATCCGCGCATCCTGCTCCAGCGTCAACCTCAGCCCCGTCTCAACAGCGCTTACGCACCCACCAAGCTGGCGGCGCGTCTCGCTGACCAGCGCATCGGACCAGCTATCGCCCTGCCCGCCGAACAGGCGCGCCAGATCGATGGCATGGGCCATAGGCGCGGTCGATGCGCCGGCGATGATCGATGTCATCGGCCAGCCATCCGTCATTGCCGGACCGATAGGGAAAGGAGCGCTCATGACCGCGACCATAGTCGCACGTCCTTAATATGCCCTAAACCTCAATCGCCGGGCGAAAATCTTCAGGGAGCAGGTCGATGCAGCACGATCGCACCAAGGCTGACAATCGCCGCTAGCATCGCCAGCATCAACCCTTCGAGCAGGCTCCCCAATAGCCCAGCGACCAGCAGCAACAACGCAGCGCTGCCCGGAGTGAACAGCATCCACGGCCGCACCTGCCCTGTTCGCCCCCAACGGATCGCTACGGCCACAATGCCCAGTAGCAAAATGAGATACAGCGCTGAAAAACCCCCGTCGACCAGACCGATACCGATCAGAACAAGGGCTGGCACTGCAAAAGCGATAATTCCGACAGGCCGCACACGCAGCGCCATTTCCTCCAGCCGGTCCGCCGCCAGATGCAGGGTCAGACTCACGAGCAGCAGCAGCAGGCCGGTCGCCCGCCAGCCCAACTGGATCGGCACCAGGCCAACCGTCGCCAACGCGATCCCGGCAATACGTGTCTGCATTGCAGGCACCTGGCTCCGCATCAGCAGCGGCGCCAACATGGTCGCCATGCGGGACAATGCATAATGTTCGACACCGCCCTCCAGCACTTCGCCATCGCCGCCGGGACCACTGATGGCGGCGCGGGCGACCAGGTCCGCCTGCGGCTGCCCTTCGACCAGCGCCACCCGGCCTTCCATCAGATCTTCCTGCGGTATGGTGATCCGACGGGCGCCCGCCTGGACCGCCGCACGCACCAGCGTCAGTTCCAGATCCCAGTCGCCAATCATGTCGATCGTGCCGAACAGCAGGTCAGGCGTCACTCGCGCCAAACCGGCCCAACGCTGCCCGGCGTCGATGCGCTCGAACGGGGCGCTCGCCCGGCTGTCGTCGGCAACCAGCAACACATTACCGCCAGACTGCCCCGCATTCAACTGGCCAATGGCATCATAATAGGCCTGTCCCACAACCGCGCCGTCCGCCACCAGCAGCATGTCGCGGTCACGCGGCGCATCGCGCACCAGTGTCACCATGTCGCGGATCAAGGTCACGGCGATCCCGTCAGCACTCAGCCGGTCGATGGCCTGGCTCAGTTGCGGTGTGACCGCGCTAACCAGAATCAGGATCGCGCTCGCGCCCGCCCGGCTGGCTTGCCGCGCCTGATATTCCACCAGACTCTGGCCAGCGAAATGCAGATTGGCGCGCAATACCCCGCCCGCGTCGGCGGAAAGTTTGCTCGCGCTAAGGATGGCCGCGAAGGACATTATGTTATGGTGACCCGATCATTATGTGATCGGCCTTTTCGCAAGCGTGAAGCCATCACGCAAGCATCGGTTGCGCATGCGAAGTCTGCGGTGAAATCAGCCCTGTCCGAGCGCGGCCAGCGCCGCGCGCAGACGGCGTAGCATGATGGGGTCGCCGGGCGCGCTTGCCACCGCTTCATCGGCGAGCGCGATCAATCCATTGACCCCAAAACTCGCAGCCAGCCCTTTCAGCCGCCAGGCCGCCAATTCCCAGTTCGCGTCGCACCGCGCACGACTCATCAGGTCGATCTGTCGGGCGGCGCTTTCCATGAAGGCTATGCGCAGGTCCGCGATCAGCACACTGTCTTCGCCAACAGCGGCAGCCAAGGCCGCGTTCAGAGCTCCGGGATCGTAGGACATTGCCTCAACTTATCGCACTTCTCTTAACTTTTGGTAACAAGGCCATTTCGAGACCGGGAAAACCTGTTAGGATGTTTGCATGACCGGGGGAAAAATAGTCGAATTCGGACGTCACCAAGACTCGCAACACGCTGGATCAGCGCGCGAGGAAGAGATTCTGCTGTTGGATCAGGCCGTATTGGAGATCACAGAGGCGGATGACGAAGCCCTCGATGGTGCGATGCGATCAATCCAGCGCACGCGGGTCACGCTGTCCGTCATCGGCCTCGCATGGGTCGCCTTTTGTGGCTGGGCGATGTATGGCGCAGGGCAGCCGCTGCCCGCGCCCACCGCCCTGCCCGCCATGGTCGCGACCCTGTTTGTCCCGCTGATCATGCTGGCTGTCGCCTATCTCCTGCTCGTGCGCAACAGTCGCACCGAATCGGGCCGCTATCTCGACACCTCCCGCGCCCTGCGAGTCGAAGCCGACCTGCTGGAAGCACGGCTTGGCCGCATCACCGCGCAGCTCGCAACGGCGCGCCAGGCGATGCAGGATCAGGCAGCGGAACTTGATGATTATGGCTCGGTCGCCAGCGCCAATATGGAGGCGTCGGCCGAAATCATATCCGGACGCGCCACACTCACCGCGCAAAGCGCCGCCGCCGCGCAGCAGGCAGGTCTTGATCTTGCCGTCCGCATGGACGCCCTGATCCGCACCATGCCTGAACTGGAGGAGCGCGCGAGCCGTATGGCCGGGCAGCTCATGGACAATGGGCATGCCCTGTCCGAAAGAATCGACACGCTCGAATCGCGCCTCCATGCGTTGACCGAATTGTCGGATGAGGCCCGCTCCCGCACGCTTGCCGCGACCAAGAGCCTAACCAGTCAGCTTTCGCAGCTTCAGGAATCGACGCGCACGGCTTCCGATGAGGTCACGGGCCTCGCCGATCTTGCCGCCGGACGGATCGACATTGCGCTGAAGGGCGCGCGCACTGCGCTGGACGTGACCAGCACGGGGTTGCAAGCACAAGCTCAGGCACTTGAAGCACTGGTGGATCGTTCGCAGCAGGAACTGACCGCGGTCAGCAGCAACGCCGTCGCCTCACTCGCCGATACCGCCAACGATGTCGAAAATCGCCTGCACCAGATCAACGGCCTGATCGAAGGGCAGCAGGCGTTGGTTTCGGGACTCGGCGCCTCGCTCGACGATACGATCGGCGCGACCCAGGCGCGTTTTGCTGCGCTGGAGGGCGATGCGCTCGCCCGCAGCGAACGATTAACCACTGCGCTTGCCCATCTAACGGCAGAAACCCAGCGGATCGACGGCGCGCTTGCCTCGGGCGGCGCCAACACCGAAAAGCTGATCGGCTGCACCGAAACCCTGCTGGTCGCGCTCGATTCCAGTGCGCGCGAACTGGATGAAACCTTCCCGAAGGCGCTCCGGCGCTTCGACGAGCGACTCGACCTGACCCGTGCGCTGCTGGACAGCACCGCGCCCGAGTTCGAGCGGCTGGAGGCGATTTCCGAGGCCCTGCTTGGCCGCACGCACGAATCCGAGGAATTGCTGCGCGGACAGGGCCGTCGCCTGACCGAATGGCTGGAAAGTACGCAGGGCGGGCTGGAAGCCAATCGCGAGAAGGTCGAGGATCTCCGACTTGCGCTGGACGCTGCCCACCAGGGAGCGACCCGGATTACCGATGGCGCCGGGCCATTGCTCATCACGGCCCTGCTGCGCGTCAAGGATACCGCCGATCAGGCTGCCGAGCGAGCACGCCAGGCGCTGGGCCGCGCCATTCCAGAGGCCGCTCAGGCCCTTTCCGACGCCAGCGAAGAAGCGATGCAGCGCGCCATCGGCGATCGCGTCACCGCCCAGATCGAACAGGTGGCCAAGGTCGCCGAGGAGGCGGTCAAGGCTGCGCACCAGGCTTCCGACCGCCTGATGCGCCAGTTGCTGACCATATCCGACACCAGCGCTACGATCGAACAGCGGATCGAGGAAGCCGAACGAGCATCGGAAGCACGCGACCGCGACAATTTCGCCCGCCGCTCAGCCCTGCTGATCGAATCGCTCAACAGCACCTCTATCGACGTGGCAAAGCTGATGTCGAACGACGTCACCGATGCCAGTTGGGCCGCCTATCTGAAGGGCGACAGAGGCGTCTTCACCCGTCGCGCCGTCAAGCTACTCGACGCTGGAGAATCACGCGAAATAGCGGCGCATTATGACGCAGATGCCGAATTCCGCGATCATGTGAACCGCTACATCCACGATTTCGAATCAATGTTGCGGATCATCCTCTCCGCCCGCGACGGCAACGCGCTTGGCGTCGCCATCCTGTCGTCGGACATGGGCAAACTCTATGTGGCGCTGGCGCAAGCCATAGAGCGGCTGCGGCAGTAACAACCGCCGACCGCGTCAATCATATTTGACCTTCGGAAAGAAATCGCTCCGTCCCTCCGGGGTCATGTCGAGCAGCCCCCATAGAGCATTGGTCAAGTCCCCTGATCTGTGATGCTGGCCGGCCTCACCGGGTACGAAGGACATTTCGCTGCCCCAAAAATGCCTGATCTTTCTGCCCTCGCGCCGAAAAACATTATAGATCGTCTCGTCCCAATCCTGCCCATCCGGCACCCCATGTGCCTTGCGCATCGGAGCGGGCAACTTGGACGTGTCCCCAAAATAGTCCGCATCATAGCTGTTCCCGGCGGTTGAAACGAACCGCAGATGATCCCAACCACGCTCACTCGCCCAGGCGACCAGACGGGCGATAGGCGACTTGGCAACGATATAGAGGCTGGCCCGCTGCCCGATGTGCCGGGCCGCGCCTTCCATCGAATCCAGAAGATGCGTACATCCGGAACAGGGAGTATTCCGGTCAGGTCCGTACATGAAGCTATAAAGAATGAGCGTATCATGGGCACCGAACAATGTGGACATCGGCACCAATTCGGGCCGGGCATTGTCGCCGATCCGTTCAAAGGGATAGTCTTGAGGTATCTCGCCACCGGGTGGCAGAGTGCGGCGTTGCGCCGCGACCGCCTCGATCTGCGCCCTCAGCGCAATCTCCGCCTCTAGCAATGCATTGCGCGCGGCTCGATAGCCGTTCGTCTCGTTCGGGTAGGATAGATGCGCCATATGTCAGATCCTCCGGATAAAATCCGCCGGACGTCCAACGCGCGATTCCCTTGTCTGTTTCCCGCCGCTCTCAGCGTCCCAGTCGAATCAGGCTTTCCATAGTCACCCAACCTTCGACATAATTGGCGTAATAGAGGCCGAACAGCACCGCCGACAGAATCGTCGCGCGGAGCGCCACTCGCCCCGGCCGGAAATTGCTGGGCGCGCTGTCCGCCTGCCCCTTGACCAGCACCTCACCGCTTTCATCCGGTGTCTGCAAGCCAAAAGGCAGGGCGATGAAAGCGCTGATCACCCAGAACAGCGCATAGATGGCAAAGATCGCAAACCAGTTCATGGGATCAGCGCTTACGCCCTGACGATCAGCACGTCCACTATCGGCTTCTTGCCAGTCCAGCGGCTCGCGGTCCGCCGCACGGCCAGCCTTACGCGTTCGCGCAACGCCTCAATCTCCAGCGATCCCTTGGGGATGGTCGCGGCGGCTTCCTTGGCGGCTTCCGCCAGGAAATTGGCTTTGTCCTCTTCCACCGGGACACCTTGCGTTCGAAGCTCAGGCTGACCGACTAGTCGCCCCTTGCCATCAATCGCCACCGCCACGCTGATCTGTCCATGCAACGCAACCTTGCGCCGCTCGTTCATCGTCTGACCGTCGGCAGGCAGAATGACGTCGCCGTCGAGCACCAGCCTGCCGGTATCCTCATTGCCGATGATCGTGGGTGTTCCCGGCGCAAGTCGGATAAGGTCGCCATTGGACTGAACCAAGGCTTGCCCAATGCCGCTCGCCAGCCCCAGCCGCGCCTGTTCGGCCATGTGGCGCCGCTCGCCATGG
Organism: Sphingobium aromaticiconvertens; assembly: GCF_037154075.1. Lineage (NCBI taxonomy): Bacteria > Pseudomonadati > Pseudomonadota > Alphaproteobacteria > Sphingomonadales > Sphingobiaceae > Sphingobium > Sphingobium aromaticiconvertens. Next base: position 3,515,167 of record NZ_JBANRJ010000001.1, read on the forward strand.
ACCGGCAATAGCAACTCAGGCCGTATCCAGCCATACATGGCCTCCAGTTCTGGCCGCCCGGGATGGCCCGACACATGGACCTCTGCCTGCCGATCCGTCACCATCACCACGCCCGCCGTCGCCAGCGCATTCTGGATGCGGCCGATGGCGATTTCATTGCCCGGTATCTGCTTGGAGGAGAAAACGACCGTGTCGCCCATCGCCAACTTGATCGGATGGCTGTCGAACGCGATCCGCGCCAGCGCTGCGCGCGCTTCGCCCTGTCCGCCGGTGGCGACGATCATTACTTCGTTCCGGGGCAGCTTCATCGCCGCCTCCCAGTCCACCGTCGGCGGAAAGTCCTTGAGATAACCGACAGCCTTCGCCGCACCGATGATTCGGTCGAGCGAACGGCCCGCAACGCACAGCGTGCGCCCGGTCGCTTTTGCAACCTCCCCCAGCGTCTGCACCCGCGCCGCGTTGGACGCGAAGGTCGTCACCAGCACCCGCCCCTTGGCGCCCGCGATGGTCTGCATCAACCCTTCGCGCACGTCGAATTCAGACCCGCTGGCGTCATTGTTGAACGCATTGGTACTGTCGCACACCAGCGCCAGCACGCCCTCATCGCCGATCGCGGTCAACTGTGCCGGGGTCGAGGGCACACCCAGTAACGGTCGGTCGTCCAGCTTCCAGTCCCCGGTGTGGAAAATCCTGCCATGCGGCGTATCGATCAGCAGCGCGTTCCCTTCGGGGATCGAATGCGCCAGCGGCACATAGCGGAAGCCGAACGGCCCGAGTTCGAAACTGCCCTCATTGTCGATGACATTGAGTTCAACGTCCTTGCTCAACCCCTCCTCTTCCAGCTTCAGCCGGATGAGGTTGGCGGTAAACGGCGTCGCATAGAGTGGCACGCCCAGATCGGCCGCCAGATAGGGGATCGCGCCGATATGGTCCTCATGCCCATGTGTGAGGACGATGCCGAGCAAGTCGTCGCGCCGTTCCTCGATAAAGGCGAGGTCAGGCAGGATCAGTTCCACGCCCGGATAATTGGGATCAGCGAAGGTCAGGCCCAGATCAACCATCACCCACTTGCCCTGGCAACCATAGAGATTAACATTCATGCCGATCTCACCCGACCCGCCCAGGGCCAGGAAGAGCAGCTCATCTTTGGGTTTCATTATGTCTTCAAACTCCGTTCGTGCATCAGCGCGAGGCCCTGAACCGTCAGATCCGGCGCGATCGCATCGAAAATATCGCTGTTATCATTGAAGAGGACCGCCAGGCCCCCCGTCGAAATCACTCTTGTCGGTCGACCGATCTCGCTCCGCATCCGCGCGACCAGCCCTTCCATCATCGCTACATAGCCCCAGAAGACGCCAATATGCATCTGCGCTTCTGTCGTCCGACCGATTACCGACCGATTCTCCGGTGGGGCGATCGCAATCTTGGGCAGTTTCGCCGCCGCACTCACCAGCGCATCCAGCGACAGATTGATGCCAGGCGCGATGATGCCACCCTTATAGGTACCGTGATAATCCACGACATCGAACGTCGTCGCCGTACCGAAATCGATGATGATCAAATCACCTTCGTACAAATGGTGCGCCCCGATGACATTTACAACGCGGTCCGCGCCGACCGATCCCGGTTCGGCCACATCTAGTTCTATGCCCCAATCCACCGGCGGCTGTCCGGCGATCAACGGGGTCGTCTTGAAATATTTTTCCGCCAGCACCTGTAGGTTATGAAGCGCGCGCGGCACGACTGTCGCGATGATGACCGCATCGACATCGCGCAGCGCAAAGCCTTCCAGCATCAACAGTTGGTTGAGCCACACCGCATATTCATCCGCCGTCCGGCGCGGGTCGGTGGCGATCCGCCAGCGGGCGCGGATATCCCGTCCCTCCAGCAGTGCGAAAACGACATTGGTATTGCCCGCGTCGATGGCGAGAAGCATGGCTCCGTAGCTCCGAAAGGTTCAGATCAGGAAAATATCACCGGCATGAATGGCATGGGCATCGCCATTCGCCAAGCGCAGGATGAGTGTCCCTTGTGCGTCCAGCGTATCGAATTGCCCTTCCACCTTGCCGCCATCGGGCAGGACAACGCGCATCGGCGTGCCCCTGGCATAGGCATTGGCGAGCCATTGGGCGCGCACCGGCGCAATCCCCTGCCCCCGCCAGATAGACAGCCAGTGCGCGAACAATTCCGCCAGTCGCACCGTCAGTGTTGCCGCATCAGCTTCCACCGCGCCCTCGTGCCACAGGCTCGTCACCGGGCGGTCCAGCTTCGCCGGGAAGCCCGTGACATTGATACCGATGCCCACGATGACCGCATCGCCGGTCCGCTCCAGCAGGATGCCAGCCAGCTTGGCTTCACCGACCAATATGTCATTGGGCCATTTGATCCGCGCGCCATTGGGCAAAAGCGGTGCGACCAACGCATGAACAGCAACCGCCGCGACCAGCGCCAGAGTCGGCGCCAAGGGATCACCGGGCCGCAACCGCACCAGCGTGGACGCGTGGAGATTACCTTCCGGGCTTTCCCAGCTTCGGCCCAGCCGCCCGCGTCCGCCAATCTGACGTCCCGCGCGCAGCCATGTCCCATCAGCGGCGCCATCGATCGCCAACGCCGTCAGATCAGCATTGCTCGATCCGGTTTCTTCAACGAAGCGGATGTCGATCAGAACAACGACGCCGCCGCCGCCGCACTTGCCTTATCGAGCATCGGGTTCAGCAGATAGCCCAGCACGATCACAACGGCACAGGCCGTCATGATGATCCGCTCGACCGCCCCGCCCTTCGCCTCATAGGCGGCGGCCGGCTCGTCGAAATAGATCGTCTTGATGATCTTGAGATAATAATAGGCGCCGATCACCGAAGCTGCGATGCCGATCGCGGCCAACGCGGTCAGATTTGCGGCAACGGCAGCTTCAAACACCAGGAACTTCGCCCAGAAGCCAAACAGCGGCGGGATACCCGCCATCGAAAACATGAAGATAGCGTAGCAAGCCGCCAGCCCTTTGCGCGACTGGGACAGGCCAGACAGGCTGGCGATCGTCTCGACCGGACGACCTTCCGCATCGCGCATCTGGAGTACGCAGGCAAAGGCGCCCAGCGTCATCACGACATAGATGGCCATATAGCTCATCGTCGCGGCGACACCGGCGGGGGTGGCCGCCGCCAGACCGATCAGCGCAAAGCCGACATTGTTGATCGACGAATAGGCCATCAGGCGTTTGATATTGGTCTGGCCGATGGCGGCAACTGCGCCGAAGATGATGGACACCAAAGCGACAAAGATCACGATCTGCTGCCAGGCAAGGCCCGCAGGCCCCAGCGCCTCGATTGCGACGCGAACGGTCAGGCCGATCGCCGCCACCTTGGGCGCGCTGGCGAAGAAGGTCGTGACCGGGGTCGGCGCGCCTTCATAGACGTCAGGCGTCCACATATGGAACGGCACCGCGCTGATCTTGAACGCCAGCCCCGACAGCACGAACGCCATGCCGAAAATCTCGCCCTTCGACAGCCCGTCACCCATGGCGATGGCAATGCCATCGAAGCTGGTGCTGCCGGTAAAACCATAGAGGAGCGAAATGCCGTAGAGCAGGATGCCGCTGGCCAAAGACCCAAGCACGAAATATTTAAGGCCCGCTTCGGACGAACGCTCATCCTGACGCATGAAGCTGGCAAGCACATAGGCGGCCAGGCTGTTCATCTCCAGACCGACATAGAGGGTCAACATGTCACCCGCCGACACCATCATGCCCATGCCGATCGACGCGAACAGGATCAGGATCGGATATTCGGCGCGCAAGACCCCGTCCGCGATGAAGAAGCGTGGAGCCAGCAGGATCGAAAAAGCCGCCGCACCATAGATCAGCGCCTTGGCGAAGACCGAAAAGGCGTCGGCACGGTACAGGCCATCAAAAGCGTCCGGCCCATGCGCCAGCGAACAGGCGAGCGCCATGCCCGCCCCGGCCAGCACCAACACCGACAGTGCATTGATCGCAGGGGTCACCCGATCGCCCGCATAGGCGGCAACCATCAGCAGGATCAGGCCGCCCAGCGTCAGCACCAACTCAGGCATGACGGCAAGCAGGGAAGCAGAATCAACCATTAATGTGCGCCCCCGTGCGCTGCTTCGACTTCATGATGCGCTTCTCCCGCAGGCTTGGGCGCACCCATCTTGATCTTGGAATCCCCGGCAGGCGCAGCAGGCGCCAACCGCGCTTCCAGCGCCTGAATGTCAGGCCGCATGGGCGCAAGGAAGCTTTCTGGATAGACGCCCATCCACAGCACGACCGCGGCGATCGGCGCCAGCAGCCACAGCTCGCGTCCCGACAGGTCGGGCATCGCGGCGGCATCGGCATTAACCTGTTCGCCATAACAGATGCGGCGATAGAGGTAGAGCATATAGGCCGCGCCCAGGATGATGCCTGTGGTGCAGACCAGCGCTACCCAGCTCGATGCCTGATATACGCCCATCAGGGCCAGAAATTCGCCGACAAAGTTGCTGGTGCCCGGAAGACCCACCGATGCCATGGTGAAGAACAGGAACAGCACCGCATATTGGGGCATGTTGATTGACAGGCCGCCATAGCGATTAATTTCGCGAGTATGCAGGCGATCGTAGATGACACCGACGCAAAGGAACAGCGCACCCGCAACCAGACCGTGGCCCAGCATCACCATCATCGCGCCTTCGATACCCGCCTGGTTGAAGGCGAACAGGCCGACCGTCACGATGCCCATATGCGCGACCGAGGAATAGGCGATCAGCTTCTTCATGTCGGACTGCACCAGCGCGACGAGGCTGGTGTACACCACCGCCACCATCGACAGGCCCCAGACCAGCGGCGCCAACTGCGCGGACGCATCCGGGAACATCGGCAGTGAGAAGCGGATGAAGCCGTAGCCACCCATTTTCAGCAGCACGCCCGCCAGAATGACCGAGCCAGCCGTCGGCGCCTGAACATGTGCATCGGGCAACCAGGTGTGAACCGGCCACATCGGCATCTTGACCGCAAAGCTCGCGAAAAAGGCCAGCCACAGCCATATCTGGATCTTCGGGTCGAAATTATAGGCCATCAGCGTCGGGATTTCGGTCGTCCCGGCCTCATGCACCATCCACATCATCGCGATCAGCATCAACACGGAGCCGAGCAGCGTGTAGAGGAAGAATTTGTAGCTGGCGTAGATACGATCCGCGCCACCCCAGATACCGATGATCAGGTACATCGGGATCAGGCCGGCTTCGAACATGATATAGAAGAGGTAGAGATCCTGCGCGGTGAAGACGCCGATCATCAACACCTCCATGAACAGGAAAGCCGCCATATATTCGCCGACGCGTTTGTTGATCGCGTTCCAGCTTGCGCCGATGCAGATCGGCATCAGGAACACGGTGAGCGCGATTAGCATCAGGGCGATGCCGTCGATCCCCAGCGCCCAGGCGAAGCGACCGAAGATCGGCGCATATTCCTGGAACTGCCACTGGGGCGCACTGCCCGACTGGTCAAAGCTGGCCCAAAGCACGATGCCAAGGGCAAGGTCGATCAGGGTCGCGACCAGAGCGATCCAGCGCGCCTTGTTGGCGTCCGCGAACAGACAGGCGATCGCGCCTGCCATCGGCACGGCCATCATCAGGGAAAGGAGGGGAAAGCCGTCCATTATCGTGTCATCGCCCAGGTTGCGGCCGCGGCTAGCCCGATCAGCATCACCAGCGCATAGGTGTAGAGATAGCCGGACTGGAGCCGACGGGTGATCTTCCCGCCCTGCACCACCAGCGCGGCGAGGCCATTTGGCCCGAAGCGGTCGATGAAGCCCACATCACCGAACTTCCAGAAGAAGCGACCGATGGCGAAGGCAGGCTTCACGAACAACACATTATACAGTTCGTCAAAATACCATTTGTTGAGCAGGAACTGATGCAACACCCCGAACTGCGCGACGAAACGCTGCGGCCAGTCGGTATTCTTGATGTAGCTGAGCCAAGCGATCAGCAGGCCGGTCAGCATCACCGCGAACGGTCCGAACTTGACCCATGTCGGCACTTCATGCGCCGCATGCATCAGGTGGCTGTCGAACGCGAGTGCGCCCTTCCAGAATTCCACACCGCCCTCGGGACCGATAAACTGGTCGTGGAAAGCAAAGCCCGCGAATACCGCGCCAATGCTCAACACGATCAGCGGGACCAGCATGACCCACGGGCTTTCGTGCGGATGATAGCCACCGTCACCCGTCGCCGGAATATGGTGATGGTCATCATGGGCGTGCGCGTGGCTGTCATGCGCCGTCTCTTCATCAGGCGATTCATGATGGCCATGCAGCGCGTGCTGGATATGCTCCGAAGCGGCCCAGCGGGGCTTACCGAAGAAGGTCAGGAATACCAGCCGCCAGCTATAGAAGCTGGTGAGCAACGCAGCGAAGATGCCGACCAGATAGGCGCCAATGCCCGATCCGCCCGCAGCATAGGCCGCCTCCAATATGCCGTCCTTCGAATAGAAACCCGCAAAACCTACGCCGACGAGGGGCAGGCCGACGCCGGTGATGGCCAGCGTGCCCAGCGTCATCGTCCAGAAGGTGATCGGGATTTTCTTCCGAAGGCCGCCATAATAGCGCATGTCCTGCTCATGGTGCATCGCATGGATGACCGAACCTGCCCCCAGGAACAGCAACGCCTTGAAAAAGGCGTGGGTGAACAGGTGGAACATCGCCGCGCCATAAGCGCCAACGCCTGCGGCGAAGAACATATAGCCAAGCTGCGAACAGGTCGAATAGGCGATGACCCGCTTGATGTCCGTCTGCACGGTGCCGACAGTCGCGGCGAACAGGCAGGTCGCGGCGCCAATGAAGGTCACGAAGCCCAGCGCAGTCGGCGATGTCTCGAACATCGGTGACAGGCGGCACACCATGAACACGCCTGCCGTCACCATGGTCGCCGCGTGGATCAGCGCCGACACCGGGGTTGGGCCTTCCATCGCGTCCGGCAGCCAGGTATGGAGGCCAAGCTGCGCCGACTTGCCCATCGCGCCGATGAACAGCAGCAGGCAGAGTATGGTCATCGTGTCAAAGCGATGGCCGAGGAACCCGATGGTGGAACCCGCCATCGACGGCGCCATTTCCAGAATTTCCGGGATCGAGATGGTATTGAACACCAGATAGGTGCCGAAAATGCCCATCATGAAGCCAAGGTCGCCGACGCGGTTGACGACGAACGCCTTGATCGCGGCCGCGTTGGCGCTGGGCTTACGGAACCAGAAGCCGATGAGGAGGTAGGATGCCAGACCCACGCCTTCCCAGCCGAAGAACATCTGGAGCAGATTGTTCGCGGTCACGAGCATCAGCATCGCGAAGGTGAAGAGCGAGAGATAGGCGAAGAAGCGCGGCTGATCCGGATCTTCGTCCATATAGCCCCAGCTATACAGATGAACGAGGCTGGACACGCTGGTGATGACCACCAGCATGACCGCCGTCATCGTGTCGACACGCAGCGCCCATTGAGCGTCGAAGCTGCCTGACTGAATCCAGGTAAACAGCGGCGCGACATAGGCCTGCCCGTCCCCCAGAACGAAGGAAAGGAAGATCGGCCAACTCATCGCGCAGGACGCGAACAGCGCCCCGGTGGTGAGGATCTTGGCCGGCAATGCTCCAATCGCCTTGTTGCCAAGACCGGCGATGGCAGCAGCGAGCAGCGGGAGAAGGACGATAAGCTGGATCATGTCAGGAGGCTCAGCCCTTCATCCGGTTGACATCGTCGACGGCAATGGTGCCACGACCACGGAAATAGATGACGAGGATGGCAAGCCCGATGGCCGCCTCACCCGCCGCGACGGTCAGCACGAACATGCTGAACACCTGACCGACCAGATCGCCCAGGAAGGCGCTGAAGGCGACCAGATTGATGTTCACGCTGAGCAGGATCAGTTCGATCGCCATCAGTATGATGATCACATTCTTGCGATTGATGAAGATGCCCAGTACCCCCATCACGAACAGGATCGCGCTGACGACCAGATAATGTTGAAGGCCGATCACAGCTCCACCCCCTGCCCTACAGGCTGATTGATATTGCGGACCGCGTCCTGCGGACGGCGGCGGTTCTGCCTGGCGATATTCTGGCCCTTCACGCCGCCACGGGCACGATGGGTCAGCACGATCGCACCGATCATCGCGACCAGCAGGACGATGCCCGCAGCTTCGAACAGGAAGATGTAGCGGGTGTAGAGTACACCCCCGATTGCCTGGATATTGGAAAGCTCGCCATTCATCGGCGCCGCGCGCTGCGCCAGTTCAAGCGGCCCGGCGCTCCAGATACCGATGCCCAGCACGATTTCGGCCAGCAGCACCAGCGCGATCAGCATGCCGAACGGCAGATAATCGACAAAACCCGCGCGCAGTTCGGCAAAGTCGATGTCGAGCATCATGACCACGAACAGGAACAGCACCGCGACCGCGCCCACATAGACGATGATCAGCAGCATCGCGATGAACTCGGCGCCCAGCAATACCATCAGGCCCGCAGCGTTGAAGAACGCCATAATCAGCCACAGCACCGAATGGACCGGATTGCGCGACAGGATGGTGAGCGCGCCGCTGCTCACCACCAGAATGGCGAACAGGTAAAAGGCAAGCACGTGAATCACTGGATCAATATCCCCTTGGCGCGCGCGGCTTAACGATAGGGTGCATCGGCGGCAAGGTTCGCGGCGATCGCGCGTTCCCACTTGTCACCGTTTTCGAGGAGCTTGGCCTTGTCATAGATCAGCTCCTCGCGGGTTTCGGTCGCGAACTCGAAGTTCGGGCCTTCCACGACCGCGTCCACCGGGCAAGCTTCCTGACAGAAGCCGCAATAGATGCACTTGGTCATGTCGATGTCGTAGCGTGTCGTGCGGCGGCTGCCATCGTCGCGCGGCTGCGCCTCGATGGTGATCGCCTGCGCCGGACACACGGCCTCGCACAGCTTGCACGCGATACAGCGCTCTTCCCCATTGGGATAGCGGCGCAACGCATGCTCTCCCCGGAACCGCGGCGAAATCGGGTTCTTCTCATAGGGATAGTTGATCGTCGCCTTGGGCTTGAAGAAATACTTCAAGGTCAACCAGTGCGCCTTCACAAACTCCCAGAGCGTGAACGACTTGACGTAATAAGCGAGGCTCATTGTGCGCCTCCATAGCGCGTCAGCATGAGGAAGCCTGAAACCAGAAAGACGAAGAAGAGCGAGGTCGGCAGGAAAATCTTCCAGCCCAGCCGCATCAACTGGTCATAACGGTAACGGGGTACCGTCGCCTTCACCCAGGAGAAGACGAAGAAGAAGAACAGGATCTTGGCGAACAGCCAGAGGATGCCCGGCACATAATAGAGCGGCGCCCAGTCGAACGGTGGCAGATATCCGCCCCAGAACAATATGGCGTTGAGCGTGCACATCAGCAGCACGTTGGCATATTCGCCAAGCCAATAGAGCGCGAAAGCCATCGACGAATATTCGGTCTGATAGCCTGCAACCAGCTCGGATTCAGCCTCGGTCAGATCGAACGGAGCGCGCGCAGTCTCCGCCAAGGCCGAAATCAGGAACATGATCGCCATCGGAAACAACAGCGGGTTGAAACCGTTGCCGTTGATGAAACCATAATAGCCCCTTTGGCTCTCGACGATCGCGGTCAGGTTGAAGCTGCCCGCCCACAGCACCACGGTGATGATGATGAAGCCGATCGAGACTTCATAGGAAATCATCTGCGCGCTGGCGCGGATCGCGGAATAAAAGGGATATTTGGAGTTGGACGCCCAGCCCGCCAGCACGATGCCGTACACGCCCAGCGAACTGATCGCCAAAATGTAGAGCAGGCCGACATTGATGTTCGCCAGCACCACGCCCACCTGAAACGGTATCACCGCCCAGGCCATCAGCGCCACCGTGAAGGTGATGATCGGCGCGATGATGAACAATGTCTTGTTCGCCGCCGACGGGATGATGGTTTCCTGCAGGAACACTTTGGCGCCGTCCGCGAAGGACTGGAGCAGACCGAAGGGACCAACGACGTTGGGACCACGGCGCAGCGCCATCGCCGCCCAGATCTTGCGGTCGGCATAGATGATCATCGCGACCGCCAGCATCAGCGGCAGCGCAATCACCAAAATGCCGATGATCGTCGACAGGAACCAGGCGAGACCGAACGGCGCGCCCCACGAAACGAAAAGCGCGGTCACTCTGCGGCCTCCGCATAGTCGACGCCATGGACCAGTTCGGCCGAGCATTGCTGCATCGTCGGACTGGCGCGGCAAATGGCATTGGTGAGGTAGAAATCCTTGATCGGCGAACCAAATTCTCCGCTCGCGCCGGTGGCCAGCTTTGGAACCGACCAGCCATAGCTGGCCAACCCCTGCTCGCCCAGCACGGGCACAGCCTTGGCCATCTCCGCACGCAGCGCATCAAAGCTGTCGAATGGCAGCCTGGCTCCCAGCGCTTCGGACAATGCCCGCAGGATCGACCAGTCTTCGCGGGCATCGCCCGGCGCGAACACGGCCTTTTCACCCTGCTGCACGCGGCCTTCCAGATTGACGTAGGTGCCAGCCTTTTCGGCATAGCTCGCGCCCGGCAGGATCACGTCTGCGGAATGCGCGCCCTTGTCGCCATGATGGCCGACATAGACTTTAAAACTGTCCTCGAAGGCCGCATAATCGACCTCGTCGGCACCCAACGAGAAAAGCAGCTTCGGCCTGGCCGCGGCAATTGCCTTGATCCCACCATCCGTCGCATAGCCAAGCATTAGCCCACCCATGCGCGCCGCCGCGAAATGCAGGACGTTATAGCCGTTCCAGCCCTCTTTCACCAGGCCCAACGTCTCGACCAGCGCCAGCGTATCGCCATGCGCACCGTCCTTCGCCAGCACGCCGCCGCCCACGATCATCGCAGGCCGCGCGGCCTTCCCGAACGCCTCGACCACCGCCTTGGGCAGCTTGGCGAGCAGCGACGCATCATTGCCCAGCCACTCGACCTTGTAGGTCAGGTCGACTTCCGGGCCGATGCCAAAAACCTTCGCACCCTTCTTGATCGCCTTGCGGATGCGCGTGTTCACCAGCGGCGCTTCCCAGCGCAAATTGGTGCCGACCAGCAGGATCACGTCCGCTGTCTCAATGCCGTTCAGCGTCGTGTTGAAATTGACCGCCGACAGACTGGACACATCATAGGCAAGGCCGGTCTGACGCCCTTCCAGCATCGTGCCGCCGAGCTTTTCGACCAGCAGCTTGCCCGCGAACATCGTCTCGCAATCGAGCAGATCGCCCGCGATCGCGGCAACGCTGCCACCATGCTGGACCGCTGCAATCGCCGCAAAAGCCTCGTTCCACGTCGCCGGGATCAGCTTGCCGTCCTTGCGGACATAAGGCTTGTCGAGGCGCTTGCGGACCAGACCATCGACCGCATGGCGGGTCTTGTCCGACGCCCATTCCTCATTCACGTCGTCATTGATACGCGGCACGGCGCGTAGCACCTGACGGCCCCGACTGTCGAGGCGGATATTGGTGCCCAGCGCATCCATCACGTCGATCGCATGGGTATATTTGAGTTCCCACGGACGCGCCTCGAATGCGTAAGGCTTCGACGTCAGCGCACCGACCGGGCACAGGTCGACCACATTGCCCGACAATTCGCTCTTGGCGGCCTTTTCGAGATAGGTGGTGATCTGCATATTCTCGCCACGTCCGATCGCGCCGATTTCCGGCACGCCCGCGACTTCCTCGGCAAAGCGCACGCAACGGGTGCACTGGATGCAGCGGGTCATCACCGTCTTGACGATCGGACCCATATTCTTTTCGGTAACGGCGCGCTTATTCTCGTCATAGCGCGACGCGCCGCGGCCATAGGCCACCGACTGGTCCTGAAGATCGCATTCGCCGCCCTGATCGCAGATCGGGCAGTCGAGCGGATGGTTGATGAGCAAAAACTCCATCACCCCTTCGCGCGCCTTCTTGACCATCTGGCTGTCGGTGCGAATGTCCTGCCCCTCGGCAGCGGGCAGCGCGCAGCTTGCCTGCGGCTTGGGCGGCCCGGGCTTCACCTCGACCAGGCACATACGGCAATTGCCCGCAATGCTCAGCCGCTCATGATAGCAGAAGCGCGGGATTTCCTTCCCGGCCAGTTCGCACGCCTGAAGGACGGTAGCGCCCTGCGGGACTTCCAGTTCTACGCCGTCGACGGTTACTTTAGGCATGATTACTCCGCAGCCTCCATCACGGGGGCGCCACGCTCATTGATCCGCCGCTCGATTTCGGGGCGGAAATGCTTGATCAGGCCCTGGATCGGCCAGGCCGCCGCGTCGCCCAGCGCGCAGATGGTGTGACCTTCGACCTGCTTGGTCACTTCCTGCAACATGTCGATCTCGCGGATGTCCGCTTCGCCCGAGCGCAGCCGTTCCATCACGCGCCACATCCAGCCTGTGCCTTCGCGGCACGGCGTGCACTGACCGCAGCTTTCATGCTTGTAGAAGTAGGACAGGCGCGAAATGGCGCGGACGATGTCGGTAGATTTGTCCATGACAATGACGGCCGCGGTGCCAAGGCCGGAACCGAGCGCCTTCAACCCGTCAAAATCCATCGGCGCGTCCATAATCTCCCGCGCAGGCACCAGCGGCACCGAGGAACCGCCCGGAATCACCGCGAGCAGATTGTCCCAGCCGCCGCGAATGCCCCCGCAATGCCGGTCGATCAGTTCCTTGAACGGAATGCCCATCGCCTCTTCAACGACGCAGGGCTTGTTCACATGGCCGCTGATCTGGAACAGCTTGGTGCCGACATTACCCGGACGACCGATGCCCGCAAACCATTCCGGCCCGCGCCGCAGGATCGTCGGCGCGACCGCGATGCTCTCTACGTTGTTCACCGTCGTCGGGCAGCCATAGAGGCCCGCACCTGCCGGGAAAGGCGGCTTCAGGCGTGGCTGGCCCTTCTTGCCTTCCAGGCTCTCGATCTGCGCGGTTTCCTCGCCGCAGATATAGGCGCCCGCGCCGCGATGGACGAACACGTCGAAATCATAGCCGGAGCCGCAGGCATTTTTGCCGATGAAACCCTTGGCATAGGCCTGCTCGACGGCGGCGAAGAGGACCTTCGCCTCATAGATGAACTCGCCGCGAATATAGATGTACGCGGCCCGCGCGCGCATCGCGAAACCGGCGACCAGCGCACCCTCGATCAGCTTATGGGGATCATGGCGGATGATCTCACGGTCCTTGCAAGACCCCGGCTCGGATTCGTCGGCGTTGATAACCAGGAAGCTCGGACGGCCATCCTTGCTTTCCTTGGGCATGAAGCTCCACTTCATGCCGGTCGGGAAGCCCGCGCCACCACGGCCACGCAGGCCGGACGCCTTCATCCTGTCGATGATCGTGTCCTGGCCCAGCGCCAGCAGCGCCTTGGTATTATCCCAGTCGCCACGCAGACAAGCGGCGTCCACGCCCCAGTCCTGAAAGCCATGGACGTTGGTGAAGATGCGATCCTTGTCAGCCAGCGGGCCAACGAACGAAGCCTGTGCGGGTGCGTCGGTCATGCCCGTGCTCCTCCCCATTGGCCGCGATAGTCGTGGTTTTCCGTGACCATCTCTTTCAGCGTGGTCGGGCCACCTTCGGGACAGCTCGTCTGCCGATCAATCTGCGGTCCGATCTTGGGCTGCTTGCCGGTCGCCAAATCCTCCAGGATCGCGCTCATGCTGTCATAGGTCAGGTCTTCGAAATTATCGTCGTTGATCTGGACCATCGGCGCGTTGGCGCAGGCCCCCAGACATTCGACTTCGGTCAGGGTAAACAGGCCATCCGGCGTCGTCCCGCCCTTAACCAGCCCCTTATTCTTGCACGCCGAAAACACATCGTCTGACCCGCGCAACATGCAGGGCGTCGTACCGCACACCTGCACATGATAACGGCCCACCGGCGCGAGGTTATACATGGTGTAAAAGGTCGCGACTTCATATACGCGCATATAGGGCATATCGAGCTGGTCGCCGATAAACTCCATCACCGGCACCGGCAGCCAGCCTTGCGTCTGCGTCTCCGCGCCGACCTGCCGCTGGGCGAGATCGAGCAACGGCATCACCGCCGACTGCTGGCGACCGGGCGGATAACGACCGATCACAACTTTCGCCTGCTCGGCATTTTCGGGCGTCCACGCGAACGCGCCCCAACGCGCACGGGTTTCGGCTTCGTCGGGGATATGAATTGCGTCAGCCATTAGCGGTCACATTCTCCGAACACGATATCCATCGCGCCCAGTACAGCGGTTGTATCGGCGAGCATGTGGCCCTTCAACATGAAGTCCATGGCTTGCAGGTGTGAGAAGGCGGTCGGGCGAATCTTGCAGCGATAGGGTTTGTTCGACCCGTCGCTGACCAGATAGACGCCGAACTCGCCCTTGGGACTTTCGGTCGCGACATAGACCTCGCCTGCAGGCACATGGAAGCCCTCGGTATAGAGTTTGAAATGGTGAATGAGCGCTTCCATCGAGCGCTTCATCTCGCCGCGTTTGGGCGGCACCACCTTGCGGTCAAAGCTGGCGATCGGCCCTTCGGGCATCTCGTTGAGGCACTGCTTCATAATCCGCGCGGACTGACGGACCTCCTCCACACGCACCATGAAACGGTCGTAGCAGTCGAACCGGGTACCGACGGGCACGTCGAACTCCATCCGGTCATAAACGTCATAGGGCTGCGACTTGCGGAGATCCCAGGGGATGCCCGAACCACGGATCATTGGCCCTGAAAAGCCCCATTTTAGCGCGTCTTCCTTACTGACGATGGCGATGTCGACATTGCGCTGCTTGAAGATGCGATTGTCCGCGACCAGCGAAATCGCATCCTCGAACAAGCGCGGCAAGCGCGTGTCGAGCCAGTCACCAATGTCGGTGAGCAGCTTGAGTGGCACATCCTGATGCACGCCGCCGGGCCGGAAATAGGCGCTGTGCATACGCGCACCCGAGGCCCGCTCGAAGAAGTTGAGGCAATCCTCGCGAATTTCGAACATCCACAGGTTCGGCGTCATCGCGCCAACGTCCATGACATGCGACCCCAGGTTCAGCATGTGATTGCAGATACGGGTCAGTTCAGCGAAGAACACGCGCAAATACTGCGCGCGCAACGGCACTTCCAGATCGAGCAGCTTCTCGATCGCCAGCACATAGCTATGCTCCATGCCGAGCGGCGAACAATAGTCCAGCCGGTCGAAATAGGGCAACGCCTGAAGATAGGTCTTATACTCGATCAGCTTTTCGGTACCGCGATGGAGCAGGCCGACATGCGGATCGCAGCGCTCCACGATTTCGCCGTCCAGTTCCATGACGAGGCGCAAAACGCCATGCGCCGCGGGGTGCTGCGGACCGAAGTTGATCGTGTAATTCTGGATTTCGGTATCACCCAGCGTCGGATCGGCCGCGTCGGTGCGATGCTCCATTTCGTCGAGATAGTTGGACATCAGGCGTCACCCCCATTCTCTTTCGGCGCCTTTTTGGGGGCGGCAGGCTTGCGCTTGGGCTTTTCAGCTGCGGGTTTGGCCACGCCCTTGCCTTCATCCGTCTCCGCCGCGGCCTTTTTCGGCCTGGCGGGCGATTTCTTCTTGGCTTCGGTGTTCGCGGGTTCACCGGCACCGGTGTCGGCGGGCTTTTCCGTCACCTTGGGCGTTTCCACCTTGGCGGCAGGTGCGGGCGGTGGAGGCGGCGGCGCGGGGGCCGGAGCCGCTGGCGCAGCGACCTTCTCGTCACCCGGCAGCACATATTGCGCGCCTTCCCACGGGCTCATGAAGTCGAAGCTGCGGAAATCCTGCGCCAGCTTCACCGGCTCATAGACGACGCGCTTGGCTTCTTCCGAATAGCGCAGCTCGACATAGCCTGTCAGCGGGAAATCCTTGCGCTGCGGATAGCCCTTGAACCCATAGTCGGTCAGGATGCGACGCAGATCGGTGTTGCCCGAAAAGATCACGCCATACATGTCGAACACTTCGCGCTCCAGCCAGCCGGCAACCGGCCAGATGTGCGTGACGGTGGGGACCGGCTGATCCTCATCGGTCGATACCTTGACGCGGATGCGATGGTTCCGGGTGACGGACAGCAGGTGATAGACCACCTCGAACCGCTCGGCCCGTTCGGGGTAATCGACCCCGGCAATTTCCATCAGTTGCTGATACTGCGCGCGGTCGCGCAGCAGCGCCAGCGCTTCGGCCAGGCTATCGCGCAAGACCGTAAAACTCAGTTCATCGGCATGATCGACGGTTTCGACCAGCATGGCGCCCAACAGCGCGCCGATTTCCTCGGCGATACCGTCAATGACCGCGATCTTCGGTGCAGAATGACCCATCTTAGCGCTCAATCGTCCCAATGCGGCGAATCTTCCGCTGCAACTGCATCACGCCATAGAGCAACGCTTCGGCAGTCGGCGGGCAGCCGGGAACATAGATGTCCACGGGCACGATCCGGTCGCACCCACGCACGACGCTGTAGCTATAATGATAATAGCCGCCGCCGTTCGCGCACGAGCCCATGGAAATCACATATTTCGGTTCAGACATCTGGTCGTAAACCTTGCGCAACGCGGGAGCCATCTTGTTGCACAAGGTGCCCGCGACTATCATCACGTCCGACTGGCGCGGGGACGCACGCGGCGCCGCGCCAAAGCGCTCCATGTCATACCGCGGCATGTTGACGTGGATCATCTCGACTGCGCAGCAGGCCAGACCAAAGGTCATCCACCACAGCGAACCGGTACGGGCCCAGGTGAACAGGTCCTCGGTCGAGGTAACAAGGAAACCCTTGTCACTGACTTCATTGTTCAGCGCATTGAAGAAGTCCTGGTCGGGCTGGGTTCCCAGCGCGGGCACGGTGCCGGGCGCAGGGCTAGTGAGTTCTACTCCCAATCGAGTGCTCCCTTCTTCCACGCATAGACGAGGCCGAGCACCAGCTCCGCTATGAAAATCATCATCGTCGCCCAGCCGGTCCAGCCGATCTGGTCGAGGCTAACCGCCCACGGAAACAGGAACGCCGCCTCAAGATCGAAGATGATGAAGAGGATGGCGACCAGATAGAAGCGGACGTCGAACTGACTGCGCGGTTCTTCGAACGCGGGGAAACCGCATTCATATTCGCTCAACTTGGCCGGGTCGGGCTTATGCGCCCCAGTCAGGCGCCCCACCAGCATAGGCAGGAACACGAACGCGCTTGAGAGCAGCAAGGCAACCCCGAGAAAGATCAGGATCGGCAGATATTGGGCAAGATCGACCAACGGTATCCCCTGGGCGAAAAGATTGTTGGGGGCGCTTTAGGCCTGCTGCATATGCGAAGCAAGGGGCCAAGTTCTGAGAATGATTCGCAACAAATCCAGTGATTTGTGGAAGACCACCCTGTCCACTCGACAAATGCCATGAACCGTTTGAGCGTTACGCCACACTCCGGCCTTCTGCGTGAGAAACAGTGATCTGTCCGCGAAACGCCATCACCCGATTGCGCCCCGCCTTCTTCGCGGCGTAGAGCGCACGATCCGCAGCCTCCAGACGCAGCGACGCCGCAACAGCGCTATCGGCGGTCGCGACCCCAATACTCACGGTGACGCCACGCGGGATCGCCACGCCATCGCCTGCATGGATGGCCGCAATCGCGAGCCGCAACTCCTCTGCGACACCGATAGCAACCATATCGCTCGCCACTGGCAGCAGGACCAGAAACTCCTCGCCGCCATGGCGGCCTATTGTGCCGCCGTGTCGGTCGACAACGCGACCGGCGACATGCGCGACTTCCCGCAGACAGGCATCGCCTGCCGCGTGCCCCAGCTCGTCATTATAGGCTTTGAAATGATCGACATCGATCAGCAGGATACCATGCTGGCCGTGCTGCTGCGTCAGTTCGACCATCATGCGCCGACGGTTCCACAGGCCAGTCAGGAAATCGGTATCGCTCAGATGGCGCAGCTTTGCATTGGCCGCTTCCAGCGCCAGCGCCTGCGCACCAAGGACAGTCGCCATCCGCTCGCTCCGGGCAGAGATGTCGAGGATCCGGCCGAATATCCGACTCAGCCGATGCCCGATGAACGCACAGGTCAGGCAGAGCGCAATGCAGGCAAGAGCCAGCCATTGGGCCGTCGACCGTCCTGTCAGAAAGAAGCCCGCCGCCGTCAGCAGGAAAAGCGGCACATGAAAGGCCAGATGCGCGGGCCACCAGGCAATATAGCCGGACACGGTCAGCACCGCGCCCAGGCCCATGCAGCAGAAAAACAGCGACGCTTCGTCCGTGCCCACCCCGACCAGCACCAACCCAGCCATCCCCCAGGCCAGGCCGGACAGGCCGACCGTGCCGGTGGCCACCCAGGCCCAGCGTAGCTGTTGCCCATAGCCGGCACCCTGCCTGTATCTGACCGCCAGCAAGACGCGGACGGCCAACAGGATGGAGATACAGGCGAGCCAACCGAGCAGGAACGCCTGCGATGCCATCGCCCAGTACACGCGGCAAAGGATCATGGTCGCCAGCAGGCTCATGGCCGCGCCGGGGAGCGCGTTGCCATAGAGCATCGCCACGCGATGCCGAATCAGATCCTCCGGCTTTCCACTCATGTCGCCAAAGCGCCTCCTTTCGAGGGGCAGCTAGGCGACCGAAGTTAATATCGTCCCAAGATCAGCTCAGGATCAGCGGAGAGCGCTGGCCACCAATTTGTGCAATTTGCTGTGGATCGCGTCATTGCCGGCGATGACTTCCTTACGCTCGATCGGCTGGTCGCCACCCCGGAAATCGGTAACGAACCCGCCCGCTTCGCGCACCAGCAATATGCCGGCAGCAACGTCCCAGGACTGAAGGCCGCTTTCCCAGAAACCATCATAGCGCCCGGACGCCACATGGGCGAGATCGAGCGACGCGGCGCCAAAGCGGCGGATACCCGCGACCGAAGGCCCGACTGCACCGAAAATGCGTGTCCACTCAGCGAAATTGCCATGACCCATGAAGGGAACGCCAGTAGAGATCAGGCAATCGGCCATGTCACGCCGCGCCGACACGCGCAGCCGTTGGTCGTGACGCCATGCGCCGCGGCTCTTTTCGGCCCAATAGCTTTCGTCGGTAACGGGCTGATAGATCAGGCCGGTCGTCACTTCGCGCTTGCCCCCGTACAAAGGCTCCTCGACCGCGATCGAGATGGCGAAGTGCGGGATGCCGTGCAGGAAGTTGCTGGTGCCATCGAGCGGATCGATGATCCAGCGCGGCTTGGTTGGGTCGCCCGCAATCTCGCCACTCTCCTCGACCAGAAATCCCCAGTCGGGCCGCGCGCGCTGCAATTCCTCGACCAGCGTCTTTTCCGCCTGATGATCAGCCTTGGACACAAAGTCAGCCGGCCCCTTGCGGGACACCTGCAGATGCTCGACCTCGCCGAAATCGCGACGCAGGCGCTGCCCGGCCTTGCGGGCGGCGCGCTCCATGACGGTAAGAAGGCCTGAATGGGATGCCATGTTCGAATCTCCCCCCTCCCTTTCAAGGGAGGGGTAAGGGGGTGGGTGCGATTGCGGCAGCAATCGCCTGCAACGTCAGAGGCAAGGTCGGAACGCGCCCTGCGGTCGCGACCCAGCCTTTCCCCTCCCTGAAGAGGGGCTTATTCAGCGCTTATTCCGCGCGCTTCACATATTCGCGGGCATAGACGTCGACGACGATGCGCGTGCCGCTGACGATATGCGGCGGCACCATGACGCGCACGCCATTGTCGAGGATTGCGGGCTTGTAGCTGGCCGACGCCGTCTGGCCCTTGACCACCGCGTCAGCCTCAACAACCGTCGCTTCGATCGTGTCGGGAAGCTGGACCGAAATTGGCCGCTCCTCATACATTTCCAGCGTCACTTCCATGCCGTCCTGCAGGAAGTCGGCGGCATCGCCGATCAGGTCCTTGGCCAGATTGATCTGCTCATAGGTTTCCTGATCCATGAAGACGAGCATGTCGCCCTCGGCATAGAGATATTGAAAATCCTTCGTATCCAGGCGGATGCGCTCGACGCTTTCGGCGGAGCGGAAACGGACATTGTTCTTGCGCCCGTCGATCAGGTTCTTCAGTTCCACCTGCATATAGGCGCCGCCCTTGCCGGGCTGAGTGTGCTGAATCTTGACGGCGCGCCACAGGCCGCCCTCATATTCGATATTGTTGCCGGGACGAATGTCGACGCCGCTGATCTTCATGGGAAGAACCTGCCTGTGTATCTAAAGGTGAAAAGAGCCGGTCGCGGCCTTTATAGCGCCTTGGGCCAGAGAGCAAGGGGCCGCTTAATCCTGCGCCGTCAACAGCGGATAGGGATTGACCGGCCGCCCGCGATACCAGGGGTCGCCGACCCCCATCTCATGCACTTCGAAATGCAGATGCGGTCCAGCCGGGTCGGCATTGCCCGTACTGCCGACCGTGGCCAGCCGCTGCCCCCGCCGCACCGCCTGCCCTTCCTTCAGGCCCGGCGCATAGGCGTCCAGATGCGCGTAATAATAGACATGCGCGTCATCAGCAGACCGTTGGTAAATCGTCCGCCCACCGCGCCCGCTCCAGCGAATACGCTCGATACGACCATCGGCAGCGGCCAGCACCGCCCGTCCCCGCGCGGCCATGATGTCGATGGCATCATGGGTTCGCACGCCACTTTCGCGCGCCTGGGTGAACGTATCGACCAGCGCGCTGGGCGGCACCCCCTCGACCGGGATCAACAACCGCCCCTCCCGAACAGCGCCTTCACCGGCAGACACCGGCGTATCAGCGGGCGCATCGCCAGGCACGATCCGCACGCAAAAATGCGCGAAGGCCACGCACAGCAGCAGCGCCAGCGCGGCCCACGTCCATTTCCTCACTGCTGGCATTTCCTCATTGCTGGCATTTCCTCATAACTGGAACACCGCCTTCACGCCCGACTTGACCATCTGCGCCAACCGCGCCGCGTCCCAATTGGTCAGGCGGATGCAGCCATGGCTCTCGGTACGGCCGATGGTTTTGGGTTCGGGCGTGCCGTGGATGCCATAATGGGCCTTGGACAAGTCTATCCAGACGATGCCCACCGGCCCGTTCGGTCCCGGCTTCAGCACCGCCTTCTCATCCTTGGACGAGGAGTCCCAGAACAGGTCGGGATTATAATGGAACACCGGATTGCGGCTCACGCCCTTGATCGTCCAGGAGCCGACCGGCAGCGGATCGTGGCTCGACCCCATCGTCGCGGGAAATTGCGCGATCAGCCTGTTGTCCTTGTCGAAGGCCTTCAGCACGCCTTCCGATTTATCCACCACGACATGATCGGCCTGCGGCTGATCCGCCGCGACCGCCAGGCTGGCCAGTGTCGTGCCCCAACCGCTCTCATCCCCCTCGATCCTCGCCACCGGTTGATTGGGAATGGCGGGCACGCGGATGATCGCCCCCGGCCCGACCTTCGCGCCCTTCGCATTCATCGCCACCAGAGCTTCCGGCGTCGTATGAAAGCGCTCGGCCAGTTTTTCCAACAGATTGCGATAACCAAGGGCGGGCAATTTGGCCTGTTCGTTCAACCCCTTGGGCAAGGCGAAATACGGCCCCTGCGCGAACCCGTCGGGCACGCGCACCAACCATGTGGTCGGCGGCACGTCCCGCCGAGCCTGCCCTTTCAACAGGGCATCCGCCGTTCTGGAGTCATAGTCGCCCGTCTCGGGCAATCCCTTCGCGGCCTGAAACCCCTTGAGCGCCGCCGTGAAAGACATGCCCGCCTTCCCGTCGACCACACCGGGCGAAAAGCCAGCCCGATCCAAAGCCACCTGCGCCTGAAGAAAGGATTCGGGTTTGAAGGCTGACCCGCCCGGCTCCGGCATCACGGTGAAGGCGAACGGATCGGCGGTTGCGGACGCGCTCGGTGCCGGAGTCGCTGTATTTGTCGTCTGCGCCGCACTCCTGTCGCCGTCCGTAACCGCAACATTGCACGCGCCGCACAGCAGCACGGCGGCGATGAAGACCGATGAATGACGCAAGCTGCTCTCTCCCACTATTGTCGGGCAAGAACGCGCAAGATCGGGAAAAGCTGCCCTTGGCTTTCCTGCATACAAAACATATACGTTTCATATACGAATCGTATATGGAGACCCCAATGGGTATTGTGAACATAGAGGATGATCTGCACGTTCAGGTGCGCAGAGCGAGCAAGGTATCGTTCCGCTCGATCAATGCGCAGGCCGCCTATTGGATCAAGGTCGGCATGTTATGCGAGATCAATCCGACCCTCAGTTTCGCCGAGATCATCAAGCGCGAGCTGAATTCCGCGGGCGTTTCGGTTCAACCACTGGCCATCGTGAAACATGACGAAGCAGCCTGAGGAACTGGCATTGCTGGCCGAATCCGGTCGGTTGCTGGCGTCCGTGTTCGGATTGCTGGATCGAACCTCGCTCGCGGGCATGTCGACGCTTCAGATTGATGAAATGGTCGAGCGTTTCATCGTTGACGATCTACAGGCGCGCCCCGCAAGCAAGGGCCAATATGGCTATGGCTTTGTGCTGAATTCTTCGGTCAACGACGTGGTTTGCCATGGTGTTCCATCGCAATCAGAGGTGCTTAGGGATGGCGATATCGTCAATCTCGACATCACACTTGAGAAGAACGGTTATATCGCGGACTCCAGCAAAACCTATTGCGTGGGAAATGTCAGTCCCGCAGCCAGAAGGCTGGTCCAGACCAGCTACGAAGCCCTGTGGATGGGCATCCGGACGGTTCGCCCGGGCGCGCGGCTGGGTGACATCGGCTGGGCGATTGAGCGCCATGCCAAGCGACATGGCTATTCCGTAGTGCGTGAATATTGCGGTCACGGCATCGGTCGGGAGATGCATGAGGAACCGCAGGTTCTTCATTTCGGAAAACCGGGAACTGGCCTTGCCCTGCGTGAAGGCATGGTTTTCACGATCGAGCCGATGCTCAATCGTGGGCGGCGGAGTGTGCGAACCGAGGCTGATGGCTGGACCGTCGTGACGAAAGACGGCTCGCTTTCCGCACAGTTCGAGCACACCGTCGCCATTACAGCCTCCGGCGTGTCCGTGCTGACGCTACGTCCCGACGAAGGCGATATGATGAGCAGGATCAAAGTCGCAGCCTGAGCGGGTCAGGCATCACACTCACACGGGCCACACCAAACCCGCCAAGCCCTAGGCCGGCAATACCGCCTCAAAAGCTGCAACCCCCGCGCCCGACCCATCCGGATGGTTCCACACTGCGCCGCTGACCGCCAGGAAATCAGCCCGCGCCTCCACCAGCGGCGCGGCGTTCTGCGCCGTGATGCCGCCAATCGCCACGCAGGGCAGTTCGAACAAGGTGGTCCACCACCCCAGGATCGAAGGATCGGGCCGATGCGTCGTTTCCTTGGTCGTGGTGGGGTAGAACGCGCCGAACGCCACATAATCGGCTCCGGCTTCCCCCGCTTCCATCGCCAGATGGCGACTGTCATGGCAGGTCACGCCGATCTGCACCTTTGGCCCCAGCACCCGACGCGCCTCACGCGGATCGCCATCCTCCTGCCCCAGATGCACGCCGTCAGCGCCCAGACGCTTGGCAAGGCCGATGCTGTCGTTGATGATGAAGGCGACCTCTCGCTCGGCGCAGATGCGCTGCAAAGGCTCTGCCAGCGCGAAAATCGCATGGTCGTCCATGCCCTTCAAACGCAACTGGAACGCCGCCACCGGCCCGCCGTCCAGCGCCGCGATGAGGGTATCGGCGAAACCCGCGTCGATCGTCGGCGGCGAAATCAGGTACAGCTTGCAGGCCGGGCGGAAGCCCGCATCGAAGCGGTCGGCGAAATGCGGGTCGAGCGCCAGTTCTTCATCGGTAAAGTCGGTCATGCCCGCGCTCTACCGCAAAGCAGCCCGCTGGACCAGCGCCCGCTCGCGCAACGCCAGAAACAGCGGCAGGCCACAGGACATGCCAAGCAGGAAGGTCGCAGCAATCGGCAGCCAGAGGGGCCGGACGCCATCGCGACGCCCCTGCATGATGATGAAGGCGGTCAGCACGACCGCCGAAATCATCACGTCGAGCGCAAAGAAGCTGCTGACCGGATTGACGAACAGATCCGCGACGAAACGCGGCACATCCAGTCCGTTCGCGGCCAGCCAAGGCAGGAACGCGGTCAGGGGAAGCAGCGCGCCGAGCAGGGCCAGGACCATCCAGGTCGCGGCCCATGCCCGGCTACCCTGCATATCAGGCGATCACGCCTTGACGGTCGAGGCGCCGTGGATCTCGTCGATCGCGCCGCCCAGCGAGCCGTTAAACTCGTCTTCGCTCATCTGATGACGCAAATCCTGCAACAGCGCACGGCTGAAGCTGGCAATGATGCCCCGGTTCTTCGCCAGTTCGACGCAGGCCTCGGGCCGCGCGAAACCGCCCGACAGCGCCACCACGCGCAGCACGCGCGGATGATCGACCAGCGGATCGAACAGACCAGCCTTGGCGGGAAGCGACAGCTTCAGCATCACCTTCTCGTCACCCGGCATCGCATCCAGATTCTTCAGGATTTCTTCCAGCAGAATCTGGTCAGCCTCGGCACGCTCGGCGCTCTTGATGTTCACTTCCGGCTCGATGATCGGCATCAGGCCCGCAGCGAGAACTTGGCTACCAATCTCGAACTGCTGCTTGACCACGGCGGCGATGCCCTCGCGGTTGGCCAGATTGATGACCGAACGCTCCTTGGTGCCGAACACGCCCAGCGCCTTGGAGCGCTTGAGCAGCACGTCCAGATCCGGCATCGGCTTCATCATCTGAACGCCATTGGCTTCGTCTTCCAGACCCTTGTCGATCTTGATGAAGGGAACGACGCCACGCTCGATCAGCGCCTGCGGCACGGACTTGCCGCCCGCCTGCCCGTCCATCGTCCGCTCGAACAGGATCGCGCCCAGCACCTTTTCGCCGTTGAAGCAGGGCGAGGTGATGACCCGGCTACGCATGTCATGGATCAGGCCAAACATCTCTTCGTCGCTGTTCCACGCATCTTCCTCGACGCCATAGCCCTTGAGTGCCTTGGGCGTCGACCCGCCGCTTTGATCCAGCGCCGCGATAAAGCCCTGGCCGTTGGCGATCTTCGCCATCATGTTCTGATCCAGCATCTGCACATACTTTCTCTATTGGGTGTGTCGTCGAGCCGACGACTGGCTCTGTTGGTTGTGTCGCCGCGCGGGCGACGGAAAAACTCCGGGGTGCCGTTCAGCCCATCAATGCGTGGACACCGGGCAATTCCTTGCCTTCCATCCACTCAAGAAACGCGCCGCCCGCCGTCGAAACGAAGGTGAAGTCGCTCGCCACGCCCGCATGGTTCAGCGCTGCGACGGTATCGCCGCCACCGGCGACCGACACCAGGCTACCGTCCTTGGTCAGCGCCGCCGCGATCCGGGCCAGCGCAACGGTGGCGGTATCGAACGGCGCAATCTCGAACGCGCCCAGCGGCCCGTTCCACACCAGCGTCCGGCAATTTTTGATCGCATCGCCCAGCGCTTCCACAGCGGCTGGGCCGACGTCCAGGATCATCTCGTCCGCGGCAACCTCATGCACGTTGCATATCCGCACCGATGGCGGATTGGCCGCGAACTCCTTCGCCACCACCACATCATAGGGCAGGTGGATGGTGCATCCAGCCTCGTCGGCCTTGTCCAATATCGCCTCGGCCGTCGCGGCCAGATCCTTCTCGCACAGCGACTTGCCGACATCGACGCCGCGCGCGTGCAGAAAGGTGTTGGCCATGCCGCCACCGATGATCAGATGGTCGACCTTCGCCACCAGATTGTTGAGAACGTCGAGCTTGGTCGACACTTTCGCGCCGCCAACAACCGCCGCGACCGGAGGCTGGGGCTTGCCCAGCGCCGCTTCCAGCGCGTCCAGTTCCTTTTCCATCGACCGACCAGCAAAGGCGGGCAGCTTGTGCGCCAGCCCCTCGGTCGAGGCATGGGCGCGGTGCGCAGCGGAAAAGGCGTCGTTCACGTAGAGATCGGCGATCGCGGCCATCGCCTCGACCAGCGCGGGATCATTTTTTTCCTCGCCAGCGTGGAAGCGGGTATTTTCCAGGATCGCGATGTCGCCCGGACGCATGACAGCGATGCCGTCGATCGCGGCCTCACCCTGGCAATCAGGGATGAACTGCACTTCCCGGCCCAGCACGGCGGACAGCGGGCGGGTGATCCGGCTCAAGGACAGGTCCGGGTTCTTCTGCCCCTTGGGCCGTCCGAAATGCGCGAGGACCAGCACCTTGGCGCCGCGATCGGCCAGTTCCAATATGGTCGGCATCGCCGCGCGCAGCCGGGTGTCATCGGTCACGGACCCATCCTGCATCGGCACGTTCAGATCCTCACGGACCAGCACGGCCTTGCCGGAAATGTCACCCATGTCATCGAGCGTCTTGAATGGCTTGGCCACGCGCTTTTTCCCCGCAGAGCGATTTCTAATCAGACGAAATCGTCTGATGACTCGGAAATCGCGTAAAACCCATATTCTAGAAAACCGCCGCCGGTCGATGGGACCGGCGGCGGAAAAAGACTTACAACAGGCCCGCAACCACGCCGGTCGTGTCGACCATGCGGTTGGAGAAGCCCCATTCATTGTCGTACCAGCTGAGCACGCGGACCAGCTTGCCCTCGATCACGGCCGTTTCCAGGCTGTCCACCGACGAGCTGTGCGGGTTGCCCATGAAGTCGATCGAGACGAGCGGATCGGTCACATATTCCAGCACGCCCTTGAGCGGACCGCTTTCGGCAGCCGCCTTGAGCGCGGCGTTCACTTCCTCGACGGTCGTGTCGCGCGAAGGCGTGAAGGTCAGGTCGACAACCGAAACGTCCGGGGTCGGCACGCGGATCGACGAGCCGTCCAGCTTGCCCTTCAGTTCGGGCAGAACCTCGCCCACGGCGCGGGCGGCGCCGGTGGTGGTGGGGATCATCGACATGGCAGCAGCGCGAGCGCGGCGCGGGTCCGAGTGGATCTGGTCCAGGATCTTCTGATCGTTGGTATAGCTGTGAACCGTGGTCATCAAGCCACGCTCGATGCCGATGGCGTCGTTCAGCACCTTGGCGATCGGCGCCAGACAGTTGGTGGTGCATGATGCGTTGGAAATGACGATGTCGTCGGCGGTCAGCGCGTCATGGTTGACGCCGAACACGACCGTGCGGTCCACGCCCTTGGCAGGCGCAGAGATGACGACGCGCTTGGCACCCGCGGTCAGATGCTTGGACGCGCTTTCCTTGTCGGCGAAGAAGCCGGTGCATTCCAGCGCGATCTCCACACCCTGCGCGGCGTGCGGCAGGTTGGCAGGGTCACGCTCGGCGGTGACGGCAATGCGCTTGCCATTGACGATCAGGTCGTTGCCATCGACCGACACTTCGCCGGGAAAAGCGCCGTGGACGCTGTCGCGCTTGAACAGCAGCGCGTTGGACTTGGCATCGCCAAGATCGTTGATGCTGACCAGTTCCAGATCATGATCGTCACGCTGCAAAATTGCACGCGCCACCAGCCGACCGATACGTCCGAAACCGTTAATTGCTACCTTGACTGCCACTGCAATAGCCTCCCGATAAAAATGAAGATCAGTTGTTAAGCGCCGCCTTGACCTGGGGCGCGATTTTTGCGGCCGTCAGGCCGAAATGGTCGTAAAGATCCTCGGCCGGGGCCGAGGCACCAAAGCCGTCAATGCCAAAGCGCAGTCCAGCGATACCGGTATAGCGCTCCCAGCCGAATGTCGTGCCCGCCTCGATCGACACGCGCAGCACATGATGGGGCAACAGCGCATCTTTATAGGCTTGCGGCTGCGCCTCGAAATGCGCCCAACTGGGCATCGACACGACGTCGGCGCCGATCCCGTCCGCTTCCAGTGCATCAGCGGTCGCGACGGCGATCTCCACCTCGGACCCGGTAGCGATCAGCACAACCTTGCGCTCGGCCTTCGCCCCGCGCAGCAGATAGGCGCCCTTGGCGCACAGATTTTCGCTCTTTTCGGTACGAAGCTGCGGCAGGTTCTGACGGGTCAGCGCCAACACCGACGGGCCGGTCGCATCCTTCAGCGCCAGCTCCCAGCATTCCGCCGTCTCGACAATGTCGGCCGGACGATAGACATTCATATTGGGGATCATGCGCAGCGACATGACATGCTCGATAGGCTGATGGGTCGGGCCATCCTCGCCCAGACCGATCGAGTCATGCGTGAGTACGAAGATCGAGCGGGTCTGCTGGAGCGCCGCCAGACGAAGACCGCCGCGCATATAGTCGGAAAAGACCAGGAAGGTGCCGCCATAAGGGATGACTCCGCCATGCAACGCCATGCCGTTCATCGCGCAGGCCATGCCGAATTCGCGGATGCCATAATAGACATAGCGGCCCGAATAATCGTCCCTCGTCAACGGCCCGGTCGACTTGGTCTTGGTATTGTTGGAGCCGGTAAGATCCGCCGATCCGCCCAGCGTTTCAGGCAACAGATCGTTGATCGCGCCCAGCGCCAGTTCGCTCGCCTTGCGGGTCGCGACCTTCTGCGGATTGGCGATCAGCCCGTCGATATAGGCTTCCAGCGAGAAGTCGGCAGGCAGTTCGCCCGCCATCCGCCGCTCAAATTCCGCCTTGTCCGAATGGCTTGCCAGCTTGTCTTCCCATGCCGCACGAACAGCCTTGCCCCGCGATCCAATCGCGCGCCAGGCGTCGGCGACCTCTGCGGGAATTTCGAACGGCGCCGCGTCCCAGCCCAGGAAAGTGCGGGCAGCAGCGACTTCGTCGGTGCCCAGCGGTGATCCGTGGACGCCGGAGGTGCCGCCCTTGTTGGGCGATCCGTAACCGATCTTGGTGGCGCAGGCGACCAGCGAAGGACGCGGATCGGCGATCGCTTCGTCAAGGGCGCGGCGCACATCGTCGGGATTATGACCATCGCACAACACCACATGCCAGCCGGTGGCGCGATAACGCGCGGGAATATCCTCATTACTCGACAGCGACACCGCGCCGTCGATCGTGATCTTGTTATCGTCCCACAGCACGATCAGGCGGCCCAAGTTCAGATGACCGGCAAGGCCGATCGCTTCATGGTTGATGCCTTCCATCAGGCACCCGTCACCCGCGACCACCCAGGTACGGTGATCGACCAGATCGTCGCCGAATCCCGCATTCAGGTGTCGCTCCGCAATGGCCATGCCAACCGCCGTCGCCAGCCCCGATCCCAGCGGGCCGGTCGTGGCTTCAATGCCTTCCAGCTCAAAATTTTCAGGATGGCCGGCGCAGGGGCTGCCCAGCTGGCGGAAATTGCGAATATCCTCGATCGTCGGCCGCGCATAGCCGGTCAGGTGCAGCAGGCTATAGATCAACATCGACCCATGCCCCGCCGACAGGACGAAACGATCGCGGTCGGCCCATTTGGGCTGGCTGGGATCGAATTTCAGATAGTCGCCAAACAGCACCGTCGCCACGTCCGCCATGCCCATCGGCATACCCGGATGCCCGCTATTAGCGGCTTGCACGGCGTCCATCGAAAGCGCACGAATGGCGTTGGCGAGCAGCGATTGGGATACGGTCATCAGGCTGGGCGTCTTCCTGTGTCTGATTTGTCGGCCATTGTTAACGGGCGAGTCGGGTCGGGCCTCCTTTGTCGTCTCGTGGCCAAGGCGTCAACCGCGTCAACCCTTTCGGTTGCTGCAATGCGGCATATATCAGCGATCAGTTGCAGTCACCGGGGCCTGCGGCACCGATCGCGGGATGAATCGACATAAGCATGGCTTTTGCACGGCCCAAAGTTTCGCTATGCCCTATTACATGGCAAGCGACCGCATGATGCAGGCGATCGGATCGCTCGAACGGGCGATCGCCCGGCTTGAGCAGGTGGCGGCAACGACACCCACGTCCGAATCGCCCACCCCCTCCACCCCAATCGCCTCTCCAGCGGCGACGGCGGGCGCGCGCGCCGCGCTTCAATCGCTCGACCTGCTGATCGCGGACCTGAAGGCAGGCTCCAGAGAATCGGCAAATGGCTGAAACCACCCTTCATATTGCCGGCCGCCAATATGCGATCACTTGCCGCGATGGTGAGGAAGCGCATCTCGCGCATCTTGCCAATCTGATCGAAGCCAAGGCAAAAGTGGCCGTGCAGGGCGCGCCGGGCCTTACAGAAGTACGGACACTGTTGTTCGCCGCGCTGTTTTTGGCCGACGAAGTCAACGACCTGAAGCGCGAAGTCGCGGGGCGACAGGCCCGGCTCGACATCGACAGCGACGAGGAACCGGCAGCCCGCGCGATAGAGGCTTTGGCCCGTCGTATCGAAAGCGTGACGCAAAGACTTGCCGGAACGCCCGCGGCCTCCTAGATTGGCGTCGGCGGGCACTGCCTGGTACGAGCTTTAGCGAACATCCCTGAGGCGATAATCACATCCAAGGGGGCTGTCCCTGACCGGGTCTTGGCCCGACTTACATGGTCCCCACCTGACGTTGAGGCGTCAGAGGATTTTCCAGCACACGGCCAAGGCGGTCCCGCCACCCCGCCCCTTTCTCTTTCCCCCATCTTTCACACACAGGGGACGGCCAGCATGAACGATGAGCCAGCATGAACGACGATACTGACTCCGACACGCACGGGCCGTTCGACACGCCTGACAAGGTCGCGCTGCGGACCATCGCGCGCCAAAAGCGCCGCGATTTCGTCGCTACGCTCGATCCGCTCGCCCATCGCCTTGCGTTCAAGGTGCTGCCCTCCCCCCTTGCTCGTCGCATCGAATCCGCCCGCGCGGTCGCGCTCTATATGCCGCTCGATGACGAAGCGCCCGCTCTGCGGCTTGCCGGGCAACTCGCAGCCATGGGCAAGACGATCGCCCTGCCTCGCGTGCTCGATCGCCTCGGCAGCATGGATTTTCTGGAGTGGCGGGCGGAGGATCAATTGTTCCCCGGCCTCTACGGCACCAGCCATCCCGAACCGGACGGCCCGCCCGTGACGCCCGATGTCATCATCGCCCCGTTGCTCGGCTTTGACCGGGCGATGAATCGGCTGGGCCAGGGCGGCGGCTATTATGATCGCGCCTTTGCCCGCTATCCCGATGCGCTACGGATCGGCCTCGCCTGGTCCATACAGGAGCATGATGCATTGCCAGCCGATCTCTGGGATCTGCCGCTCCACGCCATCCTCACGGAAAGCGAAGTGATCGAAGGGCCAGAGGCATGAACCGACAGGAACGACCGCCCTTTCAGCCAAGCTGGCGCAAGCCCGTGGGCATGTTGACGATCATGGTCCTGATAACCGCCTGGGCCGTACTGGTAGGCAGCCTGTCGGGCCTTATCGGTAGCCTGCCCATGCTGCTTCAGGTGCTGGTCTATGTTTTTCTGGGCGTGATCTGGATCTGGATCTTGCCGCTGCGACAGTTGCTCGCCTGGATGGAAACCGGCCGCTGGCGCCGATAGGGGATGACATCCCCTCTCCTGCCCTGTATCCCACGGATCGTTAGCGAGGCGTAACGGCTTATCGAAGCCCGGCGTCCGCCTGCGACCGGGAGGGCCAATCCATGTGCTCGTGCCAATCAGTGCCAGCCCCTTGTTCGGCGCACCTGCCTGCGCCCTCCCCATGTCTTTCCAGCGCATCCAGCCATAGCCCATACATTCCACGCGATGGGATGTATGCTACCTATCTACCTGAATCATAAAGAGGAGGAGGATGATATGAGTTCGTTGAGCAAGAGACTATTTGCTGAAGCGTTCGGCACATTCTGGCTGGTATTCGGGGGGTGTGGCAGCGCGGTACTGGCGGCCGCTTTCCCCGAAGTCGGGATTGGCCTGTTGGGCGTCAGCCTGGCCTTTGGCCTGACCGTGCTGACCATGGCCTATTCGGTCGGCCATATTTCCGGCTGCCACCTCAACCCGGCGGTCACGATCGGTCTTTGGTCGGGCGGACGCTTTCCTGCGCGGGATATCGCCCCTTATATCATCGCCCAACTGGTCGGCGCCGTGATTGCCGCATTCATCCTTCTACAGATCGCCAGCGGGCAACCGGGCTTCGCGCTGATGGGCAATGGCCTGGCCGTGAATGGCTTTGGCACCATGTCACCGGGTGGATATTCCATGACATCGGCGCTGATTATCGAGTTCGTCCTGACCTTCGGTTTCCTGATGATCATCATGGGGTCGACCGACACGCGCGCACCATCCGGCTTTGCCCCGATTGCGATCGGGCTGGGGCTGACGCTGATCCATCTCATCAGCATTCCCGTCACCAACACGTCGGTCAATCCGGCGCGCAGCACAGGCCCGGCCCTGCTGGTCGGCGGAATGGCCCTGCAACAGCTTTGGCTGTTCTGGCTGGCGCCCATCGCCGGCGCACTGGTGGCCGGCGGCGCTTATCGCTGGCTGGCAAGCGAACCGGTCGCGCCACCCGTTACAGGCGGCGAGATTTAGGAACAGCGGCGGTCGGCGCGCATCGCACCGATCGCCGTACCAATCAGGAAATGGTCAGGACGCCGTCATAAGCGGAGTCTTCCAGTGCCTTTCCAGCGCCCATCGCCACACAGGTAAGAGGGTCCTGCGCGACCTTCACAGGCAGGCCGGTTGCGATCGACAGCGCTTCATCCAGCCGCTGGAGCAAGGCTCCACCACCGGTCAGCGTGATCCCCTCATCGATAATGTCAGAGGACAGCTCTGGCGCCGTCTGTTCAAGCGCGGCCATGACGGCCATCAGGATGTGACCGACCGGTTCGGACAGCGCCTCGGCTATTTCGCCTTCGCCGATGCTCAGTTCGGATGGGCGACCATTGACCAGATCCCGCCCCTTGACCGTGATCCGTCGCTCTTCACCCTCCGGCGAGGTTGCCGCGCCGATCGCACATTTGACCCGTTCCGCCGTCGCTTCGCCGATCATCAGATTATGAACACGGCGAATATGGGAGGAAATCGCATCATCCAGTTTGTCGCCGCCGACCCGCGCAGAATTGCTGTAAGCGATACCCCTTAGCGAAAGCACGGCAACCTCAGTCGTGCCGCCGCCAATATCGACCACCATGGCCCCGCGTGGCTCTGTGACGGGCAAGCCCGCACCGATCGCTGCCGCCATGGGTTCTTCGATAAGCTGCACCTGATAGGCCCCGGCATTGGTCGCCGCATCGCGCAACGCGCGGCGCTCCACCATCGTCGAACCGGACGGGACACAGATCACGACCTGATGGCGTCGCCCCCATCGCTTGCCATCCAAAGCCTTGTCGACGAAATGCTTGATCATCTGTTCGGCGACATCGATGTCGGCGATGACGCCGTCCCGCAAAGGCCTGATCGCCTGAATATTGGCGGGGGTCTTGCCCATCATCAGCTTGGCTTCATTGCCCACGACCTTGACGCGACGAACACCGCGTTGTGTCTCGATGGCGATGACGGACGGTTCGTTGAGAACAATCCCCCGTTCACGCACATAGATGACCGTGTTCACCGTTCCGAGGTCGATCGCCATGTCGCACGCGGCGGACGAGAATAATTTTGGCATTTTCATCTATTATGTCGGCAATCTCTGCTGGGGGCCTTCGCGCCCGATCCCTCTGCATATGCCCCGGACCCGCAGAAGCGTGCTGCGCCAGCCCGTCCATTTCGCGGGTCCAGCCGAGGGCCAATCCCGCAAAGGCAAATCAGACTTGCGAGTGCGGCATATCGACGAAGACAGGAAACGCGCGCATTCGACACTATCATGCCTGATGCAGCGACCCCTGAAATCATCACGAACGATCATCATTTCGATGATTGCCGGCCCATGATATTGACGATGACTGGAAGGCACCGATCTGGGCGGGAGCGCCACTTTTCAACTATAAGTCATTGAAAAGTGGCGCGAGTGACGGGACTCGAACCCGCGACCTCCGGCGTGACAGGCCGGCGCTCTAACCAACTGAGCTACACCCGCGTTCGGTGTGGAGCGGCCACTATGCCGGGCAGCCTTTCCTGTCAACCTTCTGTAACGCCACTTTCTTCATTATCGTCATTTTCTCGACGCGGCGAAGAGGTCAACGTTCCCTGTTCAAACAGGAAACCCGCTATATCCGGCGTGCCGGCGGCCGAAATGACGGTCTGCAGAATAATCAGCAGCGGCACCGCCAACAACGCACCCGGTGTCCCCCATACCCAACCCCAAAAGGCCAGCGACACCAGAATCAGCAATGGATTCATCGTCAAACGCCGTCCCAGCACCGTTGGCGTGATCACATTGGCCTCCACCAGATGAAATCCGACCTGAATCGCGGCAGGCAGCAACGCGACCCACACATCGTCGAACACCATAAGGCCGCCCAGCCCCAGCAGGACCGCCGCCAGCATCGGCCCGAAATAGGGTATGAAGTTCAACAGCGCGACGATACCGCCCCACATCATCGGTGCAGGCATACCGATCAACCACAGCGCCCCCGCCACCGCCGCCCCCAGGCACAGGTTGATGGTCGCAATGGTGATGACATAGGCAGACGTCGCATCAACCACATTCTGGATCACCCGCGCAACCGCCAGCGCTCCGTCAAAACTGCCCCGACTGTTGATCGTGCGGCGGCGTAGACGCGTCCAGCCCGCGAGGAAGAAATAGATAATCAGCGCCGCGAACACCATCTGAATGATCGCGGACGGGGCCGACATTGCTGCCAACTGGAGCAGGGAGCGGGGCGCCTCCACCGCTGCGGTCTGCGCCGCCGCCACCGGCCCGCTCGCCAGCATCTGCACCGTCTCGTCCACGAAACGCTGGGCCTGCGAATAAAAATCGATGACTGGCGCCAGATTCGCCTGAATATGGGGCAACCGTTCGGGCAGGATGCGGAACCAGTCGGTCGCGGGTACGACGATCAGCACCAGCGCCGTATTGGCGACGACCAGAAAGACGACCAGTGCGACCAGCGCCGCCAGTGCCGATGGCACGCTGCGCCGCTCCAGCCACTCCAGAAACGGCACCAGCGCGATCGCAATCACCAGCGCAGCGGTCAACGGCAGGAAGAATTCCGCCCCCGCCCGCAACGCAAAGGGCAGCGCCAGCACCAGTCCAATGCCTGACGTCAGGGCGATGGACGCCAGCAACCGATCGCGTCGCCGGTTGATTTCCTGCTGTTCGTGCGGAGTCATGGGGCCAGTCTTGTCGTTCAACTCTTGTCCTTCAAGCGTGCGCGTGCGCGCTCGCTTTCGTCTGCACCGCCATGCGGAGGTCGTCAAACGTAAGATAGATGCGGCAAATGACGGGTTAACCAATTATTGGCCGTCACCCTGCTAGGTCCGTAAAGGGACGATAGTAAGAATGGGGAATCGGGCAACTCATGCGATCGGTATTTCGCGCACTGCCAACGCTGTATATGGCAGCGCTCACCATGGCGCCATTCGCCATTCCGCACGCCCATGCCGGAACTGGCTCCGGAACTGGCCCCGGAACTGGCCAAGGCGTCGCGCTGGACACGCAGATGTTCGTCGAGCGGGTCCAGACCGACCTCAATGGCCGCACCCGGCGCACCCTTTCCAGCCCCGCACGGCTTGTCCGCGGCGATCAACTGGTCTTCGTCATCAACTGGCGCAATCAGGGCGCACACCCACTGCGTGACCTGTCCCTCAGCGTTCCCGGCACCGTGCGGATCGATCCGGATGATGCCTCCATGGAGGTTTCGGTCGATGGCGGCGCCCATTGGGGCCGTATCGGCGACCTCTGGCTGCCGACACAACTTGGCGGGGAACGGCGCGCCACGGCGGAGGATGTGACGCACGTCCGCTGGGCCATGCTTGGCCCTGTACAACCAGGTACAGGCGGTCGCATCAGCTATCGCGGCACGGTGCGCTGACTCAGTCCGACAGCAGCAGCACCGGATTTTCCAGCAGGCGGCGGACCGCCTGGACGAAGCTGGCTGCATCCCAGCCATCGACCACGCGGTGGTCGCAACTGATCGACAGGTTCATCAGCTTTGCCGCCACGACCTCCTTGCCCCGGAAGACGGGCCGCTCGATCACGCGATTGGGACCGATGATCGCCACTTCTGGCCGGTTGATGACCGGCGTGGTCGCCACCCCGCCCAGCGGCCCCAGCGACGTCAGGGTCAGGGTGGAGCCTGACAGGTCCTCCGACTTCGCCTTGCCGCTGCGCGCGGCTTCGGCAAGGCGGCGAATCTCGATCGCCAACTGCCAGACATTGCGATCCTGCGCGTCGCGGATCACCGGCACCATCAGGCCCGCGTCGGTCTGCGTGGCCAGCCCCAGATGCACTGCGCCATGCCGCGTCACCACCCCGACCTCATCGTCGTAGCGCGCATTCAGCATGGGAAAGTCAGGCAGGGCCTTGCAGATGGCAACGATCAGCAACGGCAACATGGTCAGCTTGGGCCTGTCGCCGCGCGTCTCGTTGAGCCGCTCGCGCATCTCCTCCAGCCGCGTGACGTCGATCTCCTCCACATAAGTGAAGTGCGGGATATGCCGCTTGGACGCCGCCATATTCTCCGCGATCCGGCGACGCATCCCGATGACCTTGACCACCTCGTCCGGTCGCGCAACCGATCGCCCGGCGGGCTTGTAGCCCTGACCCGATCCATAGAGCAGAAACGCATCGAGATCGGCATGGCGGATGCGATCGCCCTGCGGCTTTACCTGTGCGAGATCGACGCCCAGTTCCTTCGCCCGCGCCCGGACGGCGGGAGAGGCCTGAACATCACGCCTCGGCTCGGCAGAAGGCGCGGATAGCGGTGCAGTCGGCTGGCTGGAAACGGGTGCGGAAGATGCGCTCGCTTCCTCAGTCTCGGGAGCAGCCTCAATCACCTGCTCACCCGGCATCTCTGCAACCAGCGCTTCTTCGGGCGGCGGCGGCGCAGCGGGTGCCTCCCCCGCACCCTCAACCTCAATCGTCACCAGCATCGCGCCGATGGCTACCTGATCGCCCGGCTCACCCGCCAGTTCGACCACCGTGCCCGCGACCGGGCTTTCCATCTCGACCGTCGCCTTGTCGGTCATCATGTCGGCCAGTGGCTGGTCTTCCTCGACCCGGTCGCCAACCTTGACATGCCAGCCGACGATCTCAGCCTCGGAAATGCCTTCGCCAATGTCCGGCAGCCTGAATGTGAACAGCGCCATGAATCAGTCCTTCAGAATCTTGTTGATGGCTTCGCGGATACGCACGGGGCCGGGGAAATAGGCCCACTCCAGACTGTGCGGATAAGGCGTGTCGAACCCTGTCACGCGCTCGATCGGCGCTTCCAGATGATAGAAGCAGCGCTCCTGCACCAGCGCCAGCAGTTCCGCGCCAAAGCCGCTGGTGCGCGTCGCTTCATGGACGATCAGGCAGCGCCCGGTCTTCTTCACCGACGCCTCGATCGCCTCGATGTCCAGCGGCACCAGCGTCCGCAGGTCGATGATCTCCGCGTCCACGCCCGTCATGGTGACGGTTTCCTCGACCACATGAACCATCGTGCCATAGCAGAGGATGGTCAGCGCCTCGCCCGCCCGCACCGTCCGCGCCTTGCCCAGTTCGACCTTATAATAGCCGGACGGCACCTGCGCGTCCCTGTGCCCGCCCCAGTTGCGCGCGGGCGTGTCATAATGGCCATCGAATGGCCCGTTATAGATGCGCTTGGGTTCAAAGAAGATCGTCGGATCATTATCCTCGATCGCCGCGATCAACAGACCCTTGGCGTCATAGGGGGTGGATGGGATCACCGTCTTGATCCCCGACACATGAGTGAAGATACCCTCGGGCGACTGGCTATGCGTCTGCCCCCCGAAAATGCCACCACCAAAGGGCGACCGCACCGTCATCGGCGCGATGAACTCCCCTGCCGAGCGATAGCGCAACCGCGCCGCCTCGCTCACCAACTGGTCAAGCGCGGGATAAATATAGTCGGCAAACTGGATTTCCGGCACCGGGCGCAGGCCATAGGCGCCCATGCCCACGGCCACGCCGATGATCCCGCATTCGGTGATCGGCGTATCGAACACCCGGTTCTTGCCATATTTCTTTTGCAGACCGGCCGTCGCGCGGAAGACGCCGCCGAAAAAGCCGACATCCTCGCCCATCACCACCACGGTCGAGTCGCGGTCCATCATCACGTCCATGGCACTGTTGATCGCCTGGATCATGTTCATCTGGATGGCCTCGCCACGCAGGCCAATCTCTTCGCGCAGGCCAGACTCTTCGCTCTCGATCATCGCGCTCACAGCCCCGCCGCCTTCGCTTCACGCAGCATCTGGTCGCGCTGCTCCTCAAGGTGCCAGGGCATGTCCTCGAACACCTGTTCGAACATCGTCTCCATCCGATGATGGTGCAGGCCGTGGCCGAGGATACCGTTCTTCTCCGCTTCACGGGCCGCATCGCGCACCTGTGTCGCCAGTTCCACATCCATCGCCGCGTGCCGCTCCTCGTCCCAGATGCCCAAGGCAATGCAATGCGTCTTCAACCGCGCGATCGGATCACCCAGCGGCCAGTGGCTCCCCTCGTCGGCGGAGCGATATTGGCCCGGATCGTCGGACGTACTGTGCCCTTCGGCCCGATAGGTAAAATGTTCGATCAGCGTCGGCCCGCCATTGCTACGCGCGCGATCCGCCGCCCAGCGCGTCGCGGCATAGACCGCCAGCGCGTCATTGCCGTCGATCCGCAGCCCGGCAATGCCATAGCCCACCGCCCGCGCGGCAAAGGTCGTTGCCTCCGCTCCTGCAAAGCCTGAAAAGCTGCTGATAGCCCACTGATTATTCACTACATTCATAATGACCGGCGCGCGATAGACGCTGGCGAACGTACAGGCCGAATGGAAATCACCCTCGGCCGTCGATCCTTCTCCGCACCAGGTCGCGGCAATGCGCGTGTCGCCCCGCGCCGCGCTCGCCATCGCCCAGCCGACCGCTTGGGGATATTGCGTCGTCAGATTGCCGGAGATGGAGAAGAATCCCGCCTCCCGCGCTGAATACATGATCGGCAACTGCCGTCCTTTCAGCCGGTCGCCCTTGTTCGAATAGATCTGGTTCATCATGTCGATCATCGGCCAGTCGCGGGCGAGCAAAATGCCCTGCTGGCGATAACTGGGAAAGCACATGTCGTCGCGTTGCAGCGCCAGCGCCGCCCCGACCGACACAGCCTCTTCCCCCGTCGACTTCATGTAGAAACTGGTCTTGCCCTGCCGCTGGGCGCGGAACATCCGCTCGTCGAAGGCGCGGGTCAGCGCCATCGCGCGCAATATCTTGAGCAGCGTCTCAGCGGGCAGCTTTGGGTCCCACGGACCCACCGCCTGCCCCTCATCATCCAGCACGCGGACAAGGCCATAGGCAAGGTCGCGCATGTCGCCAGCCGCAGCCGCTTCATCGGGACGCGGTGTCGATCCGGCGGGCGGAATCTCGAAATGAGCGAAGTCGGCGGTGTCGCCGGGCCGGAACTTGGGTTCAGGCACATGCAGGCTCAGCGGCGGCAGGTTGCGCCGCGCTTCTGGCGACGATTCGGCTCCTATCTGCTTGCTATCGCTCATCCTCGCTCCAATTGCTGCATTGCATTAATATTACGCTTTAGCGTTATTATATTTCAAAGCACACAAAAGGCAATACACCGCCTCCCGTTCACACAGGATCGGCCAAACAGCATGGAACTCAGGGGAAAATCAGACCGCGACGGGCCCCGAAATAGCAGCCTGCGGCGTGTAATCGACCACCTCGAAATCCTCGATCCTGTAATCGAAAATGCTCGACTCCCGCCTTTGTATCCGCAGGCGCGGTGTGCCTGCTGGCGTGCGCGCCATCTGCACCTCCACCAGCTCGGCGTGGTTGAGGTAAAGGTGGGTACTTGCGGCCACCGGCATTCTGCTTCTCATACTCCGCTCAGGCTCGCTTGACGGCAACCGGAGGGCCATTGAATTTCTAAAGTCGGCCCTTTGTAGCCGCTCAAGAGCCAGTTCCCGATGCTCAGGTACGGACGTTCCGCTATTCGGGCGGTTGCACTCAAAGCTAACCGGTCACCGTGTAGCCTTGGGATGGCGAGGTGTGCTGTTTGGCGCGTCCTTCGACGCCTGCACGCCCTCGCCGTCCTCGCCGAAGTCAGCCTGCAGGCTCGGCCACAGATGTGTTGAGCAATTGCTGCTCCCACAGATAGGCGATGCCGCTGCCGCCGACATGCTGGATGAGCACCTCGGTCAATTCGGCGGCATGCTCAGTGCGGGCCCAGTCGCGCTGCCATTCGCTTGCCAGCGCCAACCACGTCATCATGTTCGCGCCAGCTGCGATCATGCGCTGAATGCCTACCTCATGCGCCTCGACCGAGGTGCCGCCCGATGCATCTGTGATGACCGTCACGTCCCAGCCCTCGCCCAGTGCCTGGATCGTGGGCATGGCGACGCAGATCTCGGTCCAAAGGCCGGCGATTACCAATTTCTTGCGACCAGTCGCCTTCACAGCATCCACGACCTTCTGGTCCTGCCAAGTGTTGATGAACGTTCGGTCGATGACCTCCTGGTCGGGGAAGACGTCCGTGACCTGTTTAAAGATGAGGCCACCCCGATCGGCGATCACGCTCGTCAGAATAGTGGGGACGCCGAAGGCCTTGGCGGTCTTCGCCAGCGCAGTCGTGTTGTTGACCACAGCCTGCGGATCATGGCTGTTCAAGTTTGCGAGCTGATAGGGCTGGTGGTCGATCAGGACGAGGACGGAATCCTCGGGACAGAGAAGCGACGCTAGGCCGTTGCGAAGGGTCATGACTATCCTCTTGCTGCTATGGGATTGCGCGTGGTGCGGCGCGGCATGCACCCGTGAAGGCACTGCCTGAACACAAATTGTCATTCCTGTTTGCGTTACGGTAGCATCGCATTGTGCTACGCGGTGTCGCGCAAGGAGGAACATGAGCGTGGATGTCGAGGAGTTGCGGACGTTCGTGGAAGTCGCCGACGCCGGCGGCGTATCGCCCGCCGCGCGCCGCCTGGGTATAGCGAAGTCGATCGTCAGCCGACGCCTTCTACGCCTGGAAGATGATTTGGGCGTCCAGCTCCTCGTGCGGACCACTCGCGGCGCCGCGCTCACCGAGGCGGGGGTCTTGTTCCGCGAGCACGCGGCGCGCATATGCGCCGAGATCGACCTCGCCCGGGAGGCGATCCGGCCGGAAGGCGATCTGCGCGGCCGGTTGCGCGTTGCAGTGCCATTGACGTTCGGCCCGACCCACCTAGCACCCGTGCTCGCGAAACTGGCGCGCCAGCATCCGCTGCTACAGATCCACACCGCGTATAGCGACCGCTTCGTTGACCTTGTCGCAGAAGGCTTCGATTGCGCAATCCGCATCGGATATCTTCCAGATTCGAACTTGATCGCACGGCGCGTGGGACCGCTTTACGGGAAACTCGTTGCGAGCCCGGATTATATCGCGACGCATGGCGCACCGAAGACGCCGGATGAACTCGTTGCCCATCAGGCGCTGATGCAGGGCACCGAGACGTGGCAGCTGATGGATGGGGACAGAGTCATCACCGTGCGTCCCCAAGGGCGCTTTAAAGCCGATAATGGATCTGCTCTGGCGGTCGCCGCGGTCGCTGGTCTCGGCATCGCCTGGATTCCTGACGGTTTAACCGATGATCATGTGGCGTCTGGCGCGCTCTTGCCCGTGATGACGCGCTATCCACCACCTGCGGCGGGAATTTACGTCATTCGCCCGCCTGGCCAACACCCCACGCGCAAAGTGCGGGTCCTGACCGAATTGCTAATCGAATGCTTCGAGCAGGGGACTCCCACGAGCGGCTAACGACCCTTTCAAAGCACGCAGCAGCCAATTTTTCTTCGCTACGTGCGGACCGGCAGCTCTTCGATCGTCGACCTCCAAAACTGGCCGATTTCGGACTGTCGGCTTCGGAGAGCATGCAGCCGATATCCGCCATTCTCACCGCATATGAGAAACTATCTGGACTTGAGATCCAGGCGGCGTTGACGAGCATGGCTCGAACCATTGGCGCTCTGGCTAAGGGGATACCCCCTTTAAGGCCGAACGCACGCCATAGGCCTGCACGGTCAATCTTGCCGCCGCCCGTCCCCGGAGGCAGCCAGCTTATACTCCGGAAGTTTGCCCCGATTAGCGACGGGGCACGCCAATCTATAGGCTAGACGGCCACGTCGGCCTTAATCGCGGGATGAGGATCGTAGCCCTCAACTTCAAAGTCATCGATCCTATACCCATCGATACTCTCCGGCCGGCGGGTAAGGCGAATTCTCGGAAATGGCCGCGGTTCTCGCGCCAGCTGCTCCCGAGCTTGATTGAGATGATTGAGATAGAGGTGCGTATCACCCGACATCCAAACGAACTCACCAGGCTTTAGATCGGCCTGCTGGGCCAGCATTAGCTGCAACACAGTTGCCCCCACCAGATTGAAAGGTAACCCTAAGAAGACATCGACCGACCTCTGAAACATGAGGCAGTTCAGACGGCCATCGGACGTCACGTGGAACTGATAGACCATGTGGCACGGCGGAAGCGCCATGTCGCCAAGCTCTGCCACATTCCAGGCATGGAACAGCATGCGGCGGCTTGATGGATTATTTTTCAGCGTTGTGACGAGTTGTGCAATCTGGTCATGTTCCCGCCCATCAGGGCCGACCCACCTCCGCCATTGCTTCCCATAGACAGGGCCTAGTTCGCCCCATCGTGCGGCAAAATCATCGTCCTCAACGATGCGATGCTCAAAGACCGCCTGCTCGATATCCTCGCCCGTTTCGCGGCGATAGGTGGCGAGCGGCCAATCAGTCCATATTCGCACATTTTCGCGTAGAAGCGCCTGTATATTGGTCTCTCCAGTCAGAAACCAGAGCATCTCTTTGACAGAAGTCTTCCATGAAACACGTTTAGTGGTGATGATCGGAGCGGTACCGTTTGAAAGGTCAAAACGTGCCGTCGCGCCGAAAATCGATCGCGTGCCGACGCCGGTCCGGTCAACACGTTCATCCCCGTTTTCCAGGATGCCACGCATTAAGCCCAGATACTGAGCCTCTGGATGTTCACTACGACCTACCAATTCACCGCCTCCGCAACCCAGCTAGCGCCTACATAAGGGATACCCCCTTCAGAAACGCAATATCAGACCATCACTCTCATCCCAACGTCCGATCCAGAGGCTTTTGCTAAGGGACGTTGCGATAAAATCACCCCCTGCTCCACCCACCGCCGGATATTGGTATCCCCCAACAGGAACCACAGCATCTCACGCGCCGCCGCCTTCCAGTAAACGCCTGGTCGTCAGCAGCGGCACCCAGCACCGAGCGCGTTCCCATGCCCGTCCGATCGCCCCGTTCGCTCCCATGCAGCCAGATATGCCGCATCAGGTCCAGATATGCTGCTCATAATGCGGGGTGTCGAAATCATGTGCGGGCAAGGGCGCTTCCCTCAAATCTGGGGCGAATCCGGGAATAGCCTGTCTGGTCTAGTCCAGCACCGCCTTTCCGCCAATATGGATCAATATTCGCCGTCACATAACCGGTTCGGACCTATTTAACGTGGCAATGGTTCATTCCGTAGCGTCAATCTGTGCCCATGGTCGTCCCTGCACCCACGCTCGACATCCTGTTGTTGGACATGCATTGGCGTCCGATCGGCAGGCTGGACCGCGCCACCCCCTGGCGCGTAGTCATCGCTGCCAGCCTTGCAGCCGACAGTCGCTGGCTCGCGCTGGAACAGGGGCGCGCCGACGATAGCCTGCCCTGCCCCCTGCCGACCGACATCACGCTCACCCGCGCCGTGCGTCGGCGGCTGCGGCCCCTGGGCATCGACCTTGCCGACCATGTGATCCGACACCCGACCGCCAGCTTCAGCTTCCGCGCAAACGGCCTTCTCTAGTCCCTCTCGTTTCCACGCAAAAAGCATGACACGGCGCTTGCCAGCCTGAAAAGCCACCTCTATAGACCGCCGCCTGCCTTACGGGATCGTCCGCGATTCCGGCATCGGTCGGGGAATAGCTCAGCCTGGTAGAGCACTGTCTTCGGGAGGCAGGGGCCGGAGGTTCGAATCCTCTTTCCCCGACCAACTTGCTTTTTCGCTACTCATCAGCCCTTCGGGGAACGCTCCTTTGCGAGCGCTCCACCGTATATTTCACGACAGCACCTCTTCGGGCAATCGCTCCGTCTCGATCAGCGCCTGCATCGCCGCGCCATAGCGTGGCCCCTCCAGCGCATTTGCCGGGAACAGCGCATCCACCGCCGCCAACAGATCGGGTGCGAAGGTCATATGCGCGGCCGCCAGATCCTCGTCCAGATGGGCGATACTCGTTGTCCCCGGGATCGGCACGACATGGCTGCCGCGTGACAGCACCCAACCCAACGCCAATTGCGCGGGCGTCACCCCCGCCTCGCCCGACAATGCGGAAAAGCCGTCGGCCAGCACCATGTTCGCCGCGACATGCGGCGCACAGAAACGCGGCAGATCCTGACGGATATCGCCCCGCGCATAGTCGCCGTTCAGCGGCACACCCGCCAACATCTGCCGCCCAACGGGGGAGAAGGCGACGAACCCGATGCCCAGTTCGCGGCACGTTTCCAGCACCGCGAC
Source organism: Sphingobium aromaticiconvertens (assembly GCF_037154075.1). Taxonomy (NCBI): domain Bacteria; kingdom Pseudomonadati; phylum Pseudomonadota; class Alphaproteobacteria; order Sphingomonadales; family Sphingobiaceae; genus Sphingobium; species Sphingobium aromaticiconvertens. Next base: position 3,559,570 of record NZ_JBANRJ010000001.1, read on the forward strand.
CTCCGGGTTGCGGACAATGGGCGAATATTCGCTCTGCACCGCCGTCACAGGATGCACCGCATGAGCGCGACGAATGGTCGCGGCCGACATTTCCGAAAGGCCGATGGCGCGGATTTTCCCCGCCTCGATCGCCCGGACCAGCGCGCCCACGGACTCCTCGATCGGCACTTTGGCATCCAGCCGGTGCAGATAGTAAAGGTCGATATGATCGGTCCCCAGCCGTTGCAGGCTGCGGTCGAGCGATCCGGTGATCGTCGCCGGACTGCCATCCAGAACCCGCTTGCCATCGATCACGTCGAACACGCCCTTGCTGGCCAGCAAAAACGCGTCGCGACGATGCATCACCGCCTTGTTGATCAGCCGCTCATTGCCGCCCAAGCCATAGATGGCGGCGGTATCGAGAAAGGTCACACCGGCATCCAGCGCATGGTTCAGCAGCCGAACGCCGTCCGCCTCCTCCACCGGTGGGCCATAGCCCGAACTCAGCCCCATGCAGCCAAGGCCGATCGCGGAAACGGAAAGCCCACCGATGGCGCGCGCGGGAAGCAGGGAGGATGTGGTCATGCGCCTGTTCCTAATCGAACAGCGCGCGGGGACCAAGCCCTTGACCGCATAGCTGTACCATTGCGGGACCAATGCCCCGCCCCTGCAAAAGCGGTGGGACAGCGGCTCCACCTGTGCTTAATTGATCATTAATGACTGCCTGCCCCCTTTTTCCGTCCGCGCTGTGCTGGATTGTGACCGCCGCCCTTCTGGCCGCGCCGTTGGCTCTGACACCAGCCGACGCCGCCCCCCCCGCACGCAAGGCCATAACGAAACCGGCACCACGCAAACCAGTCGCCCCGCGCCCTGCCTTAGCCCGCCCCCTCCCCGATGGAGAGCTGGCGCCGGGCGCATGGCGCTGGTTGAGCGAGGGGCCGTGGAACGGCCCGCTGTCGATGGTGATCAGCATCGAAAAGCAGATGGTCCATGTCTATATGGGCGACACACTGATCGGCATGGCCAGCGTATCGACGGGAATGAAGGGGCACAGCACGCCCACCGGCCAATTCCCGATCCTGCAAAAGCGGCAATGGCACCGCTCCAACATCTACAGCAACGCCCCCATGCCCTATATGCAGCGGCTGACATGGGACGGCATCGCCCTCCACGCCGGCCATAATCCCGGTCGCCCCGCCTCCCACGGCTGCATTCGCCTGCCCCTCGCCTTCGCCAAGCGGCTGTTCGAACTTACCCAACTGGGCACACTGGTTTCGGTGCAACGGGGTGAGATCAGTCCGGTATTGGCGCTCGACCCGCTGATCCTGACCGATCCCGGCAGTACGATCGTCACCTTCACGCCCCGCGCGGCCCCCACCCAGATCGAACCACCAGCGCCCGACATGCCCCGGCTGGACATCGACCCCGAAATCTTCCGCCTGCGACTGTCCAGCGGGCGACGCTATTAGCCAGCCATATAGGTTTCGATTTCTGAGAGAGCCGTAGGGTGTCCGTAGACGGTGGGAAGCAGACACCGCTCCTTGATCAGGGCACAGGTGGATATGGCAAACTGCCATTCTCGAAGTCTTTCGGGCGAGCGTGATGCAAGCTAGCATCCACGATGCTATCGAACAGGCGCGTTCCCATCTTGCGATTATATAGCGGCGCCATCATCATCCAACTGGATGAATTCCCCTCAAGCAATGCGCGGACTTTCGATCCAGCGACCAGACTAACATCGCAATCAGAATTTCCTATGGAATACAGGCGACGAGGTTTGCCTTTCCATACCTTAAAAGGTTTCAGGAAGAAGGCACCTTCCTTCGTTTGCACTACAAGCGCATCAATTATTGCGTCGCTGCGTTCAATTCGTTCATGGGTTATTTTGGAGATTTCCGCGCTGGATAGCTCAACCTCGCCCTGTGGTGGCGAACAGGCGAGCGCCGATGATGAAGTGAAGAGCAGCCAGAGCGCAATCGTGATTCGACGGTGCATAGCTCGACCATAGGGCAGAGCCATTCCGCCTGAAAGTGGTCGTTTTCTACCGCTCGCTGAAAAGCCAAATTGGAGCGGCAAGTTAATTAGTTCTGATTTCTGGGCAGGCTGGAGAGCAACCACCAAAAAAAGGGGCGACCCGCAGGCCGCCCCTTTCATCCTTATGCCGCCTGTGCTGCTTCCTCCGCAGCGGGCAAGCGGATGAGATAATCGAAGGCGGACAGCGCCGCCGTCGATCCCGCGCCCATGGCTATCACGATCTGCTTATAGGGCACGGTCGTCACATCGCCTGCCGCGAAGATGCCCGGTTGGCTCGTCTCGCCACGCGCGTCGATCTCGATCTCGCCGCGCGGCGACAGGGCGATCGCGTCCTTCAACCATTCGGTGTTGGGCACCAGGCCGATCTGGACGAAGATACCCTCCAGCGCGACGTCATGCTCGGTGCCGCTGTTGCGGTCCTTGTAGGACAGGCCCGTCACCTTCTCACCATCGCCATCGACCTTCGTGGTCAGGGCAGAGGTGATGATCTTGACGTTGGGCAGGCTGGCCAACTTGCGCTGCAACACGGCGTCCGCTCGCAACTGGCTGTCAAACTCGATCAGCGTCACATGCGCCACGATGCCCGCCAGGTCAATGGCCGCCTCGACGCCGCTATTGCCGCCGCCGATCACCGCCACGCGCTTGCCCTTGAACAACGGACCATCGCAGTGCGGGCAATAGGCCACGCCCTTGTTCCGATAGTCGTCCTCGCCCGGCACGTTCATCGTCCTCCAGCGCGCGCCGGTCGACAGGATCACGGTGCGCCCCTTCAGCGACGCGCCATTTTCCAGCACGACCTCATGATAGCCGCCTTCGCTCTTGGCCGGGATCAGCTTCGTCGCCTTTTGCAGGTTCATGATCTCCACGTCATACTCCTTGACGTGGTTCTCCAGTTGCGCGGCCAGCTTCGGCCCTTCGGTGTGGGAGACGGAGATGAAATTCTCGATCCCCATCGTGTCCAGCACCTGCCCGCCAAAACGCTCCGCCGCTACGCCGGTGCGGATGCCCTTGCGCGCCGCATAGATGGCCGATGCTGCGCCCGCGGGGCCGCCACCGACGATCAGCACCTCGAACGGCTCCTGTGCCTTGATCTTCTCCGCCGCACGGGCGACCGCGCCGCTGTCGATCTTGGCGACGATCTGCTCCAGTTCCATGCGCCCCTGACCAAAGGGTTCGCCGTTCAGGAAGACGGTAGGCACCGCCATCACCTTGCGCTCGTCCACTTCCGCCTGGAACAGCGCGCCGTCGATGGCGACATGGCTGATCCGGGGATTGAGTATGCTCATCAGGTTCAGCGCCTGCACCACATCGGGGCAGTTCTGGCACGATAGCGAGAAATAGGTTTCGAAGGCGAAATCGCCATCCAGATCCTTGATCTGTTGAATGACATCCTGCGCGGCCTTCGACGGATGGCCGCCGACCTGCAACAGCGCCAGCACCAGCGAGGTGAACTCATGGCCCATCGGGATACCGGCGAAACGCACACCGATGTCGGTGCCGACGCGGCGGATCATGAAGCTGGGCGTGCGCTTGTCGGAGCCGGTCACGACGGACACTTTATCCGACAAAGCCGCAATTTCGTTCAGCAGCCCGCCCAGTTCCTGCGACTTGGCGTCGTCACCCAAAGAGGCGACCAGTTCGATCGGCTCACGGATGTTGACCAGATAGGCCTTGAGCTGCTGCGTCAGGGTGGCGTCGAGCATGCGAAAAAACTCCTTCGATAGATACAAATATGGCTCAGGGCGGAGGTTCCACCCCGAGCCATATCGCGACCCTCAGGGGGATCAGTGTTTAGATCTTGCCGACCAGGTCGAGCGATGGGGCCAGGGTCTCTTCACCCTCTTCCCACTTGGCCGGGCAGACTTCGCCGGGGTGAGCGGCGACATATTGTGCAGCCTTCACCTTGCGCAGCAGTTCGGTCGCGTTGCGGCCAACACCTTCCGAAGTGATTTCCATGAACTGAATCACGCCTTCGGGATCGACCAGGAAGGTCGCGCGGTCGGCCAGGCCAACGCCCGCACGCATCACATCGAAATTATTGGTGATCTGGCCCGACTGGTCGCCCAGCATATAATAGTTGATCTTGCTGATCGCGGGCGAGGTGTCGTGCCAGGCCTTATGGCTGAAATGGGTGTCGGTCGACACCGAATACACTTCGACATTCAGACCCTGAAGCGTCGGGTAGATGCCAGCCAGATCTTCCAGCTCGGTCGGGCAGACGAAGGTGAAGTCAGCCGGATAGAAGAAGAAGATCGCCCACTTGCCCTTTACGTCGGCGTCGGTGACGTCAACGAACTTGCCTTCCTTATAAGCGGTGGCAGTGAATGGCTTGATGGTGGTGTTGATAAGCGCCATGGGCTGTCCTAATCCTTGTTCAGGGTTGTCGTTACGGACCTCCATGTAGGGCAGCAGCGGCGAGTCCGGAAATTGGTTTTCTCGGATGCGGTGAGTGACAAAAGCGATCACAGACTCGCCGATTGATCGACCAGATCGTCTTCATTCCCCGTGGCCAACCAACGTGTCGATCCAGTCCGTCAATATCCGGTCCGCCTCGCTGGCGGAAAAATTGCTGGGGTCCAGGCATAATTCCAGCCACAAGCCATCGACCAGCGCCGTCAACCCGATCGCTGCCAGCCGCACCTGCGCCGCCGGCATGGCGGGCGCCGCTGCCTGCAACAGCCCCTCCATCCGTGCCCGCCCCGCGCCGTACATTTCCGCATGAGCGGCGGACATGGCCGGGTTGCTCTTGACCAGACTCCAGAAGGCGATCCACGTAGCCAGCAGATCGGCGTCCAGAATCGGCGCCCGGAAATTGGCGAGTATATAGGCCCGCAGCCGTGTTCGCGGATCGTCCCCCGCTTGCGCCACACCTTGCTCCAGCGCATGCGCCACGCGCGTGCAGACATCGCGATAGGTGGCCAGGATCAGGGCATCGACCCCATCGAAATAATGGGTAAGCAGGCCCGAAGACACGCCCGCCCGTGAACAGATCGCCCGAACGGACGTACCCGCCGCGCCCCGCTCTGCCAGGCACAACGCCGTGGCGTCGATCAACGCCTGCCGCCGTACATCGGGACTTTCGCGAACGAATCGTCCCTTCATTGAAATCCCACTATCATGACCCCCATCACGCCCCCCCATTCCTGCAGCTTTCCGTTCGCAACGACCCTGTCATCCTGTAGCATGACAAGACACCATATTGTCACAATGGATCGAACCCGGCGGAGGACCGTTGCTCAATGACATTGCGCCGCAACTCTGGTGCAAGACGTTGCTCCGCAACATAAGCTGGAGAAGATGAATGACTTTTACATCCCCCGCCCGCGTGGGTTCCGCGCCTGCCTGGGCGACACTGGCCGCAGCCCTGCTGCTGGGCGGATGCGGCACAGGAGCGGATAACGCCACAAATGTGCCCAATAGCCTCGCCAACGGCGCGACCGTCGAGACGATCGAGGATCCCGATGCCGTGCGCGTGGGCGAGAATAATGCGGGCGCGCCCCTGCCGACCGACGCATGGGTCGGGCGCTGGGCCGGTCCCGAAGGACTGTTCCTCGACATCCAGCCTTCACCTGATGGCCAGCCGGGTCACTATGCCATCACCAACAAGGACACGCTCGATCGCCAGGCCGATTATCAGGGTGTCGGCGAAGGCACGACGATCCGATTTGTTCGCGAAGGCAAGGATCTGTCGATCCGGCCGGGCAGCGGCAAGGAAACGGGCTTCAAATATCTGGCGGGCAAGGCCGACTGCCTGATCATCATTCCGAATCAGGAAGGCTATTGCCGCTGACTGCGCTCTGATCCAAACGTTTCCCCAGCGCAAAATGGGGACCGGCATTGCTGCCGGTCCCCACATCCGCCGGATCGTCTCGCTATCGCCCTTGCGGGTTCAAAGCGGCGTATCCCGCGTCGCGATGGCCTTGCCCAAAAGCTTGTCCTTCGCGTTGCTCCGGCTCCGGTTCCTGGGAACCTTCACCTTTGCACCCTGTCCAGCCTGCCCGGCGTTCACTTTCGCGCGCACTCGGCATTCGGGCGAGGTCGCTGGTTAATGCACCTTCGCTTGCGGTCGGGAGCATGTTCCAACGATCAACCCAGGCGATAAAAGCTTGGTTTCCCTTGCTTTTATCCTTCGGTTTTCGCCGAAGGCCCTGCTCTGTCGATACAAGGATGCTGTCACTTAACGCGAGTCGCGCAAAGCGGATTCGTAGTTTTTGACGAGCGTATGACGATCAAAGCTGTGGACAACTGTGGATAAGTCAGAAAAATGGCGGAAACGCGCGGCTTTCCCGTTCGGTCGAGCGAGCAGATCGGCGTAAAGAAGGAAAAATCAAATCCCCGGAATGGCGCTGCAATTTGTCGACGCCCATTCGTCCACCGACACGGCTCTCCGTTAACGAAAATATTGGCGAGAAACCCCTTCCAGCACCTGAATGCCCTTCAGCACGTAAAAAAATAATTCAATTAATCCTGAATGTTATGATGTTGTCTGACGTTCATGCAACGCACGCCATTATGTGCGGGTTGATGCAGCAATTCATCATTATCTGGAGGAGATATTCCATGCGTAAAGCCATTATTGCCCTGTCTGCCCTTTCCCTCGCCATCCCCGTGTCGATGGCAATTCCGACCGACAAGGCCGAAGCCCGTCGGGATCGCGACCGGGATTATCGCGGTCGCGAATGGCGTGGTCGTGACGGTCGCACCTATTGCAAAAAGTCCAACGGCACGACCGGACTGATTATCGGTGGTGCCGCGGGCGCCCTTGCAGGCCGCGCAGTCGATACCCGTGGCGAACGGACCACCGGCACCCTGCTGGGCGCTGCGGGCGGCGCGCTGCTTGGCAAGTCGATCGACAGCAAGCGCACCTGCCGCTGAACAGGCGTGGGACGGAGAGAAGCGCCCTTGCCGCTTTCCTCCGTCCCGGCCTTCATGCGCTCCGACAAGTGCATGAAATGGGCGCACGAAAAAGGGCGGCTCCGCTACCGGAGCCGCCCTTTTCTATTCAAAAGCGGTAAGGCTTGCGTGTTGCGGGCTTATTGGGCCGCGCCGCGCGCTTCGTCGACCGAGAAGTTGACGTTCTGGCCACCCGAAACGCCCTTTACCTTGCCATTCTTGACGGCGAGGTTGAAGGCAACGGCGTCGGGGAAGCGACGACCGCTGATGACCTGGCCGGTCTTGGTTTCCTTCACGTCATACACATAGGTATAACCCTCGTGCGTGAAGCGCTGCTTCCCGGCTTCTTCCGCATTGGCGGGGGCAGCGGCGGCGATGGCACCAAAGGCGCCGGCGACAATGATCTTGGACAGCATTCGCATAGGTTTTCTCCTTAGGAATGCCGATCAAACTTCCTCAATATATTCTGTTCTGTTGACGCCCATCTACGCTGCGACGCAACAAAGCGGCAATCGCAAAGCGCGCCGAACCGATTGCACGCAACGCAATCAATGGTGCAACCGGACGGGCTAGCCCTTCGCAAGTGCAACGATATGATCGAACTGCGCTTTGGTCAGCGGCGCTACAGACAGACGCGACTGGCGGAGCATCACCATGTCGGCCAGCGCCGGATCGGCCTTCATGGTCTTAAGCGTCACTGGCTTGGGCAGCTTTTCCTTCGGCCCAACATGGACGGCCATCCACTTGCCCGTCTCATCCGTGCTGTCGGGCGCGGCCTCCTCGACGATTTCCATGATGCCGACCGCCTCCACGCCGATATTGCTGTGATAGAATAGCGACAGGTCGCCCTTCTTCATCGCCCTCATGTTCAACTGGGCGGTGTGATTACGCACCCCATCCCATTCCGCGCGTCCCTTTTTCACCAGATCGTCATAGGAAAAGACGTCGGGTTCGGATTTCATGAGCCAATAGTTCATCGCTTCTTCTTGCATCAGTGCGCCATGACGATCAAGGATCAGCACATATGCGCGGCCCCAAGGAGCCGCCACTATTTGCGTTTCGGAAGGACATCAACGTGTCACAATCGGTACTGGACCGCGTGCCCCTGCTGTCGTTGCGGGGAGAGAGCAAGGCCGATTTCGCCCAGCGTTTCGGCAACAGCTTCCAGCAGTTCGGCTTCGCCATCGTCAGCGACCATGGCATGGACCAGACGCTGGTCGATAAAGGCTGGACGCTGGCCAAACGCTTCTTCGCCCTGCCCGAAGACGCCAAGCGCCGCTACGATGGAAAATCCAATGGCGGCCAGCGCGGCTACACCGCCTTCGGCACGGAAATCGCCAAGGGCGCGCGCGAGAATGACCTTAAGGAATTCTGGCATGTCGGCCGCGACCTGCCCGAAGGCGACCCGCTCGCCGATTCGATGCCGTCCAACATCTGGCCCGAGGAGATCCCCGAGTTCCTCGACGTCTTCACCCGCCTCTATGCAGAGTTTGACCGGGTCGGCGCGGAATTGCTGTCGGCGATCGCTTTATATCTGGGGCTGGAGGAACGCTGGTTCGATGGCCCCATCGACAAGGGCAACTCCATCCTGCGCCTGCTTCATTATCCCCCTGTTTCGCCGCAAGCGCCGGGCATCCGTGCGGGCGCGCATGAGGATATCAACCTCATCACCCTGCTACTGGGCGCGGAAGAAGGCGGCCTTGAGTTAAAGGACCGCGACGGCAACTGGCTTCCCGTGGTGCCGCCGCCCGGCGCGCTCGCCATCAATGTGGGCGACATGCTTCAGCGGCTGACCAACCATGTCTTGCCCTCGACCAGTCACCGCGTCGTCAACCCGCCGCCGGAACGGCGCGGCCATTCGCGCTATTCGATGCCCTTCTTTCTGCACCTGCGGCCAGACTTCATCATCGACGCGCTACCGCAATGCGTGAGCGCAGAGAATCCCCGCCGCGACCTACCAATCACCGCCCACGACTATCTGCACGAGCGGCTGGTGGAGATCGGTCTGATCAAGAAGTAGGGATAAGCGCTCTATTTGCGCGACCGGGCGAGGGTAATCCCGATATCCTCGCCCCGCTCACTGAGCGCGAGCTTCACGATCTTCACCTCGACCCGGCGCACCTTCGCATCCTGCAAGAGCACCGTGTCGATGATATGGTCGGCCACCGCCTCGATCAGCGTGAAATGCACGCCCTCCGGCAACGCGGTGGTCGCCGCATGTTTCAGGTCCATATAGTTTTTCGACCGCGCCAGCGGCGTATCCGGCGCATAATGATCGTCGTGGGCCAGCAGCGCGCGCACCGATATCCGCAACGGCTGCGGCAGGTGCGTCTCTTCCGAATAGATGCCGGTCAGCACATCGACGTGCAGATTATCGACCTCAAGGATCAGTGTGTCTTCGCTCGGAATATTCATATGTCGCCAGGCCCACGGACCCAAGGCCGTAGTCGGCAATCGGTCACAACATTATACTATGATTTTCACGAACAGGCGCTAAAGCCCGCCGCTTCCGGCGCGCTCCATGCGCCATAGATTGCGGATCGGCAAGTCGTGTCATCACTCCTCTCCCTCGCCAGCTTCCCGGAAAGCGCCGTCGACCGGCTGCTCGATGCGGCGTTCGGGGCCGAGCGACGGGGGCGCACCGCGTATAAAATCCGTGAGGGGATGGCATGGCTGCCCCATTTGTCGTTCGGCATCGCGAACGCGGACGGCGACCTCATCGGTTCGCTGCAAAGCTGGCCCGTGGCGCTGCATGGCGCCGATGGGGTGCAGATCCCGTTGGTCATGGTCGGCCCCGTCGCGGTCGAACCTTCGCTCCAGCTTGGCGGCCATGGCCGTGCAATGATGGATGCGGTGGTCGCGGCGGCGCGCGCGCAGCACAGCGATCCGCTGATGATGATCGGCGATCCTGAATATTATGGCCGCTTCTGGGGCTTCACCGCAGAGGGCACCGGCGGCTGGAACGCCCCCGGCCCGTTCGAGCAGCGCCGCCTGATGGCGCTCTCGGTCGACGGCCGCATTATTGGCGGCACGGGCATGCTGGGACCGCGAATCCGGGTCAGCGCCTGATTTCCCTTTTGCGTTCGTGGCTTTGCGATCCTATCTCCCTACCCATGCCCATGGACCCATTGCCCGATCTCGACACGCTTTCGCTCGCTGACGTCGCCCGATTGGCGCAGGAAAAGCGTCTACCGCCGGTCGATCAATGGAACCCCGACCATTGCGGCGACAGTGAGATGCGGATCGCCCGCGACGGCACATGGTTCCATCAGGGATCGCCGATCGGGCGGGAGGCGATGGTCCGCCTCTTCTCCACCATCTTGCGGCGCGAACCGGACGGCAGCTTCGTCCTCGTCACCCCGGTCGAAAAACTGACCATCGCCGTCGATGACGCCCCCTTCGTCGCGGTCGAGATGAAGGGCGAAGGCACAGGCGAAACCCGCACCCTCGCCTTCCGCCTCAACACCGGCGATCTGCTGACGGCTGGCCCCGACCATGCGCTGACCATCCGTGAGAGCGAGAACGGCCCCCACCCCTATCTGCTCGTCCGCGCAGGGTTGGAAGCGCTGGTCGCCCGCAGCGTCTATTATGAATTGATGAACCTCGCGCTGGAGGAAGGCTCCATCCCCGCAGGCCTCTGGAGCGATGGCGCCTTCTTCCGCCTGGATGGTCAGGCATGACGCTGGCGCAGCGGCTACGCGCCGCGTTGATTGATGGGCATGCGCGCGACATCGGCCTGGATGTATCGGATACGCGCGACCCCCGGATCGACGGCGCGCAGATAGCGTTGGCGCCTGCCGCCGTGCTGGTGGCCGTCACCGACCGTCCCGAACCCGGCCTGATCCTGACCCAGCGCTCCGCCTTTCTTCGCAAACATCCGGGCCAGATTGCCTTTCCCGGTGGCCGCATGGACCCCGAAGACGCGGACGAGATCGCCGCAGCGCTCCGCGAAGCGCAGGAGGAAATCGCCCTGCCCCCTGACCGGGTCGAGGTGATTGGCATGTCCGACCGCTATCACACCTTCACCGGCTTCGACATCGTACCCGTGCTGGGCGTTGTTCCGCCCGACCTGCCACTCCACGCGCAGGAGAGTGAGGTTGAGAGCTGGTTCGAACTGCCGCTCGCCTTTGCGCTGGCCCCTGCCAATCGCGTGCGCAAATCCATCGTCTTTGAGGGCGCGGAACGGCATTTCTATGAAATCCAGTGGCAGGACCGTCGCATCTGGGGTGTGACCGCCGCCATTCTCGCCAATCTTTCGCGCAGGCTGGGCCATGACCACGAAACGGCCTGACAGCCATCTGCCTGACGCCCCATGGCGGCACGGGCCGGGCATGGACAGCCTGTTCGATGCACTGGGCGCGCGCGACGGCACGGCCCGCTTCGTCGGCGGCGCGGTCCGCGATACGCTGCTGGGCCTGCCGGTTCAGGATGTGGACGTCGCAACGACCCTGACGCCGCAAGCCGTACTGGATTGCCTGAAGACGGCGGGAATCAAGGCGGTGCCCACAGGCATCGACCATGGCACAGTCACAGCCATCGTCGCGGGCGCGCCGGTCGAGATCACCACATTGCGGCGCGACGTCAGCACTGACGGGCGGCGCGCGACCGTCGCTTATACCGACGACTGGCGAGAGGATGCGGCCCGGCGCGACTTCACGATCAATGCGCTCTACGCCGATCCCCTGACGGGCGAGATATTCGATTATTTCGGTGGCCTCGCCGACCTCTCGGCCCGACGCATCCGATTCATCGGCAGCGCGGACGCACGGATCGCGGAAGATCATCTGCGTATCATGCGCTATTTCCGCTTCCTCGCCCGCTACGGTACCGGCGAGCAGGATGAGGTCGCCTATCGCGCCTGTATTGCAGGCGCCAACAGCCTGATGGCACTATCGCGCGAGCGGATTGCCGATGAACTGATGAAGCTGCTTGCTGTCACTGACCCCGCGCCTGTGCTGCGGTTGATGATCGAGGGCAACATATTGCGCGCCGTCCTGCCGGAAATCGACGCTGCCGGTGTAGAGCGGGTGGCCAATCTCGTCACGCGGGAAGCCAGTGCCGCGGCTCCTCCCTCAGCGCTTCGTCGCCTGTGCGCGCTCATGCCGCAGGACGCAGCGCTTGCCGACAACATCGCCACCCGCCTCAAGCTGTCAAACAAGGCGCGCAAGCGCATCGCGGCGGCGCTGGCCCCGCCAACCACCGCCGCCAGCCCACCCGCCAGTCCACAGGCGCTCGCCTATCGCATTGGTAAGGAAGCGGCGGTCGATCGCTGCCTGCTTGATCCCAGCGCCGACCTCAGCCTGATCGCGACGCTGGCTGACTGGCAACGTCCGACACTGGGCGTTGGCGGCGGCGCATTGATCGCACGCGGGCTACCTGCCGGGCCGGATGTCGCCACGGCGCTGCGCGCGGTCGAGGATCAATGGGTGGAAGAGGGCTTTCCCGGCCCCAGACGTGTCAGCGTGATCGCCGATCAGATCACTTCGAAGTTCCAGCGCGCGCGCCAGTAATCGAACGCTTCCGTCTCGCCCATCGGCTTGGCGAAATGATAGCCCTGACCCTGCCAGCAGCCCATTTCCTGCAACCGTGACGCCAGCGCCTGGCTCTCAATCCCCTCCGCCGTGGTGTGGAGATTGAGCGATTCGGCGAGCGACAATATGGTTCGGACGATCACTTCCTTTTCGCGATCCTCCAGCATGGAGAAGACAAAGCTGCGGTCGATCTTTAGAATGTCTATCGGCAGCGTGTGCAGGCTGGCCAGGTTGGAATAGCCCGTACCGAAATCGTCCATCGCAATGGACATTTTCAAATCCTTCAGCGCAATCAGTAGCTTGCGGGCCTTGTCCGGGTCGGCGATGATCGCGCCCTCGGTAATCTCGGCGGTCATGCGGTTGCCCGCGATCCCCGCATAGCGCAGCGCTTCCTCGAACATCGACGCCACATCGTCCCGCGCCATCTGAATCGGCGACAGGTTGACGTTGACCCCGACCGGCAGCGCCTCGCCAAAGGCCGCATCCCAGCGCGACAATGTCTGCGCCGCCTCATAGGCCGCCCATCGACCCAACTGGGTGATGAGGCCGCTTTCCTCGGCGACGGCGATAAACTCCATGGGCGAGACCGCGCCCAGTTCCTCATCATTCCATCGCGCCAGCGCCTCGAATCCGGTCACTTCTCCGGTCTTGAGGTGGATCAACGGCTGGAACGCCAGGTTCAGCGCGCCCTGCGACAAGGCGACGCGCAACCGGCTCTCGACAGAAAAGCGGCGATGCGCTTCCTTGAGCACGCCATTGCGATAGATTTCGATCTTGCCGCTGTGCTTGGCGATCTTGACCGCCGCCTGCGCCTTGCGAACGACGTCGTCGGGATCTTCGTCCAGGCTGGTCGACAGCGCGCAGCCAATCGCACAATCCACGCGGATCTGAAGATCCGACAGCCGGATCGGCGAACTCAGCGCATCCTTGACCCGCTGGACGATATGCAAGGCGTCCGACAGGCCATTGTTGATTCGCGCAAAGATCGCAAAATCATTGCCGCCGATGCGCGCCAGCACATCACCCTGCCGCAACCCGGACTTCAACCGCTTGGCGACCGTGATCAGCAATTCATCGCCTGCCATCGGCCCCAGCGATTCGTTGACGCGGCTGAACCGGCTCAGGTCGATCGCGATGATCGCAAAGCCGGCATTGTCCGTTGGCGCGATGTGAGCGATGCGGTCGTCAATCTCTTCACCAAAGCCGGTGCGATTGGGTAGCGCGGTCAGACTGTCCGACAGCAATTCACGCCGCAGATTCTTCTCGATCAGGCGCTCGCTGGTGCGGTCGATCGCCGTAACGAGCAACTGGACGCACTTGTCATCGCGCGACGGCACGCGCCCGATGGTGCAGTGGAAATATTCCGGCCCCAGCTTGCCCTCGCATCGCAACTCGAACCCCTCCGAAGGGTGATTCGATTCGAGAAAAGCAAGGATGCGGTCCCGCCACTGAGAGTTGGAGAGGCGCTGCTCTATACCCGTGGTCGTCAGGAACCGGGCAGCGAAGCCATCATTGGCTGCGCGGACAGATAATCGATTGTTTTCAAAAGTAAATATAGCGCCGCCCTGCGGCAGGGCGCTCAACCAGCCTGCGGCCTGATCCGGCGCGCGCACGGGTTCGACGACGCCTGCGGACCTGGGTTCGCGAGCCTTCTTTTCGTTCGCCCTGTGATGCGCGGACACGGATTCCATAGGTCCGCGATAGTGGCAGGAGGTAAATTTTCGGGAAACGTTGTCCGATTTGTCCAAAGGATTTTTACGTCAGCCGAACAGGCCGACGCCCCGGAAAGGCACGAAAACCCTGGTTCTGCAACGACTTGCGATCCTATGCATAAAAAGCTTCTAGAATTTATTGTCGCGAGGGAAGCCATTGGGCGGCATCCGCCCAGCCGCACCACGCGCCACACGCCACGGCGTCATATCCGGTTCAGACCGCATCCGTCCGCTGTCGCCCCCCATCGCCCAGCTAAGGCCGTCCGCCAGCCGGAACGCAATCGCATCCGACAGCCCGCCGTCGCGATAGCGCTGCAACTGCACGCCCGATCCGCGCGCCATTTCGGGCAGTTCGCCCAGCGCGAAAACCAGCAGCTTGCGGTTCTCACCAATCACCGCGACGCTATCCGCTTCCGCCGGAACCACACGAATAACGCCCAGCCGCGCGCCGGTACGGACATTGACGACCTGCTTACCCTTGCGCGTTTCGGCCATGATATCCGCCACATTGGCGACAAAGCCGCGCCCGTCCGTGGCCGCCAGCAGCAATTTAGCCCCAGCACGCGCGGGCATCAGCGCAATGATCGCGCTGTCATTTTCCAGGTCGAGCATCAGCCGCACCGGATCGCCAAAACCCCGCCCACCGGGCAGCTTGTCCGCGCCCAGCGTGTAGATGCGCCCCGTCGATGTCGCCAGCAGCAGCTTGTCGGTGGTCTGCGCGTGAAAGGCGAACATCGGTCCGTCGCCTTCCTTGAACTTCAGCGTATCGGCCGCAGCCAGATCGCGATGCCCGCTCATCGCGCGTATCCATCCGCGTTCGGACAGGATGACCGTGATCGGTTCCTTCTCGATCATCGCCTCCAGCGGAATTTCGCGTGCCGGGGCCGCTTCCTCCACCAGCGTCCGCCGCCGCCCGATGTTTGTCTCCGGCCCATAGCGTTTCCGCAGATCGGCCAGGTCGCGCTTCAACCGCGTGCGCTGCCGCGCCGGGCTTTCGACCAGCTTCACCAGCTCGTCGCGCTCCTTCACCAGATCGGCATGTTCGCGCCGCAATTCCATCTCTTCCAGACGCCGCAGCGACCGCAGGCGCATATTCAAAATCGCCTCGGCCTGCCGGTCGGTCAGGCTGAACTCCTCCATCATCACCTGCTTCGGCTCATCCTCGGTACGGATGATCTCGATCACCCGGTCGAGGTTGAGAAAAGCGATGATATAGCCGTCGAGCAGTTCCAGCCGCGCGGCAATCTTGTCCAGCCTATGCTGCGCCCGCCGCACCAGCACGTCGATCTGGTGCCGCAACCATTCGACCAGCACTTCGCGCAGCCCCATGACGCGCGGGGTCCGGTCCGCACCCAGCACGTTGAGATTCAGGCTGAACCGGTTTTCCAGATCGGTCAGCCGGAACAGGCTGTCCATCAGCACATCGGGATCGACCGTCCGCGCGCGCGGCTCGATGACGATACGGATTTCCGTGTCGCTCTCGTCCCGCACATCCGCCAGGATCGGCAGCTTGCGATCGTTGATGAGCGCAGCAATATGCTCGATCAGCTTCGACTTCTGCACCTGATAGGGAATCTCGGTGACGATCGCGACCCAGGTGCCACGCCCCCCCTCTTCCTTGTGCCAGCGCGCCCGCGTGCGGAAGGCGCCCCGCCCGGTGGCATAAGCCTCAGAGATGATCGCGGCATTGTCCACCAGCACGCCGCCGGTCGGGAAGTCCGGTCCCTTCACAATCTCCATCAGCGCCGCATGATCCGCATCGGGATTTTCGATCAGCAGCGACGCCGCGTCGATCAGTTCGCTGACATTCTGCGGCGGGATGCTGGTCGCCATGCCGACCGCGATACCGCTGGCGCCATTAGCCAGCAGGTTGGGGAACAGGCCGGGGAACACCTCCGGCTCTTCATCCTCGCCATTATATGTCGGGCGGAAATCGACCGTGCCCTCGTCCAGCCCGGCCATCAGGTCGGCCGCAGGCTGGGTCAGACGCGCCTCGGTATAGCGCATGGCCGCGGCATTATCGCCGTCGATATTGCCAAAATTGCCCTGCCCATCGACCAGCGGCGTCCGCAGCGAAAAATCCTGCGCCAGCCGCACCATCGCGTCATAGACGGAGGTGTCGCCATGCGGATGATATTTGCCGATAACATCACCGACGACGCGCGCGCACTTCTTGTAACTGGTGGTGTTGCGCGCCGGATTGGCGACCAGCACATCGGGGCTGGCGCCGGAAGGCTCCATCTTCAGCAGCCGCATTGCCCATAACAGCCGCCGATGCACAGGCTTCAACCCATCGCGCAGGTCCGGCAACGACCGCGCGGTGATGGTGGAGAGTGCATAGACAAGATAGCGTTCGGACAGCGCCGCGTCGAAAGGATGGTCCTTGATACTGTCGAACGGGTCGCGAAAATCGGTCATCACGGTCGGGATAGCAGGGTCGACGCCTGTGGCAAATGCTGTTTCAGCGGGGAATGCAGCTTCCACGCCCGGACAGGCTGCTCACTGGCTCATCGCGGCAAATAGCGCCCCTCCGGATCCGCAGCGATTTCCCGCGCAAACTCGCCGCTGATCCAGTCCCGAAACGCCTTCACCTTGGGCGTGTTGCGAGCGTGGGTGGGGCAAACGATCCAGTAGCTCGCCAGTTCGCGGACATAGGAGGAAACAGCCTCGACCAGCAGCTCCGCCTCCACCTCCTGCTTCCACATGAACAGGTTGACGATGGCGACGCCCTGCCCCGCCATCGCCGCGCGCCCTTCCATGACCTGCGAATCCAGCGCGATGCCGGGAATGGCGTGCGCCTCCCCCGCCTCCACGCCCATCGCCGCGAACCATTCGTGCCACCACATATCGTCGGGTGACAGGCGCGGCGCGGTAAACAGCGCCTGCGCGTCCGCGATCGCGCCATAGGATTCCAGCCAGACCGGGCTGCATAGTGGCGCGAGGCGATTATGGGTCAGTAATTGCACATGCATGCCGGGCCAGTGCCCCTGCCCCCCGCGCACGGCCAGATCAATGCCATCCCGCGCCAGATCGACGACCGCATCTTCCGCCTGAATACGCACCGCAAGGTCAGGATGATGCATCTGGAATGCCCCGATCTTTGGCGCCAGCCACAGATGCGCGAAACTGTTGGTGCAACTGATCGTCAACACCGTCGCATGATCCTGCTCCAGCGCGGCAAAGCCCTGTCGCATCTGGTCGAAGGCACGAATGATGACCGGCGCCAGTTCCCGCCCCTTGTCGGTCAGGGCCACGCGCCGCCCCTGTCGCTGGAACAGGCTGAGGCCCAGCCGCTCCTCCAGCAACTTCACCTGATAACTGACAGCCGCCTGCGTCATCCCCAGTTCCTGTGCGGCGGCAGTGAAATTTTCAAGGCGAGCGGCGGCCTCGAACACGCGAATGGCGGCAAGGGAAGGAAGCGGGACCATGGCGACAATATATAAGCCAGGCTTATCTGAAAGGTCCAGCCTTTGTTGGCCTGCCTCTCGCACATCAGCCATATCGGACGGGCCGAAAATATCGGCTTTCCTCGAACACGGAGATAGGACGATGCGCGACGAATATGATGATCGGCTGCTGGACAGCCTGCGGGAAGAGAGCAATGCCGGGATAGATCGGCTGCTCGACCGGATCATGCAGGCCTTCCGCGTGCTGCACCGCAGCCAGTGGTCGGCGCCCTGGGCAACGCAACAGGCGGAGCGCCGTTGCTGTGAGGGCTGACAGAAAGACAACGGGCGAAAAATGAAAAGGTGACGCAAGGGGTTGTCATTCCCGCTCGTTGCGCCACCTTTAATGCGTGCCAGATTTACCCCTTCCCATTTCCCCCGCCCTGCCCCCGCCTCCATCAGCCCTGCTGAACGGCGCAGCCCTGTTTCTCGATTTCGACGGAACGCTGGTGCCGATCATCGACCGGCCCGATGGGGTCCATGTCGACGCGGATCTTCTCACCCTGCTCCACACCCTGCGCGATCGCCTCAATGGGCGGCTGGCGATTGTCAGCGGCCGTTCGGTCGCCACCCTGCGCGACCTTGGTCTTGGCGATTTCATGCTCGCGGGCACCCATGGTCTTGAGTTTGCCCGCGCTGGCGAAGCCCCCCGCGCCCCTCCCCGCCTTGCGGCGATCGACACGGCCCAGAAAGTGATGGAGGCATTCGTCGCCGACAAACCGGGACTGCTCGTCGAGCGCAAGAGCATCAGCGTCGCCCTGCATTTCCGTGGCGCCCCGATATGGGCGGATGCCTGCGAAATGCTCGCCAAAGCTCTCACCGTCGAAGGCCTCCTCCTTCAGCATGGCAAAATGCTGTTCGAACTGCGCCCCGGCGGCGCGGACAAGGGCAGCGCGCTGCACGCCCTGATGCGCGAATCACCCATGGCTGGCGGCGTTCCTATCTTCATTGGCGACGACGTCACTGACGAAGAAGGTTTCGCCGCCGCCGCCAATATGGGGGGAGCGGGCATCCTTGTCGGGCCGGGTCGGGCGACTCTTGCGGCATGGCGACTGGAACAGGTTGCCGCCGTCAGGCATTATCTGGCCGAGGGGGCCATACCGCACATCTGATGCGGTAGCCCTCCCCAAGCATTTTCCACTCGGGTGAACTGACCCGGCGACTCGGAAAATGCGGATAGCAATGAAACGGAGCGGTGAGCGATCCAGTGGATCGGTCTCCGCTCCGCTGTGTCAAACTACCGAGAAAAAGGGGCAGTCCGATCCAGGCGCCATCAGCGAGTGAACATCATACGGACCAGCGTACACTGGACCTTTGGCCCATCGGCAATTGCCAGGCATCAGCGCTCATAGACCGCGCCGGACGCATGATCTGGGCCTGTGTGCCGCGCGTGGACGGCGATCCCGTCTTCTCGGCCCTGATCGACGACAGCGCCTATGACGCCCCCGACGCGCGCGGTTTCTGGGCGATCGAACTGGAAGGCTGCGTGAAGGTCGAGCAGCATTATATCCGCAACACCCCCGTACTGGTGACACGCCAGAGCGACGACCATGGCAACGCCATAGAAACCTACGATTTCTCTCCCCGACACAAGGCGAAGGGGCGCATGTACCGCCCGGTCGCCTTCGCCCGCGTGGTGCGCCCCGTGGCGGGCAGCCCCCGCATCCGCATCCGCCTGCGCCCGACGACATCGTGGAACAGCGAAGCCGTGCCGATCACCTATGGTTCCAACCATGTCCGCATGGTCCTGGCCTATATGGCCATGCGCCTGTCCACCAACGCGCCCATCGGCCTGATTTCACAGGAAAGCTGGTTCCGGCTGGAACGCGACGCGCATTTCTTCCTGGGGCCGGACGAAAGCTTCTCCGACGCGCTGCGCCCGGCGGTCGAGCGGATGCTGGATGACACGATCCACGAATGGCAGATGTGGGTGCGCGGCCTCGCCATCCCGCCCGAATGGCAGGAAGCGGTCATCCGGTCGGCCATTACGCTCAAACTCTGCCAGCATGAGGAAACCGGCGCGATCGTCGCCGCGCTCACCACCAGCATTCCCGAACATGCCGATTCAGGCCGAAACTGGGATTATCGCTATTGCTGGGTCCGCGACGCCTATTACACAGTCGAGGCGCTCAATCGGCTGGGTGCGCTCGACGTACTGGAATCCTATCTCGAATATCTGCGCAACATCGTCGACGGCGCACGCGGCGGGCATATCCAGCCGCTCTACGACGTGCGTGGCAACGCCACCCTCACCGAATGGGAGGCGGACAAGCTGCCCGGCTATCGCGGCATGGGTCCGGTCCGCGTCGGCAACGCCGCCTATGAACAGATCCAGCACGACGCTTATGGCCAGATCGTCCTGTCCTCGGTTCAGGGCTTCATTGACCAGCGCCTGCTCCGCATGGCCGGAATGGCGGATTTCGAAGCCCTTGAAGCCGTCGGCGAACGCGCCTGGAAAGTCTATGACCAGCCCGACGCGGGCCTGTGGGAACTGCGTACCCGCGCCCATGTCCACAGCTATAGCGCGGTCATGTGCTGGGCCGCCTGCGACCGCCTCGCCCATGCGGCCAAGGCACTGGACATGCCGGAGCGCGAACGCCATTGGCAGGACCGTGCGGACACCATGCACGCCCGCATCGTAAACGCCGCATGGCGCCCGGACAGCCAGGCCATTTCCGCCAATTTCGAAGATGACGCCCGCGACGCCTCGCTGCTCCAGTTGCTCGACCTGCGCTTCCTCACCGCCGAAGACCCGATGTTCACCGGCACGCTGAAAGCATTGGAGGCGGACCTTCGGCGCGGCAACGACATGCTTCGCTACAGCGCGCCCGACGATTTCGGCGAGCCTGTCACCGCCTTCAACGTCTGCACCTTCTGGCTGATCGAGGCGCTGTACCGCACCGGCCGCCGCGACGAAGCCCGCACCCTGTTCGACGAGATGCTGTCGCGCCGCACCGCCGCGGGCCTGCTCTCCGAAGACATCGACCCCAACACCGGCGAACTATGGGGCAATTATCCGCAAACCTATTCCCTGGTCGGCATCATCAACTGCGCCGTCCTGCTGAGTAAACCCTGGAGCGCCTGTCGATGAGCCGCCTTATAGTCATCTCCAACCGCGTGAGCCGTCCCGGCACCGGCGGTAATCAGGGAGGGTTGGCGGTCGCGCTGTCCGATGCCTTGCGCGAAAGCCGGGGCATCTGGTTCGGCTGGTCGGGCAATGTGACGGACCAGTTTTCCGGCCATATCGGTTTTAGCGAGGATGAAGGGGTCAAGACCGCGACGATCGACCTGGAAGAACAGGACATCGACGAATATTATAATGGCTATGCGAACAAGACGTTATGGCCGCTCTTTCACTTCCGCATCGACCTTGCCGAATATGCCCGCGATTTCGAGGGCGGCTATAATCGCGTCAACCAGCGCTTCGCCGACACCGCCAGTCCGCTGATCGAGCCAGAGGATGTCGTATGGATTCACGATTATCATCTGATTCCGCTGGGCGACATGCTCCGCAAACGCGGCCTTAACAACCGCATGGGCTTCTTCCTCCACATCCCCTGGCCGCCCACCCGCCTGCTCGTCTCGCTACCCCACCATACGAAACTGGTGCAGACCATGTTCGCTTATGACGTGGTTGGCTTCCATACGGAGGAATGGCTGGAATCCTTCCGCCACTATGTAGAGCGGGAGATGGGCGGAACCGTCGATGGCGATTTCATTACGCTGGGCGACCGCACCATTCAGGCCGTCGCCTGTCCGATCGGCATCAACGCGCAGGAATTTTCCGAAGCTGCGACCAGCGACACGGCGCAAGACATGCATCACCGGCTTCGCGCCTCGCTTCAGGATCGGGCGATGATCGTCGGCGTCGACCGGCTCGACTACAGCAAGGGGCTGGAAGAACGGTTCAACGGCTATGCCCGCTTCCTCAAGGATCACCCCGAACATCATCGCAAGGTGCTGCTGACCCAGATCGCGCCGCCCTCGCGCGAGGACGTCGAGAGCTATCAGCAGATCCGCGCAACGCTGGATTCACTCGCGGGTCGGCTCAACGGCGAATATTCCGATGTCGACTGGACCCCCATCCGCTACGTCAATCAGGGCTATCCCCGCGACAAGCTGGCCGGCATCTATCGCAGCGCAAAGATCGGCCTCGTCACCCCCTTGCGCGACGGGATGAATCTGGTGGCGAAGGAATATGTGGCCGCACAAGACCCCCAGGATCCCGGCGTCCTCATCCTCTCGCGCTTCGCCGGCGCGGCGCTGCAGCTCAAGGACGCCCTCCTCATCAACCCCTACAGCCCGGAGGAAATGTCAGACGCGATTCTGCGCGCCCTCACCATGCCGCTGGACGAGCGCAAGAAACGCTGGCGCGCGATGATGGACAGTGTCGAGGGGCAGGATATCAACTGGTGGCGCACTTGTTTCGTCGGCCGCCTGATGATCTCGCAGGATGAACCCGCCGCCCCAGTCGAACCGGAACCGACAGAGGGCTAGAGCAGGAACGCGATCCCATTGGATCAGGCGCCTGCTCCAGCCCTTTGATTTAACGTGCTTTCTGCTTTCGTAATATTCTAGAGCATTTTCTAAGCAGATGACATCATCTGCTGACTCGGAAAATGCGGAAAACAAAAGATAAAGGGAGCATGATCCGATTCAGTCTGATCGGATCATGCTCTAGTTAACCTGTATGGCGGACCCGGCCTCGTTCAACAGCCCCACGCCGAACGCGAGATGCCGCTCCTGAATCCTGCAAATCACCGCCAATAACGGCTTTGCTCTCCGACTCAGCGCAAAGCCACCTTCCGACAGAGATGGACAAAGGGTGACGCCCATCCGACCCTCCTTTCATTGCACGGTAACGTGCTTTGCGTTAAGGGCGCTGGTGAAGCAGCCCCGGCACCCGCTGATCCATTCGATTCGCGTTTGCCGGGGCGCAGTATTTTTGACCAGACAGGAATGCGTATGGCCCGTCGCCGCCAAATCTACGAAGGCAAGGCAAAGATCCTTTACGAAGGCCCGGAACCGGGCACGATCATCCAATATTTCAAGGATGACGCCACCGCCTTCAACGCGCAGAAGAAGGGCACGATTTCCGGCAAGGGCGTGCTCAACAACCGTATCTCCGAGCATGTCTTCACCCTGCTCGGCCAGATCGGCATCCCCACCCATTTCATCCGTCGCCTCAACATGCGTGAGCAGTTGGTGCGGCAGGTCGAAATCATCCCGATCGAGGTCGTGGTCCGCAACGTTGCCGCCGGATCGCTCAGCAAGAAGCTGGGGATCGAGGAAGGCACGCAGCTTCCCCGCACCCTGATCGAATATTGCTACAAGGACGATGCGCTGGGCGACCCGCTGATCTCCGAAGAGCATATCGCCTGCTTCGGCTGGGCCACCCAGGAAGAGATGCACGACATCGCCGACATGGCGATTCGCGTGAACGACTTCATGTGCGGCCTGTTCGCGGGCATTGGCATCCGCCTCGTCGACTTCAAGCTGGAGTTCGGACGCCTGTGGGATGGCGACTATAGCCGCGTCATCCTGGCGGACGAAATCAGCCCCGACGGATGCCGCCTGTGGGACATGGAAACCGGCGAGAAGCTGGACAAGGACCGGTTCCGCCGCGACCTTGGCGGCGAAGTGGAGGCCTATCAGGAGGTCGCCCGCCGCCTTGGCCTACTGCCGGACGGCGCCGATACGACCGTGCTCGACCTCGACACCCATCGCAAGAAGAAGGCGAAGGACGAGGGCTAAGGCTCTATTCTAAAAGGTTTGCGCGGCCGCTGGGTCGCGCGAACCCTTCAGGCCTCAATTGCCAGAGCGGTAACCGATCAGCAAACCAAAGCAGAAGGTCGCCAGCAGCGAAAGCTGGACGCGACCATGCGGATCGTCATAGCCGACGAGTTGCTGACCCCAGGCGAAAAGCCCGACGAACAGGGCAAGGGCAATACCAGACATGGCCCAACGCTTTCTCCGTTGCGAAACTGTCCAATCCTAGCGGATGGCCTCTAACAAATCGCTAAAGGCGGCTCCCCAAGATTTTCCGATGACCGCGCTGTTCCCATACGCGACGAAATCGCTATAGGGAGCGCCAAGTGTCGACCTCAGGAGTCCCTGTCCCATGAAAGCCCGCATCTTCGTAACCCTGAAAGGCGGCGTCCTCGACCCGCAGGGTAAAGCGATCCACCACGCGCTGGACGGTCTGGGCTTTAGCGGCGTCAACGACGTGCGCGCAGGCAAGCTGATCGAACTGGATCTGGCCGACGGCACCAGCGATGAAGATCTGGACGCCATGTGCCGCAAGCTGCTGGCCAACACCGTCATCGAAAACTACCGCATCGAAAAGGTGGCCTGAGCCATGAAAAGCGCCGTCATCGTCTTTCCGGGCAGCAATTGCGACCGCGACCTGGCGGTAGCGTTCGAAGCGGTTAGCGGCGTCAAGCCGGTGATGGTGTGGCATCGCGATACCGAACTGCCCGCCGACATCGACCTGATCGGCGTGCCCGGCGGCTTTTCCTATGGCGACTATCTGCGCTCCGGCGCGATGGCGGCCCGCTCGCCCATCATGCAGGCGGTGGCCGACGCGGCGGCGCGCGGCACCTTCGTCCTGGGCATCTGCAACGGCTTTCAGGTATTGACCGAAACCGGCCTGTTGCCCGGTGCGCTGCTTCGCAACGCGGGCGGCCATTTCGTCTGCCGCGATGTCGCGCTGACCGTCGACAATGCGCAGAGCGCCTTCACCAGCCGCTATGAGGCCGGTGAGTCGA
Organism: Sphingobium aromaticiconvertens; assembly: GCF_037154075.1. Taxonomy (NCBI): domain Bacteria; kingdom Pseudomonadati; phylum Pseudomonadota; class Alphaproteobacteria; order Sphingomonadales; family Sphingobiaceae; genus Sphingobium; species Sphingobium aromaticiconvertens. The sequence goes on from NZ_JBANRJ010000001.1 coordinate 3,583,932, forward strand.
TCAGCTACCCCGTCGCCCATCATGACGGCAATTATTTCGCCGATACGGCCACGCTGGACAGGCTGGAAGGCGAAGGCCGCATTGCCCTGCGTTATGCGACCAACATCAACGGTTCGGCCCGCAATATCGCTGGTATCCTAAACGAAGGTGGCAATGTGCTGGGCATGATGCCCCACCCCGAACGGGTGATCGAAGCCGCGCACGGCAGCACCGATGGTCGCCGCCTGTTCGAAGGTCTGGTCGAAGGCCTGATGACCCGCGCCTGACGGTCGAGCGCCGCTGACCGGCTGAGTATTGTCTGGAGCCGGATGACTTGGGTTTCGCACCCGACCTCCGTTCGTTTCGAGCGAAATCGAGAAACGTCGCGCAACCCGTGAGGCCATGACAAAATCAAGCTATTATGTAGGTTGCAAACCCATTCCCTAAATGCCTGTCAGGGTTGGGAGCGGACAGTCGATCCGCCAGCTTTGCTAACAAATCACCATGCAGTTCAAGGCATTGACGGTGGGGTATGCTCATGGGCAAGCTTTCGGTCGTTCGATCGGCCACGGGCAAATGGCCGCACTGGACCTTATTATACGCGGGGCGGTGCATGACGGATAGGCACCGGCGCATTGCACAAATCTACGCCGCCTGCGGGCAGGTTATAGAAATCATCCTTGCGGTTGGCGCGGACCTTCAACCAGGCGGCGAAGCTGGCCGATGCGGTGTCCATAATCTGAAAGCGGGGTTGTTTGGCCGCAGGCAGATCGCTGCCCAGGCGAACCGAGAGAATCGGTATGGGACGCTCCTCTCCCTTGTAGAAGCCCAGGTCGCCCGATCCGCGCGGGAGGCTGGAGAGGACCTCCATCCCTTCTATCACCCTGCCGACCACAGCGATATTGCGATCGAGCTGGCGTGGTGCCTGACCGATGACAGCATAGAGCTCCGCGCCGGTGCCCGCGTCGGGCGACAGGTTGCGACCGACGCCGACCATCGCATAGCAATGCGGCAGCCAGGCCACCCGTTCATCCATTGCGACCGGCCAGCCATCGATGAAACCAGCCTTGCGCGCATAGCTGTCGGGATAGGGCAAGGGCGTGATGCGCGCGCCACCCAAGGCCGAGAGCGGCACCGTATAGGCTTCGACAAGGCCTGTTGGCATATCTGCGGGCAGCGGCTTCTTTTCGCTGCGGTCGCCCCACTGGACGACATAATTATCCTGCACCCGGTTGATGCTGGTTCCGTCCCACCAATGCGCGCGGGCAAGTGTGCGGATATTGGCGACATGCGCCCGACTGAAAACTGGCGCCAACTGGATGACGACGCGCCGGTCGTCCGGAAGCATCATCACCAGCAGGTCGTTAGCCGGAATGACCTGCCACGCGGTTGCGGGCGCCTGTGCGACCACGAAACTGGGCGTAACCGGCTCCGAATACACAGGCGCTGTTGCCAGCAGGGCAAGGGCAAATGACGATCCAAAAAGCGGGCGCATCATCGCATCAAGCCTGACGATATGGAGAAAGTAAAGACGGCCCCTTGCCTAGTGCCTCACCGCGCGATAGGGAGCCGCCTTCCAGTGCATGCGGAGCGGTGGCCGAGTGGTCGAAGGCGCTCGCCTGGAAAGTGAGTATACGCCAAAAGCGTATCCAGGGTTCGAATCCCTGCCGCTCCGCCAAGCAGTCCGTATCCGGACAGCATTATCCATCAAACCTCTTAAAAACGGCGCAGTTCTGCGCCCTTCCCGTCGTCAATCCGTATCGCAGATGACGACAGCTGCCGGGTGTGCGTCAGCATTCGACCTGGTTTCTCCGGCACCCATGTGCGAACTACGCTTCGGGCGGTCGGTCATATAGAAATTTATTGATGCCCGCTGCATAAAATCTTGGAGAGAATGGCTTTCATCGAGCTGTAATCTATGGAATATTTCTGAAATCCGACGACATTCTTCCAAATGCAGCAGCAGGTCAGAACAGGTAATAAATTGCTGAAAAAAACAAAGCGATCAGGCATAACTCTGCCTGATCACTTCAAAATGCCGTTTGGGGGTAATACTCGGTCAGAACGCCCGTTTTACGCCGTATTCCAGCATAACCTCCGTCTCAAGTGCCGTCACATCGATTTCGGAGATATCGGCGTTGAAGGCGCGTGATCCTTTCCGCGCTGCCATGAGCACCAGATCGATAAAATCCTGGCAAAGCAGGCGCCGGCATTTGTCCGATGTCAGCTCTATAAGCCGGGCCTCGAACAGGGTAACCTTCTCCCTTTTGCCCATATGGCTGATAATCCAGATCCGCTCGTTCGCCATGTCCATGACACGTGAATGCGGGTCGCCCACCGTTTCGCGGCCTTTGGTATCAGCGCTCAAGACCATGTTCTTCCAGATACTGGTTGAGTTCTCCCTTGCGCCGGAGCTCATTGATATAGGCCCTGTGCTCTTCCTTCATTTCATGTCGCCGGCGATTGTCACAGCGTGCCGCCGCTCCAAGGACGATTTCAATGGATGCCTTCGCGGCAAGCCGGTTGGCCGCCTTGCCCGTCATGAGAGCGAGCGCATTATAATCGAACAGGGTCATCGTGTCTGGACTGCCGCTCGAGTCCAGAGGCACCAGCCGGTTGGCCACGTCAAGAATGGCCAGATCAAAGTCTATCATCGTCTCGCGACGGACAATTTCCTTCTTGGGTCGTCCCCTTTTGTTGCCCGATACGCCCGGTCCGAACCGGCCACTCCTGTCCCGGTCGGTCATGACAGCGGATCCGGTTCGAGCGCTGCATCGGCGATGCGCTCCATTGCTGCCATCCGCCGTGCCTTGACCTCGGCAAAGGTTTCGCCGGTCGCGTCCAGAACCGCTGCCTTACGGGTCAGCATCTGCCAGCGGCGTATCGTCACAGCACAATAGCCCGGTTCATACTCGATCAGCCGAGCACGGCGCTTCGTCTTTTCCGCCGCGACCAGCGTCGAGCCCGATCCCCCGAATGGGTCGAGCACGATCTCGCCACGCTTCGAGGTATCCTTGATCGCATCCATCACCATCGGTACGGGCTTGACCGTTGGGTGCAGGGCCAGCTCGGCATTGGCGCCGGTCTTGGTGGCACCGCGATAGTTCCATATGTTGGTCCGGTAGCGGCCGTTCCTGCCAAGCTCCACCGTATTGAGATGCGGCGCTGTACCCACCTGTCAACGGGCACCGAAGTTTCCCTAAAAGTGGGCGCCTAAAATTCCCTGCTTTGGCTGGGCGGATTGATGTCGGTGATCAGCCGTACGCTTGATCGGATGGCGCCTTTAATGGTGGCCGCCCGCGCCGTTTCGGCGTTGGCGGCGGGTTGATGGGAGAGCTTGATCTGCTGTGCTCGGGTAGAAGGTCGGCATGCTGGCGCATGCGGTAGCTGGAGCCTTCGATTTGGACGACGACGGCATGGTGGAGCAGCCGATCGAGCAGAGCGGTGGCGACGACGGGATCGCCGAACACGTCGCCCCATTCGGCAAAGCCGCGATTCGATGTGAGGATCATCGCGCCTTTTTCATATCGCGCGTTGACCAGCTGGAAGAACAGATTGCCGCCACCCGGCGTGACCGGGAGGTAACCGATCTCGTCGACCACAAGCAGCGACGAGCGGCACAGGAACCGGATCTTCTCGCGCAGCACGCCTTCGCGCTCGGCCTTGGCGAGGATCGCGACCAAGTCGGCGAGCGGGATGAAGTAGACACTTTTGCCGGCGCGGACCGCCTCGACCGCGAGCGCGGTGGCGAGATGGCTTTTGCCGGTGCCGGGCGGGCCGAGCAGATGGACGACCTCGGCGCGGTTGATGAAGTCGAGCCCGGCGAGCGCCATGACGCGGCCCCGATCGAGCGACGGCTGGAACGAGAAGTCAAAGCCCGCCAGCGTCTTGAGGATCGGCAACCGCGCCATCCGCAGCGCCGCCTTGATTCGGCGGTTCTCGCGCAGGGACAGTTCCTCGGTGAGAAGATCGTCGATCGCCTCGATGCCGTCGATCTCGCCGCGCTCGATCCGCCGTAGCGTAGCATCGAGCATCTCGAGTGCGCGCGGCATCTTCAACCCGACCAGGCTGTGACGGATATTATCGACCCGCGATGCGCTGCTGGTGAGCGTCATGGCCGGCCTCCGATCGCGAGCTGGGCGCCGATCGCCTGATAAATGTCCAGCGGCCTCGTCGGCACATGGTCGCCGATCCGTCCGATGGTGATTCCGGCCGCGCTCATTGTCTTGCGCCTGCCGCTGCCGCCAGTGCGGTGGCTGCGATCGATGCGGTATTGCTTGCGGCCCTCGATAACGGGATGTTCGGCGACGACAGTACCGAGGTCGAGGATCCGGATCATGTCCGGCAGTTGTTGCACCTCGACCACGCGCCTAGTCCGGTCAGGTACGCTGTAATAGTTGCCGCCGATCGCGACGAACCCGTCATGGCTGACCCGCCGCTCGAGCTTGAGCACGGCGTCGAACCGATGTTCAGGCAGGGTCTGCAACTCGCCCTGCTCGGCAGCAAAGGCCTCAGCGATCACTTGCTGGGTGGTGCCATGGACGCGCACATTGGCGACCGTGTCGAGCCAGTCGATCAGCTGCGCGTTCAGATCCTCCAGATTGCGGAAGCGGCGCCCGACGAAGAAGTCCTGGCGGATGTAGCGGAACGGTCGCTCAACCTTGCCCTTCGTTTTGGCCCGGTATGGTCGACAAGCGCGCGGCTGGAAGCGGTAATGCCGCGCCAGCGCCAGCAGCGAGCGATTGTAGACGATATGCCCCTGATCGTCTTCGCCGGTTACTGCGGTCTTCATCCGGTCGTACAGGATCTCGATCGGCACCCCACCGAGCGCGTCGAACGCCTGCATATGGCACCGCAGCAGCGTCTGCAGATCCTGATGCAGCACATAGCGGGCGAACAGGAACCGCGAGTGTCCCAGCACCAGGCTGAACAGCCATACGATCCGCGTCGTGCCGGGATCGTCGGCGAAGTCGACCACGAACCGCGCAAAGTCCACTTGCGCCTGGACGCCCGCCGGCGTCTCAAACCGCACCTCGTAGGGCCTGGGCCCATTCTCGGGCCGGATCGCGGCGAGGTAACGCTTCACCGCGGTATAGGCGCCGACATAGCCGAGTTCGCGGATCTCGCGGGTCAGTCGCGCGGCGCTGAGCTCGGGATATGCGGTTACCCGCTCGCGCAGGAAGTCGAGATACGGTGCCAGCTTGCTCGGCCGCCCAACGCTACGCGGACCATAGGCCGGTGCCTCGATACCGCGCTCGATATATTTGCGGACGGTCTTCGGGTCACGCCCCGTCCGCCGCGCAATCGCGGTGATCGGGACACCCTGTCGGTGCAGCTCCAGAATCATCATCAGTTCTCCAAGTCGGACCATCGACACCGCCTCCCCGCAATGCGGAGATGGCATGGATGTCGGCGAAGCCCATTTTGCCGGGGCTAGCCCCGGCAAAATGGGCCGGCGGGTCAGCCAACCAGGGAATTTTCAAAGCCCACTATTGCGGAGAATTACACGCCCACTGACACCCACCTTCCACACGAACACCAGTTCATGCTGCGAACGATAGAAGCTGCCCATGCCGGCATTGTCCTTGGACCAGATGCACAGGTTCTTGAGTTCCGAATAGACTGCCTCTCCGGCCCTCATCATCTCGTTGATGTGTCGCCAGTCCATGCATTGATAGTGGATGGCGCCGTCGATGCTGACGTCAGCGGCGTTGCGGAACGCGGTTTCCAGAAAGCCCGAAAATTCATTCGTGCTCATCTCGCCGGTCGCCATCGCGAACTCGGCATGCTTCGTCTTGCCAAGGCCACCGACATGACCCTGGATCTTCACGTTGAACGGCGGGTCCGAGAATACCAGCCGCGCGCGTTCATCGCCCATCAAAGCAGCAAAGCTGGCTGGTTCCCGTGTGTCACCGCACAGCAGCCTGTGATTGCCCAGCACCCATAGATCACCCCGCTCCACCCCGCAGGTCTCGCGCCTGTCCACCTGAGGCAGTTTCTCAAGCTTTGCCTCCTCGGGCGCAGCCATGGTCAGCAGGTCGATCTCGGTTGTGGAAAAGCCGGTAATCTCGACATCGAAGGCAAGCTCGATCGCGTGCAGCTCCTCGAACTCGAGGCGCAGCACCTCATTGTCCCAGCCGGCATTTTGCGCGATCTTGTTGTCGGCCAGCGCATAGGCTCGCAGTTCCGCACCGGTCAGATCGGAGATCGGAATGACCGGTACATCCTCAAGACCCAGCAGCACGGCCGCCGCATGTCGGCCATGGCCAGCCACGATGACACCCTCACCATCCACGAGGATCGGATTGGTGAAGCCGAACTGGCGGATCGACGATGCGATCTGGCCCACCTGCTTCTCGCTGTGCTTGCGGGCATTGCGCTCGGCGGGTTTCAGCGCAGCCAGCGGGCGCAGTTCCACCTTGAGGGAACGGATAAGGCCGTCCCCCCGGTTAATGTTATCCATGTTCACTGGTTATCTCCCGATAAGGGGGGCGTCAGGGCTTGCGGATTGCTCCGGCAGACTGTGAATTGATCAGCGCCTCGATCAGCGCTGCCTGTTCCGGCATCTTCTCGCGGGCCATTTCGGTGATTTCCCGAAGAGCAGCTTCCCGGCTGAGAATGAAGAGGCCTTCGGGCAGGGCCTGGCAAAACACCGTTTCGCCGGAGGCAAGGCCATAGCGCGCCATGATTTCGTCCGGCAGCCCGATCCCGCCGTCATCGCCGATACGGGCGACGATCACCTCCCCAACGGCATCCCGCAGCGGGTGCGGCCTTTCAGCAGGAGCGGCCTTTTCGATCGCGCCTGCGCGCAACAGCACATTATAGACATGCTGATAGCGGATATCGAGATAGCGCCCGATATCGCCGGTGGTGACCCCTGCAGCATTGAGAGCCCGCACCTTGGCCGCCTTGCTGCCAAGAGTCTCGGTCAACCGGTCCATTTCCTCGTTCGTCATCACGCCTCCCCGATTTGATGGAGACGTTCCTATGCTATATATAGCATATGGTCAACAGCTACTCACTCGTCGTTAGCACAAGATCACTCCATGCCGCAGACTGCCAGTGCGGCCAGCAGGGATGCATCGATCGGTATTGGTGCAAGCCCGTCCTTCCCATACTGGCCCACCCGATAAATGTTGCTGTCTGGCAGTCCGTAGGACGCTGCTGCAGCGGACGCCCGATATATGAGGCCTTTTCCCGATTTCAGTTCGGCCAGCATCTCGCGCGCCTTGTCACCACTTGCCAGCGTACTGGTTGCGGTCGCTGCAAGGATCAGGCGACTGGTCAGGGCAGTCGTGTCCGCCAGAGCCTTTGTGACCGCATCATTGCTGCCCGGTGGTATGGCGGTACCGCCTGTACCCGCCGGATTATCCTCAGCCTTAAGTTCGCGGAAGGGCCGGTCGTCGACCCGCCAGACAATGGTTCCGGTAGGAAGGCGGAATCGGCCACCGCTGCTGACCCCGATCAGAAGGCCCTGCGCGCTGTTCATCTCGATGATGGGATAGAGGTAGCCGGTGCGGGAATAGCGAGTGCTGCCCACATAATCGAGCGCCGATACCACGCAGCTTGTTGCGCCGGTAATCGGATCCGCCGCGCGGGTGGCCTGCCAGGTGCGGGGCTGCTTCGCCTTCGCGCAGACATGGCTGGCCGGGATGGTGAGGGTCAGGAGGCAGGCGGTGCTCCACGCTGTCCGGATCATCGAACCAATCCTTCCCGAAGCTGCTGGACAAGCCGGTCGAGCAGAATCCGTTGTGTCGTGTCCGGCTCGCGCCCCGCAAACCGCTGGCGGCGGTGTTCGAGAAACAGGGTTAGCCAAAGCTCATGGGATTGGCCTGGCCAGAAACCGGATGCTGTTGCAGCTGCATGCCGCTCAAGCAGAAATTCGCTCGTATCGGTAAAACCCAGGTCATTCGCGAGGGCATAGCCGTCTATGAGATCAGCCAGCGCTGCGGAATGGTCCCAGTCGATCTCTTGGGGGATCGCGGCAAAGTTACCACTCCGAACTTCAGCGAGCCATGGCTCGAACGCTGTTTCATTCGCGGATGCCATCATCGCAATGAGACGCTCCCATTCAGGATCGGGCGCGGCACCGAAAAGCCGATCGACCAGATCCGCCACCTCGATTACAGGCTCAAAGCGCTGGACGGGAATGACGCGGTGAAGCGGGCGCTCGCCCTTCAGGCCGTCCTTGTTGCCCCGGCTGTGTCTGGCAGGCTTGTTACCAAGCGCAGGAATGGGCGATGCCGGCGTGCCTCCGAAGAAGCGGTAGCTGACCGGACGAAGCGTGGCGGGATCGTAGGTCATCCAGATGATGCAGGCCGAGGGCTTGTTCGCCAGATTGACATGGGCGGTGATCTCCCGGCTGGCGCCACCCTGTACCTGCGCCTTGAGCTGAATATGGCGCGTGACCCCACCCGCCTCGATCACCAGATCGTAGCCGTCGCGATCGCAATCGGTGCGCAGCAGTTCCCATGGCTGATTCCGTCGCAGCAGTTCGCCGGTAATCGCGCCGCTGAGATGATATTCGAGGGTTTTCTCGATCAGCATGGAATGGCGGGCCAGACGGCTGTTGGGGCTGGCAATCGGGGTGTGCATTGTCATCAACGCAAGCGCGCTCCTGTGTAAGAGAGCGGCGCGTCAGACGCTGGCCTCATTCGTCGCTCCTATCTCCTCTCGGGGCGACGGCCTGAAGCCGGATGCTAGTAAACCCTGGCAAAGCACAGAGCGCATGCGCCTTTACCGTTGCCGGCTGGACATGCGCGCATGCCACCCGGCCTTCGAATTGAGGACCGAGTTTGCTCTGCTTGAGGGGTTACTAGGCCCCACCTCCCGGTTTTCACGGGAAGCCACGCCACATTGCTCGACTTGACCGCGCAGGCAAGTGGAATGTGCGGGGCGACGCCATAGTTCTGGGATACAGGCAGGGGGCGACGACGGACACGACGCCATTTATTGATGGTGCAAGGGCACTACATCGCTCCCAAAGGCATGACCGCTAAATCATCGAAAGAGGTGGAATGTCCTGTGGGTATCATTGGGCGCGCCAGTTTTCGGTATAGTTTGGGACATTCGCGACCGTCCGCTTCCGGATCGCAAACCGAACGAAGCGGACATCGGTAGGCCGCTGTGCTCAAAGACCGCATTGCATTGTGTGGAGAGCGGTTCGCCTTAGTCTGAGAGCACCTTATGAGTCCAGCAAGCGCTTTCTAAACAGCGCCTTGACCAGCCGATCTTCGAGGATTCGCCCGACGACATAGAGAGTGGCGAAGATCGCCGCAAAGACATAGGCGGGCGTGGGCGAGGGCTTCTTATCTTTGTCCTTATCCGCGCCGTCTTTTTTTGGCTTTTCGGGTGCGGGGGCGCCCAGGGCCTTGTCTATCGGGTTTTGCGGCAGCGCCGCATCCTTCTTCGTGGACTTTTTAGACTTATCCACGGCTTCGGTCGACGGTTTTTCGAGATTGCCCACCGCTATGGTAAGCTGAGCGAAGCCCAGAAACAGCAGCGGCAACACAAAGCAGAAAAGCAATGCGCGGCTGGTCAGATGATAGTGCAGCACAGGCGCAGGCATGCCTTTTGCAATCTGCAGGACGCCACCATCGAAAACAGACATCTTGTCCTGGGCCGCCTGGTTCTTCTTGCGGAAAATCAGCGTGTCGTCTGTCCGTTCGTGGCTGGTGCCGGTCTGACGGAACAGGGGGGCGAGCCTGTCAAAGGCCTCATCGCTCGATTGCTCGGGAGCAAGCGTTAAGCTGCCCCTGATGTGCCAGATCCAGTCGATGAGATGCCGGTTCACATGATCTCCTTTCGAGAAAGCCTTTCGATGCTGGCTTGGTCAGCAAGGCTCATGCCGGGCCGCTCCTGACCTGGGCATGCCGAATGGGGTGAGGAAGGTGGTGCGGGCGGCGCAGCTCCATCACTCGGTCGGCACCGCTGTCCCCGGCCGGTCGAATCGCTCCTTGCCGAACCGTTCCTTGAGCGTCTTCCAGCCCTCGGTGAAGGGATAGGTCATCGTCTCGCGGATCGACATGCGGCGCCCGCCTTCCATGCCCAGCAGTTCCGCCTCGCCATCCACGCAGGTGCCGAACATCCGGTCGATGAAGACCCAGGTGCTGGCATAATTGCTGCGGGTGGCTTCATAGTCCTGCGAATGGTGCAGGCTGTGATGCTCGGTGGTGTTGAACAGGAAGCGCCACCAGCGCGGCGAGTTGAAGCGGACATTGATATGCTGATAGGTGCCGACCGCCAGGCCCAGCGTGCCGGCGAGCAGGGCAGCGCGCGGCAGGAAATCGAAGAATCCTCCGATGCCGAGCCCGATCAGGAACAGTTCGACGGGATTGCCGACCGCGCCCTTGTTGATGTTCAACTGGGTTATGTAGTGATGCGGCGCGTGGGTCAGCCAGAGCGGATACCAGTTATGCATCCCGCGATGCATCCAATATTGCCCGAAATCGAACATGAACGAGATCAGCAAGGCCTGCACCAGCAGCGGCAGGGCCATGAACCATGCCAGCTTGTCCCAATCAAAGGACTGCTGGACCGCTTCAATCATGGCTCCATCGCCGATGTAGGTGTCGGCCATGCGGAGCAGCGTATAGCCGAGCCCGACATAGAAGAGGTCGGTGACCAGTTCCTTCCAGGTCAGGCGCCAGCTTTCGTAGCGCGGGTTCACCCATTCAAGCGCCAGCAGCAGCACCTTGAAACCGATGCCGATGCCGATGGCGGTCGATGCCTTGGCGATGGAATTGGGCGCGTAATACCAGAACGCGATCAGCGCGAACAGCATCGTCGGTTGGAACCAAGTGAAGATGAACTGCTTGACGGGGCCACCTTCCACCCTGGGGATGTTCTCCCAGCCCACGGTCACCGGCGCCTGTGTTCCGATCATCCTTTTACCTACGCGAACTCCATCCATATCGCACGCCCTCGCAATGCTTGGTTGCTCTCTCCAATACTACTAACTTATGCAATCGTAATACCACGATGATTCCCCGTGTCTACACGCATAATGAGGTCGCCCTTGCCTCTTCGGGATAAAATGCTGGTCTGCTATTCCAATTCAGAACCCGAAGTGATTGGTCGCGTGGTCACGACCTGTGTCCTCTATCTTTCATTGCCTGCGGGGAACGACGCTCAACTTCTCTGGATATAGGCGCGCCAACCACCAAGATGGGTGATGTCCTCCGCATCGGTCAGAGCGCGAGGCTCGGCGACGAAGCCCTTGACGCTGGTGCCGTCACTGAGCGTCACCGTCCCAATCGCCAATGGAGCCGGAACCTCCACGACGAAGCTGCCGAACGCCGCGATGTCGAGCTCGTAGATCTCGACGGCGATGGCTGCTCCGTCCTCGCTGTGCACCAGCGCCGGCTTGGGCGGGAGGCTGTTCGCCATCGCATAGAGACGATAAGTCGGGGCGGTCTCGAATGCGCCCAGGAAGGTCGCGTTCCTTGAGGTCAGCTGCCAATGCAGCGGCATTCCCTCAAGATGGGCACCGACGACGGCCAGTTTCACGCTTTGCATTTTTCCCTCCATATCGAGTGATGGCGGGCAAGGGAGGTCGGCCGCCGTGAGATAATCGCCCGCCATGGCAAGCAGTCCCTGGTCGCCATCGGCGGGACCGATCAGCGTGATGCCGAAACCCGTGCCATTCGATCTTGCGCCCGCAGGGACGGCCACCGCCGCCATGTCGAGCAGGTTCACGAAATTGGTGTAGAGACCAAGATTGCTGTTCAGTGCGATCGGCGCTGCCAGCAATTCCGCCACGCGATAGGTGGTGCCGGTGGTCGGAAAGGCGAGCAGGTCGATCGCGTCCCATAAACCATCCGCACCGCGCTGGAGTTCGGCAAGACGATACATGCCGTTGAACAGTTCGATCGCGCTGATGTCCGCGCCCGGCGCCACGACGCTACGCACGGTTTCGTCGATGGCATCGGGATTGTTCGCCAGCAGCTCGGCGATGGCAGCGGTCCGTTCCGCGACCCATGGGCCGCCATAGAGGAGGCGTGCTGCCTCCAGCAGCGGGGCCATATCGACCTCCACGATCTGCGCTGTCCCGGCCAGCGTGCCGAGTGCGCGGTCATAGAGATATTCGGATTCGCTGTCGCCGAACCACGCACGTTGGTCGCGGCGGGGCACACCGATCCGGTTGGCTTGAACAGAGCGGTCTGCCTGCGGCTTTGAGTAGGGATCGGCGGGATCGAAGCCTGCAACGACGTCGTCGATGCGCCGTGCGTCCGGGACTTCGGTCGTGAACACGGTGATGCAGTCGAGCGTGCGGCAAGCAGGGACTAGGCCGCGCGTACTCCATCGGCCTTTGCTGGGCTTGAATCCGATCAGGTGATTGAACGCGGCGGGCACGCGGCCCGAACCCGCCGTGTCGGTGCCCAGCGCAAAGCCGACCAGGCCCGCGGCCACGGCGATGGAAGAGCCGGAGCTGGAGCCGCCGCTGACATAAGCCAGATTATAGGCGTTGCGAGGAACGCCATAGGGACTGCGTGTTCCGACCAGGCCGGTCGCGAACTGATCGAGATTGGTCTTGCCAATGCAGATCGCGCCGGCGGCAATCAGCCGCTCGACGACGCCGGCTGATGCGGCGGGTCGATAGGCGAAGGCGGGACAGGCCGCCGTCGTCTCGAAACCCGCGACGTCGATATTGTCCTTCACTGCGAAGGGGACGCCCGCCAGCGCTAACCGTTCTCCGGCTGCGATCCGCGCATCGACGGCCCGGGCGGCGGCGCGCAGCTCGTCTGGTGCGATCCGGCTGATCCATATTTGCGGCTGAACCGCGTCATAGGCAGCGAGGCGGAGCAGCGTCTCCTCTGCTTGCGCCAGAGCCGTTGATGTTCCGCCGTTCACGGCATCGGCGATTGAGGTCACTCCGCGCCGGTCGAGAGCGGTTTGCGGCGTGGTCACGGATGCCGCCTCAGCGCAAGCAGCGGCGTTCCGGGCTGCAAGGATTGGCGTTCCTGCATGTAGAGAGCGGCAATCGTGCCACTCCCCGGACTTTCCAACGGACATTCCATCTTCATGGCTTCGATCACCGCTATGATGTCTCCTGCTTTGACTGTGTCGCCCGGCGCCACCAGCAGCTTCCAGACGCTGCCTCCAAAGGGTGCCTCGATCAGATCCGCGCCCGCGGGCACCTCGATGGCGGCGGTGGCGAGAGCGTCGCCTTCGGTCCCGTCCGTCAGATCGGTGACCCGGTCGAATTCGCCACTGCGCTGCCATTGCGCGCGCTCTTCATCGAAAGCGGCCTGACGTTGCGCTTCGAAGGTCGCGATCGACCCGGCATTCCCCGCGAGAAAAGCGCGATAGTCGGCCAGACGGAATTCGGACTGCTCGACTTGGATGGATCGGCGGCCGGTAGGGAAGTCCCGGCGCCACTCGGTCAATTCCTCGGCACTGACCTTGAAGAAGCGGATCTGGTCGAAGAAGCGCAACAGCCAGGGTTTGCCCTCTATGAAGGCGTCGGTCTGGCGATGCGTGTTCCAGACCTGGATGGTGCGGCCGAAAAGCTGGTAGCCGCCCGGCCCCTCCATTCCGTAGATGCACATATAGGCGCCACCGATGCCCACGACATTGGGCGGCGTCCAGGTGCGGGCCGGGTTATATTTGGTGGTGACGAGCCGATGCCGGGGATCGACCGGCGTTGCCACCGGCGCGCCGAGATAGACGTCGCCCAGCCCCAAAACCAGATAGCTGGCGTCAAAGATGAGGCTTTCGACCGCATCGGCATCGGGCAGGCCGTTGATACGCCGGATGAACTCGATATTGTCGGGGCACCAGGGCGCGTCGTCGCGGACGGCGCCCATATATTTCTCGATCGTCTCGATCGTGGCCGGGTCGCGCCAGCTGAGCGGCAGATGCACGATGCGGGACGGGACCGAGAAATCCTCAAGATCACCCAGCCGATCTTCGGCCGCCATCAGAGCGGTCAGCGCGCCGGACTGGTCGAGCACGGTGCCGTCAAAATGCAGTTGCAGCGAACGGATGCCAGGCACGATGTCGATGACGCCCGGCAGAGCCTGGCGCACAAGTTCGATCATGAGCGCGTGGACGCGAATGCGCAATTCTATGTCCAGCACGATGGGGCCATATTCGACCAATATGTTGCGGTCGCCCTGCTGCCGGTAGACCGAGCGCGGGCGCCCTCCCGACGCCGGAATGTCGGCAAGGATTGGCGAAAGGGTGGCAATGTCGCGCGCCGGCCCTTCCGCAACAAGCGTCAAGGCGGCGCGATCCGCCGTTGCAGCGTCTTGCGGCGCGATCGGCACGAACCGGAGGCAGTCGCCTGGCGCGAGTTGCCCGATCTTCCAGCGATCCGCCGCGATCACGACGAACGGGCATACGAACCCGCCCAGCGAGGGGCCGTCAGGCCCCAGAATGATCGGCATGTCGCCGGTAAAGTCGACGGCGCCTATGGCATAGGGATTGTCATGAATGTTGGAAGGGTGCAGCCCCGCCTCGCCGCCGTCCGTCCGCGCCCATTGGGGCTTGGGCCCGACCAGGCGAACGCCGGTGCGGTTGCTGTTATAGTGCACCTGCCAATCAGCGGTGACGATCGTGGCGATGTCGTCGTCCGTGAAGAAGTCCGGTGCGCCATGAGGACCATAGAGAACGCGCAGCGTCCACGTCTCCGCGAATTCCGGCGTTGGCATGGGGGGCGCAGGGGTGCCGACCTCCGCCATACCCAGATGCAGCGTATCACCCGCGAGCAGCCGCCGCGCCGCATGGCCACCGAACTGGCCGAGTTCGAAGGTGCTGCGGCTGTCGAGATAGGGTGCGATGTCGAGACCACCGGCAAAGAGGATATAACCCCGAATGCCGCCGCCGGACGCGCGGCCCAGAGCGAGCGTCTGCCCTGCCTTCACCTCGATGGCTGTGCCACGTTCAACCGGTGTCCCGTCCAGCCGGGCCCCGAAATCAGCGCCGGTCAGGCACAGGCGTGCGGGGGAGTTGAAGAACAGGGTCGGCCCGCTGACCGTCATTTCGAGTCCTGCCGTGCCCTCGGCATTGCCAAGCAGCCGGTTCCCGATGCGAAAGGACCGATCGTCCATCGGGCCGGACGGTGGCACGCCGATAGCCCACAGACCCTGCCGGCCCGGCCAATCCTGTACAGTGGTTGCGGTGCCGCCGCTCACCACGCGAATGCTGCGTGGGTTGTAGGCGATCGTGTCGAGCAGCCGGGTCGAAACCTCTCCCTCGCAGAACGCCTTGGCTCGGACGACCTCGCGCAGCCAGCGAAGATTGGTCTCGATGCCGTCGACCTGGCTTTGGTCGAGCGCGGCCTGCATGGCTGAGATGGCCGCCTCTCGCGTGACTGCATGCACGATCAGCTTGGCGAGCATTGGGTCGTACCAGGCGCTGACCGTGCTGCCCGCCATGACCCAGGTCTCGGCGCGAATGTCCGGCGGGAAGCGCACGGCTGTCAGCGTGCCCGATGTCGGGCGATAATCGAGGGCGGGATCCTCGGCGTAGAGGCGTACTTGCACGGCATGGCCGCGCGGTGTCGGCGGCTCGGCGTCCAGGAAAGCGAAATCCCCTCCTGCCCCACGAATCATCCATTCGACGAGATCGATGCCCATCACCTCTTCGGTGACGCCATGTTCGACCTGGAGCCGGGTATTCATTTCCAGGAAGAAGAATTGCTGCCGCTCCGCGTCGAACAGAAATTCCACCGTGCCGGCGGAGCGATAACCGGCCGCTTCGCCAAGACGGACGGCGGCGGCGATGAGTGCGCTCCTTATGGTGGCGGGCAGGAGCGGCGCGGGGGCTTCCTCCACGACCTTCTGGTTCCGACGCTGAAGCGAGCAATCGCGCTCGCCAAGGGGCATGACGCGGCCGGCGCCGTCACCGAAAATCTGCACCTCGATGTGGCGGGCGCGGCCGACATAGCGTTCGAGGAACACGCCGGCATCACCGAAATTGCCTTCGCCCAGGCGCGCGACGCCCGCAAAGCCCTGCCGCACGGCGGCTTCATCCTCGCAGATGCGCATGCCAATGCCGCCGCCGCCGGCTGTTGCCTTCAATATGACTGGGTAGCCGATCTCCCGCGCGGCGCTTGCGGCCTCTTCCTCATCCGTCAGCAGCCCGGTTCCGGGCGCGAGCGGGACGCCATGCTCGGCCGCCAGCGCTCGGGCACTGTGTTTCAAACCGAATGTGCGGATATTCGCCGGTGTTGGGCCGATGAACACGATACCGGCAGCGGCGCACGCCTCCGCGAACTCCGCATTCTCGGCCAGGAAACCATAGCCCGGATGGATCGCGCCGGCGCCGGTCTCGCGCGCGGCCTTCAGGATCGCAGCGGTGTCGAGATAGCTCTCCGATGCCGGGGCGGGGCCGATGCAGATGGCGACGTCCGCCTGCGAAACATGGAGCGAGTCGACGTCCGCTTCGGAATAGACCGCGACAGAGCGCAGGCCCATATGGCGCAACGTCCGGATAATCCGGGTGGCGATCGCCCCCCGATTCGCGATCAGGACCGTGTCGAAGCTCATGCGGTGATGATCATCCGTACTGGCGTGGGATTGAAGCCATTGCAGGGATTGTTGATCTGCGGACAGTTTGACACGACGACGATGACATCCATTTCCGCGCGCAGATCAACCGTCAGGCCAGGCGCTGAAATGCCGTCGACGATGCCAAGCGCACCGTCTTCCTCGACGGGGACGTTCATGAAGAAGTTGATGTTGGAGACGATGTCGCGCTTGCCCCGGCCTTCGGTGAGATTGGCCTCAAGGAAATTCTCGACACAGGCATGCTGCGACTTGGTGTGGTGGCCATAGCGCAGCGTGTTGGATTCGCAGGAGCAGGCGCCGCCGATAGTGTCATGATAGGCGACCGACGTTGCAGCGATCGTCATCATCACGCGACCCTCATTCGACCGCAATTGAGTACCGGCGCGCAGGAACAGGTTTTGCTGTGCGGCAACCGTGTCCTGTGCGCTGTACCGTTCCGCGTCGTCGGCGGCGGCATAGAGAAGAAAATCGACGGCCTGATTGCCGTCAAGATCGACAATGCGAAGCGTCTGGCCCGCGGCGACATGGTGCAGCCAGGGCGCCCGCGCAGGCACGATCTCATCATGAACGACTGTGCCGGAAAGGCCCAGGATATGCGGGTCGATGGTCACTTCGGCCTCTTTCTCGCTAGCGACGGAAATAGTCTTCGACATTCAGGAAGGCGCGAAGTCCCTCCGGCGTTGCGGTGCGGACGGGATCGTCGGCGGGGGTGACGGCTCCACGCCACGCCGAAACGCGAAGCGGCGTGACCGTCCATTCGTCGCGCGGATCCAGAACATGCGGGCAATTGGCCAGCACGACGATGACGTCGATCTCCGCCCGCAGGATCATGGCTCGCCCAGGGGCATAGGGGCCCATGAGTGGCGTGATGGTCCCGTCCGCCTCGATCCGCGCACCCTTGAACAGGTTCACGCAAGGATGGACATCCCGCCGCTGCAGCCCATGCTTCGCCGATCCCAGTAGGAGGCGGTCGCGTCCGTTGGGAAAGGCGCCGCTATTGCGACCTTCTCCATATTTCGCATAGTTTGTCGCCGCATTGGAGGCGCCGCAAAATGCGTCATGTGTACTCGCTTCATCCTCCAGGATGCTCATGAGCACGCGCCCCATATCGGATAAAAGCAGCTTGCCTGCACCCAGATAGGCATTCCATTGTATCTTCACCGTGTCGGCAACGTTGAGCCGCTCGGTCGGCATCTCGGCATTGAAGATCAGCACCGACGCGCAGGCGTCGCCCTGCAGATCGACAAGGCGAAGACGGGACCCGCGGGCAAGCCTGCGGGTCGCATAGCCGCCCGCCGCAATCGTTTCCTCCCACAGCAGATCTTCGGCGGACATGCCAGCCGGGAGGTCATCGGCGACCGGCGGCAAGAGCGGCATCGCCTCCACAACCGTTCCCGCCATCGCGCGGGCATGGTCGCGCGCGGCCATAGGATCGGCAAGCGATCCCGTCATGCTGCGATGTCCTTGCTTACTTGTTTCTTACTGGAGGTTGCGGCCGGATTTTTTCCCAGGCCATCCTGCTCATGGAGTGGTGGAAGCAAGGCAGTTGTCGTCACCAGTTGCAGTTGATGCACGCCGCGGATGCCGCGCAACGCATCGCACATTTCCTTCAACCGCATGGCCGGCCCTTGCACCAGCAGCACTTCGAGCGACTGGTCATCCTCCAGAAAGACGTGCTGCGAAGAAATGACTTCCTTCAGATAATCCGCCTGGGTCTGGGCGAGCTGCTGCCGCACGCGGCCCCGGTCGCCCCGATAAACGATCGTGACCGTCCCCGCGAGCATGTTCTCGGGACGGGTTAGCGCCTCATGTTCGGCCAGCGCATGGCGGATCAGCTCCGCGATGAGCTGAGATCGGGAAGGCAGGCCGCGTTCTTCGACCATTATGTCCAGCTGGCGGAAAAGTTCTGCCGGAAGGCTCATGCTGAGCCGGGCAAGGCTAGTGGGTTCGGTGCTCATGCCGTAGCCTTCTCAATTATTACCAATGTCGTCAAGTTTAATACTCTCATCGATCACGTGCGGGGGCTGAGTCTTTTTGATAAGAGGCAAATCATAGACCGCCGTGGCGCCAAAACGGTGAGGTGCGTGCGGATCGCGGCGGCGCTTGTCCAGGGTCAGGACGCGGGTGCCCAGGGAAAAGGCTTCCCTGATATCATGTGTAACCATGATGACAGTTAGTGAATAGTCGCGCCATAATCGGGTTATGAGGGCGTGCATATCCGCCTTTATTCCAGGATCAAGCGCGCCGAAAGGTTCGTCGAGAAGCAGGATACGGGGCCGCTTGATCAGGGCCTGTGCGATGGCGAGCCGCTGCTGCATGCCGCCTGACATCTGCGCGGGATAGAGGTGGAGGCTGTCGCCAAGGCCCACTGCGCCCAGCATCTCTTCCGCCTCCGCGATGGCCGCGCGGCGGCGGGCGCCGAACAGCCGCGCTGCAATGGGGGCCTGCGCACATTCCAGACCGAAAACGGTGTTCCGCAGGACCGACAGATGTGGGAACACCGAATAGCGCTGGAACACGACGCCGCGATCCGGCCCGCATTCAGGTGTAAGGGGCGTGCCGTCGAGCAGGATCGAACCACGCGTCGGAACTTCCTGGCCCAGCACGACCCGCAACAGGCTGCTCTTGCCGGCGCCGGATGGCCCGATGATCGAGACGAAGGAGCCAGCCTCGATGTCCAGATTTACCCGCTCCAGCACGACCTTGTCGCCATATTCGACCCACAGGTTGCGAAGGCTCAGCAGCGCGCTCAATGGCTTGCCCCATGTGCCCAGGGAAAGAAGCGACGGCTGAACCACATCAGGATCATATCCATCACGATCGCCAGCAGCGCGATCCAGGCGACATAGGGCAGGATGATATCCATCGACAGGTAGCGGCGGACAAGGAAGATGCGATAGCCCAGGCCGATGTCGGACGCGATCGCCTCCGCCGAGATCAGGAAGACCCAGGCCGGGCCGAGCGACAGGCGCACCGCCTGGATCAGGCGCGGCATTGCCTGCGGCAGCGCAACGCGCAGCATCACTTGCCAACTACTGGCCCCCAATGTCTGGGCCTTGACGATCTGTTCCCGCGGGAGCGCGATAATGTGGGCCGCAACGTCCCTGATCATGAACGGCGCTATGCCGATGAAGATCAACGCCACCTTCGATGTTTCGCCAAGGCCGAAGGCGATGAACAATATCGGCAGCAGCGCGACGGGGGGGATGACCGCAATTCCCGTGACCAAGGGGCCAAAGGTGGCCCGTACCGGCGGAAGGACGCCCAGTAGCAATCCCACCAGCAGCGCTGAAAGGGCGGATAGACAAAGGCCTGTGCCCAGTCGCTGCAGACTGGCGACCGTGTCGGCCCAGAAGATCAGCTGGCCAGAAAGCTGGTCCGGCTGGAACAACAGCGCCGACATCGCATCGGCCATGTCGCCGGGCAGGGGCATTATCTTGTCGCTGGGGTTGGCCGCATGGCGGCTGGCCGCTATCAAGAGATAGACCAGCACCAACAGCAGGATCGGGATCGCGCCCAGCAGGACGCTGCTGCCCCGTCCGATGCGGCGGTTCACCCAGCGCATGACGCGATGGCCCCGTTCCGCCTTCGCCGCTCAGAGCTTACCATCGGCGGCCATCTGCATGTAGCTCGGATCGAAGCGCAAGGTCACATGGTTGGCATCGCCCAGCGTCTTGTTGCCTGGAAAGGACATGCCGACGGCGTCGGCGGATTTCGCCCCCTGACCAAAGAGGCCCTTTGAAAAACTGAAGTCCCGCACGCGCGTCATGGTGGTAATCAGCGCGGGAGAGGAAGTGGCCGCCACGGCAGCCTTCGGGTCGGCGTAAAGATAGGTGGTGGCAAGTTGGCCGTCGAAAAGATCCGGCTTGCTGCCTGCCAGCTTCGCCATGGCGGCCCGTGCCGCTTTTCCTTCCGCATCCTGCCGCTGCATCAGCGCGGTCGTCTCGTACCAGATGCCGACCAGGGCTTTTCCGAGATTGGGATTGGCCTTCAGCGTGGCAGTGTCGACGCACAGCAAATCCAGTATCTCGCCGGGAATTTGAGCTGAACTGAAGACCTGTTTCGCGCCCGGCGTTTCCTTCATGGCCGAAAGCTGAGGATTCCAGGCGGCTGCGGCCGTGACTTCCGGGGTTGCGAAGGCGCCGACAATGTCTGCGTCCGCCGTGTTCACTGTCTTGACGTCGGACAATTTCATACCGACGGAATTGAGACCGCGCGCGAGCAGGTAATGGGAGACGGAAAGCTCGACGAGATAGACCTGCCGGCCCTTGATGGCGGCAAGCGTGTCGGCGCCTTTCAGCATGATCCCGTCATTGCCGTTCGAATAGTCGCCAATGATGATCGCGCTGGTATCCTTGCCGCCCGCAGCCGGAATGGTGAGTGCATCCATATTCGCGACGGTCACGCCGTCCAGCTTGCCGGCCGTATATTGGTTCACCGACTCCACATAATCGTTCACCTGAACGATATTGATCTTGAGCCCGTATTTATCCGCCCATTTTTTCACGATGCCGGCCTGCTGGGCATAGGGCCACGGCATCCATCCCGCGTAGATCGACCAGCCAATGTTGAACTCTGCTCGAGGCTCCGGCGCCTTGTTCGATGTTTGCGAACAGGCCGCGGCCATCAATGCGCACGCCATGAGCGCGAGTCTTCCAAAGCCGCGGACACTGTCGAGCATGATTCGTCCCCTTTCGCACTGCAACATTGCCGCAAAACAGACCCTTGTCCATACATCATTATTACTATTGCAGCAGTTGGTAATATCAATATCATGGGTGCGTCGCGACTGGATCGTGTTCGATCGGAGAGGCATGCATCAAAGGCGTTTTGGCACAAGCCGCCAAAAATGCAGTCGGCAACGGGACGCGCAGATCCCAACGATAATCTCGATCGAGACACAGGGTGTCGGAAGGGGAATGAGCATGAAACGATCCGCTGGTTTGATACCATTGTTGGTAGCGCTCTGTGCCGCGGCGCCGCCGGAGCCGGCGGCGTTTCGCGAAAAGACCCTCACCGTACCGGGCTTTGCGGACTTTCTGGCGGTTGACGGCGACACCGTGTGGGCCACCAACGACGGTCGTGTCGAACAATGGTCGACCCAGGGCAAGCGCGCATCTGTCGCCATCCCGAAACCCTGCGGCGCCATGGCGGTGGCCTTCGGCTCCCTTTGGGTCGCCAACTGCAAGGACGGCAATTTGTACCGTATCGATGTGAAGACAGCGACGGTGCAGGCGATCATACAGACAGGTGTCGCCAACCCCAAGGGGGAGACGAACGTCGTCGCAGGCGCGGGTTCGATATGGGTGCCAAGCGAAGGGGCGGGAAAAATCGCCCGAATAGACCCGGCAACCGACAAGGTGACAGCCTCCATCGCTGTCGACCCCGGTACCTTCTATCTCGCCTTCGGGTTCGACGCCCTGTGGGCTGTGAGCAGCGACGAGCAGTCGCTTCAGAAGATCGATCCGCAGACCGACATGGTGACGAGCAAGGTCAAACTCGGCCGGCAACCCGGCTTTCTCGCCGCTGGCGAAGGGGCCGTCTGGGTACAGGAGCAAGGCGACGGCACGGTCGCGCGGATCGATCCGCAGACGGTCGAAGTGTCCGGCCGTGTGAAGATCGGCAAGACGCTGATCTATGGCGACATCGACGTGGGGGGTGGCAAGGTCTGGCTCCGCACAACTGAAGATCAGACCTTCGTGGCGATCGATCCGCTATCAACGAAAATACTTACGCGCGCCGGCAAGTCCTCCGGCAGCGGGGCTCTGCGCTACACGCCGTTCGGCATCTGGACATCTGCGCATGACGTGCACACCTTGTCCTGGTGGAGTGCAACGCGCGATGGGGAAAACTAGTGCGCCGATCCCCTTCGGGGCGAGCGGCTGGCGAATCGCTGGCAATGTGTGCGCTATAGATGCCCCGATACCGTTGGCTCACCCTTCGACCATGCGCGTTCCGGCGATTTCCTGAACGCCGTTCCGGGAATGTCCACTTTTCCTCGTCCAGCGCATCGGAACACCCTATCGGCTGGACGTTAAATTAATACTCTTGACGCAATTGGTAATATCAATACCGTAGGCTCCATCGCCAGAAAGAGCGACATTACTGAGACCAGCGAGAGGATTGAGATGTTAGGCCGCTATCCGGCTTAATGGGGAGATCTTTATGGATCAGAATCCGACCTGCAATGCTGCTGTCTCAAGCGATGCGCAACCCGTCGTCGATAGCGCTTCTGCCGGCCCAAGCCCCGATTGGAGCTATGGCCCGGCTGCCACGGCGAAAACGGACAATGCGGCAACGCACGGGAACGCGATCAAGATAGCCCTGATCAATCTCATTCCGCCCGCGATGATTGTGGTGGTCGTACTGTTCTGGGCGTTCGGCCCCAAGGCTTGGATCAAGAATGATTGGTCCATCCTCATAGCGGGCGGCCTTACAACCGCGTTCGTGCTTTCGCTTGAGGCGGTACTCGAGCGGTATGCAGGCTGGCGTTTGAACAAACGTGAATTCGCCACGGACTTCTTCTATCTGATCCTGGGTTATACGGCGATTTCCTGGGTTTCGAACAAGCTGGCCGAGGAGCCGTTGAAGGCGGTCAAGACTTCGCTCGGCATCACCACCGAATGGGCGACGCAACTGCCGTTCCTCGTTCAAGTTGTCCTGATGATTTTCCTTATCGAATTCGGTCAGTACTGGATGCACAGGCTGATGCACAATTGGCATCCGTTCTGGCTGACCCATGCGCCGCATCACCACATTACCCAGCTCAATGCGATGAAGGGTGCGGTTGGCAATCCCCTGGAACTGTTCCTGATCAGCCTCAGCGTGCTTGCCCTGTTCGATTTTCAGCAAGCCGCCATGTTCTGCGCAATTAACGTGCTGGGTGTGGTGTCCACCTTCGCCCATGCCAATGTGCGTTCCGACCCGCCGACGTTCTACTCCTTCTTCTTCACCACGGTCCGGCATCATAGCCTTCACCATTCGGTGGGCTACGAGGATACCCGCTGCAATTACGCCAATTCACTGATCCTCATCGATCGCCTCTTCGGCACCTATCGCGAGGGGGAATCAGCAATCGTCGGGCAGGACGAGCGCAAGAGGCTGTCGATCTGGGAGCAGTTCATGTTCCCGTGGCTGGGCTGGATCGACAAGATCAAGACAAGCCGAAGCAAGTCGATTTCCGCGGCCGGTTGACCCTTGGCGGGCAACTGACCGGATCGAACATCTCGACGAATTGGGAAGGTCGAGCATTAGGTACGCCAGCCAGCAACCGGAAAAGCGGTGGCCGGCGCATCGCAAAAAGGCCCTCAATCGAAGGGCCGCTCACGTTCTGGCGAGGAGACGCCAGGGCACGGGAGCATTCACCATAAAAAAGGGGCAAGCATATGTCATATCGCGCGAAACTGAGGACGGGGCTTCTATCGGCAACCATATTCACGAGCACGGCGCTCACCACGCCGGCGCTGGCGCAGCAGGCACAGGAAGCCGCCGCCGATCAGGATGCCAACACCATCATCGTCACCGGCACGCGCCGCAGCACGACAATCATGGAAGCCCCCATCAACATCTCGGCAGTTGGCGCCGATGAGATAGCGCGTCAGCGGATCGGCGATGTGCGCGATCTCGCCGATTTCACGCCCGGCCTCACAATTTCGGACACGGGCCCTGGAGGGACCGGCACGATCGTGCTTCGCGGCCTCAGCGCGTCGGATACCGCGTCGGACGGTGCCAGCTATGATGACGCGCTGGGCGTCTATCTGGGTGAGGTTCCGCTCTATTACGACTTCAAGTTGCTCGACATCGACCGCGTGGAAACACTGCTCGGGCCGCAGGGCACGCTCTACGGCCTCGGCACGCTTGCCGGCGCGATCCGTTACATCCCCAACCGGCCCAATGTGGATGCGTTCGAAGGGGAAGCGCATGGAAGTTTCTACGGCAAAAGCCACAGCGGAAAGCCCGGCTATCAGGTAGACGGCGTCATCAACATACCGATCGCCAGGGATTTCATCGCCTTCCGCTCGGCGACGGGCTATTATTACGATCCTGGCTTTATCGACTATCCGCTGTTGGTCCAGACGCCCGGCGTGTCGCTGCCCCAGCCGAGCGGCACCGGTGGCGTGACCGACGCGGGCTATGCGGCCAACCTGACCGGTCAAAAGGATCTCAACTTCGAAAAGACCTTCACCACCCGCAATCAGTTGCTGTTCACAAGCAGCCCCGACTTCTCGATGATTTTCACCTACGCCTATCAGCGGACCAAGACCGACGGCGCCCAGTCCAACAGCGCCGGCGTCCTGGGGACAGGCAAATATCAGAGCGGGGCCCGCTATATCGAGCCGGTCGATCGCCGTGCCCACCTCCTGAGCCTGGAAATCAACGCCAATGTCGCGGACATCGCCGATCTCGTCGCGACGACGGCCTACACCAATGTCAGGAACAGATCGCAGAGCGATAATACCGATCTGCTGCTTGATCTCGACTATGACTATGAGCTGTTTCCGGCCTTTACGAGCTGGAACGAGAGTGACTCCAGGCGCGAACAGTATAACCAGGAAATCCGCCTTGTTTCGAACCATGGCGGCCCGTTCAGTTGGGTGCTCGGCGGCTTCTACAATGAGCAGAAACTGCAGCGCGACTATGCCGAGCATGTGCCCGGCCATCCGTGGGTCGACCTGGCTACCAATCCCCAGGAGCTTGAATATGTCTCCTACACCACGTCGAAAGTGACCGAGCAGGCGGTCTTTGGCGAAGGCAGTTTCATGGTGACGCCCAAGTGGCAGGTGACCGCCGGCGCCCGCTATTTCAAATATTCATCGGACATTGCAGGGGCGGCAACGTTGCCGCTGCTCGGCCAGCCGCTCAGCCCCTATGATCTGCCTGTGAACGGCGGAAGCGCGAAAAAGGACGGTTGGGTGTGGAAGTTCAACACCTCCTATAAATTCAGCCCAAGCCTGATGGCCTATGCCACCTACAGCAAGGGCTATCGCATCGGCGGTCCGAACACGGTCGCGCCGTGCCAACTCCCCCTGCCTCCGGGGCAGAACATCTGCGCCCTTCCAGACGAACTGCAATATGGTCCGGACAGCACCAAGAACGCGGAGATCGGCATCCGCGCACAGCTGTTCGATCGCAAGCTGTCGTTCAACGTCAATGCCTTCCAGATAAAATGGCAGGGCATCCAGGTCGACTCCGCAACCGTCAATGGTATCGTCGGGATCACTGTGAACGGTGGCGCGGCCAAGTCGCAGGGCTTCGAAACGTCGTTCCAGTTCAAACCCATTCCTGAACTGTCGATTCAGGGCATCTATTCCTATACGGATGCCAAGCTGACCGAGGATGTGCCGGGCATCCTCACCATTCGCGAAACACCGGGCGACTATTCCAACCGCTTCGTTCAGCTCGACGCGCTCGATGGCGATCGCCTGCCAGGCTCGGCCAAGAACAGCGGCAGCCTTGGCGCGACCTACACCATGCCCGTGAAGGACGGGGCCATCATTGCCAACTGGACCGCGACCTATCGCGGGAACGTCGTATCGCGGCTCGGCTGGGATCGCGCCTATGGCGACAAGCTCCCCGGCTATGTGCTGCACCGCGCGACGCTATCGTATGAAACCGACACATACAGCCTCAGCCTGTTCGCCAACAACATCTTCGACAAATATGCGGTAGTCTCGGTCGGCCAGGACCGGTCGCGCATCGGCGTCAATGATGGCACCCTGGCGCGTTACTATCGGCAAACAGTGTTGAACCCGCGCACCTTTGGTATTGAGGCGCGGATCAAATATTGATGCAGGAAACGACCGAGGCGCTATCCGGAAACGGATGGCGCCTCGGGTTCAAGGGGCCGGTCTAAGCTTTTGTTTTTACACATTTTCCGAGTCGTCAGGTGATTCCACCTGACTAGAGCATCGTGCGAAAAAGTGGGCACCGGTTTTTCGCAAAAACGATGCGACAACAAACAACTAGAGCAAGCTGCCTGCGTCCGATTTAACGCAGCTTGCTCTAGAAAATGCTCTAACCGTCGCAGGTGATGTCACGCGCTATCTGAGCGTGATGTTCTGCGCTTCCAGCCAGGCTCGCGCTGGTTCCAGCGCTTCTTCATGGGATCGCCATCTTTCGACGGCATCGGCATTGATCGGCCGCCGTACCTGCGCCGCGCTGGGCGTTGCCACGGCGGCGCTGTTCTCGTGAAACGACAGGCAGGCCTCGTCCCACGCCAGGTCGCAATGCCGCAATAGTCGCTGCGTCTCCCCTTCCTGATCCGCGACCAGCGCTTCATAGGACAACTGCAATATCCTCCCCGGCCAAAGCGTGTCCCAAAGCCTCATCAACCGGTCGAAGCGCGCATAGTAGCGCGCCGTGTCCATCAGATCATGGGAATAGGCATAATAGGCCGACTGGCTGGCGAACAGATTCTTGTAGTTGCTCCAGATGGTGTCCATCGGATTGCGGCGCAGGCACAGGATGCGCGCATTGGGCAATGCCCGCGCGATATGGCCGATATAGAGGAAGTTGGCCGGCAGCTTGTCGATAAACCGGGCCTTGTCCCTGGGCCGATGATGGCGCGCGCGCTCCAGATAGGCGTCCCCGAGTGCAGCGGGATCAATCGCGCCGCTCGCCGCAACCGTGGCCGGGTCGATGACGACGCGCGATGGCGTAGCCGCGATCTGCTTGACCGCGAGCGGCATGGCCTGAAGCTCTCCGGCCGATCCGACATCCCGGTGCGAAGACAAAATGCGATCGACCAGCGTGGTGCCTGTGCGCGGCATGCCCACCACGAATATGGGCGCGGGATCGGCATTGCCCACGCCGTCTCCAAGAGCGTCCATACCGCTGCCGAACAAAGTTTCGATAGCGTCGAATATCGCGGCATCCTGAGCGAAGTCATAGCGGATCGCTTGTTTGTGCGCGGTGTTGGCCGCTGACAGATGCCGGAAAGCGCCGGCGGCATTACCTATGTCCTCCAGCTCCTTTGCTAAGGCATATCGAATGCGTAGCGTATCTTCGGGCCTTCGCGCGCCAGACAGCGCGGCTTCCAGTCTGGGCACATGATTGGCCTTTGCCGTCTGACGGGACAGAATGGCGAGGGCATAGTGTACGCGCGCGTCCCCCGGATTGCGCGCAAGGATCGCCTCATAATGTCGCCGGGCCTCTTCGACGCGACCGGTGAAACCGCATGCGGCCGCCAGATTATAGCGGAAATCGGGATTGTCCGGCTCGGCTTCAACAGCGCGGCCAAAGGGTGCCAGCGCCCCCTGATGATCGCCCAGCCGAACCAGGACGCATCCGATCGTGTCGAATGTCAGGGCATCCCGAGGGCCCAACGTCCAGGCGCGTCGTGCCGCCTCCCCGGCTTCGCCGTCGCGGCGCAGGAGGCTCAGCAGGCGGGCGAGTTGCGCGAGATGCTCCGCCTCCGGTTTGCGCGCCACGGCTTCCTGCAGCATCTCGACTGCCCGCGCCACATGACCTGATTGAGCGGCCGCCATGCCTAGCAGGAACAGGCCGGCAGGGTGCGACGGCTCGGCCAAAGCCATCGCTTTAGCCGCTTGGGCAGCCGCAGGCAGGTCGCTGCGTTTCAGTGCGTCCCTGGCCTGTGCCTCCAGCCGCGCACGATCTTCGTGGGGACGCGCATCACCCATCGAAGGCGGCATGACATTCGTCTTCGGTCGCTCGAACCATGTTGTAAGTGGCGTTCCCGGCCCCGTCCATGATCCGAAGATATATCATCCTTCTCGTTTGACCAATTTCGCCGACGTTCGCAAACGGGTTTCGATCGAAAAGAGGAAACAATGACCGCGCTAATTTCAATGGACGAGCGACGTGAGCACTTTGCTTATTGCGTTCAACTGTTTGGTGGCACCACTGCTTTCTCGCGGCGCCTTGGCATAGACGAGCGGGCCATTCGCCGTTTTATCAATGGCGAATGGCCTCTTGGTGCCGGACTTCTGGATGACACCGCAAAGGCATTACGCCTGCTCATCGCTGAAGCGGCCACGGCCGAAGCACAGATCGCTGCCACATTGAGCGTCCTGCCGACCGATCCGTCGTAGAGTACCCATTAGACTCGTCCCGGTTAGCGTTCGATAGCGGATGGTCAGGGCTGCGGCAGTTTCAGCCATTTTTTGAATTTCCCGGAAGCAGCAGTTCCGGCGATTGCATACCATTCATTGAAAGCTATGCCGGCCTGTCCGTGCCCTACCCCAAGGCCGACGCAATTCCTTTATGACGACGATTGGAGAGGGGCGGCCGCAATCTCTTCTACCAGCCAATCCCGAAAGCGCCGCATCGCGTCACTTTCGGGACGCGATATCAGGCGAGTAAGCCAATAGCGGCCGGCGTCGATCGTGACCGCAAAGGGCTGGACGAGCAGCTCAGACGCGAGTTCGCGGATGAACATCGCGGGCGGCGCGAGCGCGACGCCGAGGCCCGCGGCGGCCGCCGAGGCCATCAGCGCTGAACTGTCGAAAACGGGACCGCGGAGGACCGGGATGGGCACGCCTGCGGCGTCGAACCAGAGCGCCCATTCGTCCGAGCGGTACGAGCGCAGCAACCGTTCGTGGACGAGTTCGGCGGGGGATTTGAGCCGCGCGGCTATGTTGGGCGCGCAGACCGGCGCCATCGGCGCCGCAAGAAGCGCTTCGGCATGCGTCCCGTGCCACGCTCCATCGCCGAAGCGGATCGCGAAATCGAGTGCTTCGCCGGCCAGATCGACGCGATTGTTGTTGGTCGAGATGCGCAGGTCGATCGATGGATGTGCGCGGGCGAATGCGTCGAGGCGCGGGAGCAGCCAGCCGGTTGCGAAGGTGTCGACGACGCCGACCTTCAGCGCCTCGCGAAAGCGGCCATCGGTATATTGGTCGAGCGTCGCGGCGACACGGTCGAACGTATCGGCGAGCACGGGGACGAGCGCATGGCCCTCGTCGGTGAGCGCGAGGCCACGCGGCAGGCGGTGGAAGAGGCGAGTGCCGAGGCGGCGTTCAAGCTGTGCCACCTGATGGCTGACTGCGCCCTGGCTGACGCAAAGTTCGATCGCGGCGCGGGTGAAATTGAGATGGCGGGCTGCCGCCTCGAAAGCGCGAAGGGCGTTGAGCGGGAGTTGGGCGCGATCCATGACCTCTCATCAATTATTCTCATGGCTCTGTCGAGAAATCATGCTTTGTCGTGCGCGATCCCGATTGGCATCCCGGCGGTGAAGGGAGACAAAATGATCGCAATGATGATAACTACCGCTTGGCTCGCGGGTGCGAGCCATGTGCCGCTGCCCATTATGGAGGACGTGCATGCGCAGTGGATCGCCGGTGCGGCGAGCGTCGCGGCGGCGGGCGCGGATGACCCTTTGACGAGACCGATGGCCGTGGAAAGAGCCAGGGAATGGCTTGCGCCTTTGCCGCCCGAGAAGATTTTCGGGAACACTTATCTCGTCGGTTTCGGGGGGTTGAGCGTCGCGCTGATCGATACAGGCGCAGGGCTGATACTGGTCGACGGCGCGCTGCCGCAGGCGGCGCCGGCGATCCTGGACAATATTCGCAAGCTGGGGTTCGATCCTAAAGACATCAAATTTATTCTGAGCACGGCGAAGTGCTAAAGCTCGGCCGCACGGCGATCACTGCGTATGCGACGCCGGGGCATACGATGGGCAGCATGAGCTGGGGCTGGCAGGCGTGCGAGGGGAAAGCGTGCAGGGCGATCGTCTTTGCATCGAGCCTCAACCCGGTATCAGCCAATGACTATCGCTATACCGCGCCGTCGAGCACTGCGATCGTCAGAGGTTTCGAGGCTAGCTACAAGCGTATGGATGGGCTGGCGTGCGACATATTGATCTCCGCGCACCCCGATAATGCGGGCGAGGGGCGATATAACAACAATCCTGGAGCATGCCGCAGCTATGCCAGGCGGTCACGAGAACTGCTCGCGAAGCGGCTCGCCCGTGAGCGCGCCGGGACCGGGATGTAGCGTGTTTTTGCCCCTCCCTATGTCGCAGGCATGGGGAGATGGTAGCCCGGAGGGAAATAGGGGCGGCGTTATGTGTCGCGGCGCTTCTCCTCCCCACCCATCATCGCCGCGCCAGCCTGCTGCCCGAGGAGCAGGCGTTATTCGACAGCCATCGGCAATGGCAGCTTTCCTGCTTCAGCCTTTCCGAACCGAACAGACAGCTACCGGCCAGCCTTGACCGTCCAAGCCGGGAAAGCGGACGGTCAGCACCTGGGGATCGAAAATCAGTGGCTGAGCGTCCGGCAAGGGTCGATCTCGGTAGGTGGCAGTTGGGACATGCTGGCCGTCGCAAGATTGTCGCCGGACGGCGGCTATCGACGGAAGCGGACGTCCCGACGGGGGAACTCGCGGCAAGTCCGTACGGACAGGACATCTGGGATTGATGAGATGCCCGCGACGCGTACGCCATTGAACTCCGTCAACCAGTCGGTCCCTGGCGACGGTATCCGCAACTTGGCCAACGTGCCGCCCGATGAAGGATGTGTATGACCAGCGTAATCGTTTGGCAGGACCGGGAACTCGACGAGACGAACTTCGCCACCCCTTATGTCTGGGAGCGCGATATCTGGATCGCCGCCGACAGCCGCATCAGCACGCCATCCGAGGGACATCGAGGCGGTCGCCGCGTGCTGACCGATGTCGCGCCAAAGATCCTTCCCATCCACTTCGATCTCTATGAGCGTCCTGAGCACGGACCGGGCATCACCCATTGCTACGAAGGCGAGCTCGGCTTCGCCTATGCGGGCAACACGCTTCCCGCGAACATGACCTATTCGGCGGTGGTCTCGTCCCTGGCGCGAATGACGGCCGAATTTGATTCCGAGCTGCCTTCGCTCGAAGACATGGTCATCTTCATCGCCCGGGTCGGCGGCCACTACGCCCGCGAAACCGGCGCACCCTTCGAGGCATTCGTAACCGGCACCTGTCCGCGCGATCCGCACGGCGGCGCGCAGGTCTATCATCTCACGCTTTGGTCCAAGAAGCCGCCGGGCTATCACCGACTAAAGTTCGATGCCGATCATCGGATGTACCTGATGGGCAACCGCAAAGATGAATTGCGGCCGGTATGCCGCGCCGGTTTTGCCGCAGACATCAGCTACAATCCCACGCGTGCTCTCGTACAGCTGATCGAAGAGACCGAG
The DNA here is from genome assembly GCF_037154075.1 of Sphingobium aromaticiconvertens. NCBI lineage: Bacteria > Pseudomonadati > Pseudomonadota > Alphaproteobacteria > Sphingomonadales > Sphingobiaceae > Sphingobium > Sphingobium aromaticiconvertens. Next base: position 3,615,559 of record NZ_JBANRJ010000001.1, read on the forward strand.
GTCGGCGAGATCGGCGGCCTGCTATCGCTCGCTCGCATCGACAGCGCGGGCGGGATCACTCTGTTCCCGGGGTACGGCGCGGCAGAGTCTGGCGGGCGCCTTCCCGTCACCTTCGATGGCAATCAGTTCGGCTCGATTGGCGCGTTCGAGGTCGGCCTGCACAGGGGCTAAAGCTGGCGACGAGCCCCTATGTCTTCACCCGCTGTTGATGGCGGAGTAAAATGCCCCGGAACCGTTGCGGGGAAAATTACTGTGCCTTTGACACCCGCGACCAGGGGTTGCCGTTCTGGTCAGCCTCGATCTTGATCGAGGTGACCCGCCACGGCGCGCAGCTGACGATCTCCACCGCCTCCGGGTCGAATATCGCCATATTGTAGCCCTTGCGATCTCCGTCATCGCCGAAGTGGCTTTTGTAGCCGATCGCGTCGTACCCGGCGCTGCGGAACAGCTCTGCAAGGATTTGCGTCGGAGCATAGTCCGCGCGGTCATCCGAGGTGGTGACAGGTTGGGAGAACGCGTTGTCGATGTCGATCCAGACGGCCTTCTCCTTCTCCTCGGCCGTCAGCTCCCGCCCGCCCATCACATGACTGAACACGGGGCCGGCGAACGAGGACTGGCCATGCCCCAGCGAAAGGTCGAGCGTCTTCAGGGGCCGAAGAACCTTGCACATTGCCACCGAGACGTGGGCTCCAACCCACGGCCGAACTTCGGAGACCGCCGTTAGGACCGTCGTGCCGACGTACAAAACCGGGATGCCAGTGGGATTGGCCCGCCCTTCTCGGGCGCGGTCGGCGAGCGGCTTCATCCGGGAAGCGCCAAAGCCCCAGATGTCCTCCCCGATCCAGTTCCCTTCCTCGTCGGTCTGCTCGACCCAATCGACGCCCCGCTGCGCGCGATAGAGGGTATGTCCGGGCTTCAGCTCGCCATCCCGGTTCCGGATCGTCGCAAGTACGGTGTCGAGAAACGTCCGCTCGTCGGTGCCAAGAACATAGCGGCTCGTGAACCGCACATGCCGAGCAAAGCGCGAATAGCTATCCCAGTGCGCGAACTCGGCGTTGCTCATACCCACCCCTGCCAAATCGATTTCCGGTCGCTATCTATGTCACTGTCCGTCGTCAGAACATTTGGCACACGTCGCGTCGTAAATTAGCGGAGTGCGGGCCTCGTCTTGGGGTTGATGTTAAGCGGCGAGCCTGCGGTGTTGCAAGCGCCGATATTCGATGGTCTTTCGCTTGATCCTTTCGCGCTGTTTGATGATGGCGGGAGCCCTGCCGAGGTAGGCGTCGGCGGGCGTCACGTTGTTCAGGCTCTCGTGGTAACGCTGGTTGTTGTAATGCTCGACGAAGGCCTCGATCTGGGCCTCAAGGTCGCCGGGCAGGAAGTAGTTTTCCAGCAGGATGCGGTTTTTCAGGGTTTGGTGCCAGCGCTCGATCTTGCCTTGGGTCTGGGGGTGCATCGGAGCGCCGCGTACATGGCTCATCTTCTGGGCATCGATGTATTCCGCCAGTTCGCCCGCGATGTAGCTGGGGCCGTTATCGCTGAGCAGCCTGGGCTTGTGCAGCACGGTGGCGCTGTCGCAGCCGGAAGCCTTAAGGGCCAGGTCCAGCGTGTCGGTGACATCCTCGGCGCGCATGTTGGTGCACAGTTTCCAGGCGATAATGTAGCGCGAGAAGTCGTCGAGCACGGTCGACAGGTACATCCAGCCCCACCCGATGATCTTGAAGTAGGTAAAATCGGTCTGCCACATCTCGTTCGGACGCGTGGTCTGGGTATGGAAGCGATCGGCGGCCTTGATCACCACATAGGCCGGACTGGTAATCAGATCGTGGGCCTTCAACAGGCGGTAAACGGTGGCCTCCGACACGAAGTAGCGCTTCTCGTCGGTGAAGCGCACCGCCAGTTCGCGCGGTGACAGCTCGCTGTAATCCAGCGCCATCTCGACGATCTGGCCCTGGATATCGTCGCCGATGCGGTTCCACACCCGACTCGGCGCCGATGGCCGATCTTCCAGCGCCTCCGGCCCGCCTTCGACGAAGCGATCGTACCAGCGGTAGAACGTCCGGCGGGGGATGCCGAGTTTGTCCAGCGTGTGCTTGGCGGGCAGGTGCGACTGCTCGACGATCCGGATGATCTCGAGCTTTTCGGATGCGGGATACCTCATTCGTCGTCGCCCCCATCCGCGATCATGCTTTTTTTAAGCAGGCGGTTTTCCAGCGTCAGGTCGGCCACGCATTCCTTCAGGGCACGGGCCTCGCGGCGCAGATCCTGCACCTCGCCAGTGGTCGCAGCACGGGCGGTGTCACCGGCCAGGCGCCGCTTGCCCGCTTCCATGAACTCCTTCGACCAGGTGTAATACAGGCTTTGGGCAATGCCTTCCTTGCGGCACAACTCGGCGATGCTGTCCTCGCCGCGCAGACCGTCCAGCACAATACGGATCTTGTCTTCGGCTGAGAAATGGCGCCGGGTCTGCCGCCGGATATCCTTCACAACACGCTCAGCAGGGGCCTTTGTCGGCGAATTTTTCAAGGAGGGTTTGGGCTTCATCTTCGTTCCTTCGTCACTACGACGAAGCCCAAACCCTCCTTAATTTACAACCTCAAATCTGTGCCATTGGTGCTGACGGCGGACAGCGCCAGTGCGGAGGGCGGGGCGACTGGCTCGCTCTACGAGCAGGCTTTCATGAGCCGCTTCGATGAAACCGTCGAGGAGATGCTCGCCCATATCGACGATCTGGGCGGGCCGCGTTCCTACGGCAATTATCCGGCCGGCTGGGGATGGGCGATGGGCGCGCCGTTTCAATATTACAAGCAGACCGCCTCGCATCTGGGCGGCGTGCGCAACGATCTGGTCATCTCCTGGCCCTCGCGCATCAAGGATGTGGGCAAGGTGCGGACACAGTTCCATTTCGTATCGGACATTGTGCCGACTATATTGGAAGCGACCGGAATCAAGGCACCAGAGACGCTGGAGGGCGTGCAGCAGAAGCCGCTGGACGGCACCAGCATGACCTACAGCTTCGACAATGCCAGAGCGCCCTCGCACCGCCGCACGCAGGTGTTCGAGACGATGCAGAATCTGGCCATCTATCATGACGGTTGGTGGGCCAACACGACTCCGCTTGAAGCCCCTTGGGACTTCTTCAAGCCGGACCAGAAGACCGGCGGCGACAATCGCGAGTGGCAGCTTTATGATCTGCGCAAGGACTATGCGCAAGCGGTCGACCTGTCAAAACGGGAGCCGACGAAGCTGAAGGAAATGCAGGCGCTGTTCTGGTCAGAGGCGAAGGCGAACAATATCCTGCCGATCCATGCGCCATGGGAGGGGCCGAAAGGGCGGCCGACCGCACTGCCGCCGGGCAAGAGCTTCACCTTCAAGGGGCCCATCTCGCGCCTCCCAACGACTGCGGCGCCCAACATGATCGGCAAGTCTTTCACCATTGTCACCGATGTGGACCTGAGTGGGGCTCAGGCGAGCGGCGTCATCGTCACTCATGGCGGCAGGTTCGGCGGCTATGCCCTCTATCTGGATAAGGGCGTGCCGGTCTTCCACTATAATGCGCTGGGAACCGAGCAATATAACATGCGCGCGGCCGCGCCGCTTGCGCCTGGACGCCACAGGGTCCGCGTGACATTTCAGATTGAAAAGCCGGTCGCGGGCTCGGGCGGCGAGTTCCGAATGGCGTTGGATGGACAGGACGCGGCTTCGGTCCACGCGAAGCGGACGATCGCGACCCGCAACTCGCTGCGCGAGGGACTCGACATAGGGCAAGATACGCTGACCCCGGTGACGGACGCCTACTCCATCGAGAACAGCGGGCTTCAGGGGCGCGTCAACGATGTTACTTTCACGCTGGGCGATTGACGGGGCCGGCGGGATGACGCTCATCTCCGGCGGCACCTTCACTAGGGGATCCAACCGCTTCTACCCCGAGGAAAGGCCCAAGCGGAATGTTCGCGTCGATGCCTTCTGGATCGATGATGCGCCGGTGACGAACCGCGAATTTTCGGCCTTCGCCCGCGCCACTGGCCAGGTCACCTTCGCGGAGATCGCGCCAGATCCGCGCGATTATCCCGGCATGCCGCCCGAACTGGCGCAGCCCGGATCGCTGGTATTCAACAAAACGCGCGGACAGGCGACGTGGCTTATTTGCTTTGAATGCCTGCGCTCCAATATCCCGGAACTACGTTGGCCTCAGTCTCAGCGGCATGCACATGCCATCCACGATCTGCTCCATCGTATCTTCCAGCGCGTCCTGGAAGGATTCACCAAAGGCGGATTCATCTGTCCCATGATGACGCATCAAAATATTAAGGAACATAAGGCTGACGCTTATCAGCCTCCGCTGCGCAACATAGGGTGGAAGATAGTCGACCCGCTCACGCATTAGCCGCAATGCCAGTGTCAGATTGGGTGGTTCCGAGCCGCCGAAATCCCCGAATTCAGGAGAGCGGCTCTGAAGAAGATATTGGCTCAGGAAACTGGCATAGGAATGGTTGCCGTCAGCATCTTGTAGATCAAGTTGTGGCAGGAGGATGATTTCTAAAATGGTTCGAGCATCCTTCAGACGATCGCCGATCCTGGCCAGGTGCAGCATTGCTCCGCGAGCCGTTTCCATCTGATCCATCCGGTAGTCGAATATTGCCCGAACCAGGCCTTCGCGGGAGCCAAAATGATATTGCACCGCGGCGTGATTGCCCTGCCCCGCTTTTGTGGCGATTTCTCGCATAGAGGCGCCATTGATCCCGTTTTTTGCAAACAGCTGCTCACCGGCCAGGATAAGGCGCGTTTTTCCGTCGATTATGTCGGCTGACACGGCTTCATCGATCTTAATTTTCGCGTTCGCCAATGCACGATCCTAAAACATGTGTAATATTTTTCCTGGCCGCAGACGTAAGTTGGTGGGATAACGAGCGCAATTATAGCCAGTTTTTTTTGCTACACAAATTTTCGCGAAACCTCAACGGTTTCTGGCGACGCCGCGCCCCTCCCTCGACCCCGTTTGGCCGGAAATCAAACATGCACTTTGCTGCCAAGCTCATTCCATAATTTACACTTGACTTAAAATAGGCTGTGGGATTATCACCCTAATCGTCATTAGATAGCGTCATGCCGGAACCCGCACGAGAAGATGGGAAAAGCTGGTGCGATGCAATCGACGCTTAAGGAGAGAATTCATGGCGATGGAAACCGGCCTCATCTTCCACCCCTATATGCGCCCCGGACGCACGGCGAAGCAAACGTTCGAATGGGGTGTCCAGAACTCCGTGGCCTGCGACAAGGCGGGCTTCACATCCATGATGATCTCCGAACATGCGTCGCAGATCTGGGAGAACATCCCTAACCCCGAGTTGATCATGGCCGCGGCCGCGTTGCAGACCAGCCAGATCCGGTTCGCGCCGATGGCGCACATCCTGCCACATCAGCATCCGGCGAAGCTGGCGGTGATGATCGGTTGGCTTTCGCAAATCCTGGAAGGGCGTTATTTCCTGGGTATCGGCGCCGGCGCCTATCCGCAGGCATCCTATATGCACGGCATCAAAGATGCAGAGCCGCAGATGCTGAACGAGATGGTCCGCGAATCCTTGACCATCATGGAAAAGATCTGGAAGCGCGAGCCCTTCTTTTATGAAGGTAAATTCTGGGATGCAGGCTTTCCCGAAGAAGCGCCTGCCGAGACCGAGGACGATGAGCAGCACCTGCTCGCGAATTTCGCACCTTATAACGGCGCATTGCCGGAAATCGCGGTCACCGGCTTCAGCGCCAACTCCCCGTCGATGAAGCTTGCGGGCGAGCGCAATTTCAAGCCGGTCTCGATCTTCTCGGGTCTGGACGCGCTAAAGCGTCACTGGGAAATCTATTCGGAGGCCAATATCAAGGCGGGCTTCACGCCAGACCGTCAGCGCCATGCCGTGTCGCAGACGGTGTTCTGCGCCGACACCGACGCGGAAGCCAAGCGCCTGGTCATGGAAGGGCCGATCGGTTACTGCTTCAACAAATATCTGATCCCGATCTGGCATCGGTTCGGCATGATGGACGGCTTCGCCAAGGACGCGGGCATCGATCCGGCCGACGCGGATCTGGAATTCCTGGTCGACAACGTCTTCGTCGTTGGTTCGCCTGATACCGTGGTCGACAAGCTCAACACGCTGTTCGAAGGATGCGGCGGCTGGGGAACCCTCCAGGTTGAATCGCACGACTATTATGACGATCCATCGCCATGGTGGAACTCGCTGGAACTGATCGCCAAGGAAGTGGCGCCACGGGTTAAACTGCCCGGCGCAAAAGCAGCGGTAGCGGAAAACATAGCCGCCTGAACGCGATAGATGACAAAAAGGGCGGGGAGTGAAATCCCCGCCCTTTGGCATGTCTGTTGGGAACAGGCCCACTTCACGTTGATCCGTTCGTTGCGAACGGGATGTTAGGGTTTCATTGCCCTTTAAACAGCGTCAGAATTGCTATTGGCAAATCCGTGCAGCAACAGGTCCGCCGCCTGTTCCGCGATTTGGGCTGGCCCTAATTTGCCCGGACGATACCAGGAAGAGCAAGATTCCAGCATGGCGATCAGGAACTTCCTGACCACGGTCGCATCGAGCGCCGCAGTCGCGCTACCGTCCGCTTGGGCCGCGACGATGAGGTCGCGCCAATAATTGTCGAAGCTGGAATAGGCGGCCAACACCCGCCGCCGCATTTCGTCCGGCAGGTCGTCGAACACGCGCGCAACGGCGGAGGAATAATCGTCACCGGACAGCAGGAAGTCGATATGCGCCACGATCGCGGCCCTGAGGCGTACCAAAGGGCGCGCACCTGGTCCCAGGACTTCGACGCGGGCCACAATATGGCGGCTGTTGTGATAAATGCCTTCCATCATCACTTCCTCGACCAGATGATCCTTGGACGGAAAATGATGATAGATGCTGGGCGCCAACATCCCGGCGCCCTTGGCGATCTCGCTCAGTTTTGCGCCAGCCAGCCCCTTTTGCCGGAGGACTGTCGCCGCGGAATCGAGAATCCGCGTTCGGCCATTATCTGCGTGTACCATGGCCTCCCTTAGCAAAAATAAGTGGTAAAGACAGTCCTATGGGTGGCTTTGCGCCTTATCCGGCATAAGCGCAGTTAGGCACGCCGGGTGCGGGCGGGTTCAGTATCTCGAATAATCCCCCCGCAAGAGGCTGTTTCGCGAATGTTTCTGCTGAAAAACCTTGCGATCCGGTAATCAGGAACAATCGCGAACAGTCGCTGCCGCCGAAGGCCGGGCGAAGCCCCCGGCGCACGGGCAAGCGTCGTTCCTCCAGCAAAGTCGCGTCCGGCGCGAACCGCCGCAACACCCAGCTTTCATAGAAGGCCATCCAGATACAGCCATCGACATCCACCGCCATGCCATCGGGATAGCCATCCTCCGGCTTGAAGTTCAGGAAGTCGCGCCGGTTCGACAAGATGCCGTCGTCCGAAACATCATAAGCCCAGCTGACCAGCGGCATGGAATCGTTCACATAGGCGGTCCGGCCATCCGGGCTGAACGCCGGTCCATTGGCCGTCACGATATTGCGCTCCTGCGTGCTGACGCTGCCATCCGCGTCGAGCCGATAAAGTTCGCCGGTGTTGCGCACGTCCAGATTGCCGAGCGTGCTTTCCTTATCGTCCGTCGTGGTGCTTTCGTCCCACTGGCTGGAATCGCAGGAGCCGGACCAGTAGCGACCTTGACGATCAGTGACGCCATCGTTGAGCCGCGCAATCCTGGGATTGGGTATCGGATGGATGAATGGCGCATAGATCTGCCTGTGGGGATCTGCATGCGCGAAGCCGTCGGCGCAGGAGGCAATGAATCCGCCACTGGCGCGCGGCGCGATCGCGCTGATCCAGGCTGGGGCGGCCCAGCGTCCGGTCTGGCCGCTGTCCAGATGAAACCAGTTGATGCTGGGTGCTTCGATATCGACCCAGTAGATGCAGCCGTCCCGCTCGTCCCAGACCGTGCTTTCGCCCAATATGGCCTTGGCATCCCACAGGCAACGCCAGCCTTCACCTTCCATCATCGCATCATCCTGTCTGCCGTCATAGCTTGACTACCGGGTCGCCAAAGGGTTCGTCGCGCTGGCGGACCGCCTCCTTCAAACCCTCGTTCCGTACCGTGTCGTTGAATCGCGTGCGACTGGCCGCGAGGTGCCCGCGCGCATCCATTTCCGCAGCCATGCGCTGCAAGGTGCGTGCCCCCATCAGCTCCAGGCCGATATTGACGATCCGCTTGTTGGCGCTCAGAAGATCGGTGTCGATCTGCGCGAGCCGGGTCGCCAGGGCGGCGACTTCCGCATCCAGCTGGTCGGCAGGAACCGCCTTGAGCGCCAGCCCGATCCGGGCGGCATCGCTACCCCGAATGGAATCCCCGGTCAGCAGCAGCCGCTTGGCCCATTGCGGCCCCACCAGATACAGCCACATATGGCTTGGGAGCGACCCTTGCGAGCGAGCAGGGGGAAAGCCGAACAAGGCGTCATCCGCGCAGATCACCATGTCGCATAGCAGAGCCAGGTCAGTCCCGCCCGCCAGGCAACGGCCATGGACTTGGGCGATGACGGGCTTGTGCATGTCGAACAGCGCCATGCGGAGCCGCTGCGCCTTTTCCTGATGCCAGCTATCGTCGTCGAATTTCGCACGACCGCGCTTGTGATCGATCTGTCCTGGTATCGGCTGGTCGTATTTTTGAAGGTCATAGCCGGAACAGAAATCCGGCCCAGCCGCCTTCAGAACGATGGCATGGACGCGATTATCCTCGTCCGCCTCCCATAGCAGGGCACTCAGCCGCTCCTGCAATGGCTCGCTTAGCGCATTGCGCTTTTCGGGTCGATTGAGGGTGATCCAGGCCGTACCGTCACGGACTTCGTACAGCACCGGCTGCGCAGCATCTTCCATGTTCATCCTCTTATCCCGCCCACAGCCAAGGTATCAGCAGATCAGGCCACCGATTGCAGCGGGGAAGGTGCTGCGATTGGCGCAGAAACGTCGATGTCCTTCAAATGCGGCAGAACCTTGCGCGCGAAAAGCTCATAATTGTCGCGACCGACATCGAAGGGCATGTCGCCAAACTGGGTATAGACGATGAAGCTGCCGACCTCGAAGCGATCGACCATCGCCTTCATCTTTTCCACAACCTCCTCTGGACGCCCCCAGATCTGGAGGTCAGCGAGGAAATTATTGAATTTTTCGATACCATGTTTCTCCACGCTGTTGGCCAGCGCGCCATAATATTCATAGCCTTCGATCTTCTCGAATTCCTTGTTCCCAAACTGGTAGAAGGAGGATGTCGATCGGGCATATTCGAGCAGATATTTGTCGCGCATCTCCTGCGCCCTGGCCGCATCTTCATTGACCGCGACGAAAGCGACGACGACGGGCTTTGGCGCCGGTCGTCCTTGCATGGCGAAGAATCGGTCGCGATAGCTGGCGATATCTTCCGCCACCCGGTCCCAGGGCTTCTGGGCAATGACCATCAAGCCGACATCCAGGTTGGCCATCAGCTTGACCGACTCAGGCGATACGGCCGAGGCGAACACGCGGCCGCGATAGCTGGCATAAGGGCGCGGGCGCAGTTCGACGCGTGGCTGTTGCAGATATTTGCCGTCATATTCCATGACGCCGGTTTCCAGCGCTTCCAGCAGCGCTTCGGCATATTCGCGAAATCGCTGACGCGCTTCGCCCATCGGGACCTGAAACCCGTCAAACTCACCTTTGCCCAAGCCGCGACCAATGCCCAGAATAGCGCGACCTTCGGACAACTGGTCGAGCAGGAGGAAGCTTTCGGCGATGCGGACCGGGTTCTGCCACGGCAGCACTGTGACGGTCGTGCCCAGCTTGATCCGCCTGGTCTTGGCGGCGACCCAGGACAGGAACTGGGGCACGTTGGGCGTCATCATATAGCCTGTAAAATGATGCTCTGGCGTCCAGACGGAGTCGAAGCCACGATCTTCCGCCCCCGCCGCCAGTGACAGTTCGTGCCGGAAAACCTCTATATCGCTGACCTGATCCTTCAGATTCTGGAACGTCAGCCCCAAACCCACATCCATATATGCCTCCAAAACATCCTGCTTAATTTAACTAATCAAAATTAGGCCAGCTTGGCAAGTCCTTTGCTAAAACTTTGCAGGCAGGCCGGATAAACACCACCATGAATTGCCGACTTTTGAACGCCGGGTTATGGAATAAATCGTCCATTTTTTCGCGATATTCTCTGATTTTAGGCCCTGTGGCGGCAGGCCGTTTCATCCAGGGGCGCCAGATGCGAAAAATCGATGCTGCTTGACGCAAAAGTTCAAAAGCGGCATATTAATCGTAATTAGGTAAAGGAGAGATGTTGCGGTGATCGAGGCGATAGCTGATCGGCGTCAGGCCATGTCTGATCGACATCCTGTCTGGGAAGAGATGACTCTCGACGCGTATCTTGCGCGAACGCAGCGGTATTTCGCGGCAAAGCCCCTCGTCATCACTGATGCAGAAACGCTGGATTATGCTGCGGTCCACAGTCAGTCAGAGCGCTTCGCCGCGGCCCTTTCCGGCCTCGGGATCGGCCGGGGCGACCGGGTCGGACTGCTGCTCGCCAATTATCCGATCACGGTATCGCTGATGTTCGCGATATGGCGCGTCGGTGGCGTCGCCGTGGCCATCAACACCCTCTATAGTCCCAGGGATCTGGAATATGTGGCGCGCGAAGCGGGCTGCAATCTCCTCATCAGCATGGCGCGCTTCGGGTCGCGCCGCTATGACCGGGAGCTTGATGCCCAAATGCCGGGATGGCGGTCTGGCGATTGCGCCGCCTTGCCGGAACTGCGCGGTGGGCTGGTGTATGACGTAGAAGCGCCGCAGGAATTTATCGCCCCCCTCCCGGTGGGCACATTGCCGATACAAGGCGCGGACCCGCACGATCCCGCCGTCATCATGTTCACGTCGGGCACGACAGGATCGCCGAAGGGGGTCTTGCAAACCCACGATAATCTGTTGCGAGCCGCCTATGCGGGCGCCTATCATCAGGCGTTCGATGAAGGCCGACGCGCGGTTTTCTCGCTCCCCCTCTATCATGGCTTCGGCCTGGTCGTTGGCCTGCTGTCGGGCATGATCGTGGGGGGATCGATCGTTCCCCTGCTTCGGTTCGATGCGGATGCGCTGCTGTCGGCGACACAGCGCCACCGCGCCACATATCTGATGGGCGTGCCGACCATGACGATCGCGATGATGGAGCGGGCGAAGGTCAAAACCTATGACCTGAGTTCGCTCACCGCCGTCCACAGCGCCGCAGCGCCCACTCCGAGCTGGGTCTGGCGCGACATCCAGGAGATATTGGGATGCAGGGAGATCTTCACCAGTTACGGCCAGACCGAAGCGACCGCGACAATCGTCTGCACTCAGCCCGATGACTCGATCGAGGTCGTGGCCGAGACGCAGGGCTGCATCGTCCAGGCAGGCGTTGCCGGGATCGCGGAACAGGATGGCAGGATCTGCGAATTCAAAACCATCGATCCCGTCACCGGCGCCGACCTGCCAACGGGCGTCGCTGGCGAACTTTGCACAAGAGGCCCGATGAACAGCCTGGGCTATTTCCGCCGCCCGGAGGAAACGGAGAAACTCTTCCTGCCGGGTGGATGGCTGCGTACCGGGGATCTGGGCCAATTCCGGCCTGACGGCAACCTGTTCCTGACCGGTCGGTCGAAGGAATTGTACAAGAGCCGGGGGGAGCTGGTTTCACCCAAGGAGCTGGAACAACTCGCCACCACCCATCCCGCGATCGCGCAGGCCTTTTTTATCGGCATGCCCGACGATCGCTGGGGCGAGTGCGGCTGCGCCTGGATCGTCCTTGCAGAAGGTCAACCCCTGTCCGAAGACGATATCCTCGCCTGGCTGAAACCGCAGGTCGCCGGGTACAAGCTCCCGCGCGACATCTGGTTTATCGCGGAAGCGGACTTGCCGAAAACCGGCACAGGCAAGGTCCAGAAGAATGGTTTGAAAGAGATGGCGCTGGCCCATCTCGCCGCACAACGAGGCGCGGCCTGAGAGCGAAGCCGAAACATGGAAAGAGTGATCGATGAGTAGCGAAGGCATTTCGTCCATAGAGGACATCATTCACGACGCGATAAATGGGCTTCCCTATATTCTGGTCGACGCGGACGATCGCGAGAATGAAGGGGATATCATTATCCCGGCCCAGTTCGCGACCCCGCGCCAGATCAACTTCATGGCAAAGCATGCGCGCGGACTGATTTGCCTGGCGATGACAAAGGCGCGCGCAGAGCAGTTGAAGCTGCCACCGATGACGATCAATAATCAATCCGGCCACGGCACTGCGTTCACCGTGTCGATCGAGGCGCGAGAGGGGGTGACCACCGGAATTTCGGCGCAGGATCGCGCGCATACGATAGCGGTCGCCGTCGATCCAACGAAGACATCTGCCGACATCGTATCGCCGGGGCACATATTTCCCCTCACGGCGCGCGACGGCGGCGTCCTTGTACGGGCCGGTCATACCGAAGCGGCCGTCGATATCTCTCGCCTGGCCGGCCTGACGCCGGCGGGTGTCATCTGCGAAGTCATGAACGATGATGGCAGCATGGCGCGCCTCCCCGAACTGCTGGTCTTCGCGAAAGAGCATGGATTGAAAGTTGGCACCATAGCCGACCTGATCGCCTATCGTCGGCGTTTCGAAAAACTGGTGGAGCGAGTGGCGAGTGCGCCTTTTCATAGCTTCTATGGAGGCGATCTCACGATACACGTTTATCGAAACCTGGTCGATGGCGGCGAACATGTCGCGCTCGTCAAGGGCGAGGTACGTCCGGATCTCGACACGCTGGTACGCGTACACCAGGTCGATATGGCGACGGACATGCTCGGCTGGTCCCAGGCCCATCCCGATTATGTGCCGCAGGCGCTGAAAGCCATTGCGGCGCATGACGGTCAGGCGGTCGCCGTCTTCGTGCGTGATCCCAGTCCGGATTCCATCTCGAAGCGGATCGAGGGCGGGCGCAAGACCTATCACGACACCAATGCCACGCGCGATTACGGCATAGGCGCGCAAATCCTGCTGGACCTGGGTGTTCGGCAGATGACCTTGCTCACGTCGAGCAAGGCAAAATTGGCGGCGCTCGAAGGATTTGGCCTGACCGTCGTCGATCGCAGGCCATTGCGCGATTCCGATGTGACGGCCGAGCGTCTATTGGCCGATTGAAATAGGGGGCGACGTTGATCGCCCCCTATTTATCCGTTCACAACAGCGGTACGACTTTTCCGTAACGGCCCTTGTGGAACAGCAAGGGCGCGCCGGGGTGATGGATGTCGAGGGCGTGAACTTCGCCGATGGCGATATAATGATCGCCCGCTTCATGGATCGCATGGAAAGAACAGTCGATCCATGCCAGCGCGCCGTCTAATATCGGCGCGCCGCGTGCCGACAAATGATGGGGTACGGCCTCGAACTTGTCGGGAGCCTTGGACGCCAGAGTCCGGCACAATTCTTCCTGATCGTCTGCCAGCACATTCACGCAAAATCCGCCACAGGCTTCGATCTTGGGCCAACTGGATGAGGCCTTGTCGGGGAAGAAGGCGACCAGCGGCGGGTCCAGCGAGACGGAAGTGAATGACCCGACGATCATCGCGGCGGGCGTCCCGTCCTGCTGCGTCGCGGTGATGGCGCATACGCCCGTCGGATAATGGCCCAGTATCTGCCGGAAGGCAGCGGCGTCAGCGGCGATCGACATGTTTCCCTTCAAACCTCCCAGACCAGCGGAATATCTTCTACCGCCGACACGATACCGGCATGATAGATGGGCGCCGCCCCTTCCTTCAGGGCAAAACGCGGAATGCGGGCCAACCACTCCTGCAACATGACAAGCACTTCCATACGCGCCAGATGCATGCCGGCGCAGCGGTGTGGTCCCTGCGCGAAGGTAGAATGCGCAACGTTCCTGCGTGACAGATCGACCTTCAGGGGGTCTTCATGTTGCGTATCGTCCAGGCCATGCAGCGCCGTCGGCAGGAGTATGAGGTCGCCTGCCTTGAGCTGCGTGCCGAAATATTCCATATCCTCGACGACGTAGCGCGCATCGGACACTACCGCGAAGCGGCGGAACATCTCCTCCACCCCGCGCTGCAGCTTCATCGGCTCGGCCACCATCTCAGCAACCGTTTCAGGATGGCGCGCGAGATAGATCATCATGAAGCTGAGGAAATTGACGACAGTATCAAGGCCGCCGAGCAGCAGCAGCGACACCAGGCCGAGCATCTTGTCCTCCGGCATCGGCGCGCCGTTGATTTCGCTATTCACCATCTGCGTGATGAGATCAGTGCCGGTGCCACCCCGCCGCTCCGCAATGATAGGCGCAACATAGGCAAAGAAGCCCGCATTCGCGGCTTGTAGCGATTTCCCTTGCTCCTCCGGCGTGTTTCCCGATGGGCGGGTCATTTCCTTTGCCAGCAGGTTGAGCCTGGCCGCGTCCTCCATCGGCAGGCCCGCCAGCGCCAGAAACACCTTCACTGGAAAGATGTTGGCAAAATCCCTGGCGAAGTCGCACTGGCCACTGGCGGCGAAACCCTCGATCAGTTCGATCGCCACGGCCCGCACATCGCTTTCGACCTTGCGTATCTGGGCAAGGTTCAGACCCTTGTCGATGACCTTGCGATAGGACGTATGTTCGGGCGGGTCCATCTTTGTGGGCACCATGTCATAGGCTTCGCCGGCTTCGCGCGGCACCCATATGACCCGACTCGAAAAGCGGTCGGGACTACGATAAACCTCATCGATCAGTTCGCCGCGCGTCGCGATCCAGTGGCCGCCGGTGAAGGGCGTCCAGACCAGCGGCGGCGTATCGGGCTGCTGCACCTTTTTCCACGCTTCATGCACCCCTTCCTCGATGCCATCGAGCGCATAGATGTCGACTTCGCGCACCAATGGGGCAGGAACATGGTCGGGAATTGGCATACGGTGTTTGGCAGATGGCGGGGCTATCGTATCGACGTTCATGCCAGCGTCCTCTCTCAAGCGATGTTGGGATCGATGACGGCCTTGGTGGCGACGCCATTCTTCGTGACAGCGAGTGCTTCAGCCGCCTGACCGATGCCGAAACGATGGCTGACGAGGCCAGCAAGCGGTACGCGATCTTGCACCCGCGCCGCGAACTGCATCCCCTGATAGTAATTTTTAGGCGCCGGGAAAGACGCGCCGCCGATTGTCAGGTTCTTCAACGTCAAATCGCGCGGAGAGATAGGCTGGGTGCCGATCGCGCCCCATAGTCCCAGGATGATATAGCGGCTGTGGATGCCGCTGATGTCCACCCCTTCGGGGAACGCAGGCAAAGCGCCCGCCGCCTCGATGACGATGTCCGGTCCCTGTTTCCCGATCAGATCATAGATTATCCGTTTGCGCTCATCGGCCGGCAGGCTGAGCGACACCGTAGACGTGGCGCCCAGGGTAATGGCCGCGTCCAGACGCGCCTGCGCGCCGTCGATGACTATTATTTCTCGTGCGCCCGCCTGCGCCGCGACCAGTACTGCCGACAATCCTACTGGTCCCGCGCCCTGCACGACTACGGAATCGCCGAAACGAACCGGACCGCAACGATCGAAGCCACGCAGGACGGTCGGGAGCGCACAGCCCAGAGCGGCGATCGCTTCCGGTTGCGCCCCGTCCGGCAGCCGATAAAAAGGCATGTTGTTTGGCAACCAGGCATATTCCGAATAGCTGCCCCAGTTAGGCTTTGCGGCATCCTCGAAATATTGGCTGTTCTCACACGGCGTCTGTTCCAGGACGGTGCAGGAATAGCAGCGATGGCACAGTGCAATCGGCGACCAGATGACAAGATCGCCAACCTTTACAGGCGTTCCGGCGTAGTCGCTCGAGACGCCAGCGCCGAGCTGCGTGATCTCGCCAACGCCCTCGTGCCCCAGGATGATCGGGAAAGGCATCTCGCCCGCTTCCCCGGTAAGGATATGGACATCACTGCCGCAGACGCCGCCCAATATCGTGCGGACAAGCGCGCCGCCCGGCTCGGGCGCATGAACCTCGACATCCCATGTTTCCAGTCGGTTCTTTTCAACGAGCACTGCGGCTTTACCGTACATGGCCTATCCTCTCGACAACGACCCAATTTGGCCATGCCATCTTGCTATCATGGCGTCGCGCCAGCGTAATCCAGCGTTCAATCGCAATCAAGCTAATCGTAATTAGATAAAAGATGCAAGAGCGAATCTGTGTAGCGCTACGCCACCCCCTTCATGCGTTTACCACCGTGGTGCTGAAAATTTCATTATATCGTTGTAATATAATAATTATAAATCGCTACGGCGACAGTGGGGCTTCGTGAAAATGGGTGTGATTTGCAGGCCGTTCTTGACTTCTCGATCAGGTGCCGATTAGTATAATCATAATTAGGCTGAGGCAGATCGGCCATTAGCAACAGGAGAAATTATGGGCCGCCTTACCGGAAAAACTGCCGTCATTACGGGTGCGGCGCGCGGAATGGGGGCGTCGCACGCCCGTCTCTTCGCGCAGGAAGGCGCCAAAGTCATCCTCACCGACCATAATGTCGAAGGCGGGGAAGCGCTGGCGCGTGAGCTTGGCGACGCGGCGATCTTTGTGGCCCATGATGTCACCCAGCCGGAATCCTGGGCCAATGTCATCGCGACAGCCGTGGACGCCCATGGCACCATCGACATTCTGGTCAATAATGCGGGCATATTGGGTCCGATGGCGACTACCGCCGACCTTACCGAGGATGGCTATGCGTTGGTGTGCGCCATCAATCAACATTCCGTTTTTTACGGCATGAAGGCTGTCCTGCCGGTAATGGTCAAGGCCGGACGTGGGTCGATCGTCAACATCTCGTCGATCGCGGGGATGGCTGCGAACTACGGCTTTCCAAGCCTCGCTTATGTGGCGAGCAAATTCGCCGTGCGCGGCATGACGAAAGCGACGGCGATCGAATATGGCAAACATAATATCCGGGTAAATTCGGTCCATCCCGGCTTCATCCAGACACCGATGATGGTCGAGGCGACCGATGAGGTCGGGGGGGAAGCGCTCGCCCAAATCCCGCTTGGGCGCATTGCCGAGCCGATCGAGGTATCGAACCTCGTCCTGTTCCTCGCCTCCGACGAATCGTCCTACATCACAGGGGCGGAACATCTCGTCGATGCAGGCATGTTGGCGCATTAGGCGCTAGACGGAGGAAACAGTCATGGCATCGATCGAATTAGACATTCGGGGAAGCGTGGCTGAGGTTCGCCTGAATCGGCCGTTGGTCCTCAACGCAATCAATGCGGAGATGGACCGGGCGCTGGCGCAGGCATGGGCGCGGATTGATGGGGATACTGACATCCGCGTCGCAATTCTTACCGGCGCGGGAGATCGCGCATTCTGCGCAGGGGCGGATATTTCGGAGCCGCCCTCTGGACAGGATGGACTCTCGTTTGGCGGCGGGCTGACAGGCATTGGCGGTCGGCTTGTGCCGTTGCAAAAGCCGCTGATAGCCGTGGTGCATGGCCGTGTCCTTGGCCTCGGTTTCGAACTTGCGATGTGCGCCGACATTCTGGTCGCGGCGGACGATACGCAGTTCCGCCTGCCAGAAGCACGCGCGGGATTCATCAATCATTGCGGCGTGGTGCATCGCGCCATCCGCCAACTTCCTCATCATGTGGCATTGGCGATGATCATCGCGAGTGAGCCGCTCGATGCTGCCCGTGCCTTGCAGCTTGGGCTGGTCAATGAAACCGCTGCTGTCGCGGATCTGGCCGTGGTGACTGACCGATGGGTCCAGAAGATCCTCGCTTGCGCTCCGATGGTAGCCCAAGGCGCGAAGCAGGCGGCGCTTTTGGGTCTGGAATTTGGCCTGGAGGCGGCGCTCGATCGACGATATCCGCTCATCGATGCCTATGCGGTGACGGACGACTGCAAGGAAGCAGCATCAGCGTGGAGGGAGAGGCGATCGCCGGAATGGCGAGGCCGTTAAGGCCAGCAGCCTCGCTCCGCGCGCCTGGATGGGCGACCGGGGATGATGATCCGATCCACGCATTTTCCTGTCGAACGGTCCGTGAAAGGCTGCGTGGTCCCAGCGGGAACCGTCACGGGACCGAATGCCAATTTACTACTCAAGGAAAGGTACCGCTCTGATGGAATTGCATAACAAGAAGATCATCGTAACTGGGGCGGCGCAGGGCATTGGGGCATCTGCCCTTCGTGCCTATGTCGCGGCAGGCGCTCAAGTAGCTGCGATGGATATCGACGCTGAACAGGGCGCGGCAGTTGCTGCAAGTGCGAATGCCGCAGGTCCAGGCTCGGCATTTTTCATCAAATGCGATGTGGGCGACCGGATGGAAGTCGATGCGTCTTTCGATGCAGCCGTTGGCCGGATGGGCGGACTGGATGTACTGGCACATATTGCTGGCGTCCATCGCCATGCAGCCACGCATGATGTGCCCGATGACACGCTGTCCTGGCTCTTCAATATCAACGTCAACGGCACGATCTACACCAATGGGGCGGCGTATCGCCACATGCCAGACGGTGGCTCGATCATCAATTTCGGGTCTGAATCCGGGCTGACGGCCGAAATCAACAACGCCGTCTACGGCGCGTCGAAAGCGGCGGTCCATGCCTGGACACGCATCGTGGCCCGCTAATGGGGCAAGCGGGGCATTCGCCTGAACGCCGTGCTGCCCTATATCGTCACACCCATGTATGCTCGGTTCCGCGAGGCACTGTCAGATGAGGATCTGGCCGCCCATGACAGGGCTACGGCTGAGCAAATCCCTCTTGGCGGAAAATTCGGTGATGCTGATACCGACCTGGCGCCCGTGCTGCTATTCCTGGCCGGCGATGGTTCCCGCTTCATCACGGGCCAACTCATCCCTGTCGATGGCGGGCTGATTTCGGTTCGGTAACGGGTGCTGTGAGCCGGAGCGCCTCGGATCGATCTTGTCGACCGTGCCGGGGCATACCCTCGACCATATCTGTCTGCGGGTTGGTTCGTTTGATGCGGAGATGATCCGCGCCAACTCGTCGCCGTTGGTGTGGGTGTGCGTCCGATATGGGGCGCTTCAGCTCAACCGGCTACGGCCTGAGCCTTTATCTACGCGATGATGAGGGTAACGAGATCGAACTACGAGGATGATTGGCGCAGGTTAAATGAACGGCCTCGCCCCGGGATTGGCCCAAGCCTTTGTAATCTGGCATGTTGGTGGCGGATAGCGGGCCGGTTGATACTGGAGCCTGTATGGGCAGGAACAAGACGTCCCTGCCCACCATGAACGCGGCTTCAGAACCGGTAGGTAACTTCAGCGCCAAATGTCTGGGGCTCACCCCAGATCGCCGTGTTGAAGCCACCGCTGCCGCCTTCGACATAACCCGAATTATAATAGAATTCGTCGAGAAGGTTCTTGGCATAGGCCGCGACGGAGAATTTACTTCCCATGACGTCGTTCCAGCTCAGTCGAACATCTACGGTCACATAGCCAGGCAATTGGGTGCGCGGCGTTATCGAGCCTTCATTGTTCGAAAAATGTGTCGACGTCTGGCCAAACACGTCAGTACGCAGCTTCACCTTACCCACATCGTCCGACAGCGGCATGGTGACTTCGGCAAAGACCGAGCCCGCCCATTTAGGCGCGTCGGAATAGCTGTCGAAAGGAATGATCGGCCCGCCCAGTGGTGCAAGGTCGACGATGTTCTTGGTAAACTTCGCGTCCGTATAGGCACCCGATATGCCGAACTCCAGCCAGTCGCTGGGCTTGACGTTAGCATCGAACTCCACACCTTGAATGCGCTTTTCAGGGACGTTCACGGTGAAGGCCGAAGGGCCTGCGCCAAGATCGACGAACAGCGAATGCTGTGCGTCCTTCACGATCTGGCGATAGACGGCCAGATTGACCCGTGTAGGCACAGCGCCCAGATAGCCGTTGAACTTGTAGCCCAGTTCGAAGTCATAGGTATTTTCATTGCCGAAGAAATTGGCATTGTTGAATGGTGCAACTGCGCCGTTGAAACCACCAGCGCGGAAGCTGCCACGCTGCGCGAAATAGAGCATGTTGCTGGAATTGATCTGATACTGGATATTGAAGGTCCAGCTCGGATCCTTGAGCTTGGCTTCCTGTTTAAAAGGCGTGGAGCCGCTCAGATTGAAGAGGCTTCCGGTTTTCTGGCGCAGGCTCACCGTCTCCCAGCTATAGCGTCCGCCAGCCGTCAAGCTCAGCTTGTCGGTCAGCGCATAGGTCAACTGGCCGAACACCGCCTTCGACTCGTTTCCGACTTCATAATTATAGGCGATGTCCGCTAGCGGGGTCGGAAGTTCCGCACCAACGATCACCGGAATATACTCCTGTTTCGAGGTGTCGGAATAGAACACGCCCAAGATATATTCGAGACCGCCGGTTTTTCCTTGCAGCTGAATCTCATTCGACAGTCGCGTGGTCTTGAACACTTCGCCACCGGGAGGGCCGTTGCCTAGACCAGACCGATTATAGAGGCTCAAAGAACCGAATGGCGAACCGGTAAGAATACCCGGCGTGCGTGCGAACGCATCTGCATAGTTGAAGATGTTCTTGAGAACGATATCGTCACCTATTTCCGCTTCTACGGTATTGGTGATGAATGCGGTATGAGCCTTGTGCGGAAGGTCGTAGCTTAGCCACACCTTATATGGGTTTGCTTGCTGCCATGCCAGATAGCCGGGCACCGCGCCTGGCCAGGTGCCGTCGCCGCGCGGCCCATCACCGATCAATGGAGCAAAGGGGCTATTCACGCCGTAAAGCGTGTCGAGGGTGCTATTGAGGACATATCCATTGTTGGTCTCACCCACCGAATGATAGGAGTAGAGGCCGCCGGCCCCTTCGGATCCGCCGAAATCGCTATATTGTGCAACGGTCGTCATCTTGAAACCGTCCGACGGTTCGAGCACGACCGTGATACGGCCGGAAAGCGAATCTGTGTCGCCCAGCGTATTGCCGGTCTTGATGTTGCGGATGTAGCCATCCTGCTTGTTATAGTCGCCGGCGACACGGACTTTGATGATATCAGAAACCGGAATATCCAGAGCGCCCTGAACCTGGACATAGTTACGCTGACCGCCCTTGACGGTCAGGAAACCACCGAAGTCGTTACCCGGCTTGGTTGTTTCATAGAGGATCGCGCCGCCGGTCGCGTTGCGACCGAACAAAGTGCCCTGCGGTCCCTTGAGGACCTGCACCGAACTGAAGTCGAAAAAGGCCGTCGACGTATTGCCTTCGGTGGCTGGCGCTTCGTTGATATAGGTCAGAACGGCGGGGCTGGATCCCGAAAATGGATCGAGCGTCTGTCCGCGCAGCGTGAAGTTGAGCTGGTTCGAGTTTTGGCCGCTCTTGACGACCAGTCCAGGGACCAGAGCAGCAAGATCCTGCTCGCTCGAAACATTGCGCGACTGAAGCGTTTCGGCATTGAAAGCGGAGACGGCTACGGGAACCTTCGACAGCGACTGCTCGCGGCGCTGGGCGGTTACAACGATGTCGGCTGGGGCCGCAACTTTTTCATTGCCCTGAATTTCGCCTTCAGCCGCCGGCGTTTCCTGACCATAAGCAGGGACTCCGGCAAGAAACCCTATACTCGCGATGCCGCAAGCCAACTGCTGTCTAACATTCATCACTCTCTCCCATTTTAGCGCGCCCTGCAGGCATCTTCGACCCAATCAAAACTAACAATGATTAGGCTGATGTCAACTGATAACGCCTGGGATGGTGACCGTTTCTTGGGAGAACGAAGCCAATGAGGACATCACGAGTGATGGCGGCCATTTTTATGGCTATAAACCAGTGATATAAGTAAAAACCATCGACCTTGAGATTAAAGAAAAATTCCGGATGATGTTGGGCAGCAGTTAGCTGGCAGAGTCAAATGAGGCGAACTCAAATTAGGCTTCACCGTCGTGGTGCTTTATATGGTCGTTCAAACAGATCGATGATTGTATGACTGCAGCTTTCTTAGCCGGATATGACACGGAGAAGCAGTCGGTGATCTGCTGAAAGACCACGTTGGGTCGACATCCGTCGACCGCCATTGGGACTAGGGTCAGGACTCATTGATTGATCCAGAATATAACGGTCGCGGCGATGCAGATGGCGGACATGAAGGTATGGGCGCAACGATCGTAGCGCGTGTGGATGCGCCGCCAGTCCTTGATCCTGCCGAACATATTCTCGACTTTGTGCCGCTGTCTATAGAGCGCCGTGTCGTGTGGAATGGGCACTTTCCGGTTCCCCTTTGACGGGATGCAGGCCGTGATCTTGCGGTCGGCCAGTGCCGCGCGGAACCAGTCGGCGTCATAGCCCTTGTCGCCCAGCAGGACCTTTGCCTTCGGGAAGGCATCGATCATCAGTGCAGCGCCCTTATAATCGCTCATCTGCCCTTCACTGAGCAGCATGATGAGCGGTCGGCCTTTGCCATCGCATACGGCATGTAGCTTGGAGTTCAGGCCGCCTTTGGTGCGTCCGATACGTCGGGGAACATCCCCTTTTTAAGCAGGCTTGCCGCCGTCCGGTGTGCTTTCAGGTGGGTTGCATCGATCATCAACTGGTCGGGCTTGCCGCCCTTTGCTGCCAAGCCAGCGAAGATTTTGTTGAACACGCCGAGCCTGCTCCAGCGGATGAAACGATTGTAGATCGTCTTGTGTGGGCCATACTCCTTGGGCGCGTCGCGCCACATCAGCCCGTGCTTGATGACGTAAATGATCCCAGACACTATCCGCCGATCATCCACTCTTGGCACCCCATGAGACAAGGGAAAATACGGCTCGATCCGGCGCATCTGCGCCTCACTCAGCAGAAACGGAACATCCATCGGCAGCGCCTCCTAACGCTGCTATTGAATCAACCCATCACCCAATGCGCAAGCAATTTAACAGGTCCTGACCCTAGGTCACCGACCCAATATGGCGCAGCCATATCCTGATTGAAGCGAGTTGCACTGAGGCGAGGAAGTTATGGTCGCGCTTGTCAGCGGGTTGCGACGGTACGGAAATATTTGAGTTTATTGAAGAATCGTTCAACGAGATTGCGGTATCGTTAGAGGAACGGGCTGAAAGCCGGGATGTGCTTACGGTTTGGCATTGGCTTGACGCAGGCCCATGCGCCGCGTGCGGCCAGAACGGCGCGCATGGCGTCGCTGAGTACTGTCAAAGCAAATGCACGAAGCACCCGGGGATGCGCGGTAGGTGGGTTGCATGGCCTAACCGCCATGTCTCCAAAAACCCAAATGCATCGGTAAGAGAGCAGTTCGCTTAAGACTGACACCACCGCCATTTACGCCAGAAAACCACTGTATTTCTGTAAATTAGACGATCGCGCGTTGAGTTTCCCACCGTCCTACCCGCCATAATTTTGCTACTGGATGATATTAATTGGCGCTGATCACGCTTCGATCGCGCAATTTGCGGCGTGTCCTAAGCACGATTCCGACGCCTGCTATGTCGGCCTGTTGCTTCCATATGCATCTGGCAAAAGGGAAGCGCTGGAGCAATTTACTACTCAATTGGTCGAGAAAGCGGAGCAGCTTGGCGCGGATTCGTGCGACTGCCATTGTCGCTTGTTCATCTGGCAGCCATCTTGGGAACAGAGTACAACTTTTGTAGAGGCGAGACATGAGCATCGAAAAACGTGTGGATCGGCTTCAACGCAAGATTGCCGCAATTCTGAATGACGACAAGCGATATGCCGTAGCGCAACGTGTCAGGGATCTTGGCTATATAGACTTCCGCGACTTCTATCAGGCCCAACCTGCCCCTGCGCACGTGTCTGCCGTCGAAAATCTGCTCAGATTCGATCGGTGACGCCCCTTGCCATCCGGTGACGATAGTCGAAGACCGGTTCACCTGGGTCGGATCGCCGATCAGTTGCATGAGTTGGACGTTCGATCCGATCTTCGATCGCAGCGCCTTGAGATTGCCGACTTCGAAAGACTGGATGACAAGCGGCGCCCTGGAAAGATAGGCACTCTTCGCAATGCGATCGAGCAGACGCCCTTCCTGCGACAGGCCAGGACCCGCGAAATAAGTGGGATGCTTGATTTCGGGGATCAGACCGATTGTGCGTCCTCGGGCGGCGGCTTCCGCTGCGACAAAATTAGCGATTTCTTCCAGCGAGACAATTTGAAAATGACTGTCATAGCCTCGGCTCTCGGGCCGCACTGCGCCCATTCGAATAAGCAACCGCCCAGATCTAGGCAGAGAAAATCAGTATTCGGTGGTCGTTGTCCAATCGGAATTGCAGGACTGGCCGGACATAAGACAGCGGTGCGCGATGAAGTCGTTGTCGTTGCCGACGAGCAGGAAATAATCGGCGGGATGATCCGGCTCCAAGGTCGAAAGCAGATCCGTCGCTTCCCATTTCTCGGACAGCGCATCGACGCTCAGCCCGACGCGCGCGAGTTGGACGGGATTGAGCATGTTCTTCGGCGGCGAGACATTTCTGCATCAGCGCCCTGCATTATCGAACTGGGTTAGCCGGGCCGAACAGGTGCGGCCTGATGCGGTATGGGCGCTCATTTCGTGATGCAAATCCTGCCTCCAAGAACGCGCGATAAAAAATTTGGCGGCTTTGCATCGCGATTCCCGAAACTGCCTTTCTGCGATCGGCCAGCTTGATGGCAGACCATAGAAAAGCTGCCATTCCGCACCTGAGGACATGAAATTGGCGTCTAATCGGCAACAAAGGGTCGCTAGCAGGCAAGCCTCGCCCAACGCAAAATACTTACCCTAATCCAGCCCGAACAACCGCCCCAGCGATTTGTCCAGCATCAGCAATTGCCACAACAGCCGACCATGATCGGCCAAGCCTGACTTGTGATCGGCGGCGACCTTCGCCAGCATCTTCGTATCGAACCATTCGGTCCGCGCCAGCGCCGATCCGCCCGCAACGCCCGCCGCTTCCCCGGCCAGCGGGCCACGGAACCAGTCGCTGATCGGCGTCACGAACCCCATTTTCTGGCGATAGAGAATGTCCTGGGGCAGGAACGCCTCCATCGACTTTTTCATCAGATATTTGCCGCTATTGCCCCTGATCCGCTGGGACACGGGCAGGCGCGCAGCAAATTCGACCAGCCGGTGATCGAGCAATGGCTCGCGCGCCTCCAGGCTGACGGCCATGCTCATCCGGTCGGTTTTCGTCAGGATATCGCCGGGCAACCAGATGCGAAGATCGGCATATTGCGCGCGGTCGAGCGGATCGCGCGCGGGCGCGTCGCGCATCGCCTTCACATAGCGGTCCTCGGCCCGATGCCCCGCTATATGCCCGCGCATCTCCGCACTGAACAGTCGCTGGCGCAAGGCATAGGGCGTGACCCCGACCGACGCGGCATAGGCCTCTTCCCCGCTACCCGCCAATTCCAGAAAGGTCGACTTGGCCCGCAAGCCACGCGGCGCCCAGTCCGCCTTGGGATAGAAACGCCCCAGCGTACCGAATAAAGGCTGGCGCACGGACGCGGGGATCAAGCCGCGTATCCGCTCCCCCTGCATCTGGAATCGATGGCGGCGATAACCCGCAAAGGCTTCATCCGCGCCGTCCCCTGACAACGCCACCGTCACCTGCTCGCGCGCCAGTTCGCACACCCGATAGGTTGGCAGCGCCGACGCATCCGCGAACGGCTCATCGAAATGATGGGCGAGCGTATCGATCAGCGCATAATCGTCGGGCGACACGATCCGCGTGCGGTGGTCGGTCGCAAAACGCCGCGCGATGCGGTCGGCATAGGCCGTTTCGTCCAGCGCCGCGACGTCGAAGCCGATGGTGCAGGTCTTGACCGCCTTGTTCGATGCCTCGGCCATCAGCGCGACGACGCTGCTGCTGTCCACGCCGCCCGACAGGAACGCGCCCAACGGCACGTCCGCGACCATGCGCGATCGGACGGCCTGCCGCATCAAGGCGACCAGTTCCTCCTCCAGCGCCTCGGCCTTCTTCGTCGTGCGATCGGCGAAGCTGACGTCCCAATAGCGTGTCGGCGCCAAGACAGGCCGCCCGCGCACCAGCCGAAGCGTCTCCCCCGCCCCCAGCTTTTTCACACCCGCGACCAGACAGGCATCGTCGGGCACATAGCCATAGGCCATATAATCCTCGACCGCCGTCAGGTCCGGCGCGCGGCGCAGTAACGGATGGGCGAGCAGCCCCTTCAATTCCGATGCGAATATGACGCTGCCATCGGGCAGGCTGGCATAATGAAGCGGCTTTACCCCCAGCCGGTCGCGCACCAGCCAGATTGCCTGCGCTCGCGCGTCGAACAGGGCAAAGGCGAACATGCCGTTGAACCGCTCGACACAGGCCTCCCCCCACTGGCGATAGCCGTGCAGGATGACTTCGGTGTCGCTATGGGTGCGAAAGACATGGCCCTTCGCCTCCAGTTCGGCGCGCACCTCGGCAAAATTATAGATTTCGCCGTTGAAGACGACCGCCAGACTCCCGTCCTCGGTCAGCATCGGCTGCGCACCGCCACCAATGTCGATGATGGACAGACGCAGATGCCCCAGACCAACGCCCGGCGCGGTCCACACACCCACCCCGTCCGGCCCGCGATGCGGCATCGCGTCGATCATCAGGCGCACGCGCGCGGGATCGACCGGCTTTGCCGTTTCGATATGAAAGATGCCTGCTATCCCGCACATATGCAGCGGCCTTAGAGCATGACGGGATCAAGGGCGAAACGGTTTTTCGCGGAGTCCCTGCGAACGCCCGCGATCACGAAATGCCAGCGCTGCGGTCGGCCAATGCCCTTACCGAACCAAGGTCGCGCAGGAAGGCGACGATGGCCGCGTCGGCAGGCTTCCCCTCACGCTGTTCGGCAGAGATCAGGATGGCGACCGCCCGCTGATCGCGACCCAGCAGGCGGGCCAACATCGTATCCAGCTTGACCTGCGCCGCGCTGCCCGTCAGCGCGCCACCGCCCACACGGTAAAAGGTTGCGACATGCCGAACGACCGGGCCGGGCGCGGTAATCTGCTCGCCGCGCGCACCGGACGGCGCAGATGCTGGCGAGGACCATGCCCATTCCCCATCGGGATCGACCGCACCCTGCCCGAAGCCCACCAGTTCGCGGCCTTCCGCCTGGCCGTCATAGGCGATGATGGTCAGGTCCACCACCTGCCCCTCCGCATTGGCGTAGCGCGCGGCGGCGTGAAGGTTCGCGCCATCGAAGCGCGGCTTCCACGGATAAGCGGGCGACGCATCGGTCTGCGCCCAGCCTTTTATCTGCGGCAGCGCCAGCCGGGCGGGCAAGGGATCGCTGGCCGCAGCGGAAATGGTGAGCCACAGCGGCGCGGCGAGCGCCAGCGCCAGTGCGCCGCCTGCAACACCCAGCATCGCCCCCTGCCGGACTGCGCCCTGCAACTGGCGGGGATCGAACCACGCATCCCCCGGCTTGCGGTCAAAAAAAGGCCAGGCAACGGCCATCACCAGCGTCATGATGATGGCGAAGAACACCCAGCCATAGACGATATGATCGAACCCCACCGCCGCGTCGATGCTGGTATAATGGGCGACCAATATCGTCGCAAAAGCGCGAAAGCCATTGGCAAGGATCGACAGCGACAGCGCCCCGGCCATGAAAGTGATCCGGCGCGGCCAACTGCGGAAACAGACATTGCACACCAGCGCGCCATAGGCGGTCATGGCGATCAGGAACTTGGCGCCCGAACAGGCCTCCGCCACCTCGAAATAGCCGGTCGGCGTGGTGATGAAGATGCCCTCCATATGTGCGGGCACGCCAGCCAGACCAAGGAAAAACATGGAAAGCCGCGCCGTCACCAGTTGCAGGAAGGGCACGACCTCCTCCCCGAACGGCACCAAGAAAAAGGCATAGAAAAGCGGGAATATCAGCGCGCGGGCGACCGAGGGGCCTAGCAGCGCGATAACCGCCCCCTGAAGCATGACGACCAACCCGCCATGCCGAAACAGCGCCACCCCCGCCGCCGATCCCAACATCCAGCACAGCGCTCCCGCGCCCAGCCAGATCAGGCCCGGCATCCAGACGACAGGATCAAGCTGACGCAGACCGGAGGCGCGCTGTTGCACCAGCCAGCCGACCAGAAAGGGCACGAAAAGGCAGTGACCGAAGGTCGAAGAGGTCCACCAGATCGTCACCATGTCGCGCGCATCAGCAGCGAATAGCAACAGGATTGCAGCCGCCACGATGCCCAGCACCATGAGGTGCCCGCGCCATCCGGTCAGATCGATGCCCCCGCCCGACAGGCGGCGAGCAAGCGTTGCGCCCCCACTCACGCCGCTACCCTCAACAGGTCAGGCACCCCCGCCAGTGTCGCGCGCCAGTCATAGCGCTCGACCATCCGCGCCCGCGCGGCTGTCCCCAGCATGGCGGCACGCTCCGGCGTAGCCAGCAGATCACAGACAAGGGCGGCCTCCTGATTGGCATTATCGGCGACAAGGAAATGCACGCCATCGCGGGCATCAATCCCCTCCGCCGCCTGGGCAGAGGCGACGACCGGACGCGCCATCGCCATAGCCTCCAGCACCTTGTTCTGAATACCCCGCGCAATCCGCAGCGGTGCAACGACGACATCCGCCGCCGCCAGCCAGCCGCGCACATCAGGGACAGCGCCGGTAACGATGACGCCGGGCAGATCACCCAGCGCCAGCACAGGCTTTGAGGGCGCCCGTCCCACGATGGCGAAGCGCGTATCGTGATAGGCAGCACGGATCGCAGGCAGCGTCACCCGCGTGAAACTCTCCACCGCCTCGACATTGGGTCGATAGTCCATCTGGCCGGTGAAGACGAGCAGCGGTCCCTCCCCCTTCCCGACCCGCGCGAAATCGGCGGCAGGATTGAAATGGTCGAGCGCAACGCCATTCTCCAGCGCCCGCACCCTGTCCCGCCCCTGCCCGCTGGCAGCGCGAAACAGCGCGGCCTCCGCCTCACTCACGAACACGCTCACCTGCGCCCGATCAGCGACGGCACGCTCGAAATCGAGCAAAACGCGCCCCTCGCGCCGGTTGATCCACCCCATCGCCCCCCGTCCCTGCACGCCATAGGCCGCATATTTGGCGGAGTCGAAATCGACGAAATCCATGAGGAAGGGGATATGCGACGGCAGGGCAGGCACAAAATGCGCCATCTGCGCCGAATAGGCGACCACGGCGGCAATGGGCCGCTCGGCAAGAGTCCGGGCGACCCAGCGATGCAGGCCCCCATGATCGAACAGCGACACCAGCAAAGGCTGCCCGCGCACCAACCCGGTCAGGCCAGCGACCACGCGCGAGCGATCCCGCATCAACACGCACTGGCTGGCGGTGATGCTCGCCATGTCCGCCGCGAACCCCATGTCGCGATCATCGTCGGCAAAACAGCCGACATGGACCGGTGCAATCTCCGCCAGCCGCTTCAACAGATGATAGGAGCGGATTTTGTCACCACGATCGGGCGGAAAGGGAATGCGGTGACAGAGGAAGAGGATTTCCCCCTTCCCTTGTAACATGTTCACGGCTTCAACCGAGGCCACGGGAAATCACCGGGCCAAGAAGGTTGGCGACCGGCAGCGGCAGGCGCTTCCACAGGTCGATGCGGCGCTGATATTTGGGACTGTTGGGATTGATGTCGCGGTCCGCGCCGTCCCCACCCCATAGATGATAGCACAGCGGCTGCGGTTCGAAGCCAAAGCTCTTCTTCCACGCCGCCTGCCCGCTGCCCACCTTCGACCGGCCAAAGTCGAAATGCGTGCATCCCCGCGTCCGGGCATGACCCATTAGCCGGTAATACATGAGTTCATTGGACCGCAACCGCCGCGCATCCTGAACGCCCCCACCCCAATAGGGCATCACATGACCAGCGTGATACAGGCTCAGCACGGCCGAAACCGGACGGTCGCCGTCATAGATGGTGGTAATGTCGGCATCCTCACCGAACACGGCCATGACCTCGCGGAAAAGCCGCGCAGGGAAAACCGGCGTCCCCAGGTTGCGGACGCTTTCCCCATAAATCCGAAAATGATCGCGCATGTGGCGTGCATCCCGCCCATGCTCCACGCGTAGCGCCGGATTGGCGAGCGCCTTGCGCAATTCGGCGCGGTGCTTGCGCGGGATGGCCAGCAATTCCGCCTCATCATCGGCGGCCAGCGGACGGACGAAGCCCAGATGTCCATCGCAGCGACTGGTCCAGTCACCGCCCGGAGAAACGCCTCCCCGCAATTCGACCGACAGGCCGCCAAGATCCGCACCCAGTTGCTGCGCCGCCCGACCCAGCGCCACGCGTGCAGCGGGATCATCGGCCAGCAGCCCGCCATCGACGGCAAAGGCGCTCGACACCAGCGCCTGGCCGAACAGGCGACTGCGGACATGATGCAGCGGCAGCAGCCCTACGATCTTGCCCGAAGGCGCTACCGCCGCCAGCATATGCGCGGGATTGCTGGTAGCGCGGGCCACGGCGGTCATCCAGGCGGGACGATGGAAGGGCGTGCCATCCGCATGGCCCAGAACGAACGCATCCGCCGCCGCCGCCAGCAGGGGATCGGCAAGGTCCAGTGTCGTCACCGCCATGTCGGCCTGATATCCCATCCTCATGCCGCCTGCTCCGCCTGTGCATCGACCAGCGCGTCGATCCGCGTCCAGGCGAAATCGCGGGTCAGGCGACGCAGCTTGCCCGCCATCGCCGAAAGATTGCTATAATGCCGCACCCGCGACTTGAACGGCGCGCCCGCGACGCGCGGCTGGTCCGGATCAATTTCCCACGGGTGGAAATAAATGATCGCGGGCCGCTGCGCTTGCCCGTTTACCTGATTGATGGCCCAGCGGGAGAAGGCATAGGGCAGCAGCCGGAAGAACCCTCCGCCCCCCGCCGCCAATGTCCGGTCGCCCAGCTTCGCCGTCGTCACGGGCAATTCCAGCAGAGGCGAACCTGCCACCGGCTTCCAGGCGAAGCGCGGCGAGTCCGGCCAGCCATAATGATCGTGGCGCACCGGCGCGACGCTGGAGGAATAGCGATACCCCTCCTCCGCCAATATGGGATGCGCCCAGGGCGTGCGGCCATCGATCGAGAAACTGGGCGCACGATAGCCGGTCACACGCTGGCCGGAGGCATCCTCCAGCATGGCACGTGATTTTCGCAAATCCGCGCGGAATTGATCGGGGGTAAAGGTGAAGACGCGGGCATGGTCAAACCCATGGCTCGCCACTTCATGCCCCGCCTCCGCAATCCGGCGCAAAAGGGCGGGATAACGCTCCGCCACCCAGCCCAGCGTGAAAAAGGTGCCCTTGACCCCCGCCTCGTCGAACAGCGCCAGCACCGCGTCGGTATTGCGCTCGACCCGATGGGTCAGCCCATCCCAATCGGCACGGTCGATCGTGCGCTCAAAAGCGCCGACCTGAAACCAGTCCTCGACATCGACCGAAAGGGCGTTCTGCATCATGGTCAATTCTGCCTTGAGAATCAGGCCGCATCCTGCTCGGGATTGAGCATCCGCCCTTCCTGTTCGACCCAGTCAACCAGCAGGGCCAACACACGGCGAAGCGCTGCATCCTGTTCCATCGCGCGCGTCTCGATACCGTTAAGCCGCTCGTCGATGATGGCCAGGCAATCCTTCAGCGCGTCGGGATCGACACTCGGCGCAACGGGCGCGGCGACCCGAGTATGAAGATTGGCAATTTCAACGCGCAGGGCAGCGATCTCTTCATGGTGCGGCGCCATAGGTGCGACGGTTTCGGCCTGCTCGGGCAGGCCAGCCTCCTCTTCTTGCGAAGCGACAGCCACGGTTTCAGCAAGGATGACCGCATCCTCAAAAACCGGTTCCCCCGCCAGCGGGGATTCCGGCTCGACTCCCGCATCCTCGACCACCGCTTCCTCGACAAAAGTGTCGAGCGGCGAAGCGACGACGGGTTCGGGACGCGCATCGCTGTCGCCATTCATCTCGGCGGCTACGGCCTCGACCACATCGGCATCGATCACGGTCAGTTGCTCGATCGCCCCCATCAGCAGAACGCGACTGACAAGGGCGTTGATACGGCGGGGTACGCCCCCGGTTGCCCGATAAAGCGCCGCGAAAGCCTCTGCCGTCAGCCATGGATTGCCGCTCCAGCCGACCAGTTTCAGGCGATGGACGATATAAGGTTCGATCTCGCTCGCCATCATCGGGTCCAGATGATGGGTGGCGATGACACGCTGGCGCAACTGTTCCAGTTCCGGCGATTTCAGCAGATCGCGAAACTCCGGCTGGCCCAGCAGGAATATCTGGAGCAGCGACTGGCCGCCCAACTGGAAATTGCTCAGCATCCGCAATTCCTCGATCGCGGAGACTGCCAGATTCTGCGCTTCATCGACGATCAGCAGCGATCGGCGACCGGCCCGCGCCTGCGCATGAAGGAACCCCTCGATCCGCTGGAGCAACTGCGCCTTGGGCGCACCATCGGCGGACAGGCCGAAACTCTGCGCGGCCAGGCGCAGCATGTCGTCGCCCTCCACCTGCGTCGATACGATCTTCACGGCTGTCAAGCGCGCCGGATCAATCGTCGCCATCAGATGACCGACCAGCGTGGTCTTGCCCGCGCCGATGTCGCCGGTGATGACGATGAACCCTTCGCCCTGCGCCAGACCATAGCCCAGATAGGACAGCGCCTTGCGATGCGTCGCGCTCTCAAAATAGAAATGCGGGTCCGGGGTGAGCTGGAACGGCCGACCCTGCAAGGCATAGAATTGATCGTACATTTGTCTCGTCTCCGGTGTCGGCCGATTAGACCGGCAAATCCCTTAAAAGCCGTAACGAAGGCCCAATTGACCCATCGCCGTGATGACGCTTTCAAAATCGTCCGCCTTGGCCGCGTCGATGCCAAGCGAGGCAGAAGCCGTCAGACGACGGCCAAGTGTGCGGTTGTAACTGGCGAAGCCGCCATAGTTGACGGTATCGACCCGGCCACCGCCGGCGGGGTTGAAATAATTGACATAGGCAGTCGTATCGATCGTCGACTGGCGGTCGATGGCATAGCCCAGCGTGGCCGTGCCCCACCAGTTTTCGTCCCGCGTCCCGTCAACGAACACGGTTTCGCCGCGCGGCGTGATGAATTTGCGCTGCGAATATCCCGCGCCCACACCCCAGTTCCACGGACCCGCACGCATCGCATATTGGGCGGTAACGCCGCGATAGCGGAAATTGGCGTCGGTGATGCCTGTCAGCGAATCGTTGAAACACTGGCCCCCACCGGTGGCGGAGAAAGCGCAGCCGCCCAGATCGCCGGTAAAGGGATTGCGAACCACATTCAGGCCGTTGCCCGACAGCGCCGCCACATTGCTATTGATGACCCGGCCAAAGCTGTCGATGCCGTCAAACACCACCAGCGCAAAGCTGCTGTTGCGGCCAGTCCAGACGAAGCTGCCCGAATAGGTCATCGACCCATAACGCTGCCCCACCCGCGCCTCCAGCGAGGTGCGGTGGTTGGGCCGCCACAAGACGCCCGCATCCCAGATGATGCCATCCTGATCGTAGATCAGCGCGCGCGGCGAGCTTTCGTCCG
Source organism: Sphingobium aromaticiconvertens (assembly GCF_037154075.1). Classification (NCBI taxonomy): domain Bacteria; kingdom Pseudomonadati; phylum Pseudomonadota; class Alphaproteobacteria; order Sphingomonadales; family Sphingobiaceae; genus Sphingobium; species Sphingobium aromaticiconvertens. Next base: position 3,649,039 of record NZ_JBANRJ010000001.1, read on the forward strand.
TCACGTAACGACCGCTGGAGTTGATGACTGGCGCACCCGTCACCGTGTCGATCAAAGGCGATCGCTGGCTGATCTCGATCTTTTCATATCCCACGCCGCCGACCAGCGCGACCGTCGGCGCAACCGGCAAGGTGGCATCCACCCGGCCCCACACATCCTCGAACCGCTGGTCGAGTTGGCGGGCATCCTCCCGATCATAGCCGCCACTGGCGACAAGGCCGACGGGCAGCAACGTGCCGGGGACAAAGCCGACCGATGCGCCCAGGCTGTGGGTCCAGCTCTGGTCGAACGACCCACCCGAAGGGGCGCCCGGAAAGGCGGCGGTCACGTCATCCTCGACCCGTGTGTAGCCAAGACGATAGGAAGCCGCGACGTCGAAGTCGCCGACCTTCGTGGCGTAGGTCGGACCGACATAGCCGGAATAGATCTGGCTGGTCAGGCTGTTGTTGCGGATCACCGGGCCGGAAAAGCCATCCGTCCGCACGCGCGTGGCAAGCGCGCCTGCATTGAGCGAGAGGCCGCGCGCCAGATTGACTTGCGTCTGGAGGATACCGCTGATGACATCGGCATCGCTCGTCTGGCTGCCCCAGCCAAAGCTGTGATCGTACCGCACATCCGCCACCACCTCGTACCGGCGCGTCCGCATGTCCGCGGTCACACCTGCCGAGACATTGGTGTAGGTAAGGACGTCGCCATCCCCCTTTAGCGGCGCGATCACCACCTGATCCACGCCCAGATAGGGCGTGACATTGACCTGCCGTCCACTGCCCGACTGCGCAACTGCGGGCGACGCCGTTGCGAGACACGCAAGCGTCAAAAGCGAGGCGGCCGACGCGATATGTCTGGCGCGCATGAAATCATTCCCCCTTGGGATAATAGCTGCCAAAGCGGCGGCCGCTGGTAGAAAATTGGACACCGTTCAGCATCAGTTGAACCTGAGCGCCGCCTTTGAGTTGCCCTGCCGCATCGCGCAGCGCGCTTTCGGGTGTGCTGTCCGCCCGCACCACCAGCAGCGCAATGGCTGCGTGGGAGGCGAGGACCGCCGCTGCCGAAGCCAACAGCAATGGCGGCGAATCGAACAGGATGATCCGATCCGGACGCCCGTGCGTCAGCCGCGCCAGCAAGGCTTCGGTACGTGCGGAGGCGAGATATTCGGTATCATTGTTGCTGCGCTGCCCGGCAGGCAGGATCGACAGCGAAGGGATGTCCGTCCGCTGTATGCAATCCTCGATGGCGATGACTGGATCAGCCAGCGCATCCAGCAAGCCCGGACCAGCGGTGATGCCCAGCGCATCGGTTATGGACGGCTTGGCGACATCGGCATCCACCAGCAGGATTTCGCGGTCCTTTTCCGCCGCGAGGCTGAGCGCCAGATTGATCGCGCAAAAGGTCTTGCCCTCCCCGCTATAGGCCGAGCAGATCAGGATACGGTTGCCCCGCGGGTTGTTCGCAAGCTGGCCCAGCAAGGCGCGCTTGAGCACGCGAAACTCTTCGCTGAGCGCCGTCACGGGGCCGTCGGGCTGGATGAACCCGGCTTCCGCCATCTTCACACGATCGAGCGGCTGGACAGGTCCGGTCCAGTCACGAGCGCGTGGCGTCGCGGCGGCCTCGACCGGACTATCATAGACAGGCGGTGCTGGAGGCAGATCAGCCGGAATGTCCATGGCCGGGGCAGCACGGCCACGCAAGGCAGCGCCAAAATCATAGATTTCCGCAGCGCGTTCGAGGAGCGAGTTGGGCTTGGTCATGTCTTGAGCCTCCTTCACGCCATGCCGCGCTGGACGAATTCGACCAGGATCAGGAGCAGGCACACGCCCGCCAGCGCGCCACTGGCCCCGGCGAACCATTTAAGCCGCTGCTTGGCGACCAATTGCTGTGCAGGGGTGCGCGCCTGCGTGATCGCACCGATCACCGGCAGGCCAGCCGCCTTTTCCAACCGGGCCGCCGTCGGAAAAGTACCGCGCAACTGCCCCATCGCAAAGGCCACACCAACGCCAACAACAACAGCAACAACCAACACAGCCAGCAGCAACAGCGGCCTGTTGGGCGCGCTCGGCGCTGTAGGAACACTAGGCGGCTGGATCACCCGAAACTGAACGGCGCCCGTTTCAGTCTTCACATCCCCCCGCAACCGAATCTCTTCACGATCGGCCAGCAACTTGTCATATTGGGTCTTCAGAACCTCATAATCACGATCGAGCTTTTCCTGCTCGGCCGCGATCCCCGGTTCCTCGGTCTGTCTGGCCGACATGGCCGACAGGTCGCCCTGAATCTGGTTCTTGCGCGTCTGGAGCGCAGCAACAGTTGCCGATCGCTCGGCCTGCATAGCTTTCAGCGATCCATAGGCGGGATTGGGCGTCGATCCAGCAGCAGCACTGCCGCCACCCTGACGACGCAGCGCATCGACTTGCCGCTGCATGGCGATCACGTCGGGATGATTGGCGGTCCAGCCACGCGCACGCATTCCAGCCAGATCCGACTGGGCCTGCGCGAAGGCGGACGGCGCGCCGCCCGCGCCCATGCCCGCGATCGTGGCTGGCGTACCGGCAAGCTGGGCATTCATGGCGCCGACAGCGCTCTGCGCCTGCACGAGTTGCGAATCGATGGCATTGATTTCGGTCCGAGCCGCATCCATGCGCTGGCTGATCGAGCCCGCCCCCGGCAGCAAGCCGACATAGCGCTGGGCGAACTCCACGCGACGCTGTTCAGCCGCCGCCAACTGCTTGCCGCGTCCCGCGATTTGCGCGTCCAGGAAGGTAAGGCTTTGGCGCGTTTCCGTGCGGTCGCCCGACAGATTCGCTTCCTGAAAAATGTCGATCAGCTTCTGGACGACCTGCGGCGCGATGCGCGCATTCATGCCATCGGACAGGCTGCTGTCGGAGGAGGCCGCCGAAATCTCGATCATGCTCGGATCAAGCTGAGCCACGACCTTGATATTCTCACGCAGCGCGGTGATCCGCGCGGCGACGTCGCTGGGACCGGAAATACTCTGTGACAGATCGGTGCCGCGCACGACTTTTTCCAGATTTTCGGTACTGGCTAGCGACTGACGCAGGCGATCGAGTTGCTGCTGCGACTGGACCTGGGTGATCCCGACCTTGTCCTCCAGCAACGACTGGGTACTGACATAGACCCGCGCCTTGGATTCATAGCTGTTGGGTATCAGCGATACCGCCAGCCATCCGACCATGGCAACGCCCCACGCCACCGCCAGCGCGAGCCAGCGGCGGTTCCAGATGCCATGCAGGACAACCAGGATTTCGTCGTAAAGACCGGCCATGTCAGAACATGCTTTCGGGGATGATGATGACATCGCCCGGCGACAGCAGGACGTTCGCCTTGGTATCACCGCGCTTCAGCAGGTCGCCGATGCGAACCTGATATTCCTTCTGCTTGCCCAGCGCCTTGTCATAGCGGACCAGCCGCGCGCGGTTACCCGCAGCATATTCGGACAGGCCACCGACCGAGATCATCGCATCGAGCAACGTCATGTTGGCGCGATAGGGGATGGAGGCGGGCTTTTCGGTCGCGCCGACGATCCGCACCTGTTGGCTGAACGTGCCGCTGAAATTATTGACGATCACTGAAACCAGCGGATTTTCGATATATTGAGTCAACGCCAGCTTGATGTCATCAGCCAGCATCTTGGGCGTCTTGCCCACGGCAGGCATGTCGGTGATGAGCGGCGTGGTGATGCGCCCGTCGGGTCGCACCTGAACCTTCGCGCCCAGTTCGGGATTACGCCACACGAAGATGGTGAGGTCATCGAGCGGACCGATGACATATTCCTCGCCCGGCCCTTCCTCGGTCGAGACGAAGGAGGCAGGCGGAAGCTGAGGCCCCTTCGCGACCCCTCCAGCGCAGCCCGCCAACGCGACCGCCGGAAGCGATGCCCCAAGAAAAAGCCTGGAAATCCGCAGGAAACGCATGATCACTTCACCTTCTTTTGCCGCCGCGCGCATAGGCCAGCCAAAGCAGAGAAGGCAGACCGAGAGCATAGGGCTTCGGCTCCTTCTTGGCGAAGAAGGGTAAAGATACCGTTAGGGAGTCACTCTATTGGAGGCGCTGTTCTGTACACAAGTTGAGGATGCCGCACCGTCATCCAATCAGTAGTTCGCGCGGAGGCGAGTGCCCCAGAAAGGCGGCGGGACTGGCGGACGCACCATAAGCCCCGGCCAGGAAGATCGCGATCAGATCACCGGGCGTTGCGGGGGGCAAGGCAACCTTGTCCCCTAGCCTGTCGAGTGGTGTGCACAGGCAGCCGACGACCGTCACCGGATCGGGCGCCGGGGCAGCAGTATCGAAGCGGTTGGCGATCGCCAGCGGATAGTTGCGGCGAACAACGGTGCCGAAATTGCCGCTTGCGGCCAGTTGATGATGCAGACCGCCATCAACCACGACAAAGGTTTCACCCTGGCTCTGCTTCACATCGACCACGCGGGTCAGATAGACCCCCGCCTCCGCCACCAGCCAGCGCCCCAGTTCGAGCGCGAAATGGCTGTCCTTGAGGATGTCGGGGCGATGCTCCAGCGCACTGTCGAGCGCCGCGCCGATGGGGCGGATATCAAGCCGCTCATCACCGGGGAAATAGGGCACGCCGAAACCGCCGCCGAGATTGACGAGCGGCGGCGCTTGCCCAACGGCGTCGGACAAGCGGGCCGCAAGGGCGATCGTCGCGGCCTGCGTCTCGATGATCGCCGCGGGATCAAGCGCCTGACTGCCAGCGAAGATATGCCACCCCCGCCAGTCTGCCCCCGCGTCGACCATGGCACGAGCAAGGGCAGCGGCGCGCTCCGCATCGACGCCGAAGGGCTTGGCCCCCCCGCCCATCCGCATGCCCGAACCGCGCAGGTCGAAATCGGGGTTCACGCGGACGGCAAGGCGCGGTGTTTTTCCAACCCTGTTGGCGATGGCAATTGCACGAGCGCCCTCCCCTTCGGATTCGAGATTGAGGGTGACCCCGGATTCGATGGCGAAGCGCAGTTCATCGTCCCGCTTGCCGGGTCCGGCGAAGCTGATGCGATCGGCAGGCATCCCGGCTTCCAGCGCACGGGCGGCCTCGCCCCCGGACGCAACGTCGAACCCGTCTACCAGCCCCGTCATCCGAGCGAGTAAAGGCACATAAGGGTTGGCCTTGATGGCATAGTGGATGCCAAGCTGGTGCGGCATCGCATCGCGCAGACGGCGCACCGTCGCTTCAACAATGCCCATGTCATAAACGAAAAGCGGTGTATCGCCCGCCTCATCCACCAGACTGGCGGCCCCGCAGCCGCCGATAAGCAACATGCCTTCCTCTGCCCCGAACCAGGGCGGGATTGGTCCCATCGGCTTCACGACTTATACTCCTGCCCCAGCGCCACGCGATCAATCTTGCCATTGGGGTTGCGCGGGAAATTGGCAAGGGCGCGGATCGTGCGCGGCTGCATGAAATTGGGGAGGTCCGCCTTCAACCGAGCCTCGACGGCAGAAATCAATGCCTCTTCCGCGCGGATCAGCAGCAGCACCGCCTGTCCCAATCGATCGTCGCTGATGCCCAGCGCGACGGCCTCTGCCACGCCATCGACAGCAACGGCGGCTTCCTCGATTTCAGTGGGGCTGATGCGGTTGCCCGCCGATTTGATCATCGCGTCATCGCGACCGACAAAATAAAGCAGGCCCTCGCGGTCCCGCCGCACCGTATCGCCCGACCACACCGCCATGCCGCCATAAAGCGACGCGGGCGGCGCAGGACGAAAACGCTCGGCGGTCCGCGCCGCATCCCGCCAATAGCCCTGCGCGACCAGCGGGCCGCAATGGACCAGTTCCCCCGGCTCGTCATCATCGGTGACGCTCCCATCCGGGCGCACGATCAGGATTTCAGCATGGGGAATGCCGCGCCCCATGCTGTCGGGATGGCTGTCCACCAACGCAGGCGGCAGATAGGTGGAGCGGAAGGCTTCGGTCAGGCCATACATCGGATACAGGTCGGCGTTCGGGAATAATGCCCGCAGCTTCCCCACCAGTGGCCGGGTAAGCGCACCGCCGCTGTTCGTCAGGCGCCTGAGCTTGCCTGCAACCTCCTGCGGCCAATCCAGTTCGACCAGTTGCACCCACAGCGGTGGCACACCGGCAAGCGTGGTAATGTCCCGCCGATCCACGACCTTCAGCACATCGCGCGGGGTCAGATAGTCCAGCGGATAAACGCAGCCGCCAGCGATCCAGGTCGAAAAAAGCTGATTCTGCCCATAATCGAAACTGAAGGGCAAAACGCACAGTGTTCGGTCATCGGGCCTCAACTTCAGATAATCAGCCACCGCCACCGCGCCCAGCCACAGATTCGCATGGCTCAACATCACACCCTTGGGCCGCCCGGTCGATCCGCTGGTGTAGAGGATCGCGGCCAGAGCATCCCCATCGGCCTCCGAAGGCGGCAATGTGTCGCCGCCCGTCATGGCGCAGGCGGCGTCCTCTTCCCGAAGATATTGGCAGTCGAAGGGAACATCCCCCTCCACCAGTGTCGCTGCCCGGCTGCCCGTCGCAATCAATAGCGATGCGCCGCTGTCGGCCAATATGTGCGCGACCTGCGCATGTTTGAGCAGCGGATTGATCGGGACATGAACAAAGCCCGCTCGCGGCGCCGCCAGCGGCATCAGCGCAGCAACCGGCCCCTTTGCGATCCAGCTTGCCACACGGGCCCCCTTCACGAACCCGAATCCCGCCAGCCAGCAGGCCAGCCGTCCGACGCTGCGCTCCAGTTCGGCATAGGTCTGTGTGCCGGAGCGACCGTCCAGCGCAGGCGCAACGGGATCGGCGTCCAGCAACAGATGGTCGATGGGACGGATCACTGTTTCGGGGGAGTCGGCCATGCTTAACTTCATCTCCAGACTTTTCCCCTATGCATCCCATCCTACGCCGGGAGATAGTCGCTTGCAGGGTCTAAGGGAATATCGGAGCTTTTCCGATGTGCGCGCCACCCTGCGCGAAGCATTGAACCGTGTCGACCAGCCCAACCTGTTCGATCGGTTCGACTGGTTCGAAATGCTGCATCGCCATTGCCTGCCTGACCTGCCCATCCGCGTGATCGAGGCGCGGGAAGGCGATCAGGCGATCTGGCTGTTCCTGGTTGCCCCGCAGGCGCGGCAACTCTCAGCGATGGCCAACTGGTATAGTTTTTCCTGGGCACCCATTTTTACCGGATCGCCAGACGCGGCGACTCAAGACCGGTTACTCTATACCGTTGCCGCGCATCTGGTTCGCGATACGGCGCAGATCGACCTGTATCCCATCAGCGATCATCACGGTTCGGCGGCGACGCTGCTGGCAGCATTCCGGCGGACGGGCTGGTTCGCGGTGCGCCGACCCATGGGGGGCAATTATCGGCTGGACCTCGCCGGACGAGATTTCGCCACTTACTGGGCCAGTCGCCCCGGACGGCTTAAAACCCTGGTAAAGCGCAAGGCACGCGCCGGCATAGTCTTGCGACTGACCGACCATATGACCGATGCCGATTGGGACGCCTATGTCACGGTACACAGAAATAGCTGGAAAGCGCCCGAACCGCATATCACCTTTTTCCGTGAACTTGCGGAGCAGGAAGGCGCGGCGGGCCGGTTGCGACTGGGCTTTGCCGAATTGAACGGGCAACCGATCGCCACGCAATATTGGACGATCGAAAATGGCGTGGCGCTGATCCACAAGTTGGCGCACGACAAGGCGTTCGATGCCATGTCGCCCGGAACATTGCTATCCCACGCCATGTTCGCGCAGGCGATAGACCGCGAAAGGGTTACCACCATCGACTATGGAACGGGCGATAATGGATATAAGCGGGAGTGGATGGATGAACGTGCGCCGCTCCATCGCATCGACTGTTTCAATCCGCGCTTTGCATCCAGTTGGTTGCCCGCTGCGCGCACGGCAATTTCCGCGCTTGTCGGCTAGGCATTGAGCCATTACTTACGGCTCACCATGCGGGCACTTCACGAACAGCCGGTCGACCGGACCCTCAACGATACCCCCACCCTGATCCGCGCGTTGCTGCGCGACGTGCTGGCTTTGCCACAGGAACAGGTCGACGCCTTTACGGATGACACACCGCTGTTCGGCGCGCTACCCGAACTGGACTCGATGGCCGTCGCGGGCATCCTGACCGAGATGGAGGACCGGCTGGATATCATCATCGAGGATGATGATATCGACGGCGACACATTCGAGACGTTCGGGACGCTGGTGGCGTTCGCGCATGGCAAGGTGAAGGGCTGAACACCCGACAACCCCGCCGTTGAGCCGGGCGGCGTTTACTCCGCCGCTATCGCCTCGAAATCCGCTTCCGCCAGGAATTTTTCGACATCCAGGGCCGCCATGCAGCCCATGCCCGCCGCCGTCACCGCCTGCCGATAGATTTTGTCGGTGACGTCGCCCGCCGCGAACACACCGGGAATGGCCGTGTGGGTCGTGCCCTTGTCCACCAGCAGATAGCCCTCGTCCATCGGCAGCTTGCCGGTAAACAATTCGGTCGCCGGGTGATGACCGATCGCGACAAAGCCGCCGTCGGTCGACTCATGCGACTTTTCGCCGGTCACGGTGTCGATCAGATCGACGCCGATCAGTCCCTCCGGGGTGCCACCGCCGACGAAGCGGTCAACTGCCTTGTTCCAGAGCACCTTGATATTGGGATGGGCATGGAGCCGTTCCTGAAGGATCTTTTCCGCACGCAGCGAATCGCGGCGGTGGATCAGCGTCACGTCATGGCTATGGTTGGTAAGGTAGAGCGCCTCTTCAACCGCAGTATTGCCGCCCCCGATCACAACCACCTTCTTGCCGCGATAAAAGAAACCATCGCAGGTGGCGCAGGCGCTGACGCCCTTGCCCTGAAGATGCTCCTCGCCGTCCACGCCCAACCACTTGGCCTGCGCGCCGGTGCAGATGACCAGCGTGTCGGCAATATAGACCTTGCCGCTGTCCCCGGTCAGGCGGAAGGGCCGCTCAGACAGGTCGACGTCGACGATCTGGTCGTACATCATCTGCGCGCCGACATGCTCCGCCTGCGCCTGCATCTGCTCCATCAGCCACGGGCCCTGGATGACGTCACGGAAACCGGGATAATTTTCGACATCGGTCGTGATGGTCAACTGCCCGCCCGGCTGCATCCCCTGCACCACGATCGGCGCCAGCCCCGCGCGCGCGCCATAAATGGCCGCAGACAGGCCAGCCGGGCCGGAACCAAGGATGAGCATACGGGTTGAGTGGGGTGCGGTCATAGTTGGGTTCCGGCTGCGATTCATGTTGGCCGCAAGAGATAGCTACTGACCGGGCGCGTGCAAGCTGCAGTGGCGGATGGAAATGCTTGAGCACCGGAAAGCATCGCTCCCCCGCCGCTCGGCCGATCAGTCCAGCACGTTCGGCAGATCCTCAAATCCCTTGCGCAGAGCGGCGGACCAGCCCTCGGAGATCATCGCAAACTCTTCATTGTCCGCCTCTATCCGGGTGCGGACGCGAAAGTCGAAGGCTTCGGCCTCGATCACGGTCAGGTCGAGCGGCATGCCAACTGACAGGTTGGAGCGCAGGGTCGAATCCATCGACACCAGCACCGCCCTGGTCGCGTCCTCCAGCGTCGTTTCAGGCCGGATGATGCGGTCCAGAATCGGCTTGCCATATTTATGTTCGCCGATCTGGAAGAAAGGCGTGTCGGCCGTGGCCTCAATGAAATTACCGGCCGAATAGACGAGATATAGCCGTGTCTTGCCACCTTTGCGCTGTCCCGCGATCAGGACCGATGCGCTGGCACCTGATCCGCCCATCTCGATACTCTCGCGATAGCGAGTCTGCATCGCCCGCATGGCGTCACCCACGATTTGCGCGACACGGTGCATGGTTGGGCAATTGAGGATCGTCTCAATTGCCGGATCGGCCTGCGAATCCTTGATCGCGCGGCTGAGTATCGCCTTCATTCCCTGGGTGATCGACAGATTGCCCGAACACAACAAAGTGATCGCCCGCTCGCCGGGTATCGAGTAAGTGAAGGTCTTTCGGAAGCGCGCAATATTGTCCATGCCCGCATTGGTACGGGTGTCGGACAGCATGACCAGTCCCTGGTCCACGCGCACGGCCACGCAATAGGTCATCGGCCCCCTGGGCTCCTGTATTCGTTCACACGTCGAGGGCGGACTGCGGCAACGCCTGTTGCTGTTGTCGTTGCAATTGCCGCTCTTCCAACCCCTCCTTCGCCTGCGCGATACGGACGTCCGCGTCAATCGAGATATTACCCGCCACCGTCACCGACCCGCGCACCGGCGCGGCCTGATCGGCGTCCAGCCCACCGGCAAGGCGCAGATAGCGGTCGGTCACACAGACCCGGTTTGACGGGTCGAAACCTACCCAGCCAAGGTTGGGTACCAGCGCCTCTGCCCAGCCATGGGTTTCGTGGAGAGCGTCCTCGTCCTGCGCGAGCAGATAGCCCGATACATAGCGCGCAGGCACGCCCAACGCCCGCGCGGCCGCAATAAAGACCTGAGCATGATCCTGGCAAACGCCCGCCCCCAGCGCGAAGGCGGTCGCCGCCGTCGTCTCCGCTCCTGTGACTCCGGCACGATAGGTAACGGCATCGCTGACGGCAGCGGACAGGGCGTGAAGGCGACCCAGCGCGCTCCCCTCTCCACCAATGCCATGCGCCATGTCGATAATGGCAGCCGATGCCGCCGTCAGCGGCGTCGAGCGCAGGAAATAGCGCGTATCGACGCGGCTCTTGGGCCAACCGAGCACACCATGCGTATCGTGCGTTTCGACCAGCCCTTCAGCGATGATCACAGCGCTGTCATGCCGATCGTGGCGAATCCAGATCGCCTCCATGTCGCCCATGCTGTTGGCGCCGAAACCAGTAATTGCTTCGCCATTGATGCTCACCCGCCAATCCTCGACGGTCTGCGCCGCATTGGAAGTGGGCATCAACTTAAGCAGCATGGCCGCACGACCGGCGACGGCCTCATAACTATAAACGGTCTGGTGGCGCACGAGCAGTTTCATGGACGACGCCTTTCCTCAGCCGAAATGATAGGCCTGCGCGATTTCGGCACCCAGGCGATTGGTCATGCGCAGACCGCTTTGCACCGTTTCATGCAGGCCGATGCGGAAAATCTCTCCGCTGTCGATCTGTTCCAGTCCCTCCACCATCTCCTGCACCGTGTCGTGCGCCTCGCTGCGCGCATCGTGCCAGCCTGCCAGGCGATTGAGCCGATAGGCAAGTTGGGTGTAACAATAGGCGACGCTGCGCGGGAACAGCCGGTTCAGCATCAGGAAATCGGTAATCTGCCAGGGCGTGTAGGTGCCGCCATAAACATGGTGGTAGGCGCGGCTACCCGACAGAGCATGCAGCACCGACGTCCATTGATAATGGTCGCGATTGCCGCCGATCACCTCCGTTTCCGGCAACAGGACATAATATTTGACGTCCAGCAGCCGCAGCGTCATCTGCGCCCGCTCCAGCGCGGAACCGCAGCGCAGGAAATCATGCCCTTCATTCCGTAACTGGCCCGAATGGGTCGCCCCCCGAAAAGTCATGACGCGGGTTTTCACCCAGTCGATCAGTTCGGGCAGATGTTGCCGCGCCTCGGCCACGTCATAGCTGTCCAGCTTGCGCCATCCGTCGTTCAACGCCTCCCACATATCCTGGGTCAGCATGGTGCGAGCCGACTTGGCATTGGAGCGCGCCTTAAGCAAGCAGGAGCGGATTGATGACGGGTTGTCGAGGTCCAGCATCAGGAAGGAAACGACATCGGTTTCCGTCACCTGCGCCCCTTCCGGAAACTGATGCCCCGCCCCTGTGGCGCGGACGACCGACCGCCATTCGTCGCGATGGTGCGCGCCGGGCAGGATCGCCATGCGCTGGCCCATCGTCAGCAGGCGAGCAGTGGATTCGGCGCGCTCCATATAGCGCGCCATCCAGTAGAGATTTTCGGCGGTCCGGCTCAGCATCGCATCAACCCTGTAAAAACTCTAATCCTGTAGAACCCCTAATCCTGCAGAACCCACGTATCCTTGACCCCGCCACCCTGGCTGGAGTTCACGACGAGCGATCCTTCGGTCAGCGCCACGCGGGTCAGGCCGCCCGGAACCAGCCGGATCTGTTTGCCCACCAGGCAATAGGGACGGAAATCGGCATGGCGGCCAACCACCGACGCCGGACCCAATGTAGGGACAGTGGACAGGTCGAGCGTCGGCTGGGCGATGAACTCGACCGGGTTCGCCCTGATCCGTTCGGCATAAGCGGCGACCTCGTCCTTGGTGGATTGGGGACCGATCAACATGCCGTAACCGCCCGATCCGTGCACTTCCTTGGCCACCAGCTCGTCCAGATGCTCCAGCACATAAGCGCGTTCATCCGGCTTGGCGCATTGCCAGGTCTGAATATTGTCGAGGATGGGCTTTTCACCGAGGTAAAATCGAATCATTTCAGGCACATAGACATAGACCGCCTTGTCGTCGGCGATACCCGAACCCGGCGCGGAGGCCAGCGTCACCCCGCCCTTGCGGTAGACGTTGAAGATGCCGGGTACGCCAAGCAGGCTGTCAGGGCGGAAGGCCAGTGGATCGAGATATTCGTCGTCGATCCGGCGATAGATGACATCCACCGCCTTTGGCCCCAGCGTCGTCTTCATCCATACCCGGTCTTCATCGACGAACAGGTCGGCCGGTTCGACCAGTTCCACGCCCATCAGGTCAGCGAGGAAGCTATGTTCATAATAGGCGCTGTTGAGCGAGCCGGGGGTCAGGACGACCACGACCGGATCGCCCTTGCACGCGGGCGGCGCGACTTCTTTCAGGCTTTTCAGCAATTCGGCGGGATAATCGTCAACCGGCGCGACTATCCCCTGCGCGAACAGTTCGGGGAACATCCGGGTCATGATCTCCCGGTTTTCGAGCATATAGGAGACGCCCGATGGCGTGCGGCAATTATCCTCTAGCACCTCAAAACTGCCCGGTCCGGTCCGCACGATGTCGATGCCGACAATATGGCTGTAGACCCTGCCCGGTGGCGTGAAATCGACCATTTCCGCGAGATAGGCGCTGTTCTGGTAGATGATGTCGGCGGGCATGATCCCCGCCTTCACAATCTCCCCACGGTGATAGACGTCGTGGAGAAAGGCGTTGAGCGCGCGGGCGCGCTGGCGGATACCCTTGTCGAGGACGCGCCATTCCTGCGCGGTAAAGATGCGTGGCAACAGATCGAAGGGGATGAGCCGTTCCGGATCACCACCCTCGCCATAGACGGCGAAGGTGATGCCAATCCGCCGAAATATCGCTTCCGCCTCGTCCATCCGACGGTTGAGGCCGGCAACGCCGGTCCGCTCGACCCAATTCTGCACCTCTGCATAACAGGGGCGTATCGAACCGTCCGGCTCGAACATTTCGTGGAAGGGCAAAGCGGCGTTCCTCCCTTGGCCATCAGGCCGGTTGTGCGTTGCAACATTAGTGCAACCGTCCTGAAGGAAAGCAAGCCCAAAATTGCAGGCGAAGTAAGCGAATGATCGCGATGTCGTGCTTGAGTATAGGCCGCCGGGATCGCGCTACTCGTCCCCCGGACGTTTGCGCCCCGCCCTGACCCAAGGTTGCCCGACAACCGACGCAATCATGTCGCGGACGCGCCAGCGCAAGGTTATGCGGCGCTCGGCAATGCCGGGCAGGCTCCAGAGATCGAAACCCACCAAAGGTCGAAAGGGATTGCGGCGGCCATAAGCCCACAGTTCAAGGCGGGTGCTGCGGCCCGCTGATAAACCCCGCGCATGGAAACCATAAGTATCGGCAACGACCAGCGTATTGGCCGGCACAGCAAAGCTCGTCGGCTGAGGCAGACCCAGCGTAGCAAGTTCCCCGGCATCGACTCGGAAAGATCCTCTCGCCGACAAGCGGCAATCGCCGTCGCGGACCGTAAGGCTGCGTTGACGTTCCCACGCCAGCCGCTCCGGTGTCAGACGATGCGAGCCGAGGACATAGTTGAACGGCCCGGTCGCCTCCGACACATCTTCAAGGAATAGCCATGCTTTCATCGCTGGGTAGAAGGTGTCGGCGTGAAGGTTGATTTGCGGATCTGGTGTGGCGTCCCGGCGCTGGGTCAGGATCGCCTGTATGTAGAGCAACGGCTCGACATTGAAGCTGGCAATATAACGGGCGAGACTCCGCCAGCGCGCATTCGCACGAAAGGCGCGAATCGCCGGAATCGCGCTGATCGCTACAGGATCGACGGCAATACGGCGCGTAATGGTATCACCCTGAACCGTTTCCCGCGCCTCGCCCTCAAAAACAACCACCTGATCTCGTAGCGCCGCAAATTGTTCTGGGGACAGGAAATCGCGAATGACAACGACACCATCGCGATCAAAAGCCATCCGATCGGCAGGCGGGACGGTGGCGGCGAGACGGGCGCGACGGCGCTCGGTCATACGCTGGGCCAGCGCGACACGCGTTGTATGAAGCCCCAACGCGTTAAGCCGCCTGGAGCCAATGAGGGGATTATCGACAAATGACTTCGCGCCCGTCAGCAACTGAATCAGCCACCAGGGGGCCATCAGGACCCGAAGAAACGCATTCGACATCTGCGCCCTTTATCGCGCCTGACACCAACTTCTAGCGAATAATTATCAATAGACGTTGATAGGATATGACAGCGTCGTGACCGACGCTTGTTCCAGCAAGCGATATCAATGCCGTAAATGGTAGCGGAGGAGGGACTTGAACCCCCGACACGCGGATTATGATTCCGCTGCTCTAACCAGCTGAGCTACTCCGCCCCGAAAGGCCGCGCCGCGACCTGAGCCGCTGCGGTGAGGGCGCGCTATACGCAGCAGCTTGCCGTCGGTCAACGGGGGCATTTGCCCGGATCGCATTTTCCATCATGGTTTAGTGCTCTTGTTTACACGCGAACCGCAGCCTAGCCCTTGCCAGCGGCGTAAAAGCGCGCCAATCACGCCGGCAAACAGAGCGATGAAGAGGATTGTGGGCAGATGAGCTATTATGACGTTCTGATCGTGGGCGCTGGGCATGCCGGGGCACAGGCTGGCATCGCGTTACGCCAGGCGGGCTTTGAAGGCTCCGTCGCCATGATCGGTGACGAGAAGGAGCCGCCTTATGAGCGCCCACCTTTGTCCAAGGAATATTTTGCAGGCGACAAGCCGTTCGAGCGCATCCTGATCCGCCCTGTCGCCTTCTGGGGCGAGCGCAATA
This sequence comes from Sphingobium aromaticiconvertens, assembly GCF_037154075.1. NCBI lineage: Bacteria > Pseudomonadati > Pseudomonadota > Alphaproteobacteria > Sphingomonadales > Sphingobiaceae > Sphingobium > Sphingobium aromaticiconvertens. The sequence continues at coordinate 3,664,234 of NZ_JBANRJ010000001.1, forward strand.
TCGACATGTTGCTGAACAAGCGCGTGAAAAATGTCGACCCGATCGCGAAGTTCGTGACCGTCGGCGACGAAGAAATCGGCTATGGCAAGCTGATCTGGTGTACAGGCGGCAGTCCCCGGATGTTGATCTGCGCGGGCGCAGAGGCCGCTGGCGTTCATGCTGTCCGGCGGCGCGACGATGTTGACGCGATGATGGCCAAGCTCAACCAGATCAATCATGTCACCATCATCGGCGGTGGCTATATCGGCCTGGAGGCCGCGGCAGTGCTGAGCAAATTCGGCAAGAAAGTCGTTCTGCTGGAAGCGCTGGACCGCGTGCTGGCCCGCGTGGCGGGCGAAGATCTCTCGCGTTTCTATGAAGCGGAGCATCGCGCCCATGGCGTCGACCTGCGGACGAACGCGAAGATGGATTGCATCGAAGTAATCGACGGCAAGGCGACCGCCGTTTTGATGGCCGATGGCGAGCGGATCGAAACAGATATGGTGATCGTGGGTATCGGCATCATCCCGGAAACCGGGCCCCTGATCGCGGCGGGCGCAGCCGGGGGCAATGGTGTCGATGTCGACGAATATTGCCGCACCAGCCTGCCCGACATCTATGCTGTGGGCGATTGCGCGTCCCATGCCAACAATTTTGCGCGTGGCGCCCAGCTTCGGCTTGAATCGGTTCAGAACGCCAATGACCAGGCGAAAACCGCCGTCGCGCATATCATGGGCAAGGAAGAGGCCTATAATGCCGTCCCCTGGTTCTGGTCCAATCAATATGATTTGAAGCTCCAGACCGTCGGCCTGTCTATCGGCTATGATCATACGATCCTGCGTGGCGACCCGGCGACGCGCAGCTTTTCGGTGCTCTACCTCAAGGGCGGAAAAGTGATTGCGCTCGACTGCGTCAATGCGGTCAAGGACTATGTCCAGGGTCGCGCACATGTGCTGTCGGGCGCAGTACTGGATCAGGCGCAACTGGCCGATTCGTCGGTGCCGCTCAAAGAGGTTGGGCTGGGATAGGCCTACCGCCTCCCTATCCCCGGAACATCGCCTTCACCGCCAGTTCCCAAGGCCCGCCGCGATAGTGCCAGACGGCAAGACCGTCGATCGCCAGTCGCTTGCCCATAAACTGCACGCCCATGGCCTGGTGGAGCGCTCTCGCCTCTGTGGGAGACGCCTTGTTCTGGATGGTGATGTGGAGTCGGGGGCGGGCCTGATCCTGCGGGATAAGAAGGCCGGTGAAAGCCTCTGCCAGATCATCCCGCATTTCCATAAGCCGCTGGCTTTCAATATGGAAAGCGACGCCATTGCCCAGGTTGAGGACGCCGACGATCCGGGTCGGGGGTGATGACCCTGCGGCAAGGCGCTTCAACCGACCCTTCAATTCCGGCAAGACCGAGGGCGGCAGATGGCGGAACAACGTGATATGCGCCGGGACCTGATTGCGACCCGGCGGAAAGTGGGCGCGGCGCAGACCGTCCACCCAGGCGAAGTCCGCGACGCCCAGCAGAGCGGTAACGATGAGCGGCGCGGTCACGCGAGCGGATGCGCCTTCAACCAGCCAAGCACCGGCTCGGGACGGCTTTCGCCATAGGGGTCATCATCCTCGCCGCTATCGTTGATCCCCGGCTCCTCGAACCAGGCCACCACCTTGCCGTCGTCTACGACCATCGCATAGCGCCAGCTACGGTCGCCAAAGCCCAGATGATCCTTCTTGATGAGCATGCCCATCCGGCGGGTGAAATCACCCGACCCATCGGGCAGCAGCTTCACATTGTTCACGCCCAGATGGCGCCCCCACTGGTACATGACGAAGGCATCATTGACAGAAAGGCAGTAAACATCGTCGACGCCCTGCGCCCTGAAGTCATCGTAAAAGCGCTCAAAGGCCGGGCATTGTTCGGTCGAACAGGTCGGCGTGAACGCGCCTGGAAGCGAGAAGACGATGACGCGCCTGCCAGCAAACAGGTCGCCAGTCTGTACATCCTGCCAACGGAACGGGTTGGGGCCTTCGATAGTTTCGTCGCGGACCCTGGTCTTGAGCGTGACATTCGGTACGTAGCGATTCAGCATGGAAGCCTCCTGTTGTCCTAATCCCGATGCACCATCCTGTGCGCCTTGTCGCGGCCCTGACGACGGGTATATCGTTGCGGTAGCGGTCCAAAGCCGTGATGCACGACCATATATATTGGGTAGAGGAACGATTATGAGCGCACCGCGATCCCTGACTATTGTGGGCATAGCCGCCCTGTTGTGGAATCTGATGGGCGATGCATCCTTCGTCGCGCAATATAGCATGGACACGGCCGAACTGGCCAAAACCGATCCCTATACCGCCCGCATCTTTGCGCAAATGCCCACATGGGCTTGGGCCGCCTTTGCCGTGTCGGTAGTCACAGGGACGCTGGGATCGATCCTTTTGCTGATGCGGCGGGCCGCAGCGGTGGCGCTCTATCTGATCTCGCTGATTGCGATCATCATGACCTTTGGCCACAGCTTTTTCGGGACCGACATGCTGGCGATCAAGGGATGGACGGCGACGCTGTTTCCTGCGCTGATCTTCGTGCTGGGGATCGCGCAATTCCTCTATGCGCGCGCGCAGGTGACGAAGGGCGTGTTGCGATAGCCGGATACACGCCCCCAACGCACGGTTTAGTCGAGATCTAAAGTTCGCCGCGCTGGCGGCGGATTTCAAACCACTTTCTGACATTTTCATTGTGCTGCTGATAAGTGTCGGCGAAGATGTGGCCGCCCGTCCCATCCGCGACGAAATACAGCGCTTTGGTTTGCGCGGGCTGGGTGACGGCAAGGATCGAGAGCCGTCCGGGGTTCGCGATCGGCCCTTTGGGCAGGCCGGTCATCGCATAGGTATTATAGTCGTTGACGGCGGCGATCTCCGACTTGCGGATACGGCGCCCCAGCGGCTTGCCCTTGGTGATCGGATAGATGATCGTCGGGTCCGCCTGAAGCATCATATTGGTCCGCAGCCGGTTGCCATAGACGCCCGCCACCGTTGGGCGTTCGGCGGCGACAGCGGTTTCCTTCTCAACGATACTGGCCAGGATGATGGCCTCCCGTGGCGTCTTGACCACAGCCGTGGGGCTGCGTTTCGCCCAAAGGTCGGCCAGCACCTTGGTCATCGCCGCCTGCATCCGCTGCACCACCCGCGTACGCGATTCGCCGCGTTCGAAGGCATAGCTGTCGGGCAGGATGCTGCCCTCTTCGGGCACGGGGATATCGCCGGTCAATTGATCGTTCGCCATCAACCGTTCGTGGACGAGGATGGACGGCATGCCTTCGGGAATGGTGATGAGCCGGGTGAGTACCTTCCCCCCTTGCAGGATGGAGAGGATTTCCGAATTGCTTGCGCCCTTGGGAATCACGAATTCCCCAGCCTTGATCGACATGCTGCCGCCAAAGACCTTGGCCCGCGTCAGGAAGGCATCAGCCGAGCGAACCGCGCCAGCCTGTTTGAGCAGCACCGCCGCCGCACTGAGCGTCGCGCCTTCCGGCACGACGATCGTGGTTTCCCTGGTGGCCGGGCCAGTTTCCGTCCAGCCATGAACGAAACGGAAGGCAACGAACGCGGCAACGGCAAGGCCGATCAGAAGGATGATGCAGCCAAGCCGTTTCATGGTGCTGCGCCTCAGATCGGCTTCATGATGAGCGAGGCATTGGTGCCGCCAAAGCCGAAGCTGTTGTTCAGCACCGCGCGCACCTTGCGTTCTTTGGCGACGTGCGGGACCAGGTCCACGCCCTGGCAGCTTTCGCTGGGTTCATCGAGGTTGAGCGTCGGCGGGACGATCTGGTCCTGCATGGCAAGGATGCAGAAGATGCTCTCCACCGCACCCGCGCCGCCCAGAAGATGGCCGATGGCGGATTTGGTCGAACTCATCGACATATTGCTGATCTGGTCACCGAACAGGCGACGGACCGCGCCCAGCTCCAGTTCGTCGCCCAGCGGGGTCGATGTGCCGTGGGCGTTCACATAATCGATATCTTCCAGGCTGAGGCCCGACTTTTTAAGCGCCATCTGCATCGAACGGAACGCGCCCGATCCTTCGGGGTGCGGAGCGGTGACGTGATAGGCGTCGCCCGACAGGCCATAGCCAATCACTTCGGCATAGATCTTAGCGCCGCGCGCCTTGGCCCGCTCATATTCTTCCAGCACAACGACACCCGCGCCCTCGCCCATGACGAAGCCGTCGCGGTTGACGTCATAGGGACGCGACGCCTTTTCGGGCGTGTCGTTGAAATTGGTGGAGAGCGCCCGCGCCTGCGAGAAGCCGGCGATGCCGATCGGGCAGATCGCGCTTTCCGCGCCGCCCGCGAGCATCACGTCGGCGTCGTCCATCGCGATCATCCGGGCGGCATCGCCGATTGAGTGCGCGCCGGTCGAACAGGCGGTGACGACAGCATGGTTCGGCCCCATCAGGCCATATTTGATCGAAACCTGACCCGAGATCAGATTTATGAGTCGGCCATGGACGAAATGCGGCGAGACGCGGCTAGGGCCCTTGTTCGCCAGCACCAGCGATTCGCTTTCGATGCCCGGCAGGCCGCCGATGCCCGAACCGATCGAGCAGCCCGCGCGCAGGCGCTCTTCCTCTGTCATGTCGAGCAGGCCCGCGTCAGCCAGCGCTTCGCTGGCCGCGGCGATGCCGAAGACGATAAACAGATCGACCTGCCGCTGAATCTTGTGGTCGACTTCCTTGGACGGGTCGAAACCATAAGGATGGTCCGCGGGCTTCACCTCGCAGGCGATGCGGCATTTATAGTCGGTGGGGTCGAACCGGGTGATCGTGGCCGCGCCCGATTTGGACGCGAGGATATTTTTCCAGGTGGTTTCGACATCCCCGCCCAGAGGGGTCACCATGCCGAGGCCGGTTACGACGACGCGACGCATATTGCAGGCTCCACGATAACTTACTGACTTTGGCCGACCCTTAGCCGCCGCAGATGCGCACGGAAAGGGTCGCCAGATACAAAACGGCTCTCCAGCCTCCGGGATCGCCGGGCAGGAGAGCCGCTTTCGTGCCTTTTGGCCGCGGACTGCCCCGGTGGGCTTGTCCGCTAAAGGCCCTTACTGCTTGCTTTCGATGAAATCGATCGCATCCTTGACGGTGGCGATCTTTTCAGCCGCATCGTCAGGGATTTCGACGCTGAACTCTTCCTCGAACGCCATCACCAGTTCAACGATGTCCAGGCTGTCTGCGCCCAGATCGTCGATGAAGCTTGCGTCCTCAGTCACCTTTTCGGCTTCGACGCCCAGATGCTCGACGACGATTTTCTTAACGCGATCCGCGGTCTCACTCATGAGTGGTCCTTCTTCTTGGGTATCGTTGGTAATTCTGAACGGCTGTTAAGCCATGCCCTAGTGCGAAGCCCGAATAGAGGCAAGAGGGAAGGCCGCCAAGCCCCTTCGCGCGGAAAAGCGTCCTGCGCCCCCATGATAACCAGTCATTTACCGAAATTTCAGCCGCACCTGCCAATAAGAACCGATGATCGCGCCCTTTTCCACAGATCGTTATATCACGCGCGAACGCGTGCTTTTGACGGCATCATTGACGCTGCTGGCAACCATTATCGGGCTGTCCGTGCTGCTTTGGGGTTCACATGGCACAGTGGATTCGCTGGGACGGCCGCTGGGGACCGATTTTTCCAATGTATGGACCGCAGGCTGGATGGCTGACCATGGACAGGCGGCGGCGGCATGGGACTGGAGCGCCCATCATGGCGTTCAGAAGGCCGCGCATCATGATCCGCACATTCCTTTTTACGGCTGGCATTATCCGCCGCCCTTTCTGATCATTGCTGCGTTGTTGGCGAAATTTCCCTACACGCTGGCACTGGTACTCTGGCAGGGGCTGACGCTGGCGTTGGCGGCATTGGTGGCGCAGCGCGTGCTGCCAGGGCGCGACGCATTGCTGGCATCACTGGGCGCGCCGGTGGTTCTAGTGTGTCTGGGCCATGGGCAAAATGCGTTCATGACCACCGCGCTGCTGGGCGGCGGCATGATCTTGCTGGACCGGCGGCCCTGGGTCGCGGGGATGCTGCTGGGATGCCTGTGCTACAAGCCGCAATTCGCCGTACTGATCCCGGTAGCTATCGCTGCGCGGGGCAACTGGCGCGCCTTTCTGTCGGCAGGCGCGACGGTGACAGCCCTGTGCCTGTTGACGGTCGCGATCTGGGGATGGGGCGTGTGGGCGGCGTTCATCGGGTCGCTGCCCCTGACGCAGCATATTATCATCGAGGCAGGGGCTACGGGCTGGGAGAAGATCCAGAGTCCCTTCGCCGCGATCCGGCAATGGGGTGGGTCGATCCCCCTGGCCTATGGAGTGCAATCGGTCGCAACCGTGGCTGCGGTGCTGGTCGCGGGACTTGTGACCTGGCGCAGCACCATGGCCGTGCGTGGCGCCGCGGTGCTGGCGGCAGCGCTGCTCTGCACCCCTTATGTGCTGGACTATGACTATGTGCTGCTGGGAATGGCGATTGCCTTCCTTGTCGCCGACATGCGGGCGCGCGGTGCGCTGACGTGGGAGCCGACATGGCTCGCCTATGCCTGGATGGCGCCACTGTTCGGGCGCGCGGTGTCGGCGATGACGCTGGTGCCGGTGAACTTGATCGCGGCTGTGGCCGTGCTGGCGCTGGCGGGTCGACGGGCCGTGGTGCTGGATGACGCATGGACGACGGTAGTGGGGCGGATCACGTCACTGAGAACCGCTCGGTCCTAACGCCCCCGCCCCTCCCACGAACGAGAGAGGCAGGGATGCGCATATCAGATCATGGCCATGCCGCCATTGACGTGCAGCGTCTGGCCGGTGACGTAGCCCGCCTCCTTGCTGGCGAGATAGACGACGGCGGCGCCGATGTCAGCGCCTTCGCCCAGATCGCCTGCCGGGATCTTCATGTTGATCGCGGCCTTCTGGGTATCGTTCAACGCGTCGGTCATGGCCGAGCGGATGAAGCCGGGCGCGACGCAGTTGACGGTGATACCGCGGCTGGCGAGTTCCTGGCCCAGCGCCTTCGACATGCCGATGATCCCGGCCTTTGACGCGGCATAGTTGGACTGGCCCGGATTGCCGGTGACGCCCACGACGGACGTGATTGAGACGATTCGGCCAAAGCGCGCCTTCATCATCGGCTTGGCGGCGGCGCGAACGAGGCGGAAAGCAGCCTCAAGGTTTACCGAGATCACATCCGACCATTCTTCATCCTTCATGCGCAGGATAAGGTTGTCGCGGGTGATGCCGGCATTGTTGACGAGAATGTCCAGCCGGCCGCCCAGTGCTGCTTCCACCGCCTGCGGCACCAGCGCGTCGACAGCGGCGGGGTCGGACAGGTTGCAGACCAAAGTCTTGTGGTCGCCGCCCAGTTCGGCGGCGAAGGCTTTCAGCTTTTCCTCATTGCTGCCCGAGAGCGCAAGGGTCGCGCCCTGCGCGGCGAGCGCCTTGGCGATGGCGGAACCGATGCCGCCCGATGCGCCCGTCACCAGTGCGGTCATGCCTGTCAGATCGAACATTGTAGCTATCCTCTTCAGAGCGCGGCCAGCGCCGCTTCAATATCATCCATCGTCACGATGGAGCGCACGGTGGCGTCGGGGGCGATGCGCTTGACCATCGGTCCCACGACCTTGCCGCCCAGTTCCACGAAATCGGTGACGCCCGCCTCCCACATCGCGGCGATGCTTCCGCGCCAGCGGACACGGCCCGTCACCTGCTCAACCAGGCGCGAACGGATGTCGTCGGGATCGGCGATCGGCGCGGCGAGGACATTGGCATAGACGGGGAGCAGCGGCGTCGCGATCTTCGCCTGCGCCAGCGCATCGGCCATCGCGTCGGCGGCGGGCTGCATCAGTGGGCAATGGAAGGGCGCGGAGACGGGCAGCAGCACGCCGCGCTTGATGCCATGATCCTTGACCAGGGCAATGGCGCGCTCAATCGCGCCGCGATGGCCGGAAATCACGACCTGTCCGGGATCATTGTCGTTGGCGACGGTGCAGACCTCACCCTCTGCCGCCGCATCGGCCAGCGCCTGCGCCTTGTCGATGTCAGCGCCCAGAAGCGCGGCCATCGCGCCTTCACCCACCGGCACGGCAGCCTGCATCGCCTGTCCGCGCAGCTTCAGCAGACGCGCCGTCGTCGGTACGTCGAATGCGCCCACAGCGCAGAGCGCGCTATATTCGCCAAGGCTGTGGCCAGCGACATAATCACCCTTTTCGGAGAGGCGCAGCCCCCCTTCCCGCTCCATCACGCGCAACGTAGCGATGGCGTTGGCCATGATCGCGGGCTGGGCATTTTCGGTGAGGGTCAGGTCACTCTCCGGCCCCTCCACCATGATGCGGAACAAATGCTGGCCCAGCGCGTCATCGACTTCCTGGAACAGTTCGCGCGCCACGGGACTGGCGTCGGCCAGTGCCTTACCCATGCCAACGGACTGGCTGCCCTGACCGGGAAACAGGAATGCCCTCATCACTCATCCTCTTAAAAAACGCGGAAAAACGGGGGCCGCCGCGATCATTACACTTTGCTACAACATTGCCGTTGAGGCGGGCGACCGATTTCGGCAGGAATTAGACGGACGCCGCGCCGTGTGCAAGCATGGTGCCCCTAACGACGATGGAGTGGCAGAAAAAGGTGCGATATCGCATTGGAATCATGGCAGGATCGATGCTGGCACTCTCTGCCTGCGTGGCTGGGCCGGACTATAGGGCGCCACAGCCTGCCGCGCTGGGCATCCCGGAAACTTATACGCAAGGGAACAATGCGGCGACGAGCGAGGCGGACCTTTCCACCTGGTGGACGCGGTTCAACGATCCGGCGCTGAGCAGTTTCATCGACGCGGCGATCGCCAATAATCTGGACATCGTACAGGCGCAAACGCGGCTGCGGCAGGCACGGGAATCACTGCGACAGGCGAACAGCGCCTTCCTGCCGCAAGTCAGCGGCTCTGGCCGGGGCGGCCAGACCTACCGCAGCGGCGGTGGCGGCGCGCAGGTCGACAATAATGGCAATGTCATCTCGTCGGGCAGCGATCCGTGGAGCGGCAGCTATTCGCTGGCGGCCAATGCAAGCTGGCAGATCGACCTGTTCGGCGAACTATCGCGATCGTCGGAGGCTGCGCGCGCGGACCTGGCGGCCAGCGGCTATGATCTGGCTGCCGTGCGCCGGACCATCATCGCCGAACTGGTCAGCAATTATGTGCAGGCGCGGCTGGCGCAGGCCCAACTTGCCATCGCGCGCGAGACGCAAAAAGTGCAGCAGGACAATTATGACATTGCCCGCTGGCGCTTGCAGGCGGGGCTGGTGTCCTCGTTGGACGAGCAGCAGGCGAGAGCGCAACTGGCGCAGACCACCGCCACCATTCCCACGCAGGAAGCCAATATAAAGAGTGCGCTCAACCGCATCGCGGTGCTGACGGGGCAGGTGCCGGGCGAGGCGACGCGGACGCTGGAGCAGGCAGCGCCGATCCCGATCGCGCCCTTCAACGTCGCGACCGGCATTCCCGCCGACACGCTACGCCAGCGGCCCGACGTGCGGAGCGCCGAGCGGGCGCTGGCCGCTGCCACAGCGCAGATCGGGGTGGCGCAGGCGCAGCTTTATCCCGCACTCAATATCAGTGGGAATATCGGGTCCAGTTCGACATCGATAAAGAGCCTGTTCGATATCATCACCGGCAACGTGTTCGGCAATATCGCGCAGGTCATCTTCGATGGCGGGCGGCTGGCCTCTCAGGTCCGGTCACAGCGGGCGGCGGCGGATGGCGCCTTTGCCGCCTATAAGCAGACGGTGCTGACCAGCCTTGAAGATGTCGAGAATGGCATGAATGCGTTGAATGCTGCGCGGGCGCGCAAGGCGCAGTTCGCGATCGCCTACGAAGCGTCGAACAACGCAGCTATCCTGGCGCGGGCGCAATATCAGTCGGGGCTGACCGACTTTCAGACGCTTCTCAATGCCGAACAGACGCTTCTTTCCGCGCGCAACAGCCTGGCTGGCACGCAATCCGACGAGATATTGGCCGTGGCCCAGCTTTACAATGCGCTGGGTGGCGGATGGCAAAATATGGATGGACGCCCCCAATGAGCAATGACGCGACGCCCACCCCTGCTGAAACGGCGGACATGGACGAATTTCTGGGGACGAAGCCGCCCCGGCCATGGCGCAAATGGGTGATCCGGGGGGCGATCGGCCTCGCCCTGTTGATCCTGATCCTGCTCGTGTCACGCTGTTTCACCGGCAACGACGAGCCGAGCTATGCCACGCGCGCGGCCCGGCGCGGCGACCTGACCGTTTCCGTCTCCGCCACCGGCAATCTCAAGCCCATCAATCAGGTGGATGTGGGGTCGGAGCAATCGGGCAAGATCACCGCCGTCTATGTCGATGTGAACGACCGGGTTACGCGCGGGCAGAAGCTGGCCGAACTGGATACCCGTCGCCTCGCCGACGCGATCGATCAGAATCAGGCGCAGGTCGCCTCTTCGCAGGCCAGCGTCGCGCAGGCGCAGGCGCAAGCCGCGCTGGCCAAGGCGACTTTGGACCGGCAATTGAATGTGTTCCAGCTATCGGGGGGCAAGGTGCCCGCCAAGACCGAGCTGGACACGGCGCGGGCCAATTATCAATCGGCGCTCGCCACGCTCAACGCCTCCCGCGCGCAGGTGCAGGTGTCGCAGGCCCAATTGTCGACCGCACAGACCAACCTGTCGATCGCGCAGATTGTATCGCCCGTGACCGGCGTGGTGCTGTCGCGCGATATCGAGCCGGGACAGACGGTCGCAGCGTCGCTGAATGCGCCGGTGCTGTTCACCATCGCCGAGGATCTGACCCAGATGGAGGTCGAGGTGTCAGTGGACGAGGCCGATGTCGGACAGGTCAAAAATGGGCAGACGGCGAGTTTCAGCGTCGATGCCTTCCCCGGCCGCACATTCCCGGCGACGATCACCCGGGTCAATGTAGGGTCGAACGCCAGCAGTACCTCATCGTCCTCAACGACAAGCACGACCAGCACGACCAGCGGCACCGTGGTCGCCTATACTGCCGTGCTGTCGGTCAACAACACCGACGAGACATTGCGGCCCGGTATGACCGCGACCGCAGACATCATCACCCAGGAACTGAAGGATGTGCTGCTGGTGCCCAACAGCGCGCTGCGCTTCAAGCCGAGCAGCGGCGCGGCATCGGGCAGCGGCATCACAAGCACGCTGATGCCGCGCCGTCGCGGGGGCGGCGGCAATGCGCGGCAGGTCAGCTTTGGAGCGGGCAGCAGCCAGACCGTCTATATCGTGGGTGAAGATGGCAAGCCCAAGGCAGTGCAGGTAACGGTGGGCGCGAGCGACGGGTCACGAACCGTCGTCACCGGCGGCGACCTGAAGGAAGGCGCACGGGTCATCACCGGCCAGCTTGCCGCCGGACAGCAACAGCCCGCCGACGATCAGAATGGGACCGATCAGCCACGCGGCAAGGATCGCAGCACGGCTCCCGCCACATCGGGTAATGCCAGCGGCGTGCGCCCAACCGATGGCAGCCCGGCGACCATGAAGACGCTGGGCAATTCAGCCGGCTCCCCAGCCGAGACCGCGCCGGTCGCCCCCACCGCCCCCAGTGGCGGAACTGAGCGCCCCGCCGAGCAACGGCGTGGGCGCGAGGGTGGCGGGGAATAAGCCAGTGGCTGATGATCCGATCATCTCCCTGCGCGGAGTCACCAAAAATTACGGGAGTGGCGCGACTGCTTTCCAGGCGCTGAAGGGCATCGACCTGGACATCGCGCAGGGCGATTTCGTCGCCGTCATGGGGCCTTCGGGGTCGGGCAAATCGACGACGATGAACATTCTTGGCTGTCTCGACGTGCCGAGCGGTGGCACGTTCCTGTTCAAGGGCCGTCCCGTCCACACGCTGGACCGCGACCAGCGGGCGCTGTTGCGGCGGCGCTATCTGGGATTTGTGTTTCAGGGGTTCAACCTGCTGTCGCGCACCACGGCGCTGGAGAATGTCGAACTGCCGCTGCTGTATCGCGGTGAGGACAAGCAGACGCGCTATGACATGGGGATGGCCGCGCTGGACAAGGTGGGCCTGAAGGATTGGTGGGACCATACGCCCGCCGAATTGTCGGGCGGGCAGCAACAGCGCGTCGCCATTGCCCGCGCCATCGTCACCCATCCCGATGTGCTGCTGGCCGACGAGCCGACCGGCAACCTCGATTCGGAACGGTCGGTAGAGATCATGGAATTGCTGACCGACCTCAACAAAAATAGCGGGATTACCGTGCTGATGGTGACGCACGAACAGGACATGGCGGCGTTCGCCCGGACGATCGTGCATTTCAAGGACGGGCTGGTCGAGCGGGTCGAGAACGGGAAGGCGGCCTGATATGCTGGGCACGACGGTCATCCTCGCCTTTCGCGCGATCAACCGGCACAAGCTGCGGTCCTTCCTGACGACGCTGGGCATCATCATAGGCGTCGCCGCCGTGGTGACGATGGTGACGCTGGGCAATGGCGCGACTGCTGCCGTGCGTCAGCAGATCAGTTCGCTGGGGGCCAATGTGCTGCAATTGCGGCCCGGACAGGGTTTTGGCCGGGGCGGCGGCGGGCCGCGTCCGCCGGATTTCAAGCCGCAGGATTTAACGGCAGTCGAGAACCAGTTGACCGGCGTGCGCGCAGTAGCGCCGCTGGCGCAGTCGACCGGCACCGCCATCTATGAGGGCAATAACTGGTCCACGACCGTCTATGGCACCACCGCCGCCTATTTCGAGGTGCAGACGTGGAAGACCGACAGCGGCCGCCTGTTCATGCCGGAGGAAGAGGAAGCGGGTCGCCCGGTGTGCATCATCGGCAATACCGTCCGCACCAACCTGTTTCAGGGCAATGATCCGGTGGGCAAGCGGATGCGGATCAAGGGCGTGTCCTGCCAGGTGATCGGCACGCTGGCGACGCGCGGACAGGGCGGTTTCGGCGATCAGGACGATGTGGTCGTCATGCCGATCAAGTTCGTGCAGCGGCGCTTTACCGGCGACCGTGACATCAGCCAGATATTGGTCGCGGTGGACGACGCCTATGACACCTCCACCGTACAATCGAGTCTGGAAGGGCTGATGCGGGAACGGCGCAAGATCAAGCCGGGCGATCAGGACAATTTCAACGTCTTCGACACCAAGCAGATTTCCGACACGCTCACCGGCACCACTACCATCCTGACGCAGATCGTCGGTGCGGTGGCGGCGATCAGCCTGCTGGTCGGCGGCATCGGCATCATGAACATCATGCTGGTGTCGGTGACGGAGCGGACCCGTGAGATCGGCATTCGTCTGGCCATCGGCGCGGTGGCGCGGGAGGTGCTGATGCAGTTTCTGGTCGAGGCGATCGTGCTGTCCTGTCTGGGCGGATTGATCGGGCTGCTACTGGCGCTGGTAGCGTCGATCGCGATCGCGCCGCTGATGCAGGTGCCGTTCATCTTCGATGTGAAAGTGAATATGATCGCCTTCTTCTTTTCAGCGGTGATCGGCGTGGTGTTCGGCTATTTCCCGGCGCGGCGGGCGGCGGCGCTCAATCCCATCGACGCGCTGCGGCACGAATAGGCCGGGTTTCGCCAGCGCCGCAGGCGGGCGAGGAGCGGCTGTTCGACCAACAGGGACATGGCGAGACCGGCGATCAACGCGGCGGCGGCGAGGACAAGGTAACAGAGGAGCGGCATCGCCGCCGCATCCAGACCCAGACGCTGCCATATTTGCCAGGCAGCACTGAGGCCCAGAAACTGGAAGAGGTAGAGGCTGTAGGACGCTTCGCCAAGCGCACGCAGGGGCGCAGGGACGACCATGCCGCGCGCCTGTTCCCATGCAGCAAGGCCCGCGATGAGCAAGGCAGAGGGCACGCCGTAGGCGAGACGCGCGAGCGGGCCATAGCCGTCCAGTACCCCCATGCTTTCCGCAACACAGGCCGCCAGCAGCAGCGTGGCCCCTGCCCCGGTCATCATCCGGGGCGCGGTGATTCGTCCGCTTGCCAGCAAGGCGGCCGCGCCCATGCCTGCCAAAAATTCCAGATTATAGAGGTTGGTGATGCGATCCGGGACGACTGCGGCGACCAACCCCAGCGCAGCCAGCATGATCCATCCCGTCCAGATCACTAACAGCGTCACGCCCAACCGACGGCTGAAGATCAACAGCGCGAAGACCATATAGAAGATCAGTTCGTGTTGCAGCGTCCAGGCGATGCCCAGCAGCGGTTCCTGCACGGTCGGCAACAGGGTTGCCGACCAGAGCAATGCGCCGGACGATACCATGTGCCCCGCCGCGATCAGGGCGAGTGCGGTCAGCACCAGCGCGATCCAGTAGATCGGCATCAACCGCAGGAACCGCTGGCGCACATAATGGCGCAGCCGGTCGGGCTGGCCGATATCGATGCGGTGGACGTGCAGAATGATGAAGCCGCTGAGCACGAAGAACAGGTCCACACCCGCGTGGCCGGGCTGAAAGAAACGCATCATCAAAGGGGATGCCGTCACCTGATCCATGTGACGGGCGACGTGATAGAGGATGACGGCAAGCGACGCGATTCCGCGCAGGGCCTGAATCCCAACTAATTTCTGAGGGCGTGATGCGTCCATGTCATCACTCATAACGCCGATTTCCTAAGCAATTGCTGCTGCAACACGCCCTTCGCTGAACAGCCGTTCAGACTAAATCGGGTTTTGATACAATATCCTACACTTTAACCCTGTGGCTGGGACATCCTTGCGACAGGCGGCTCCTATCTCTGTATTCGACGCCGATGAGACGGCGCCTTTGAAAAAAAGGAGCGACAAGATGAAGAAGTTTTTGATGGCGCTGGCCGCAACCACGATGGTCGTAAGCCCGCTGGCCGTGAGCCAGGCGCAGGCCGCACCGCATCGCGAAGTCACCCGCGTCGTGAAGCAAGGCCCACATGGCCGCACGGTCGTCAAGCAACGGACTGTTGTTCGCAACAACGGCAATGCCTATCGCAACAACAACTACCGCGCGAACAATCACCGCTGGGCCAAGGGGCAGCGTTTCGATCGTCGACAGGCAACCAACTATCGGGTGATCAACAATTATCGCGGCTATCGCCTGAACGCGCCGCCGCGTGGCTATCACTGGGTGCAGTCGGGCAATGACGCGGTGCTGATTGCAATCACCAGCGGCATCATCGGCGCTGTTATCGGCGGCGCGATCCGCTAAGATCCCGTCTACAAAATAGAGCGAAGGCCCCGGAGGTGAGGAACCTCCGGGGCCTTTCGATGCGTGGGTCAGACGAGGCCGGTCAGATAATAGACGGCGATCACCAGAAAAACGGTGAGCGTCTTGATGATCGTCAACGCGAATATGTCCTTATAGGCCTGCCGATGAGTGAGGCCCGTTACGGCCAGCAAAGTAATGACCGCGCCATTATGCGGCAAACTGTCCATGCCGCCGCTGGCCATCGACGCGACACGGTGCAGCACTTCGCGCGGAATGCCTGCGGCATCCCCGGCGGCGGCGAACTGCTCCGCCATCGCGGCGAGCGCGATCGACAGGCCGCCCGAGGCCGAGCCAGTGATCCCGGCGAGCGAGGTCACGGTGATTGCTTCGTTGATGAGCGGGTTGGGAACGCTTTTCAGGGCTTCCTTAACGATCAGGAAGCCGGGCAGCGCAGCGATCACCGCGCCGAAACCATATTCGACCGCCGTGTTCATGCCCGCCAGCAGCGCGCCGCCCACAGCCGCCTTCGATCCTTCAGCAAAGCGCCGCGCTACCGTGCGGAAGGCGAAGAGCAGGATCGTCGCGATCCCCAGCAACAACGCGCCCATGACGGCCCAGAGCGCAGACACCTGCGCCACCTTCACCACAACGGGTTCGGTGAGGCCCGCGAGCGAAACGCTGACCTGCTCGACCGGCACAAGGCGCGGGATCAGAATGGTGAGAGCAAGGTTGCCGGCGCCCACGACCACGAGCGGAAGCAGCGCGATCAGCGGATGGGTGGCCGGGGCGGCATCATCGTCGCCTTCCGGCTCGTTCACCAACGTCGTCGGATCGCCATAGCCCTCCCCTGCTGCCATCAGGCTGCGCCGTCGCCAACCCAGATAGGCAAGACCCGCCGCCGCGATCGCCACAGAGCCGATGGTGCCGAGGATTGGCGCAGCCCATGTAGTGGTGCCGAAAAAGCTGGTCGGAATGATGTTCTGGATCTGCGGCGTGCCGGGCAGCGCGTCCATGGTGAAGGTGATGCTGCCAAGGCCGATGGTCGCCGCAACCAGACGTTTGGGAATGGCGGCGCGCCGAAACATCTCCGCCGCGAAGGGATAGACGGCGAACACCGCGACGAACACCGACACCCCGCCATAGGTCAGCAGCGCCGTAACCAGCATGATTGCCGGAATTGCCCGGCCCGCGCCCACCATGCCGATGACGGCGGTGACGATGGCGCGGGAAAAGCCCGATATCTCCACCAGCTTGCCAAACAATGCGCCCAGCAGGAACACCGGGAAATAGAGTTTGAGGAAGGTCGCGACCTTTTCCATGAACAGACCGGAAAAGACCGTGGGCACAGCGGCGGGATCGGTGAGGAAGACGGCCAGCATGGCCAGCAGCGGAGCCATCAGGATGACACTCATGCCCCGATAGGCTGCGATCATCAGCAATATGAGCGCCAGCGCCGCTATGGCGACATCCATGCAAATCCCCCTCGAACGACTATGTCTCTGGGGGTGACAGTGGCGTATCCGGGCCCCGGCTGGCAAGGGCGCTGCAACGGGTGCCTGAAACCCCATACGGGCGCTTGCCTTTGCACGACTTTTGCGTCATAGGCGCCGCTTCCATTCGCTCGGGGTGACTCGGGAGAACAGGGAAATTGCTTGAAGACGACAGCCGGAGGGGCGTTGTACATGGGGTACACGTCAGCGATCGGCCAACATAGAGGTATAACCATGGCTCTTTACGAGCATGTGTTCCTTGCGCGCCAGGATCTGGCACAGGCGCAGGTGGATGCACTGGCGGAAGCCGCCACGAAGATCGTCGAGGACAACCAGGGCAAAGTCACCAAGGTTGAGACCTGGGGCCTGCGCAGCCTGGCCTACAAGATCGCCAAGAACCGCAAGGCGCACTACGTGATGCTGAACATCGACGCCCCCGCCGGCGTGGTTGCCGAGCTGGAGCGCCAGACGCAGATCAACGAAGACATCATCCGCTACATGACCATCAAGGTCGAAGAGCTGGAAACCGGTCCGTCGGTGGTGATGCGCAAGCAGGAGCGCTCCGATCGTGATCGTGGCGAGCGCGGCGATCGTGGCCCCCGTCGTGATCGTGAAGATCGCGGCGACCGTGGTGATCGTGGCCCGCGCCGCGAAGAAACCGCTGGCGAATAAGGAGACCTAGACCATGGCACGCCCATTTTTCCGCCGCCGCAAGAGCTGCCCCTTCGCCGCCAAGGACGCGCCGAAGATCGATTATAAGGACGTTCGTCTGCTTCAGGGCTTCGTGTCCGAGCGCGGCAAGATCGTCCCCAGCCGCATCACGGCCGTTTCGGCCAAGAAGCAGCGCGAACTGGCCCAGGCCATCAAGCGCGCCCGTCATCTGGGCCTGCTGCCCTACATCGTGAAGTGAGGGAGTAGCCCACATGGAAATCATTCTGCTCGAGCGCATCGAGAAGCTGGGTGCAATTGGTGACGTCGTCACCGTGAAGGACGGCTATGCCCGTAATTTCCTGTTGCCCAACAAGAAGGCGCTGCGTTCCAACAACGCCAACAAGAAGGTCTTCGAGGCCAACCGCGCCAAGATCGAAGCCGACAACGCTACCCGTCGTACCGACGCCGAAGCCGCATCGAAGGATGTGGACGGCACGCAGATCGTTCTGATCCGCCAGTCGTCGAACGCCGGCGCGCTCTACGGCTCCGTGGCCGTCCGCGATATCGTGGACGCGTTGCACGCCGATGGCATCACCAACGTCACCAAGACGATGGTCGTGCTGGAGCGTCCGATCAAGACGCTGGGCGTGTTCGACGTCAAGGTCGCGCTGCATCCCGAAGTCGCCGTGTCGATCCAGGTGAACGTCGCTCGTTCGCCTGAAGAGGCCGAGCTTCAGAAGCAGGGCGTCGACGTGATGGCCGATCTGTTCGAAAAGGACGAGAGCGGCTTCACCGAAGACTATGACGCCAATGCCGAACCGGGCGAAATCGCGTCGGAAACGACCGATGAACCCGAAGAGGCCGAGGAAGCCTAAAACTTTCTTCGTCAGATCGACGGAAAAGGCCGTCCGGAGCGATCCGGGCGGCCTTTTCTTTGGTCAGCCCGCTTTCCTGCGCCGGGTTTCCCAGCCCTTCTTCGCGGCGGCAGAACGATCGGCCGCCGACCGCCGGACCGAAGCCGCGCCGCCCAGGCGACCGCCCTTGCGTGAGGAGCCGTGGGTATCCGGCTTGCCCCGGCCAGAACCGGATTTGTTGCCGCCGCCCGATTCCTTGTTGACGGTCGCCCAGGCGCGCGATTCCGCTTCGTCCTTCGGCACGCCGCGCTCCTCATAGCCCTGCTCGATATGTCGGGCTTTGCGTTTCTGCTTGTCCGCATAGCTGCTCTTGTCGCCCTGGGGCATGACACCTCTCCCACTAAGCCTCCCGCCGTGAAAACTTGGCATCGAGCGATGCGTTCAATTCATCGCGCTTGCGGAACGAGCGGAAGAACCGGGCGTTTCTCCTGTCATGAGCGACACCCCTGCCCCCCGCAGTCTGATCGAGCGCCTCGCCCGCCATCTGGCGACGCGACAGGATGTCGATTGGTCCGCCTGCGTGGAGGATGCAGCCAGCATCCTGGCGATCCTGAAAGACCCAGACCCGGCAATGAGTGAGGCGGGCAATGCGGCAACATGGCGCGCGATGGTCGACGCGGCGCTGACCGAGCGCTGGACGATCGGCGCGCCCCTCTCCGCCACATCGACGCCCCTGCCCGCAGGCAGCGACGAAGAAGGCGAGAGTGCCCTCTCGCCCGAGCAGGTAAACCAGAGCGCGCGGGAGCATGCGGCCTGGGTCCATATCAACAGTTCAAAAGGAGACTGACGAAATGAAGAGGCTACTCAAACTGGCATTCATTGGCGGTCTGAGCGCGATGCTGTACAAGTCGTTCAAGGGGCAGACTGCCGAGGCTGATGATCGCGGACCCGCCGGGTCTTCGGGCATCATCCGCGACGCCGGTCCCGAAGAGCAGCATGGCGTATCGCGCCGCGATTGGGATATGGTGGACGAACAGTCTGACGAATCCTTTCCCGCGAGCGATCCGCCCGGCAACTACTGAACGATAAAAAGCAGGAGGATGGCATGAACGTGATCGAACGGGTGGCACGTGTGCTCGCCGGGCAATTCTACAGCCGTAATGCAGGCGGGACCGAAGAACATGCCGCCGACCTTGTCGATCGCGAATGGCCCCATTTCGCTGCCGATGCGCTGGCGGTCATGAAGACCCTGCGCGAGCCGACCGCCGAGATGGCGGCGGCAGGCGATTCCGCCAGCTGGCACCGGATGGTCGAGGCTGCGCTGGAAGACGCACGTACCAAGACAGCCAATAGCCTCCACTGACGGACGGACCGGCTCCAAAAGGCGACCCGGAACGTTGCCGCATTGCCCCATGCCTGCACGCCCGATAAGAGCGCGCGGGAACGGGGCTTTCTTTTGTCGAACATCCCCATCTTTCGGCCCCATCTTTCGGAGTGACCATAGATGCCATCCGGCCTGATTGCCCTGCTCGATGATATAGCAGGCATCGCCAAGATCGCCGCCACCTCGCTGGACGATGTCGCAGCGGCAGCGGGTAAGGCCGGGACCAAGGCGGCAGGCGTGGTCATTGACGACGCCGCCGTGACACCCCGCTATGTCATGGGCCTCACGCCAGACCGCGAATTACCGATCATCTACAAGATCGCCAAGGGGTCGCTGCGTAACAAGCTGCTTTTCCTGCTGCCTGCCGCGCTGCTGCTGAGCGCCTTTGCACCGTGGCTGCTACCGCCGCTGCTAATGGCGGGCGGCGCATTCCTGTGTTTCGAGGCGTCCGAAAAGCTGCTGGAGGCGATTCAGGGCGGGCATGATGTCGCGGAAGAAGCCGCCGCGACCCTGACGTCCAAGGAGATTGAGGACCAGAAGGTCAAGGGTGCGATCACCACCGACTTCATCCTGTCGGGTGAGATCATGGCGATAGCACTGGGCACGGTCGCGACCGAACCCTTGTGGGAACAGGCGGTCATATTGGTGGTGGTGGCGATCTTCATTACCGTGGGCGTTTATGGCGTGGTCGGCTTCATCGTGAAGATGGACGATATCGGCCTGCACATGGCCCAGCGCACGACCGCCATCGAACGTAGCGTAGGGCGCGGGCTGGTGCATGCTATGCCGGTGTTGATGAAGATATTGAGCGTGGTGGGCACGGCTGCGATGCTGTGGGTCGGCGGCGGTCTGATCGTCCACGGGCTGCATGAATTTCACCTCGACACCATTCCCGACGCGATCCATCATGTGGCGCAGGGTGCAGCGAGTGCTCTGCCAGCCATCGGCCCGGTCGTCGACTGGGTAGTGAACGCGATCGGCGCAGGCATCGTCGGCCTGATCATCGGTGGCATCATCGTTGCCGTGCTGCACATCATTCCGAGCAAGAAGAAGCACTAATGCCCTCCCCCTGGCGCCTGGAAGCGCGGGCGATGATTGCACTGGCGTTGCCGATGATCGCGGGCAATGTCGCCTGGTCCGGCATCGCAGCGACTGACCTGCTGCTGATCGGGCGGCTGGGGTCTGACGCCGTGGCGGCAGGTGCGCTGGCGATCAACCTGTTCAACGCGCTGCTGATATTCGGCATGGGGCTTGTCACCGCCGCCGCGCCGATGATCGCCAGCGAGCGTGGACGCAAGCGCCATTCGGTGCGCGACATCCGCCGGACGGTGCGCCAGACCCTGTGGTGTACGATCCTGTTCGTCCTGCCCGCCTGGGCGCTGCTGTGGCATAGCGAGGCGATCCTGATCGCCATGGGGCAGGACCGCGATCTGGCGCGCGGCGCGGCCGACCTGATGCGCGGGCTGCAATGGGCAATGCTACCCTTCCTTGCCTTCACGACCTTGCGTAATTTCGTGTCAGCGCTCGAACGGCCAGTCTGGGCGCTGATCATCATGCTGCTGGGCATCCCGGTAAACCTGCTGGCCGGATGGGTGCTGATCTTTGGTCATCTGGGCTTGCCCGCCATGGGACTGCATGGCGCGGGAATAGCGAGCACGCTTTCCTCCACCTTCCTGTTCCTTGGCCTGTTGGCGGTCACACAAATTGATCGGCAGTTCCGCCGCTATCACCTGATGGGCCGCTTCTGGGTCGCAGACTGGCCGCGTTTTCGCGCCGTCTGGGCACTGGGCCTGCCGATCGCGATTACGTTGGGACTCGAAGTCACCGTATTCAATGCATCCGCCTTCCTGATGGGGTTGATCGACCGCGCTTCGCTGGCCGCCCATGCGGTGGCGATCCAGATCGCGTCGCTGGTCTTCATGGTACCCATGGGCATTGGCCAGGCGGCGACGGTGCGCGTGGGTTTTGCCTATGGACGGCGGGATGCCGCTGCGGTCGGCCGCGCGGGCTGGCTGGCGCTGATCGTGGGGACGGGCTTTGCCGTGGCAGCGGCGGTGCTGCTGATCGGGGCGCCGCGCGCGCTGGTCGCCATCTTCCTGGACGTGAACGATCCGGCCAACGCGCATGTGATCGCGCTGGCCGTCTCCTTCCTGGCCGTGGCGGCACTCTTCCAACTAGTCGATGCAACGCAAGCGGTGGGTGCTGGCGTGCTGCGCGGGGTGCAGGATACGCGGGTGCCGATGATCTTTGCGCTGTTCGGCTATTGGGTGATCGGCATTGGCGTGGGATCGATCCTCGCCTTTCCGATGGGTCTGCAGGGCGTCGGTATCTGGCTGGGACTGGCGAGCGGGCTGGGCACGGTGGCGGTGCTGCTCATGTGGCGATGGAGCAGGCGGGAACAGATCGGCCTTGTTACATTCGCCGCGCCGCAGTCCACCGCGTTCGCGAGCGCCTGATCAGTTCCAAAGGCATATTGACGCACGAAGCGACGCGAAAATGCGCCGCTGCGCCGTTCCACATAATGGTGCAGCGCACAAATCCGTTGAACTTTTCCGACATGTTGCTATGTGAAACCCATGCAAGCCCCTACCTCTATCCTGGAATCGATCGCGCTCCAGAAGTGCCTGATCGCGACGTACAACAAGATGTCCGTCAAGCTGGCGCCGCATATCCTGTACACGCGCCATGACGAAATGTTCATCGACGCCGTGACGCTGGAACGGGAGGGCAGCCCGCCCCGCGAACTGAAACTGGGCGTTTTCAAGCTGGCGGGCCTGAGCGATCTTCAGGTGGTGGAAGAGACATTCGACCACATGGGCGGTCTGTATGACGCCAATGATTCGAAATATAAGGGCGTGACCCTGTTTGCGGTCGATCCCCGGAGCGCGGCGGCCTGAACGCAGCACCAGAACAGGACTTCAAAGGGGGCTAATCGCCCCCTTTTCTATTTCTTCAGCCGGTAGCCGGTCCTGAACATCCAGCCAATGATACCGATGCAGACGAGCAGCATCGCCGCGATGAACATCAGGGTGAAGTGGATGGCCACGTCTCCCTGACCGAAGAAGGTCCAGCGAAAGCCGGAAATCAGATAGACGACCGGGTTGAACAGGGTGATCGTCCGCCACGGTTCGGCCAGCATATGGATCGAATAAAAGGCGCCGCCCAGAAAGGTCATCGGCATGATGACCAGCAACGGGATGATCTGGAGTTGCTCGAAACTCTGCGCCCATATCCCCAGAATAAAACCGAACAGGCAGAAGCTGATCGCGATCAACGCCATGAAGGCAATCATCAGGAACGGATGCGCCACCGGCACATCGACAAAGAGATGCGCGGTCGCAAAGATGATGAGGCCCACCGTCATGGATTTTGTCGCAGCCGCGCCGACATAAGCGATCACCGTTTCCACCGCCGACACCGGGGCAGAGAGGAGTTCATAGATGGTGCCGGTGAATTTGGGCATATAGATGCCGAAACTGGCGTTGAAGATGCTTTCGGTGAACATTGACAGCATGATAAGCCCGGGCACGATGAAGGCGGCATAGGGAATGCCGTCAATCTGCGTCATGCGTGAACCGATCGCCCCGCCGAACACCACGAAATAGAGCGAGGTTGTGATGACCGGCACCGCAAGTCCGGTCAGCAATGTACGGCCAAAGCGCGCCAGTTCGAATTTGTAGATGGCCTTTACGGCATTGAAATTGAAGCCGCTCATGCCGCTTCCTCCGTCTTGTCATGATGGACGAGGCTGACGAAGATGTCCTCCAGCGAGCTTTGCCGTGTATCGAGATCCTTGTAGCTGATGCCAAGGTCGCCCAGCCGCCGCAGCAACGTGGAGATGCCCGTCCGGTCGGCCTGGCTGTCGAATATATATTCCAGCTCATGCCCCTCGCCCTTCAGCGCCACATCCCACTCGTCCAACTCGGGCGGCAGGGCAGCGAGCGGGGTAGTCAGGTGGACGGTCAGGGTCTTCTTGCCCAGCTTCTTCATCAGCGCGGTCTTGTCCTCGACCAGCAACAGCCCGCCCTTGTCGATCACGCCGACACGGTCGGCCATCTCCTCGGCCTCTTCGATATAATGGGTGGTGAGGATGATGGTGACGCCGGTTTCGCGCAACTGGCGGACCAACGCCCACATATCACGGCGCAATTCGACATCGACGCCCGCCGTGGGTTCGTCAAGGAACAGGACGCGCGGTTCATGGCTGAGCGCCTTGGCGATCATCACGCGGCGCTTCATGCCGCCCGACAATTCCAGGATCTTGCTGTTGCGCTTGTCCCAGAGTGACAGGTCGCGCAGGATTTTCTCGATCAGCGCATCGTTGCGCGGTTTGCCGAAGAGGCCACGGCTGAACCGAACCGTGTCGATCACCTTTTCGAAGGCGTCCGTGGACAATTCCTGCGGAACAAGGCCGATGGCGGAGCGTGAACCGCGATAATCGCGCACGATATCATGCCCCGCCACGGTGACGGTACCGGCGCTGGGGTTCACATTGCCGCAGATGATGGAGATCATCGTCGTCTTGCCCGCGCCATTGGGACCAAGCAGCGCGAAAATCTCCCCCTCCTCGATGGTGAGGTCGATGCCCTTGAGCGCCTGAAAACCGGATGCGTAGACCTTTGTCAGGCCTGAGATGGTGATGATGGATGCCATATCTGGCGGTGCCCCTTTTCGCTTATGCGGAAGATAGGGGCTGGAAGCGCTGACGCAACTAGGCGGGGTCGCTCCGACGCGAAAAACGGAAGACGGTGGCGGGCGGAAAATTGCGAACCGTCTGGCCTACGCGCGCGACATCAAGGTCCAGCGCCTCAATCACTTCCCGATGGACGGGCGGACGCATGGAATAGGTGAACTGGATGAAGCTGCCGCCCGGTCGCAACATGCGGAAAGCTTCGCTCAAAATATCGACATGCATATGCCGGTCCATCGCCAGCAGCGGCAGACCGCTGACGACAGTCTGATAGTCGCCGGGTTTGCCCGCAGCGGAGGTCGAAACGATCTGCGCGGGTGTTTCCAGGATCGAGACACCATGGAAATGACGACGCAGGCCGCGCGCGAAGGCAGGGTTGATCTCCACCACTTCCAGCATTTCGGGCGGCAGGCCGGTTTGCAGGATTGCGCGGGTAAAGACACCGGTGCCGCCGCCCAGCTCAAGAACGCGGCCACCATCAGGATCGACATCGGCGACCATCAGACGCGCGAGATAGCGGCTGGAGGGCACGACGGACGCGGTTTGACGCGGCTTCTTCACCCAGGCGGCAAGGAAATCGAGATATTCGGTCGCGCGCGTGCGGAACTCGCCTCTGGGCAAGGCGATTGCCCGACTGTGCTTTGACTTATGCTGCATGGGCGAAATGCGACCGCTCCGTTTAGGCTTCGACTCTCCCTTAGCGAGCGGGAGCAGGTCCGTCGATTGGCTTTAGCGTTTGCACGCGTTCCTGCAACCATGTCGCGACTGCGGCGATACGCGCGAGCTGGCGCAGGTCGCCATGTGTAACCAGCCAAAAGCTGCGCGTAATCTCTATCCGCTCACCCATCAGCCGCTCAAGCGACGGGTCGTGGCCGGCAATAAAGTCCGGCAGCACACCGATTCCGGCTCCTTCCGCCACCATGCGATGCTGCATATTGATGCTGGTCGATCGCAGATTGGCCTCCAGCCCGGCCTCCACTTCATCCAGATAATCGAGCTCGGGGGAAAAGATGAATTCGGGCACATAGCCGACCAGCGTATGATCGCGCAGCGCCGATGGAGAGTCGGGCCGCCCCGCTCGCTCCAAATAGGCGGGTGCGGCATAGAGGTGCAGACGATAATCGCCCAGCCGCTTGACCGACAACCGCCCCCGCTGGGGCCGGGCCAGCATGACGGCCATGTCCGCCTCCCGCTTCGACGGATTGAGAAAGCCCGAGGCGGTGATGAGGTCGATGCGGATACCGGGATGATGGGCGTGGAAATCGGCAATACCGGGCGCGAGCAGCCATGTGCCGAACCCTTCCGCCACGGACAGGCGCACCTGGCCCGACAGGCGGCGCTGTTGGCCCGTGACATCCTCCATTGCCGCAAGCGCGGCGCTTTCCACGCTTTCAGCGTGGCGCAGCAGTACCTGTCCGCGTTCGGTCAGCGCGCGTTCGCCCGCCGCCATCTCGAACAGGTCAGTGCCCAGCGCCTGCTCCAGCCGCTGAAGTCGGCGGCCGATGGTGGTGGCGTCGACGCCCAGCGCGCGCGCCGCCGGGGCAACGCGCCGCGCACGGGCGACAGCCAGAAAGATACGCAGATCATCCCAATCGAACACCAACCCACCTCGCCTGCAATATTGCAGCATCACCATGCAGAAGTTCACCATTGCTTGCAAATCCGCAATGGCTCAAAGATCGGCCAACATCGGAGAGGATGATCAGAGTCATGCGTGAGATTTCCCACAAACTCGCCTTCGCCAACAGCGCGGCGCCGACGCGCTTCAGCGACGTGTTCGATCCTAATAATGGTGGCGTACAGGCCCGCGTGGCGCTGGGCGACGCGGCCCTGCTGGACGCTGCGGTCCAGGCCGCGAAGAAGGCGCAACCCGGCTGGGCAGCGACCAACCCGCAGCGGCGCGCGCGCATCATGTTCAACTTCAAGACGCTGGTCGAGAAGAATATGGACGAGCTGGCGCACATGCTCTCCTCCGAACATGGCAAGGTGATCGCGGATTCGAAGGGCGACATTCAGCGCGGGCTGGAGGTTATCGAATTTTGCTGCGGCATCCCCCATGTGCTGAAGGGTGAATATACGCAGGGCGCGGGTCCGGGCATCGACGTCTATTCAATGCGCCAGCCGATCGGCATTGGCGCGGGCATCACCCCGTTCAACTTCCCCGCGATGATCCCGCTGTGGATGTCCGGCGTGGCGATCGCCACCGGCAACGCCTTCATCATGAAGCCGTCCGAGCGTGACCCTTCGGTGCCCGTGCGGCTGGCCGAACTGTTCAGCGAAGCAGGTCTGCCCGATGGCATCCTGCAGGTCGTGCAGGGCGACAAGGAGATGGTGGACGCAATCCTCGATCACCCCGATATCAAGGGCATCAGCTTCGTTGGTTCGTCCGACATCGCGCACTATGTCTATAATCGCGGGGTCGCCGCAGGCAAGCGCGTGCAGGCGATGGGCGGGGCCAAGAACCATGGCATCGTCATGCCCGATGCGGATCTGGACCAGGTAGTGAACGACCTGTCTGGCGCGGCATTCGGCTCGGCGGGTGAGCGCTGCATGGCCCTGCCGGTCGTGGTGCCTGTGGGCGAGAAGACGGCGATCGCCTTGCGTGAAAAACTGATCCCGGCGATCGACGCGCTGCGCGTGGGCGTATCGACCGACGCGGAGGCGCATTACGGCCCGGTCGTGACCGCCGCGCACAAGCAGAAGATCGAGAACTGGATTCAGACCGGCGTCGATGAGGGCGCGGAACTGGTGGTCGATGGACGCGGGTTCAAGCTACAGGGGCATGAAGAGGGCTTCTTCGTCGGCCCGACGCTGTTCGATCATGTAACGCCCGAGATGAGCGCGTATAAGGAAGAGATTTTCGGCCCGGTATTGCAGATGGTGCGGGCGGAGAATTTCGAGGAAGCGCTCGCCCTGCCCAGCAAGCATCAGTACGGCAACGGCGTCGCGATCTTCACCCGCAACGGTCACGCCGCGCGTGAATTCGCCGCGCGGGTGGATGTCGGCATGGTGGGCATCAACGTGCCGATCCCGGTGCCGGTCGCTTATCATAGCTTCGGCGGCTGGAAGCGGTCGGCCTTTGGCGACACCAACCAGCATGGCATGGAAGGCGTCAAGTTCTGGACCAAGGTGAAGACCGTGACCCAGCGCTGGCCCGATGGCGGTGGCACCGGGGATAGCGCGTTCGTTATTCCGACAATGGGGTGATGGATTGGGGGCAAGCGTCCCCTGCCCCTTTTCCCGCCGCATGCCGGACTTGATCCGGCGTCCATTGGCCCTACGGTCGATTGAATGGTGCAACCGTCCGTTCACGCCGCCGCGCTACCGGGGGGCTGAACATTGTCAGCATGACGCGATTTTTCATATGGACAAGATGCCATGACTCAATTCGACCTGACCGACGACCAGCGCGAAATTCAGGAGCTGGCGCGACGTTTCACGGCTGATGCGATAACGCCCCATGCGGCCGAATGGGACGAGAAGCACATCTTTCCGCGCGACACGATCCGGGCGGCGGCGGAACTTGGCTTTGGTGGCATCTATGTGTCGGAGGAAGCGGGGGGCATTGGCCTCGGGCGGCTGGAGGCGGCGCTGATCATGGAAGCGATGGCCTATGGCTGTCCTTCCACCAGCGCCTTCATCTCGATCCACAATATGGGCGCGTGGATGATCGATCGCTTCGGCGCGCAGGCGGTGAAGGACAAATATCTCCCCGACCTCGTGCCGATGACCCGTATCGCCAGCTATTGCCTCACCGAAGCCGGCGCAGGCTCGGACGCCGCCGCGCTCAAAACCAAAGCGGTGAAGGATGGCGATCATTATGTCGTCACCGGCTCAAAGCAGTTCATCTCTGGCGGCGGCGAGAATGAACTCTATGTCGTCATGGTCCGCACCGGCGAGGATGGGCCAAAGGGCATTAGCTGCCTCGTCATCGAAAAGGATATGGAAGGAGTCAGCTTCGGTGCGCAGGAGCGCAAGCTGGGATGGCATTCGCAGCCGACAGCGCAGGTCAATTTCGACGGCGTGCGCGTGCCGATCGAGAATCTGGTGGGCGCGGAGGGCGAAGGTTTCCGCATCGCTATGATGGGGCTGGACGGCGGGCGGCTCAATATCGGCGCCTGCTCGCTGGGCGGGGCGCAGCGCTGCATCGACGAAGCCGTGCAATATAGCAAGGATCGCAAGCAATTCGGTCAGGCCATCGCCGATTTCCAGAATACGCAGTTCACGCTGGCGGACATGGAAACCGAATTGCAGGCCGCGCGCACTCTGCTCTATGCCGCCGCCGTCAAGGTGACGGAGAACGCGCCTGACAAGACGCGCTTTGCCGCGATGGCCAAGCGCTTCGCCACCGACACCGGATCATCGGTGGTCGACCGGGCGCTGCAACTCCATGGCGGCTATGGCTATCTGATGGACTATCCGATCGAACGCTTCTGGCGCGACCTGCGGGTGCATTCGATTCTCGAGGGCACCAACCAGGTGATGCGGATGATCGTCGCGCGGGATATGCTGCGGCAATGACGTGCCTTCAGCCCAAGGAAAGCCAAAGAATGACAGAACAGGTTCTGACCTTCACCGAAAGCAGCGCCAATGGCGCGGTGGGACGCATTCGCCTTAACCGGCCCAAGGCGATCCACGCGCTGACCCCCGAGATGTGTCACGCGATCAACGATGCGCTGTTGGCCTGGGCAGACGATGACAGCGTAGTTGCGGTGATGATCGACCATGAAGAGGGACGCGGCTTCTGCGCGGGCGGCGACATTGCGCTGATCGCCAACAGCGCCAAGGGCGACTGCAAGGAGGCGGAGGCCTTCTTCCATGTCGAATATCGGATGAACCACCTGCTGTTCGTCTATGAAAAGCCGATCGTTGCGTTCATCGACGGGATCGTCATGGGCGGCGGCGTGGGCCTGTCCCTGCCCGCCCGCTATCGTGTTGCGACCGAGCGGACGACCTTCGCCATGCCAGAGACGGGCATCGGCCTGTTCCCCGATGTCGGTGGCGGCTGGTTCCTGCCCCGCCTGCCTGGCCGTATCGGCGCCTGGCTGGCAGCGACAGGCGCGCGGATCGACGGGGCGGATTGTTCCGCGATCGGCCTTGCTACCCACTATATCGCCTCGGATCGGCTGGACGCGGTCAAAGCCCGCATATTGGCGGATCCCACAGGCTTGCGTGAGATATTGGACGAGCAGACCGAGACCCCACCGCCCTCGAAACTGGCGACGCAGCGGGACGCGATCGACCGCTTGTTCGCGACAGACCGTTATGAGGATATATTGGCCGCATTGCAGGCGGACGGGTCAGAATGGGCAGATAAGCAGCTGTCCATATTGGCCACCAAGTCGCCGCAGACGATCAAGGTAGCGCTGCGCCAGTTGGTCGAGGGGGCCGCTTTCACCGATTTCGCCGACAATATGGCGAATGAATATCGACTGGCCTGCCACGTCATCCGCCGCCCCGATTTCATCGAGGGCGTGCGCGCGGTGATTTTCGACAAGGATAATGCGCCATGCTGGAACCCGGCCACGCCCGAAGCGGTGAGCGACGCGATGATCGACAGCCTGTTCGCGCCACTGCCGCCAGAAAATGAATGGACGCCGCTACCGCAACTGGCGCGTTAAAAAAGAGAGGAACCTGTCCGCATGAGCATGACAATCGCCTTCATTGGCCTGGGCAATATGGGCGGTGGTATGGCCGCCAATCTGGTGAAGCACGGCTATGCCGTCCGCGCCTTCGACCTTTCGGAAGAGGCACTGAAGAAGGCTGAGGCGGCAGGTGCGGGGCGTGCGGACAGCGCGGCAGAGGCCGTTGCGGGCGCCGACGCGGTCGTGACGATGCTGCCAGCGGGCAAGCATGTCGAGGCGGTCTATAGTGGCGACGTGTTCGGCGCCGCGAAGCCCGGCGCGCTGTTCCTCGACTGTTCAACCATCGACGTGGCGACCGCGCGACGGGTGATCGAGGCCGCGGAAGGCAAGGGCTTTGCAATGGTCGATGCCCCGGTATCGGGCGGGATCGCGGCCGCCAATGGCGGCACGCTGACCTTCATGGTGGGCGGAACCGACGCGGCGTTCGCGGCGGCCAAACCGATCCTGTCGGCCATGGGCAAGGCGGTCATCCATGCGGGCGGCTCGGGCAATGGTCAGGCGGCGAAGATCTGCAACAATATGCTGTTGGGCGCGACGATGGTCGCCACCTGCGAGAGCTTTGCCATGGCCCGCAAGCTGGGGCTGGACCCGCAGACTTTCTACGACATCAGCAGCGTGTCGTCAGGACAGAGCTGGTCGATGACCAGTTACTGCCCGGTCCCCGGCGTGGGACCACAAAGCCCGTCCGACAGTGGCTATCAAGGTGGCTTTGCCGTCGGCCTGATGCTGAAAGACCTGAAGCTGGCAAGCGAGGCGGCGGCCGCCGTGGGCGCCAGTGTTCCGATGGGCAACGCCGCCGAAGCGCTGTACCAGATGCTCGCGAACAAGGGTGAGGGCGCGCGCGACTTTTCCTATATGATCGAGATGCTGGACGGGAAATAGGCAGTCCACCTGCCGTCATCCTCTCATGGTCAGGATGACGGCAGACACAGAACGCTATTTGGCCTTCCCCGCCTCCGCTGCGGCAAGTACCCGCAGGACATTACCGGACCAGATTTTGGCGATGTCGCTCTCGCCATAGCCTGCCTCAAGCAGCGCGGCGGTGATGCGGGGGAGGTCGACCACATCCTCCAGCCCCTTGACGCCGCCGCCGCCATCCCAGTCGAGACCGATGCCGACATGGTCCGGTCCCACGACCTTGAGAGCATGGAGCATGTGCGCCATGAAATCATCGAAACTGGGCTTGTCGGTGTCGGGGGTGAGCGTGTCGATCTGCTGCCGTTGCTTGAGCAGGACCGCGCGCGTCTCCGCCGTCATTTTTTCGCCGCCCTCGCGCATCTGGGCGTAGAGCGCGCCAAGAGCCTTTTGTCGTTCCGGATTGGGCGTGCTGGCGCGCAGGTAGGCGCCATAGGCGTTCATCTGGATCACCCCGCCCTTCGCCGCCAGCGCCCGAAGATGCGCGTCGTCGATATTACGCGGATGGTCATAAACCGCTTTGCAGCCCGAATGGGTGAGCAGGACCGGCGTGGTCGAAAGTGCCAGCAGATCGTCCAGCACCTGATCCGAACTGTGCGAGGCGTCGGGTACGACGCCAAGGCGGTTCATTTCCTTCAAAAGATGCTTACCGAGCGGGCTAAGACCGCCCCATTTCGGCTTTTTCGACGGATCGGTCGAACTGTCGGCAAACTGGTTATGCGCGAAATGAGCAAAGCCTGCCACGCGCACGCCCAGCCCATAGAAAGTATCGATCAGCGACACATCCTCGCCCAGCGGATAGGCGTTTTCCATCGACATATAGACGATGCGCTTGTCTTGCGCGGCGATCAGCGCCGCGTCCTTTGCTTCCAGCGCCAGCGCGAAATTTTTGGGGGCCGCCGCCACCATCTCACGGATCGACACGCCCCGCAGGATCGCGAAGTCACGGGCCTTGCGATAGGCCTCGACCGTCAACGGTCCCTGCGGCGTGTAGATCGCCCAGAAGCCGCCATCGAGGCCGCCCTTCTTCATCCGGGGCAGATCGACCTGGGTGAAATCGGCATGGACGTCATGCTCCGTATCGATCGACCAGCCCGGCAGGTCGAGCGAGGCGGGCGTGTCGAGATGACTGTCGAGGGTGATGATCCGTTCGTGCAACCGGGCCGCCGCGCGGCTGACGGGCGGCTGGGCCGAAGCGAAGGAAAGCGGGAGCAGTGCGACCAGCGCTGCTCCCCAAAGATAGGTCTTCATGCTCATATTTCGCCCGAAATCGTGAACTGGACTGTGCGCGGCGACAAGGGCCGGAACAGACCATCTCCTGTAACAGATGAGGAAATGAAGGACAGTGTGTCCTTGTCGAAGATATTGTCGATGTTGAAGCGCGCCTTGATCCCCTTGACGGGGCCAAAGGCGATGTCGTCGCCAATATCCACATAGGCGCTGAACACGGTGTACCCCGGCACGCTCGACCCGGCCGCATTGGTGAAGGTCGACCAGCGCTTGCTGGTATATTTGCCGGAGATATTGCCTACCAGCCAGCTTGCAGGCTCGATCGTCACGCCACCCGAAACAATCCATTTCGCGCTGTCAGGGACATATTTGTCGGCGATCAGGATGGGCGTGGAGGCCGCGATATCATCCTTGAACTTGGCATTGTTGTAAGTGACGTTCAGGTTTCCATAGGCCAGCCCGTTCAGGAAGGACGGCTTGTAGGTGCCACTAAATTCCAGACCATAGGATTCCACCCGGCCGACATTCTGGTAGAAGGTTTCCGTGGTTGCGCCACCGCCCGGCAGGAAGGTCGTGATCGACTGGATGCGATTGTCGAACTTCGTGTAATAGGCAGCCAGCGAGGCATAGACTTGCCCCTGATTGGTGCGCAGGCCGATCTCCATATTCCTCGAACGTTCGGGCGCGGGCTGTGGCACCAGCGCGGCGCTTCCGGGGCGCGTGACCGCGTAGATATCGTCCATCCCCTTGGGCAGCGCCATATTTTCGGCATAGGACGCGAAAATCTGGGTCCGCTGGTCGAATTTGTAGAGCAGGCCTGCCATCGGCAGGAACATGTCTTTATAATGCGCGCCGTTATTTTGCGGACCCCAGCCGGGCACACCGACGCCACCGACGACCCGATAATAATCGTCGAAATCCCGATAGCCGCGCTGGCTATAGTCCAGCAGCAGCCCCTTGAACCCGGCATCCAATATCAGGCGATCATCGGCCAGCGATAACTGATCCTTCAGGAAGACCTGCAAGGTATCGCGTTGCGAACGATAGTCACGGCGCAGATAGACAAGTTCGTCCAGGTTGGGCGCGCTGTCAGGGCGACCGTCCGTCGTATTGTAGCGGGCCTGCGTGCGGTGATATTTGTCAACCTCCGCCCATATGCCCGCCTCGACGGTGTTCGCGCCCATTTCCCAGTGCAGCTTCGTGGTGACGCCATAGCGATCGCCACCGACGCCCGATCGGCCATATTGCACGCCCTTGGGCGCGACCACGGCAAGACCAGCCGCCAATTGCGGCGTATAGCGGCTCAGTGAATTGGCGTAGCCATCGGGCGAGACGCCATAGCCCGCCTTGTCCTCATAATAGAGCGTGGATTCCGCCCATACACCCTCAGCGATACCGGCATGGAAGGTGGCGCCATAGAGCTTGTCCTTCCGGACATTAATGGCCAGATTATAGTTCTGCACATAGTTGCCATTGGAATAATAGACGCCCGGCGCGCTCGCCAGCGGCTCGAAACCGGGGGTGGTGTTGGCAGGGACCGTACTCAGATACGCATAGTCCCGGCCGCAATGCCCTTCCAGGTCGCGGGCGACGCAATTATACTGGTCACGAGTGATCGTCGGAGAATCATAGTCGAAAAAGTCGTTCGACACATATTTGAACCGCGCCCAGCTATCGCCGCCCAGATCGGCGTGAATCTGCCCTTCCCAATGTTCGCGATCGATCGTGCCGGGACCGCGCCACAGGTCGCTGTTCAGCTTGGTGCGGCTGACATAGGCCTTGAACGGGCCGACCTTGCCGGTGCTGAAACGGATGAAGGTACGCTTCAGGTCATCGCTACCAAAGCTCTGCGAGACGAACAGGCCAAGATCGTCCTGCGGCGCGATGGAATTATACTGGATGAGCGGACCGAGTGTCGAATAGCTGGGCAGGCTGACATCGCCCGCGCCCACCGACGCCTCCACCACGCCCAGATTTTCATTGTCGACATAGCGAAAGACCGGGCTGCCACCAAAAGCATCGCTGCGCCCGGTGGGAATGCCGTCGATCAGGAAGCCGATCTGGTCGAGGTTGAAGGCGCGGGTCTGAACGCTGTTGCCAAATTCATAGAGGCCCAGCGCACCGTCTGTCTGAACGTTGAAACCGGGTAGCTGCTCCAGCATCTTGAGGCCCGAAACGCCCGAGGGCGCGGACAGCAGCGCCTCTCGCGTAATCGCCACCGTATTCGTGATCTTGCCTTCGCCGATCGCTTCGGCCGACTGCGACACGCGGCGACCGGTGACGGTGATGCTTGCCTCTTCATCGTCGGCGACAGGAGCGCTGTCCTGTGCCCAGGCCGGCATGGCGAGCGCGCTGGCGCAGGTCATCAACAAAGCGACGGCATGGGTCATGCCGCGATGGCGGCGCATGGTGACAGGATGCATGGAGTGAGGTTTTCCCTGTTATACCCCCTTCAAGG
This sequence comes from Sphingobium aromaticiconvertens, assembly GCF_037154075.1. NCBI lineage: Bacteria > Pseudomonadati > Pseudomonadota > Alphaproteobacteria > Sphingomonadales > Sphingobiaceae > Sphingobium > Sphingobium aromaticiconvertens. The sequence goes on from NZ_JBANRJ010000001.1 coordinate 3,698,724, forward strand.
GGGCTTGATCGGGCCTTTTCAGGATGATCGGAGCCGCACACGCAGCACCCGACCACACCTCTCCATCGTTCGTTTCTCAGTTGTCTTCTGAAACGAACATAACCAGCAACTCCACCATCCCCTTATGACTTCTCATCGTCATAATTGAACCGGACCAATAGGTCCGATCCCATTTCTATACCCTCAGCGGCCCTTCCAGACACCGGGACGCTTTTCGACAAAGGCGGTCATGCCTTCCGTCTTGTCCTCAGTCGCCGTGAGTATCTGGAACAGGCGGCGTTCGGACAATATGCCCTGTGTCAGACCGCTTTCGAACGCCAGATTGACCATCTCCTTGTTGATAACCGCGGCCATCGGCGCCATCGACGCGATCGACGCTGCGGTCTTGAGCGCCTCATCAAGCAGGTCGGCGGCAGGCACGATACGGGAAACGAGACCCGCGCGCTCCGCTTCGGCGGCATCCATCATCCGGCCGGTAAGGCACATGTCCATCGCCTTCGCCTTGCCCACTGCGCGGGTCAGGCGCTGCGATCCGCCCATGCCGGGGGCGACGGCCAGCTTGATTTCCGGCTGGCCAAATTTGGCGGTGTCGGCGGCCAGGATGAAGTCGGCCATCATCGCCAGTTCGCAACCGCCGCCCAGCGCAAAGCCCGCGACCGCAGCGATCCATGGCTTACGGGTGGCGACGACATCACGCTGCCATCCGGCGAAAAAATCCTCGTTAAAGAAATCGGCGCCGGCCTTGTCCACCATCTCCTTGATGTCCGCGCCCGCCGCGAAAGCCTTCTCGCTGCCAGTCAGGACCGCGCATTTCTGCGACGGGTCCGCGTCATAGGCGGCAAAGGCGGCGGTGAGATCAGCCAACACCTGAGTATTGAGCGCGTTCAGTGCCTGCGGACGGTTAAGCGTGAGGAGCGTAACCGCATCGCGCTGTTCCACCAGGATCGTTTCAAAAGCCATCGTCATCTCCCTAATCTGTTGCCCGCCGCTGTAGCCCCCGCACGATAACCGCGCCATTAGGCAAAGCGGCAGCTAGTCCCTGCAAATATGCATGAAATCGCGATCATAGCCCTGCATATGCGCGCCCCCGTCAACATAAAGCGTCTGGCCGGTGACGGCCGTGCCGTTAACGAGATAGAGTACCGCCTCCGCGATCTGCTCGGGTTGCGGCAGGCAGGCGAGCGGCATCATCTGCTCCAGCCGCTCGATCTGCGCCGCGTCATAATCGGCGGTCGCGATGGTGAGCCCCGGCGCGACGGCGTTGACGCGCACCTGCGGCGCCAGTGAGCGGGCGGAGAGTTTCGTCAGCCCGGCCAGCGCCATCTTCGACAGCGTATAGGCTAGCTGATCGGCATGCGGATGGTCGATCCGCTGGTCGAGAATATTGACGATGCAGCGGTCGACAAGGCCCGCGGGCACGGTCGCGAAGGCCTTGGTCAGCAAAGTGGGGGCCGCACAGTTCACCGCATAGTGCCGCATCAGGTCGTCGGCGGTCACGTTGTCCAGCCGGTCCTGCCCGAACATCGCTGCGCTGTTCACCAATATGTCGGGCGCGCGGCCGAACCTCTTGGAAATATCGCCGATCAGCTCCTCCGCCCCTTCCGGATCAGCGAAATCGACGGTGAAGCCTTCCCATTCGGTGCCGTTGCGCTCCAGCGCCAGCGCCAGCGTGGAATCAAGCCGTGTGTCATGGCTGCCGTGAATCGCCAGCGAGCAGCCCGCATCGGCCAACGCCGTCGCAATCACCCCGCCCAGCCGTCGGTGCCCGCCGGTGACGAGCGCCAGACGACGCGAAGTTAGCGGCTGTGCGGAGGCAGGCTCAGCCCCTTCGCCCGCGCGACCGAGCGGGCGGAAGGACGGTTCGCGACCGCCCTGCCCTTCGTTCGGATTGATGTTGTCCTGCGCCATTGCCCGGCTTAAAAGCCCATCAATTGCAGCACTTCCTCGCGACTCTTTTCATCATCGCGAAAGACCCCCAACATCCGGCTGGTCTTCATGATGACGTCGGGCGTCCGCACGCCGCGCCCGGTCATGCAACCGTGCGTCGCCTCTATCACCACGGCCACGCCCTGGGGCTTGAGATGCGTCCAGATACAATCGGCAACCTCCGCCGTCAGACGTTCCTGCACCTGAAGGCGGCGGGCATAAGCGTGGAGCACGCGCGCCAGTTTCGATATGCCGACCACATATTCACCCGGCAGATAGGCGATATGCGCCTTGCCGATGATTGGCGCCATATGATGTTCGCAATGCGACTGGAACGGAATATCCTTGAGCAGCACGATATTGTCGTAGCCGCCAACCTCATGGAAAATGCGCGAGAGATGGTAGGCCGGATCTTCGGCGTAGCCCTGGCAATATTCGCGCCACGCTCGCGCCACGCGGTTGGGTGTGTCGATCAGCCCTTCGCGCGATGTGTCGTCACCCGACCAACGGATCAGCGTGCGGATCGCGTCCGCGACCTCAGCAGGCACGATGATCTTGCCCTGTTCGTCACGTTCTTCGGCCTCATCCATGATACGCGTGCTCAATGGCTGCCCCCTCAATCTACTGTCATTTGCGGTCGATATGGGGCGATGCCTGACCAATTGCCAGCCCTTTCGACTGCTCTGGACAGGCTCGCCTGCTGATGGCACAGGCATGATGTGTGGGACGTGCATTCATCGCCACGGCGGAACAACCCTCCTTCAAGGGGAGGCATGGCCCACGCCTGCCTTCAACATATCTGGCTTCATGCGTACTGAAAAAATCGCCGCTGTGCTGCTCGCAGCCGGAATATCCTCGCGTTTCGGCGAGGAGGACAAGCTGATGGCCGACCTGCGCGGCAAGCCTGTCATCCAGCACACGCTGGAGGCTGTCGCCTCGATGGCCTTCGCCGAACTGGTCGCAGTGGTCCGTCCGATAGAGTTTGCGCCAGTGATTCATCGCAAGCTTGATCGACGCGGCTACAGCATCGTCATCAACGACCGGCCCGAAGAAGGGCTGGCGGGCAGCATTGTGCGCGCGGTCGAACATGTCATGCCGCTCCGCAAGTGCCGGGGCATCCTGATCTGCCTGGCCGACATGCCGGATGTGCCGCAGGTTCATTATAATCGCCTGTGCGTGGCGGCCGAAGATATACGATCGGTGGTGGCGAGTACCGACGGCTTCTCCCCCTCTCCCCCCGCCTTCATCGGCCGCAAGCATTTCCCCGAATTGCTGGCCCTGCGCGGCGATCAGGGCGCACGCGCGCTGCTGAGCCATGGCATCCAGATAGAAACGAGCGGTACGGTGCTGCGTGACATCGACACGCCCGAAGACCTGACGGGCGCGTCGTCAGGGCCAGCTTCGCTAGTTTGAGCGGGTCGGATCGGTCATCGCATCAGCCATTTCGCGCGGATCGGGCGCGCGGGTAATCGGCAGCGAGGCGACCTGCCGTTCGATCATCCGGTGAACGACGGGCGGCTTGCCCCCCTGATGCAGGGCATGGATGGCCTCGCTGTTGGCGAGGTCAGCGTGGGTGCGGCGCTGGTTGTGACGGACATAGTCGAGCCAGGTCGACACATGATAGCGCTCGATCCACAATTCAGGGTCGCCCAGATCGCGCATCAGCGTCCAGCCATGCGCACCGTCGCGCCGACGAATGCGCCGCCTTTCACCTATTGCCGACAGAAAGGGCACGACCGATCCTGCCGCTATCCGATATTCGATGGTGACGACCACCGGACCACTGCGCCCCTCCACCGGGACCGCCGTGTCCGGCTCGGTCCAGCGGCCCAGCAGTTCCAGATCTTCATTCCCGCTTTGGGGGAGTGGCATGATGAAACCGAGCAGCGCCACGAGCGTCAGGCCCGCCGCCGCGAGCATCAACGCGGTCGCCACGCCATGATCCTCCGCCAATGTGCCAAACAGCCAGCTTCCAATCGCCATGCCGCCAAAGGCCGACATCTGGTAGAGTGAGAGCGCGCGCGCCACGACCCAGCGCGGCGCGGCCATCTGAACGGTGACATTGAAGCTGGAGAGGGTAAGCACCCAGCCGGCCCCTGCCAGCATCAACGAGAATATGGCGAGTATGAGCCAGCCGCTGATCCCTGCACCCAGCGTGCCGATCGCCATGACCAGGGTCGCGATGCGCACCAGTTGCTCGGTCGAGAGCTGTTTACGCAACCGACCGCTGACAAGTGCGCCACATACCGCACCGATGCCGAAACCGCCCAGAAGCACACCGTAGGTCAGCGCCCCGCCTGTCACCAGATCACGCGCGATCACCGGCATCAATGCGGGAACGGCGCTGGCGACCATGCCGAACAGCGCAGCCCGCGCCAGCACCGCGCGAATATTGGGTGACATGGCGACATAGCGCACGCCCGCGCGCATCGCCATATCGACCCGTTCGCGTGGCAGCGGGTTGGGCACGCGGGCCGGTCGCCAGCGGGCCAGTACGGCAATCAGGCCGACATAACTGACCGCATTGCTAAGGAAGGCCGCCGCCGCGCCAGCCGCTGCGACGATGACACCGCCCAGCGCCGGGCCAACGCTGCGCGCGATATTGAAGCCCATGCTGTTGAGCGCCACCGCGCTGGGCAGTGCTGCGCGCGGCACCATCTCACCCACCGACGCCTGCCAGGCCGGACCATTGAGCGCCGTGCCGCAGCCGATGAGGAAGGTGAAGGTCAGCAGCGCCCAGGGTGAGAGCAGCCCAGCCCAAGCGGCCAGCGATAGCGCAGCGGAAACCAGCAGCATGAAACTTTGTGCCGCCAGCATCACCAGCCGCCGATCATAATTGTCGGCCAGCGCCCCGGCTGCCAGAGACAGCAGCATGATCGGCAGGGTGGTCGATGCCTGCACCAGCGCAACCATCTGTTCCGAGCTGCTGAGCGAGGTCATCATCCACGACGCACCAACCGACTGAATCAGGCCACCGAAATTGGACGCCATGCTGGCAATCCACACGGACCGGAAAATCGGGACCGAAAGCGGCGAGGATGGCGCTGGATCAGGCGCGCGTGACTCGGTCGAGGGCGATTGGGACACATCCGCCATCAAGCGGAAACCGCCACCCTGGTCAATCGCCCAGCGACCTGTGTTCCTCAACCCGCCGCGCGTGAGCCGCCATTTCGACCTCACCGATCAGTAATTGCGCGTCGCTGGCGGTAAAGCCGCTTTCACTGTCGATTATCGCATCCATCCCCAATCGACCAACAAAGGACTGGAAGCGGTCGAGTGCAGCTTGAACATCTTCAGGCATGACGGCTCCTTTCATGGGCGGTTATTTGGGGGCTTTACCTGTCGCCGCGAAAGTGAAGCGCACAGTCACGCTGGGGTCAAGGCCCGATCCGCTTTCGCCCGTGCCGATATTGAACGATGTCCGCGCGATGCTGGCGCTGCCTTCCACCTGCCGGGTCGCGCCGCTACCGGTCAGCGTGAAACGGATCGACTGGGGTCGGCTCACGCCCTTCAGCATCAGGGTGCCGCGCGCCGTATAGCCCTTGCCCGACCGCTTCGCCCCTTTGGCGATGAATGTGGCGCGGGGGTGCGCGGCGACGGCGAAAAATTCGTCATTGGCCAGCATTTCCGTCTGGGTGGGATCACTCACGCTGGCGCTGGCAACGTCGATTTCGACGCGGATGTCAGCCGTCTCGGGCCGCTCCGGGTCCATGACGATGGTCGCGGTCCAGCGCGAAAAGCCGCCATCAACGGTGTAGCCCGCATTACCGACGGAGAAAGTCAGGCGGCCACCGGATTGCACCGTCCATGCGGACGGCGGCGCGGGGGTGGCTTCCTCAGCTATGTTGGCGACTGTCGCCACGGCGTTGTCGGTCGTTGCGGCATTTGTCGCGGTTTCCGGGGTGGCAGTTTCGGATTCGGAAGACGCCACAGCATTAACTGTCGCACCCTCGCCTGCTTCGGGCATGGCGGACGCGGCGGCGGGCGCGCTCGCAGACCGGACGGCAGCCTGACCGATCAGGAATGCGACAGGAACCGACGCCATCAACGCCAGAATAACCAGCGTCGAACGCCCCGGCACCATGCGCCAGATGAGGCCATCGCCGATCAGCCACTGGTGTCGCACCGCGCCCGCGACATGGAGCAGGAGGAGGGCGATAGCGATCCAGGCGAGCAGGCCGTGTGCGCCCTCAAACAAGGGATGCCCCGCCTGCGGGAGCGGAAGATGCGGCAGCGGCACGACGCCGAACAGCAGCGTTGGCACCTTCACCTTTGCGGTCGACACCAGCGCCCAACCCGTGAGCGGCCCACCCAGCATGAAGAGATAAAGACCGGCATGAACGGCCTTGGCCAGCGCACCGGTCACGCCGTCCTCTGCCGGAGCGGGACGCGGTTTCCAATAGCGCACGGCGATCCGCAGCAGCGTCAGCAGCAGGATCGTGATGCCGACGGACTTGTGCAACTGATAGAGCGCGAAGCCCTTGGCAGACAGATGCTCCAGCCCCCATCCTACGCCGATCTGGAAGGCGAGCGCTATCGCTATCAGCCAATGCAACGTCATGGCCGTTCGGCTGTACCGTGTCGTCATCTATACCCCTTGCCCGTTCACCTGCTGCAACGAGCGAAATGTAACCACTCCGCCATGCGCTGGCGATAGGGTGGCTGCGAAACGATGCGTTGCCGATCAGCCTGCCGCTACGGCAGCCTGCGCCGCGACGCACACGAGGGGCCAGTCGCGGTTTTTCACTTGCACTTTACGTAAACGTAAATACATTTACAGCCATCAATCGCGCCCTAGTCGCGCATCCCCGTTGGAGAGGGTCAAAGACCATGGAAGCCTATATCTACGATGCTGTCCGCACGCCCCGGGGCCGGGGCAAGGCCGACGGATCGCTCCACGAAATCACCCCGATCCAGCTTGCCAGCCAGATGCTTGAGGCGCTGCGCGACCGCACGCAGATCGATACCGGCGACGTCGATGACGTGATTCTGGGCTGTGTTAGCCCGGTGGGCGAACAGGGCGCGGACATTGCCCGCGTCGCCGTGTTGAATGCCGACTACGCCGTCACGACGGCGGGGGTTCAGATCAACCGCTTCTGCGCGTCCGGTCTGGAGGCGGTCAACATGGCCGCCGCCAAGGTAATGTCCGGCGAGGCGGAGTTCGCGATCGGCGGCGGCGTGGAGTCGATGAGCCGTATCCCGATGGCATCGGATGGCGGCGCATGGGCGATGGACCCGGCGGTGGCCTACAAGACCTATTTCGCGCCGCAGGGCATCAGCGCAGACGTGATCGCGACCAAATTCGGCTTTTCGCGTGATGATGTGGACGGCTATGCGATCGAGAGTCAGCGGCGCGCCAAGGCCGCCTGGGACGACAGGCGCTTTGCCCGCTCGATCGTGCCGGTCAAGGATGTGATCGGCGCGGTCGTCCTCGACCATGACGAACATATGCGACCCGATGCGACGATGCAGTCGCTTGGGTCACTAAAGCCCAGCTTTGCCGGAATCGGCGAAGACATGCCGGGCTTCGACGCGGTTGCGCTGCTGCGTTACCCGGAACTGGAGCGGGTCAATCATGTCCATCATGCGGGCAATTCAAGCGGCATCGTCGATGGCGCCGCCGCCGTGCTGGTCGGCAGCAAGGCGATGGGCGAGAAATATGGATTGAAGCCCCGCGCCCGCATTCGCGCCATGGCCTCGATCGGGTCGGAACCGCTGATCATGCTGACCGGGCCGGAAGATGTCGCGCACAAGCTGCTCAAGCGATCGGGCATGAGCAAGAGCGACATCGACCTGTGGGAACTGAACGAAGCCTTCGCCAGCGTCGTGCTGCGCTACATGCAGGCGCTGGACCTCGACCACGCAAAGCTGAACGTCAATGGCGGCGCGATCGCGATGGGCCATCCGCTGGGCGCGACCGGGGCGATGGTGCTGGGCACTGTGCTCGACGAACTGGAGCGGTCGGGCAAGGGTACGGCGCTGGTCGACCTGTGCGTCGGCGCGGGCATGGCCACCGGCACCATCATCGAGCGGATATAAAGAGAAAGTTCAGGAGACGATCATGCAGACCATCCGCTTCGACATCGACGCCGACGGCATCGCCACCCTCATCATCGATGTGCCGGGCCAGTCGATGAATGTCATTGGCCAGGAGTTCCTTGACGACCTGTCAGCCAGCATCGACCGCATCGCGTCAGAGGACTCCATCAAGGGCGCGGTGATCGCGTCCGGCAAGGATAGCGGCTTCATGGCCGGTATGGACCTCAAAGCCCTTGGCGCGATGCTGGCGACCGACGATGGCCACCGCCCTGCCCCCGCCGAGATTTTTGACAAGGTGTTCGTGCTGAACGCCCTGTTCCGCCGTCTGGAAACTTGCGGCAAGCCAATCGCCTGTGCGATCGAGGGAACATGCGTGGGCGGCGGATTCGAACTCGCGCTGGCCTGCCATCGCCGGATCGTCGGGGACAGTCCGAAGACGCGCCTTGGCCTGCCCGAAATCCTGATCGGCCTGTTCCCCGGTGGTGGCGGCTCGCAACGCCTGCCGCGCCTGACCGGCGTGCAGCCCGCCTTGCTCTATATGTTGCAGGGCAAGCTGTTCCGCCCCGCCGAGGGTGCGATGCTGAAGGTGGTGGACGAGGTCGTGCCCGCCGGGACCGCGCTCGACGTGGCGAAGGCATGGGTCAAGGTCAACCCCACGGCCAGCGTGCAACCATGGGACCAGAAAGGCTTCAAATTCCCCGATCGCGCGGGCGGCTTCAACCCCGCATTCATCCAGGCCATGGCAGGCGCTGGCGCGATGACCGTGAAGCAGACCCAGCGCAATATGCACGCCCCCCACGCGCTGCTGTCGGCGGTCTATGAGGGCGTGTTGCTGCCCTTCGATCGGGCGATCCGGGTCGAGAGCAAATATTTCGCCAAGGTCGTAGCCGATCCGCAGGCGGGTAATATGATCCGCACCCTGTTCGTCAACAAGCAGGCCGCCGAACGCGGCGCGCGGCGTCCCAAGGACCAGCCCAAGGCCCCCACCAGGAAGCTGGCCATGCTGGGCGCAGGCATGATGGGTGCAGGCATCGCCACCGTCGCCGCGCAGGCGGGGATCGACGTCCTGCTGTTCGACCGCGATCTGAACTATGCTGAGAAGGGCAAGGCGCATGTCGAGGATGTGCTGAAGAAGCGGCTGGGCAAGGGCATGACCCCCGACAAGATGGCCACGATCCTGGCCCGCGTGACGCCGACCACCGACTATGCGGCGCTGGCCGGGTGCGACTTCGTGATCGAAGCGGTGTTTGAGGATGTCGCGATCAAGGCGGAGGTCACGAAACAGGTCGAGGCGGTGCTGGGGGCCGACACGATTTTTGGCTCCAACACATCCACCCTGCCGATCACCAAACTGGCCAAGGCCTGGAGCAAGCCCGCCAATTTCATCGGCGTCCACTTCTTCTCACCGGTTGAGAAGATGCCGCTGGTGGAGATCATCTTGGGTAAGGAAACCGGCCCCGCCGCAATCGCCAAGGCGCTCGATTTCGTGGCGCAGATCGGCAAGACGCCGATCGTCGTCAACGACAGCCGCGGTTTCTACACCTCGCGCTGCTTCGGTACCTATGTGCAGGAGGGCGTGGAGATGGTGGCGGAGGGGATCAACCCGGCGCTGATCGAAAATGCGGGCAAGCAACTGGGCATGCCCACCGGGCCGCTGGCCGTGGGCGATGAAGTGTCGATCGAACTGGGCCACAAGATCGTCATCGCCGCGCAGAAGGAACTGGGTGACGCCTATGTCCCGCAGCGGTCCGACGCGGTGATGGCGAAAATGGTCGAACTGGGCCGCCTTGGCCGCAAGAGCGCCAAGGGTTGGTACGACTATCCTGAGACGGGTAAGAAGGCGCTGTGGACCGGCCTTGGCGACCTGTTCCCGCGCGCCATCGACCAGCCCGATGTAGAGGGCGTGAAGGAGCGGCTGCTATATCGCCAGTTGATCGAGTGCGCCCGCTGCTTCGAGGAAGGCGTGCTGGAAACGCCCGAGGATGGCGATATCGGCGCGATCTTCGGTTGGGGCTTTGCGCCTTATACCGGCGGGCCATTCAGCCATATGGACACGGTGGGGATCGCCCATGTCGTGACCGTGCTCGACCGGCTGGCGGCTGAATATGGCGACCGTTTTGCGCCCACCGACCAGTTACGCGCGTTGGCGGCGGATGGCGCGACCTTCTATCCCGCGCCCGAAACACAGCGCGCCGCTGCCTGACATCTTGTAAAGCGGGTACGCCCTCGTCTAGTCCTGCCCTTCCAAACGGAAGGGCAGGCATGACGGAGCATCGACGCATGAAGGACGGGGACGCATGAGCCTGGAGTCCGTGCGTGTCTTTCTGGCCGAACATGCGCCAGAGCTTGCCATTATCGATCAGGGTGTGAGCACCGCGACGGTGACGGAAGCCGCCGCCGCGCTGGGCGTAGCGCCTGCCCGCATCGCCAAAACCCTGTCTGTTCGCGCTGGGGATCAGGTCGTTCTGATCGTCGCGCGGGGAGACGCGCGGCTGCATAATGGTCGGGCGAAGGCCGCATTGGGGGCCAAGCCCCGGATGCTGGCGCTGGAGGAGGTAGAGGCGCTGACCGGGCATCCGGTGGGCGGCGTCTGCCCCTTTGGCCTTGCCACCCCCCTGCCCGTTTATTGCGACCAGTCGCTGCGGGATTTCGACACCGTGTTTCCGGCCTCAGGCGCGCGCACCGCCTCGGTCGAACTGACCCCTGACAGACTGGCCGAGATCACCGGCGCCATTTGGGTCGATGTCTGCACCCCGCCAATCGAGGAGGCCTGATCCATGCCCACAGAATATCGTTTCGATAATGCCAACGCCTCCGCGCAGGATCTGGCTCGTCACATCGCCGGCACATTATCGGACGCCATCGTGGCGCGTGGGGTGGCGACGATCGCGCTGTCGGGTGGCCGGTCACCCCGCGCGGTGCTGGAAGCGTTGCGTGAAATGCCGGTCGACTGGGCCAGGGTCATCGTCGCGCAGGTGGATGAGCGTTGGGTCGATCCCAGCCACGACGACAGCAATGAACGGCTGATCCGCGAGGCGCTGCTGACCGGACCAGCCGCCGCCGCGCGGTTGGTACCGATGAAGAACGACGCCGAAGATGCCTATAGGGGCCAAGCGGCGTGCGAGGCAGCGATGGCCGCCCTGCCCTGGCCAATCGACATCATGCTTCTGGGTATGGGCGAGGACGGACATACCGCTTCGCTGTTCCCGGAGGCGGACGAATTGCATGACGGGCTGACCACGCAAGCGCTGACGCTGGCCGTCACCCCGCCCGCCGCGCCGCATCAGCGCATGTCATTGAGCCTGCGCGCGATCCTGAATAGCCGCCTCATCATCCTGCAAATCGGGGGTGCGGCGAAGGAAGCGGTCTATCGCGACGCGCTGGATGGCGGGCCAGTTGAGGCCATGCCGATCCGCGCGGCCTTGTTGCAGGACACGGTGCCGGTGGCGGTCTGGATCAGCGCCTAATCGGGTTTGTGCTTGGAGATCAGATAGCGCCAGACGCCGACGAGGTTGATCGCCAGCATTGCGATATTCTGCCATCCTATGCCTTCGCTGTTCGTCTGGAGGAAGCCCCAGCCGATCAATGCAATAGACGAGGTGACGAAGATCACGAACGCCCAGCCAGTCCAGCGCCGCCCGATATTCAGCGACACGATCAACGCCGCCAGCGTCGCGGCGCCCGCGCCATAATATTGGAGGGCGTCGAGCAGGCTCTGGTTCATATCGCGCGCCTCCGAGTGGTTGGGAGATAAATGAACGCACGAGCGTGAAAAGCGCCCCCTAGACAGAGACGGCGCATGATCCGACATAGAGCCAACCCACTTTGAAGGATAGACTATCGTGCAAACAGCCGTCCCATGGGATCAGCCCGCCACCCTTATCGACCTTGCCGGCAAGGCCCCGCTGATCTCGACGATCGCGACCTGTGTCCGGCATTTTGGCGCTCTAAAGGCAGAGCATCAGGTGCAGGCGCGGATATTGCTGACCGCACCGACCGCGCGCGAAGGACAGCGCACGCGGACATGGCTGCTCGATCCGAAAGAAATCGAGGCACTGTTCATCCAGTTGCGGAACGAGGGCTGGTGATGATCTGCTGATCGGCGGACGCCGACACGGATCACAAAGCATAAAAAAAAAGGGGCGTTTCCGCCCCTTTTTCCATATTCCGGTGAACCGAAAATCAGCGCTTCGAGAACTGGAAGCTCTTGCGCGCCTTGGCCTTGCCGTACTTCTTACGCTCGACGGTGCGGCTGTCGCGGGTCAGGAAGCCTTCAGCCTTGACCGCGCTGCGCAGCGCAGGCTCATACTTGGTCAGCGCCTGGGCGATGCCATGCTTGACCGCGCCAGCCTGGCCCGAAAGGCCACCGCCCTTGACGGTTGCGATCACGTCATACTGACCGTTCCGCTCGGTAACACCGAAGGGCTGGTTGATGACGAGGCGCAGCGTAGGACGTGCGAAATAGGTTTCCTGATCGCGGCCATTGACCGTGATCTTGCCGGTGCCGGGCTTGACCCAGACGCGAGCGACGGCGTCCTTACGACGGCCGGTCGCATAGGCGCGGCCCAGGCTGTCGATTTCCTGCGGGCGCAGGGGCATGGTCGAAACCGGCGGCGCGATCGGTGCGGCAGGCGCTTCAACTTCAGCTTCCGACGCAACAGGTGCAGCAGCAACATCACCCAGCGGTGCGGTGGCCGGAGCAGCGGCTGCTTCGGCAGCGATCTGCGCGAGGTCGGACAGGGACTGGCGGTTATCGGACATTATGCACCCACCTTGTTCTTGCGGTTGCGCGATGCGAAATCGAGCACTTCAGGGTTCTGGGCTTCATGAGCATGCTCGGCACCGGCGAAAACGCGCAGGTTGCGCATCTGCTGGCGGCCCAGCGGACCACGGGGGATCATGCGCTCGATGGCCTTTTCAAGCACGCGCTCAGGGAAACGGCCTTCCAGGATCTTCTGGGGCGTGGTTTCCTTGATGCCGCCGGCATAGCCGGTGTGCTTGTAGTAAACCTTGTCGGTCAGCTTCTTGCCGGTGAACTTCACCTTGCCAGCGTTGATGATGATGACATTGTCACCGCAATCGACGTGGGGCGTGAAGCTGGTCTTGTGCTTGCCGCGCAGGATATTCGCCACGGTCGAAGCCAGACGGCCAACAACAAGGCCCTCCGCGTCGATCAGCAGCCATTTCTTTTCGACCGTCGCCGGGGTCGCCGGCTTGGTGGTCTTCATCAGCGCCTTCATGGTGCCAATACTCCATAATGAAACGGGACCGGACCCCTTATTGGGCACCGGAAGATGGGCGCTAATGACGGGTGAGGTCGCTCAAGTCAAGAGATTCGGCGGCTTTGCTGACGGGTAAAATAATACCCTTCAGTCATTCAACCCTTTTACCGTGCGTGTTTCGGTGAGCGATCGCGTGCCCATAACAAGGGTGCGATGCTGCTCTTCTACCAGACCGCTGGACTGGGACAGGCGGTAGTGGACCTCCACCAGCGCACCCTGCCCGGCCAACTTTTCCGTCAGCTCCAGCACCGCACCTTTGCGTTCGACCAGCGCCACCGTGCCTTCGACGGGCACCGGGCGGCCAAGCGGTGACCCGGCGGTTGTGCGGAGCGTGCGCGGCCGTTGGTCGTTGAGGGCGCTGGAGGCGAACAGCAGCAGCGGCTGGATCTCCCCGGCCAATAGCGCCAGCCTGCCCTCATCCGATTGCGCGCCAAAAAGCGTCAGCACATTGGTAGCCGCACGGTGCCGTGCCGACCCTTCGGCGTTGCTCGCCGTCATGGCGCGCAATCTGGCTTCTACTTTCGCCCAGACATCGGTCATATTATCGAGCGCGATAATCCGTCCCATCGCGTCCAGACGAAAATGCAACCCCACGCCCACCAGCGGCGAGAATGCGGCGCGATAGGGTTCGCCGCCGTCTCCAGCCGCATCTGTATCGATCGCGCGCAGGGTTATGTTGAGGGTGTAGCCGCCCTCTCCCTGCCCATCCTTGGCAAAGCGCAGCGTGCGGTCGGCAGTGAAGCGAGCCATCTGTCCGGCGACGGGCCGCTGCTGCTCGATATGATAGGCAAGGTCACGATCGACCGGCGGGGCAAAACCGATCCGTATCTCTTCGGCTTGCGCCAGTGAGGGCAACAGCAGCGCTAAGGCAGATGCCAGCGCAAGACATGCCCTCACGCTCTGCGTCCCGCCCCGACGGCGTGCGCGCCCCAGGCGGCGCTGGCGACGACCAGCGCGCCCACGGCCTGATGCAACACGGCGAGCGGTAAGGCGATGCCGCTCAACACCGTGGCGATGCCTAGCGCGATCTGCGTGCCGAGCGCGGCGGTTATGGCGATGGACGCGCCGCGGCTTCCCGCCTTCTTTGCCTTGCGCGCGAGCAGGATCAGTAGCAGAGCCGCGACCCACGCCCACCAGCGATGGATGAAATGAACGAGATAGGGGTCGCTGGAAAGGGTTGCCCAGAACGAGCCTTGCCCCATCACGCCTTCCGGGAAAAGATGGTCGTTCATCAACGGCCATGTGTTGGACACATAGCCTGCATTCAGCCCAGCGGTGAAGGCACCGAACATCAACTGGATGAACAGCGCGACCAGCGTCAGCGCGGCAAAGGGCGTCAACCGGGCGGGCGTTGCGCGGGTGTGGCGACCAAGCGCCGTCAGATCGAGCGCAGTCCAGACGAGTCCGGCGATGATGAACAGCGCCGTCAGCAGATGAACGGCCAGGCGATAATGGCTGACGTCGGTGCGAACCGACAGGCCCGACTTCACCATCCACCAGCCGATCGCCCCCTGCAAACCGCCCAGCGCCAGCAGCGCGACGAGGCGCAGGCCATAGCCTGACGGGATGGCACGCTTCCATGCGAACCAAAGGAGGGGAAGCGCAAAGGCCAGGCCGATCACGCGGCCGAGCAGACGATGCATCCATTCCCAGAAGAAGATGAACTGAAAATCGCCCAGACTCATGCCCTGCTTCAATTCCCGATATTCCGGAATCTGCTGATAGGCGTGGAAGGCCGCCATCCACTGGTCATGCGTCAGGGGCGGGATGGCGCCGGTAATCGGCTTCCATTCCGTGATCGACAGGCCCGATTCGGTAAGCCGGGTGATGCCCCCCACCACCACCATCGCGAAGACAAGGGCAGCGACAGCAAGCAGCCAGCGCGCGAGGGCCAAGGGGCGAGAGGGTCCAGCGAAGGCGCGATGCGAAGCTATAGCGATCATGGCCGCGATCCATGCGCCGCTGTGCGGCCGCTTTCAAGGGGACGGTTTGTCTCAGGGTGCTTTCGACAGACCAGGGGCTTTTATCGCTCAGTCGATCAGTGAGGGCGGTTTAATTAATTTCTCGTGTGTTGAGCAGAGGCGTAGGATCGCCCCGTTCAAGCCGAGGAGGATGACTATGGCCGACAAGCCGACAATGACAACCAGTGCAGGCGCACCGATACCCGACAATCAGAACAGCCTGTCCGCCGGACCGCGCGGCCCGTTGCTGCTTCAGGATTATCAGCTGATCGAAAAGCTGGCCCACCAGAATCGCGAGCGCATTCCAGAGCGTGTCGTCCACGCCAAGGGATGGGGCGCGCACGGCACGCTGACGATCACCGGTGACATCAGCAAATATACCAAGGCCAAGGTGTTGCAGCCCGGTACCCAGACGCCGATGATCCTGCGCTTTTCAACCGTCGCTGGCGAAGCGGGCGCAGCGGACGCCGAGCGTGATGTGCGCGGTTTTGCCATGAAATTCTACTCAGCCGAGGGTAATTGGGATCTGGTCGGCAACAATACGCCGGTCTTCTTCGTGCGTGATCCACTAAAATTCCCCGACTTCATCCACACACAAAAACGCCACCCGCGCACCAATTTACGTTCGCCCACCGCGATGTGGGACTTCTGGTCGCTCAGCCCCGAATCGCTGCATCAGGTCACGATCCTGATGTCGGACCGCGGCCTGCCGACCGACGTGCGCCATATCAATGGCTATGGCAGCCACACGTTCAGCTTCATCAATGACGCCGATGAGCGTTTTTGGGTGAAGTTCCACTTCAAGACGATGCAGGGCCACAAGCACTGGACCAATGAAGAGGCAGCCGGCGTCGTGGGGCGGACCCGCGAGTCGACGCAGGAAGATTTGTTCGAGGCGATCGAGACCGGCAACTTCCCCAAATGGAAGGTGCAGGTGCAGATCATGCCGGAACTGGACGCCGACAAGACGCCCTATAATCCGTTCGACCTGACCAAAGTGTGGCCCCATGCCGACTATCCGCCGATCGACATCGGCGTGATGGAATTGAACCGCAACGCCGACAATTATTTCGCGGAGATCGAGCAACTGGCAATGTCGCCGTCCAACATCGTGCCGGGCATCGGCTTTTCGCCCGACAAGATGCTACAGGCGCGCATCTTCAGCTATGCCGACGCGCATCGCCACCGGATCGGCACCCATTATGAAGCGCTGCCGGTCAACGCGCCCAAAGTGCCCGTCCATAATTACCACAAGGACGGGGCGATGCGGTTCACGCCGAACAATCCGAACCCCGCGGCCTATTATGAGCCGAACAGCTTTGGCGGACCGGTCGAGGACAACAAGTATCTTGAGCCGTCATTGAAGATTTCGGGCGACGCGGATCGTTGGAATCACCGCGATGGCAATGACGATTTCGCCCAGCCCCGCGCGCTGTTCGAACTGTTCGACGATGCACAGAAACAGCGGCTGTTCGCCAATATCGCAGCGGCCATGGGCGACATACCTGATGAAATACAGGAGCGGCAGTGCAAGCTGTTCGATCAGGTTCATGCCGATTATGGTGCAGGGGTGCGGCAGGCACGGGCGACGATCAAGGATCGCAACCCATCCATCTCCACCCCGACCGACCAGACATTGGCCGACGCTTCGGCCTGATCGTTCTGGCCTGACACTTTTACCGGCGTGGGGCCTCCCCCCGTCCCACGCCGGGGCTTCGCCCGGAAGGATGTACCCTTCATCCTTCCGGGCGTTTCTTTTTCTACACGACCGTCACCAACCGGTGCAGCCGTGAACATATCTTAACCAACGGACGCTACAGCAGCCCGTTCAAACCCATGTTCATTCCGCGCACCCCTTCCCCGATTCTCCAGCCGGTGATCACCAGCCTGGTCTATTTCGCGACCGCGACGCTGGCGCTGCTGACATCGCGGTTCGAGGGTGCTCTTGCCTTTATCTGGGTGGCCAACGCCTTCCTGATGGCGGAACTGCTGACGACGCCCACCAGCTATTGGTGGCGGCCGATTGCGGCCTGCACAATCACCAGCGCGATCGCCACTACCCTGTTCGGCATGGGACCGCAGGCCGCCATACCGATGGCCGTCATCAATATGGCCGAGGCGCTGATCGTAGCATCGCTGCATCGGCATTTCGTGCCGGGCAATGTCGTCGCCGGATCTTTAAAGCCCCTGCTCGTGTTCGTCGCAGCGCTGTGCTGCGTGGCTAATGTCGTGGGCGCCTTCGGATCGGCCTTCATCGCGTCCGCCGTTACGGGCAAAGATTTTTGGACGAATTGGCTGGCCTGGTATACCGGCCATGTTCTGGGTGCGCTGATCTGCGGGCCAAGTCTGGTGGTGCTGCTCCAGGGCGAAGCCAAGCGATGGCTACGCGAAGCCGCATTACCGATGAAGCTGGAAGCGGTTGGGCTGTTGGCGCTGTTCACCACCATCAGTTGGGTGACGTTCCACCAGACAGCCTATCCCATGCTTTTCCTGCCAATGCTGCCACTGGTCCTGATCGCCTTTCGCATCGGCCATCTGGGCGCGTCGGCGGCCATTCTGGTGCTGGTCGGTATCGGCGGTTTCGCTACCCTGACGGGCGCTGGTCCGATCGACATGATCGACGGGCCGATCGGCGAGCGAACGCAATTTTTCCAATTCTATCTCGCGTTCAGCTTCCTCATATCGGTGCCGGTCGCCGCCGAACTGAACGGCCGCAAGCGCCTGTTCCAGATGCTGCGCGACAGCGAGGCACGCTACCGCATCATTGCCGACCATAGCGGCGACGTGGTGCTGAACATCGATGCGGAAGGGATCATTCAATATGCCTCCCCTTCCGTCACCCAGAGGATTGGGCAGACGCCCGAGGCGATGGTCGGACGATCGGCGACCGACTTCGTGGATGCGGGGGACCGGGCGCTGGTGATCGCCACCCATCACAAGACGCTTTCCGAGCCGGGCGCGATCCACATGGTCGAGTTTCGTCGCCGGGAAAGCAGCGGCAACACCATCTGGTACGAGATGGTCGCGCAGGCGATTCTGGATGAACGTGGCGTGCCCACCGGCATCGTCAGCACCCTGCGCGACATGTCGCGCCACAAGGCGGTCGAGCGTGAATTAAAGGCGGTCGCGAACGTCGATGAACTGACCGGAGCCGCAACCCGTCGCGCCTTTCTGGAACGACTCGACAAGATCGTGGCCAATGGCAGCAAAAGCGAGACATCCTGCCTGGCGCTGATCGACGTGGATCATTTCAAGCGGGTCAACGATCAATATGGCCACGCCGTAGGCGACCGCGTGCTCCGCGCTTTTATCGACGAATTGCGGCCAGAAGTGCGTGACGGCGACATGATCGGGCGACTGGGGGGCGAGGAATTCGCCATTCTGCTGACCAATACGGACCTCGCCCATGCAAGCACCGTCTGTGAACGACTTCGGGCAATGGTGGCTTCGATGATCGTGCCTGTGGATGCGCGCCGCAGTCTGTCGATCACTTTCAGCGCGGGTCTCGTCCAGCTCAATGATATGGAGGACGGAACCACCGCGCTGGAGGCAGCCGACAAGGCGCTGTATCAGGCCAAGCATGGCGGGCGGAACTGTATCCGTCTGGCGGCCTAAATCCCCGACAATCGCGCAGCAAGATTATGTGACGCCCATAGTGCATAAAATTGCAATGATATGTTGTATCTTTACCGGCCCACGCCTATGTAGCGGCCACGATGACAAACAGCCTGCGTAATAGCCTGATGAGCGGACGGTTCGACCGGATCGCTATAGCCCTGTCTGGACTGTGCGTCGCCCATTGCTTCGCAACCGCCGTCATCCTGGGGTTGCTGGCCTCAGCGGGCGGCATTTTCGAAAGCCCGATCTTCCATGAAGCGGGCCTGGTGCTGGCGATCCTGCTGGGTGCAATCTCGCTGGGTCATGGCGCGATGGTGCATAAGTTCATGATGCCCGCGGCGATCGGATCGCTGGGCCTTGGCATCATGGCGGGTGCGCTGACGATGGATCATGGCATGCAGGAAAGCTTCTACACGCTACTGGGCGTGGGCATCCTGGCGCTGGGCCACGACCTCAACCACCGCGCCGGGCGCTAGCCAGCTCGAACGGGCAGGACGCGCCCAGTCCCCGCGCGGTCATTTGACGACGCGAGGACATGGAACGGACTGACGATAGGAAGGGGGTGGTTATTCCGCCTCTTCGACGGGGGCGCCGGGGCCGTTCTTCAGGATCGATTCGATCGCGTTCTTCGCGCTCGCCTTGCTGGTATAGCCTTCGGTCCAGAAGATCACTTCTGCATTATATTTGAACTTGGCGACAAACTCGCCGGCCTTGTTTTTCTCGATCACGAACTTGTGCGCCATGAGATCTCTCCTGGTTCATTGTGTTACCGAAACCTCTTTGGGGAATAGACCTCGGCGTCGATGCTGGCAATGGGGGCCGGACGTGCCGTATCGAGGATCAGGTTGCTGCCCAGCAATGCGGCGGCAGGCGCAGTCTGGATGCCAAAGCCCCCCTGCCCTGCGAACCAGAAGAAGCCGGGGCTGTCGGGATCGAAGCCATAGACCGGCGTCCGGTCAGGCGCGAAGCTGCGAAGGCCCGCCCATTTACGTTCTACACCCGCGATCTGCCAGTCAACCGCGCGACTGAAGCGGTCGATCGCCTGCGCCACCGCCAGTTCCTCTGGCGCGGCATCGCAGGGGGTGGACGGCACTTCATCATGTGGGGTGAGCCAGATGCGATCCGCCCCCTCCGGCTTGAAGTAAAAACGCTGCTCCAGATCCATGACCAGTGGCAGGTCGGGCGACGGCAAGGTCGGCACGCGCAGTTGAACGACGGTGCGGCGCAGCGGTGTGATGCCCAGCGGGCGGACACCGCAGATTTGCGCCACAGTGTCGGCCCAGGCGCCCGCAGCGTTGACCAATATGCCGCAGTGGATGACCTCATCACCCGCCTCTGTCCGCCATCCCGCGCCATCACGCCGAGCCGCGCGAAGGGGTACGCCGGTCATCACCCGTCCGCCGCGACGGCGAAACTGCGCGAGACAAGCCTGATGCAGGCCGGTCACGTCGATGTCGCGGCAGCTGGGTTCATAAAGGCCAATGGTCCAGTCGGGCCGCAGGCCGGGGACAAAAGCGGCGGGATCGACCGCAGTCAGGGCCACGCTCCCTTGCCATGTGCGGAGCATCGCGTCGCGCGCCGCTGCGCTGTCGGCTCGCCCAATGTGCAAGGTGCGGCGCGGGGACAGGAAGGATCGGTCCGACAGATCGGGATCTGGCGTTTCCAGCAATGGGCCGGACGCCGTGGTGAGAGGCTGGATTGAGGGACCACCATAGCTTTCCTGCCAGAAAGCGACCGAACGGCCGGTGGCGTGATAACCCGCAACCGGTTCCATCTCCAATATGAGGGTCCGGGCATGAGCGGCAAGCTGCGCGCCCAGGCTCGCGCCCGCCATACCGCCGCCGACAATGACGATATCGACCGATGTCACGGTGCGGATCGGTCCAGAAAGCTGTCGATGCGCGACAGGGCGTCGAGCCGGACGGCATCGCATTCGCGCAGGATTTCGTGCGCCGCCTCCGGGCCGTAGACATGCATCTGTGCGGTAGACAGGCGGGTGGCGATCCGGCGGATGGCGGGTGTTGAAACCAACTGATCCGCATCAGCCGCAAGGATGAGCAGGGGTAGCGCCAGCCGCGCAAGCGCCGGACTAGCCGCAAGCGAGCGCGTCGATTCGAAGGCCTGCTCCACCCAACGCCAACTGGGCGGGCCAAGCGCGATGCCGCGATTATACTCGCGCCACCACAGTTCATCGGCATAGCGTTCGGGGCTGTGCGTCAGCCGCTTCTGACGCAGACGATCGAGACGCTCCGACCCCTCCTGCTGGGTCCAGGCCATGCGCTTGTCCTGTCCCAGACGACACATGATGCGCGCCAGGCCATAGCCGATGGCATCAGGCAGCGCGCCGGTATGCAACCCCAACATCGGTGCAACCAATATGGCGGCATCGGGCGCGGCCACCCCCTCGGCCAAAGCACGCAGCAATAAATGGCCACCCATCGAGTGACCCAGCATGACATGCGGACCATCCCCCTGCCCCCGCCAGTCCACAGCGAGCGCGCCAAAGTCAGCGATCCATTGACCGAAATCCTCGATATGCCCGGTCAGTGGATTATCGGTCAGGCGGCCCGACCCGCCCTGCCCGCGCCAGTCGAAGGTCGTCACCGCCCACCCCAGCGCGGCCCAATGCGCCATCACTTCAAGATATTTCTCGATCACGTCGCCGCGCCCGCCCAACAGCAGCATCTGCCCCCGTGTCCCCGATCCCAATCGGTAGCGACGGAGCGACCAGCCATCGGGCGCAGTCCAATGGTCGAACAGTCCCCCGTCCGGCCAGGCGCGGCGGTCAAAGGCCGCCGGAACGGAGGCGCGCGGGTCAAATGCGTGTGTTGGCGAATCCATCAGGACATGGTTACGATTTGGTAAGCCATTGGGTCTAGACCTCTGGTCCCATGATGGGGGAATATTTCAAACTGGGACTAACAGTCCTGCTGGCGATGCTGCTGATATGGGCTGCGGTCACGGACCTCAAGTCCCGCATCATTTCCAATCGCCTTAATATCGCCATTGCGCTTCTGGCGCCGATCTACTGGATCGCCTGCGACCTGCCTGTCTGGCCGGGCATGGCCGTTCAGTTGATACTGGCGGTCAGCGTCTTCATGGTGTTCGCCTTCCTGTTCGCCCAGGGGTGGATGGGCGGAGGCGATGTCAAACTGCTCGTCGCACTGGCGCTGTGGTTCCCCCCGATGGCCGTCCTGTCGATGCTGACGCTGATGGCGCTGCTGGGCGGCGGCGTCACGATCGCCACTGTCGTCCATCATCGGATGACCCGGCGGCTTGGCCAACCCGAAATACCCTATGGAGTCGCCATAGCATTGGCCGCCCTTTGGTTGGTTGGCGAACGATATATTAACCAATTTGCCTGATGTCTGCACGGTGAGGGGCTGAATACCCCCGGTTGAGGGAGCAAGTTTCGTCATGGACGCAAAGAAGATCGTGCTGCTGGTGGGGGCGCTAGTCATAGCGGTGACCACCGCGTTGCTGGCGCGGAGCATGTTCAACACCTCCGGGTCGCCCCAGGTCAACGCCGCGGCAATGCCGACCGCCGCAGACCAACCGCATGTGCTGGTCGCGACCAAGGCTCTGCCGGTGGGCACCATCCTCGACGCTGAAAGCTTCCGCTATCAGCCCTGGCCCAAGGATCTGGTCGAACAGGTCTATTACCTGAAGGGTCAGGCCGATCCCGCGCAGCTTGCAGGCGCCGTTGTCCGCAACGCCATTACCGCCGGCCAGCCGCTGACGCAGGGTTCCCTCGTCAAGCCCGGCGACCGTGGCTTCCTGGCCGCCGCTCTGGGGGCGGGCATGCGCGCCGTGACGGTGCCTGTATCCGCGCAAAGCTCCGTGGCGGGCTTCATCTTTCCCGGTGACCGCGTCGATCTGGTCCTGACCCAGTCGGTGTCGGGCGGCGGCGACGGCGATCCGCTCAAAGTATCCGAGACCATCCTGCGCAACCTGCGCGTCCTGGCAACCGATCAGCGCACCGACGCGATGGGTGCCGATGGCAAGCCGGTCGTCCAGACCTATTCCAACGTCACCATCGAAGTGACACCCAAGATCGCCGAGAAAATCGCGGTCGCCCAGACCATCGGTTCACTGTCGCTATCGCTCCGTTCGATGGCCGACACCGCATCGGACCTGGATGCGGCGATTGCTGGCGGTGAGATCGACCTGCCCGATGGCACCAATCCGGCGGCCGAGAAAAAGGCGCTGGCCAAGATCGCCGCCCGCCCCATCGACCGGGGTTCAACCTATTCGACCGGTGCGGACGTGTCGCGTTACCAGCGCAGCTCCGTGCCTGCCAAGGCCGACGCCGGTGCAACAACACCGATGGCACCGGGTGGCGCGGCAACGGCCAGCTACAAGGGACCAGTGATCCGCGTCGCACGCGGCACCAATGTGACCGAAGTTCCGGTCGGGGGGAAGTAAGATGAAGGGGATGCATATTCTGGCCCGCAGCGGGTCGACCCGCGCGGCCATCAAGCCGATCGCCGGTCCCGCCATCGCCATCAGCGTCGCGCTGGCTGCCATCGCCACGCCGACCGCCGCACTGAACGCCCAAGCCGCCGCTCAGGACAATGCGATCCTGTTGTCGGTCGGCAGCAGCCGCGTGGTCAACCTGCCCGCGAAGATGAGCGACATCGTGATCGCCGATCCAGAAGTGGTCGACGTGCATGTCCGGTCCAACAACCAGCTCTATCTGCTGGCCAAAAAGCCGGGTGAAACCACAGTGTTTGCGACCTCCAGCACTGGCAAGGTACTGTTTTCCAGCACGGTCCGCGTCGGCAACAACCTGACCAGCATCGACCAGATGCTGAAAGTCGCGATGCCCGAAGCGAACATCGCCGTGAACAAGATGAACGGCATGGTCCTGCTGACCGGCACGATCAAGGCGCCCGAAGACGCAGCGGAAGCCGAACGGCTGACGCAGGCTTTCGTCGGCAAGGATGTGACCGTGGTCAGCCGCCTGCTGATGGCGACGCCCTTGCAGGTGAACCTTCAGGTCAAGATCGCAGAGGTAAGCCGCGATGTCGGGCACAAGATCGGCATGAACTGGGCTTCCGCCGATCGCAGCGGTGGCAAGGTCATCGGCAACATCGGCGGCGGCAGTCGCAATTTCGTCGACTATAGCCCGCCCCCCGGCGTAACCAACGTGCTGCCAAATGGCACCGGTCCCGCCACATGGACATTCAGCAACCCCATCGATGGCAGCTACAGCATCGGCGGAGTCGCCCGCTTGTTCGGCCTGGACGTCGCCGCAGCGCTGGACCTGGCGGAAACGAGCGGCCTCGCCACCACGCTGGCGCAGCCCAACCTGACGTCGCTGTCCGGTGAAACCGCCAGCTTCCTGGCGGGTGGCGAATATCCCTATACCGTCAGCAACGGCACACAGGGCAACAGCATCGAGTTCAAGCAATATGGCGTGCAGTTGGCCTTCACGCCGACTGTGCTCGCCGATGGCCGCATCTCTCTGCGGGTACGCCCGACGGTGTCCAGCCTCGACTTCTCGATCAATTCCAATGTTCCCGCCCTCAAGAGCCGAACGGCGGAAACCACGGTCGAGCTGGGTTCGGGTCAGGCCTTCATGATCGCCGGACTGCTGAGCAACGAAACCGGCAATACGATCAACAAAGTGCCGGGGCTGGGCAATATCCCGATCCTGGGCAGCCTGTTCAAATCGCGCGCCTTCCAGCGCAACGAGACCGAACTGGTGATCGTCGTCACCCCTTATCTGGTGAAACCGGTCAACGCGTCGGACATTCGCCTGCCCACGGACGGTTTCCGCAACGCCAATATCGGCCAGGGCCTGTTCCTGGAACAGGGCGCAGACGGCGTCAGCGGCAAACGCAGCGAAATGCCGAGCCGCGCGCCTATGGCCCCCATTCCCGGCCCGCAGGCGTCGACCGCCCTGCCCGCCGTCGCCAACCGCGACGACTCCAGGCGCGCCGGCAAGGCCAGCGACGCAGCCCCCGGCTTCAGCTTCTAAGGAAGGACGAGAGACATGATGCGCTTTGCCCCAATGACCATCGTCCCGCTCGCGCTGATCGGCGCGCTCGCCCTGCCGGTCGCCGCCCATGCGCGTGATCGCGACAATCGCAGCGTCGAATCGATCCATCAGCCAGTCGTCAGCTATGCCGCCTATGCCTTTGATGTGCAGGCGGGCGCCGATGGTGGCCTGTCCGACACTGAGGCCCAGCGCATGAACGAATGGCTGGTTTCCATCGGCCTTGGCTATGGCGATCAGGTCGCGATCGTCACCGATGCGGGTTATTCCAGCCCCACTCTGCGCGAGGGCATCGCCAATCTTGTCGCGCGTCATGGCCTGTTGGTCGGCGAGGACAGCAGCGCTGCCGATGGCGCTCCGCCCGAAGGAGCCGTGCGGCTGGTCGTGCGGCGTGCGACCGCCTCCGTCCCCGGTTGCCCGGACTGGACGACCAAGGCGGAAACCAACATGAACCTGTCGACCTCGTCCAATTTCGGGTGCGGCATCAACAGCAATCTGGCGGCGATGGTCGCGAACCCGGAAGACCTGGTGCGCGGACAGACGACCGAAAGCGGCCTGCGGACGGCAACGTCGAACCGCGCCATCTCCACCTATCTCGAAAAGAAGCCCACCGGCTCGGGCGACCTCAAGACCCTGACGGGGGGCAACTGACATGAACGCACCTTGGAAACCGGGGATCGCCGGAACGCGTGATCCCTTCCACGCCTTCGTCTGCGACGATCATAGTTTCGACCTGCTCCGCAGCGTAGCCGCCGAACTGGGCTGGGCGCCCGAAAAGGTCGCGAAGGGCGGCATGCGTAACGCTGTCCAGAGCCTGTCGATCAGCGCGTCCCCGCAAATTCTGTTCATCGACATGTCGGAAAGTGGCGATCCGCTGAACGACATCAACAGCCTTGCCGAAGTGTGCGAGCCGGGCACGGTCGTGATCGCGGCAGGCCAAGTGAATGACGTCCGCCTGTATCGCGACCTCATCTCCAGCGGCATTCAGGACTATCTGCTCAAACCCTTTGGCGCGGACCAGTTGCGCGATGCTCTGGTACAGGCACAGGCCGTTTTCCTGTCGCCGCGCGTCGAAGCGAGCACCGAACATCCGCATATGACCACGGCGGTCATCGGCACACGCGGCGGTGCGGGCGCCTCCTCGCTGGCGACCTCGCTGGCCTGGATGCTGAGCGAAAAGAAGAAGCGACCCACCGCCCTCCTCGATCTGGACATCCATTTCGGCACCAATGCGCTGGCGATGGATCTGGAGCCGGGCCGCGGCCTGACTGACGCGATCGAAAACCCAAGCCGCATCGACGGACTGTTCATCGAGCGCGCGATGGTGCGCGCCAGCGACACGTTGGCGATCCTGTCGGCCGAAGCGCCGATCAGCCAGCCGATGTTGACGGATGGCGGGGCCTTCTATCAACTGCTGGAGGAATTCCGCGCCGCCTTTGAATGCAGCGTCGTCGACCTGCCGCGCGGCATGCTGATCCAGCATCCGCATCTGATGGCCGATGTGAACGTCACAGTGGTCGTCACCGAACTGACGCTGGCGGCCGCGCGCGATTCGATCCGCCTTCTCTCCTGGCTCAAGTCCAACGCACCCCAGTCGCGCGTGATCGTGGTCGCCAATCAGGTCCACAGCAATACGGTCGAAATCACCCGCAAGGATTTTGAACAGTCGATCGAACGCAAGATCGATGTCCTGATCCCTTTCGACCAGCGCATTGCCGCGCAGGCCGCAAAACTGGGCAAGACGCTGGCCGACGCCGCCAAGGGCAGCAAGGTTGCCGCTGCCTGCACCCTGATGATGGAGCAGGTACTGGGCGCCGCGGCCGAGGATAGCGACGAGGCGAACGGCAAGAGTACCGGCAAGCGCGGCGATTCCCTGATGGGCAAGATCGGCGGCCTCAAGGGTCTGGTGGCCTCTCGCCGCAAGGACAAGGCCGGTTCGGTCAACGCCTGATGCAAATGCGGCCGGAATATGGGCCAGAACAAGTGACGGGGTTGGGCTGACATGGACGGCAAGATCATCCTGATGGCAATATTGCTGACCACCCTTTTGGGTATGGCAGTCATGGCCTTTGCCGGTCCCTCACCGGACAAGGCGAGCAAGCGGCGTCTGGCGACCATTCGTGGCCGCCACAGCGATTCAGCCGAATCGATTCTGGAAGCGCGGATGCGCAAGGCGATTTCCAATCGCTCGACCACCGCTGACATGAAAATGCTGACGTCGCTGATCCCGAACCCGGAAATGCTGACCAAGCGCCTGAAGATGACAGGCAAGAAATGGACGCTGAACGGCTATATGATCAGCTGTGCGTGCATCGCGCTGGGCTTGACCGCCCTGCTGATGTTGCGCGGCTTTCCGCCGCTGCTGGCCGCCTTTGTTGGACTGGCCGCCGGCCTTGGCCTGCCGCACTGGTGGGTCGGGCGAACGATAGCCAAGCGCGTGCAGAAGTTCACCGCGAAATTCCCCGATGCGCTGGAATTGCTGACGCGCGGCCTGCGCTCTGGCCTGCCCATTGCTGAGACGCTGGGTATCGTATCCTCAGAAATCCCCGGTCCCGTCGGGGAAGAGTTCAAGCTGATTACCGAGCGCATCAAGATTGGCAGGACGATGGATCAGGCGTTGCAGGAAACCGCAGATCGCCTGGGCACAGCGGAATTTCAGTTCTTCGTCATCACACTGTCGATCCAGCGCGAAACGGGCGGCAACCTGGCCGAGACACTTTCAAACCTTGCCACCGTGCTGCGCCAACGCGCGCAGATGAAGCTCAAGATCCGCGCCATGTCGTCGGAATCCAAGGCGTCGGCCTATATTATTGGCGCTCTGCCGCCGTTGGTGTTCGTGATGATCTGCTACATCAATTTCAACTATATGGCTCCGTTCTTCACCCCCGACCCTGCGGGCCTTTTCGGCCTGTCGCTCATGCAGGTGATTGGCATTGGCGGCATGTGCTGGATGGGCATTGGCGCCTTCATCATGGCGCAAATGGTCAACTTCGAAATCTAAGGGGCAGGACAGGACGATGAACGCAGCACCTCACCCCGGATCGACCCTGTTCGGCCTGTCGGCGACCGATGTCGGTACGCTATTGGCCGCACTCGCCACTTTTGCCGTACTCTTCGCACTCTATGCGATCATGACCGTGCGCGATCCGATGGCCAAGCGGGTCAAGGCACTCAATGAGCGCCGCGAACAGCTCAAGGCGGGCATTACAGCCTCTACCGCCAAGCGCCGCGCCAAGCTGGTCAGGAAGAACCAGACCACCGACCAGATGCGATCCTTCCTGTCCAGCCTCAAAATATTGCAGGACGATCAGTTGAAGGACGCACAGATTCGCCTGTCGCAGGCGGGTATCCGGTCGAAGGACTGGGCCGTGGCTGTCATCTTTGGCCGCATGGTCCTGCCGATTGTGGTCGGCGGATTCGCCGCCATCATGCTCTATGGCGTGGGGGCGTTCCCGGAATGGGGCGGCATGAAGCGTTTCATGGCCTTCACCGTTGCGCTGCTGCTGTCCTATAAAGCGCCCGACATATTCATCAACAACAAGGTGCAGAAGCGGTCCGCCGCAATCCGCAAGGGCCTGCCCGATGCGCTCGATCTGCTGGTCATCTGCGCCGAAGCCGGCCTGACGGTCGATGCCGCCTTCAACCGCGTCGCCCGCGAATTGGGGCGCGCCTATCCTGAGCTGGGCGACGAGTTTCAGTTGACGGCGATTGAACTCAGCTTCCTGACCGAGCGCCGCATGGCGTTCGAAAATCTCGCCTCACGCGTCAAGCTGGACGCGGTCCGGGGCGTGGTCACGACCATGATCCAGACGGAGAAATATGGTACGCCGCTGGCTTCCGCCCTGCGCGTGTTGTCGGCCGAATTCCGCCACGAACGCATGATGCGCGCGGAAGAAAAGGCCGCTCGCCTGCCCGCGATCATGACCGTGCCGCTGATTCTCTTCATCCTGCCGACCCTGTTCGTCGTGATCCTGGGTCCGGCGGCCTGCTCGATCAGCACCGCCTTCTGAAAATTTGCGGTCAGGAGGGCGCGCTGCCGTAGCGGCGCATCCTTCCCACCCTTTTCCGCCGCATTTCGTGCTGGCTGCGGCCCGCCCCCTCTCCTATGCTTATGCTATAACAAGGAGAGGACAGCATCTTGCTCAAGCGCATCGGCACTCGTCTTTTCATGGGTAGCGGCCTTTTCCTGAGCGCCCTGATTGCCGCCACCCCATCACATGCGGCGCAGCCGATCAGCGGGCGCTGGCTCACCGTTGAAGGCAAGGCGATCGTCGAGATCGCATCCTGCGGTAACAGCGTGTGCGGGCGTATCGCCAGGATCGTGAAGCCCACGCCCGGCCGTCCCCACACCGATACCAACAATCCTGATCCCAAACTGCGCAACAAGCCGCTGGAAGGGCTGGCCATCCTCAGCAGCTTCAGCGACGCGGGCGCGCATTGGAAAGGGACGATCTACGATCCCGAAAGTGGCAAAAGCTATAACAGCAAGGTCAGCCGCAATGGCGACGGCACACTGAAGGTACAGGGCTGCATCGCCTTCTTCTGCAAGACCCAGACCTGGACCCCGATGAAATAAGGGCGCTCAGCGAGTGGTTGGGAATTGGGCAAAATCGGGACGCGTCCAGCGCCCAAAAGCACAGTCAGACCGACCGGCAGCCATTCTCAAACACTCTTTCACTCGCTCAGGATGAAGGCAGCCCCTGCCTTGGCATGGATGGACGTGCAATCATAGATCGGCAGCACATTCGCCTTCACGTCCACGATCATCTCCAGTTCGGTGCAGGCAAGGACCACCGCCTGGACATCTTCCTTGGCGATATCGGTCATTTCCGATTTCATGAAGCGTTCGGACTCGCGGCTCACCTTGCCCACAGCCAGTTCATCATAAACAATGCGGTCGATCCGATCGGCCAGATCCATGTCGGCAGGCAACAAAGAGATGCCGTGCCCAACCAGCCGCTGGCGGTAGAATTTTTCCTTCATCACATTACCTGTGCCGATAAGGGCGGCTTTCTCAACACCCTCGGCCTTCATCTTCTGCCCCACCAGGTCGGCAATGTGGAGGATAGGAACCTCAACGGCGGCCTGAACCTGTTCGTAGATGCGGTGCATGCTGTTGGCGCAGATCAGCAGGCATTTCGCTCCCGCCTGCTCCAGCCGCTGGGCCGCGCCGATCAGTTGCCCGGATGCGCAATCCCAGTCGTCCTGCGTGGCGCAGCGCGCAACTTCGGCAAAGTTAAGGCTCTCGATCAGCAAAGGCGCGCTGTTCTGCCCACCTTTGGTGCGGTGCACGGTCTGGTTGATGATCTCATAGTAGCGGGCGGTGGACGTCCAGCTAAGACCGCCGATCAGACCAAGTTTATGCATCGAAACCCCTGAAACCTTCACATATGGAAAGGGACGGTCAGGCAGGATGCCCAACCGTCCCTTAAAGAGTTAGGGGAAGCGGCCCCCAAAGGTCAAAGCCTAATGGGCCAGACCCTTGACGATTTCCTCGACCATCTTCTTTGCGTCGGCCAGAAGCATCATGGTGTTGTCCATGTAGAAGACCTCGTTATCGACGCCGGCATAGCCCGCGCCGCCCATGGAGCGCTTCACGAACAGCACCGATTTGGCGTTGGCGACGTCCAGGATCGGCATGCCATAGATGGGCGAGGTCTTGTCGGTCTTCGCCGCCGGATTGGTCACATCGTTGGCCCCGATGACGAAGGCGACGTCGGCCTGACCGAACTCGCCGTTGATGTCCTCCAGCTCGAACACCTCGTCATAGGAGACATTGGCTTCGGCCAGCAGCACGTTCATGTGACCCGGCATACGGCCTGCGACCGGATGGATCGCGTACTTGACCTTGACGCCTTCCTTCTTGAGCAGGTCGCCCATCTCACGCAGCGCGTGCTGCGCCTGGCTGACGGCCATGCCGTAACCCGGCACGATGATGACGCTGTCGGCCTGCTTCATCAGGAACGCGGCGTCCTCGGCAGAGCCACGCTTGTAGGGACGATCGATGACCGGACCGCCTGCACCGGACGGACCGGATTCCGCGCCGAAGCCGCCTGCGATAACGCTGATGAAACTGCGGTTCATCGCCTTGCACATGATGTAGGACAGGATCGCGCCCGACGAACCGACCAGTGCTCCGGTGATGATCATCGCGCTGTTGCCCAGCGTGAAGCCCATCGCCGCAGCCGCCCAGCCCGAATAGCTGTTCAGCATCGACACGACGACCGGCATGTCCGCGCCGCCGATGGGGATGATCAGCAGGAAGCCGATGGCAAAGGACAGGCCGATGACGGTCCAGAACAGCCAGGGCGCGGCCACAGTCGGCGCGGCCATCACATAGAACCAGCCGATGAGAGCCAGAATCGCGACCAGCGTGCCGAGGTTGATGACATGGCGGCCCGGCAGCATGATCGGCTTGCCCGACATGTTGCCGTTGAGCTTCAGGAAGGCGATGACCGAGCCGGAGAAGGTGATCGCGCCGATCGCCACGCCCAGCCCCAGTTCGATGCGGCTGGCATTGTGGATCTCGCCGGTCACACCATCGAGAATGCCGAACGCGCCGGGATTAAGGTACGCGGCAGCACCCACCAACACTGCGGCCATGCCGACGAGCGAGTGGAAAGCCGCCACCAGTTGCGGCATGTCCGTCATCGCGATCTTGCGCGCGGTGATGAAGCCGATCACGCCACCGATGGCGATGGCTCCGACAATCTCCGGCAGGCTCACCACGTCATGGGTGAAGAGCGTCGTTCCGACCGCGATCGCCATGCCGGCCATGCCGAAGCGATTGCCGGTCCGGCTGGACGCTGGGCTGGAAAGGCCCCGCAACGCGAGGATGAAGAGAATGCCCGCAATCAGATAGGCGAGGGCAACGAAGGGCGGAACACCAGCTACTGCGTCATGCATCACTTGCGTTCCTTCTTCTTGTACATGGCCAGCATGCGCTCGGTCACGGCAAAGCCACCGAAGATGTTGACGCTAGCAAAGACCACGGCCAGCAGGCCCAGATATTTGGCCGCCGCGCTCCCCGCCTCCGCCGAAGCGACCAGCGCGCCGACGATGATGACCGAAGAAATGGCGTTGGTGACGGCCATCAAAGGCGTGTGCAGCGCAGGCGTGACCGACCACACCACATAATAGCCGACGAAACACGCCAGCACGAAAACCGATAGGATGGAAATAAAGTCCATCGTTCCTACTCCCCGTTCATCCCGAATTGGCTGCGGGACGTTGGCCTGCCCGTGCATTGCACGAAGCCAAGCATTCCCCTTAGCCGAGCAGCCGCTCGTTCACGA
Source organism: Sphingobium aromaticiconvertens (assembly GCF_037154075.1). Lineage (NCBI taxonomy): Bacteria > Pseudomonadati > Pseudomonadota > Alphaproteobacteria > Sphingomonadales > Sphingobiaceae > Sphingobium > Sphingobium aromaticiconvertens. The sequence goes on from NZ_JBANRJ010000001.1 coordinate 3,730,846, forward strand.
CCTTGCCGTCCTGAGTCAGGCGGATGGCGTTACCGATTTCCTCGTCCAGCACCGGCGCATTCTTCTCCTTGTCCCAGAAGGCGGACAGGAAGTTATAGAGGTTGCGCGAGAACAGCGCCGAGGTATCGGCGGCAAGACGCGACGGCACGTTGCGATGGCCGACGATCTTCACGCCATGGCGTTCGACGATCTCGCCCGCGACTGCGCCCTCGACATTGCCGCCCTGCTCGACCGCAAGGTCGACAATGACGCTGCCGGGCTTCATGGACGCGATCTGCGCGTCGCTGATGAGGCGTGGCGCGGGCCGACCGGGGATCAGCGCCGTGGTGATGACGATATCCTGCTTGGCGATATGACTGGAGACGAGTTCGGCCTGCGCGGCCTTATATTCGTCGGACATTTCGGTGGCATAGCCGCCGGTGCCCTCGCCCTCGATGCCTGCGACCTTCTCAACGAAGATTCCCTTGGCGCCGAGCGATTCGATCTGTTCCTTGGTCGCGGCGCGCACATCGGTGGCGGACACCTGCGCGCCCAGACGGCGCGCGGTGGCGATCGCCTGAAGACCCGCGACGCCCACGCCCATGATGAAGACGCGCGCGGCCGAAACCGTGCCAGCCGCTGTCATCATCATCGGAAAAGCGCGGCCATATTCGGACGCGGCGTCCAGCACCGCCTTGTAGCCCGACAGATTCGATTGCGAAGAGAGGATGTCCATCGATTGCGCGCGGGTGATACGCGGCATGAATTCCATCGCCAGCGCCTCAAGACCCGCCGCCGCATAAGCCTCGACGCGTGCGCGCTCTCCGAAGGGATTGAACCCCGCCGCGACCCACGCGCCGGGCTTGGCGCCGGTCAGGCTGGCCGCATCCGGCCCCTGCACGCCCAGCACGATGCCTGCGCCTGCAACGGTCGCCGCGCGGTCGCCCACGGCAGCACCAGCGGCGGCATAGTCCGCGTCGGCGATCGATGCCGCTTGTCCGGCGCCAGCTTCCACAGCGACCTCAGCCCCCAGCGCAATGAACTTCTTCACCGTTTCCGGCGTACCAGCCACCCGCCGCTCACCTGCGGCCTGCTCTTTCATTACTGCTATTTTCATTATCTTTTGCACCCCCTCCGGATCGTCGGCTCAGTTCAGCTGGAGATCAGCAGAACCACCAGCGCGGCAACCGCTATGGAAGCAATGGTGCCCCATTTCATCACCGACGTGAAACCGGCATAGGTCTGGTTCGCGCTCTTCATATTGCCCTCGGACGCCATATCGTCTGTCCCCTTGCATAAATTTCCGCGCCCCTACTATCGTCAAGCGCCCCCCCCCTCAAGCCCGATGAGTGCAAAGAAAATCTTTTAGATTAAGCGCCTCTTTACCTTGCTTCCCTACACCGGGTGGCCTGTCTGTTTTGAGGGGTGCAAGTGGCGCGGGACGGAATATCCTTGCTGATGTTGATCGATGATGAGCCGGCCCAGCGCCGCCTCGTATCGGCATTGGCGGCACGCGCAGGGTGGCGGACGCTGCTGGCGGGCGATAGTGAAACCGCGATTGCAATGCTCGGCACGCAAGACGGGATGCAACTGGATGCGGTGCTGCTGGACCAATGGAGCCCGGATTATGACCCCACGCCGCTGATCCTTGAGATTCGTGAACGCCGCCCATCCCTGCCGATCCTGGTGCTGACGGCGCATAACAGTGTTGCCGTCGCGGTGGCGGCGATGCGGGCCGGAGCGACCGACTATCTGGCCAAGCCCATCGCTCCTGACCGGTTGCTCGCAGCGCTCGCCGCGACTCAGGCCGATGCCGGCGCGACCGGCGAACTGCGCCCCCTGACCGAGAAGATCAGCGCCCCCCTGTCCTTCGAGGATGTGGTGGGGTCCGCGCCCCAGTTCCGCGCGGCGCTCGCCATCGCGGCCAAGGCAGCCCGCGCCCGTGTCCCCGTGCTGGTCGAAGGCGAAAGCGGCGTCGGCAAGGATGTGATCGCCCGCGCCATCCACGCGGCCTCCCCCCGGCACAAACAGCCGATGGTGACGGTCAATTGCGGGGCCATTCCTACAAATCTGGTCGAATCGGAGCTGTTTGGGCATGAACGCGGCGCTTTCACCGGCGCGTTCGACCGGCATGTCGGCAAGTTTGTGGGCGCGGACATGGGCACGATCTTCCTCGACGAAATCAGCGAAATGCCGCTGGACGCGCAGGTCAAGCTGCTGCGGGTGTTGCAGGATGGCGAAGTCCAGCCGGTCGGCGCGCGCGCGCCGGTCCATGTCGATGTGCGGGTGATCGCTGCCACCAATAAGCGATTGCTGGAAGAGGTAGAGGCCGGGCGGTTTCGCGAGGACCTCTATTATCGCCTCAACGTCGTGCAACTGACCGTGCCGCCCCTGCGTGAGCGGATGGGCGACGTGCCCGCCCTCTCCCGCCATCTGCTGGCGCGGATCGCCGCTCAGCCGGGCTTACGCAGCCTGGGCCTGACCGGCGATGCGCTGGCGCTGTTGATGCAGCATGACTGGCCAGGCAATGTCCGCCAACTCCAGAACGCCCTGTTCCGCGCCGCCGTGCTGTGCGACGGCGACGCCCTCACCCCGCTCGACTTTCCACAAATCGCATCTCAGATCGCGTCCCGGCGCGCCATGGGCGCCGCGCGCGCCGATGCGACGCACCCCAATGAGGACGCCGCAGGCATTACCCTGTTCGAAGGCAATGGGCATGTGCGCCAGTTGGCGGAGATTGAAGCGGATGTGATCCGCCTGGCGATCGGCCACTATCGCGGACGCATGACCGAAGTCGCCCGAAGGCTGGGTATCGGCCGCTCGACTCTCTACCGCAAGCTCGCGGAACTGGGCATCGACAATGCAGCATAAGGGTGTGACCGCCTGATACTAGGGGCGGACTATCGTATGTTCATGTGCCTGCCTTGTTGAATATCCCTGCCGCCTATGCTTTGGAGCGGGAATGAGAAAATTGCTCCCCGTCGCCTTTGCCTCCCTTGCACTGCTTGCCGCCTGCGGCCGACAGGAACCGGTAGACGACCTGCCGAGCCAGGACGAGCTGGCAGCGGTCGCCAATGCCGCCGCCGCAAACGCCGCGGCCGCAACAGACGCGCAGAAGACGGAGGACAATCGCAACTACGTCAATCTGGCGCATGGCTTCTCCATCACCTTCCCCGAAGGCTGGACAAAGGACACCGCCGCCAGCACCGCCGAAGGTGCCGTCTATCAGGACCCAGGCGCAGGCGCGGACGTCCGCGCCATCTGGCAACGCAACGCCAACGACCAGGACTTGCAACAGATCGTTGCAGCCGTGAGCAGCGGATCGGACTCGGTCGATGGCGATTTCGTCGGCGACAATGAATATCGCGGCACGGCCACCGATGGCGAGGGCAATGGCGTCGAAGTCCGCCTGCTCAAGCAACCCGATGGGTCGATCGTGACGGCCACCTTCGTTTATCCCGAAATGCTGGGCGAGCAATATAAGCCGATCGCCAAGACCGTACTCGACAGCCTGCGGACCTTCGCGCCGGAGGCAGAGGCCGGCACCCCGACGGCGGCCGTCGCGAACAGCACCGATTGAACGGGGCTTTCCGATCAGAATGGTAGCCCACTAGTCATTCTATATAGACCCTGCGACTTAGTTCCGATGCCCGGAGCAGGTGCGGGTGATATCCATCCTACCATATCGTTTGCGTCACAATGTCCCGGCGCAGAAGTAGTAGGATATGTCACAGATTTCGAGACTTTTTGCGCGCGCCTACCTGGCTTCATGCCTGGGGCTGGCCACACCCGCCCTGTCGCGGTCAACCGCTGATCGCCCCAAGGGCGACCATCCCGAACGCAATTGCAAACCGGAGCGGGAGATTTGCCCGACCGCATTTTGACCAGATAATGCGCATAGCGGGACAGCACAGGCGGCTGTTCCCGCTAACGCCTCATGCTATTGTCAACGCCGCGTCCTTAAGCCCGCGCCAGACCCGCAGCGCCTGCACGGTTTCGGGCACGTCATGCACCCGAACCATCTGCGCGCCAAGGTCGGCGGCACGAACAGCTAGAGTGATCGAGCCGCCCAAACGCTCTGCCGGGGGCGCTTCGTTGGAGAGAGCGCCGATCATCCGCTTGCGGCTGCCCGCAAACAGAAGGGGGACGCCCAATCCCTGGAATATCGCCAATCGGTTGGTAAGCGCCAAATTGTCGGCAAGCGATTTGCCAAAGCCCAGGCCGGGATCAGCCATGATTCTGTCCCGCGCGATTCCGGCAGACAGGCAGGCGGCGATCCGCCCTTCCAGCGCGTCGAACACGTCAGTCACGGCTTCGACATAGCCTGCATCATTCTCATGCGGATCCTCGCCCGAGGATGGCGCGTGCATCAGGATGACCGGGCATCCCGCCGCCGCAACGACATCCAGACTGCGGGGATCATGCTGGAGCGCGCTCACATCGTTGACGATATGGGCGCCCGCGGCGAGCGCGGCCTCCATCACAGCCGCCCTGCGCGTATCGATGGAAACAGGGATGCCAGCGGCAGCGAGCCGCTCGATCACGGGCACAATGCGAACGATTTCGTCGCCCTCCCACACTTTAGCCGCGCGTGGGCGGGTGGATTCGCCGCCCACGTCGATCAGCGCAGCGCCCGCCGCCGCCATCGCAAAGCCTGCATCGGCAGCGGCCTGCGCGTCGCCAACATGCTTGCCGCCATCGGAAAAGCTGTCGGGCGTCATGTTGAGAATGCCCATGACCTGCGGCCCCTCGAACCGGATCGTGCGTTCGCCCAGTTGGAACGGCGCACGCGGGGCCGAGATGGCGGTCGACAGCGCCTGCGCGCGCGCCGCCAGCGGGTCGGATAGCGCGCCGATCGCGGCATCAAAGTCAGCGACAGGGATCGCCTGCCGGGCCACCCGAACACCACCGCGCATAGCCGTTAGTTCATAACCCTGGAACCACAGCAACCCGTTGCCCAGCCGCGCCACCTGCCCGTCGAGGCCGAAGGGCGAATCCACGAACCATATCGGGCGCAGATAGAGGCGGGCATCGGCGGGGAGGTCGGGAATGATCATCCTGGTGTTCCGTTGGGGTCTGGCCGTTCAGGCTTTGCCTGGCCTTCTTACGGCTCGTTGGCCAGCAAATAGGTCTGGCGCAGCGCGTCGATGGATTTCAGCCCCCCATCCACCTCATAATGCCAGAAGGTCCAGCCATTGCAGGATGGCGCACCCTGAAGCGTGGCGCCCATCTTGTGGATCGACCCTTCGCCGCCCTCGCCCTGCAATGATCCATCGGCGCGCACCACCACCTTCCAGCGGCGTTTCGTGTCCATCAGCGCCGTACCGGGAGCCAGATAACCAGTCTCGACCAGCGTGCCGAATGCAACCTTGGGTTGCTGGCGCGCGGTCTGCATGATGGTGAGCGAGGATTCGTCGAGCGGCAACGCCGCCTCGATCCGCTCCAGTGCGACCTCGATATAGCTTTCCTCGCGCTCGATACCGATCCATTTGCGACCAAGGCGCTTGGCCACCGCACCCGTCGTGCCGGTACCGAAAAAGGGGTCGAGGACAATGTCCCCTGGCTTCGTGCAGGCAAGCAGCACGCGATAAAGCAGCGCTTCGGGCTTTTGCGTCGGGTGCGCCTTGGTCCCGTTGCGCTTTAGCCGCTCCTGCCCGCCGCAGATCGGCAGCACCCAGTCGGAGCGCATCTGCAACTCGTCGTTGAGCGTCTTCATCGCCTTATAGTTGAAGGTGTAGCGCGCATCCTCGCCCTGGCTGGCCCAGATCAGCGTTTCATGCGCGTTGGTGAAGCGGGTGCCCTTGAAATTGGGCATCGGGTTCGACTTGCGCCAGATGACATCGTTGAGAATCCAGAAACCCTCATCCTGCAAGGACGCACCAACACGGAAGATATTATGATAGCTGCCGATCACCCAGATGGTGCCGTCGGGCTTCAGGATGCGGCGCGCCTCCTTGAGCCAGGCGGTGGTGAAGCGGTCATAGGCTGCCAGAGTATCGAACTTGTCCCAGTCATTGTCGACCGCATCGACCCGGCCGCCTTCGGGCCGGAAAAGGTCGCCGCCCAGTTGGAGATTATAGGGCGGATCAGCGAAGATCATGTCGATACAACCGTCCGGCAACTTGGCCATTTCCGAAATACAATCGCCACGCAGCAGCCGATCGGCTTCAATGGCTGGCCGTTCGACCGTCTTTGCCCGGCGCGCCGGTGCTCGTCGCGTAGCGACCCGTTCCATGACACCCATGAACTGCATACCCCCATCTTCTTGTCGAAGATCGGGATGAGTCCTCGGGACTCGCCCGTCAAGATCAGGGGGTTAAGGAACGAGCCTCAAACAAAGGTTAACGCGACAAGGCGTGTGCGGCACAACCACGACATGTTGAGTCGGCTTGACGGGGCGGGACTCAATATCGAGTAGGTGTGACATGCAGGACTCACCTCGAGTCGGTGCCGAGATTTTTTTCGTTAACGCGTCTGATGTCGTTCCAAAGGTCCATGGCTTGACCCATTCATAACCATATGGGTATGTCATTATCATAACCGAATAGGCATGGGAATGCGCGAATGACGAGCGATCTGATTTTCAAGGCATTGGGCGATGGCACCCGGCGGTCGCTGTTCGAACGACTGGCGCGTGAGGGCGAGCATAGCGTCCATGCTCTTACCGCCTTGGCAGGTGTGTCACAGCCGATGGTATCGCGCCATCTGGGACAACTGAAGCGTGCCGGTCTTGTTACCAGTCGCCGTGCAGGCCGCGAGACATTCTACGCAGCACGGACCAAGGGGATTGGGCCGGTGGTCGAGTGGATGGCGCTCTATGGCGCACTCTGGTCTCAGCGGTTTGTCGCCCTGGAGAAGCTGGCGGAACGGCAGCGATAGATCGAGCGAAGAAATACTGCTCTTTTACATCCGTGCAATAGAATGTCGGAATATCTTTTTTCCACGTAGTATTATTACGCTTCCGAATCTATAAACGAAATGTTAATGGCCCGCGGTCCTTAATGCCCGACAGCAATCGAGGATACGCCCCTCATCTCATTCCCTTGCGATGAGGGGCGGCTTTCCACAAAATGATGACATTGTGATGATGGCGCGTTTTCGCGGCGGCTGGAATTACCTGCCCAGTATAAACTGAAGATTAGCCAAGCTTAAGATGGAAGCAGAGGGACACATCCTCCTCTGCATGGTCGCATCAGTCGGCGGGTCGTGATGCTTTTTCCGTGAGGCCCGAAACCCCCTCGCGCCGATCCAGTTCATCCAGCACGTCGTCCAGCGACACGCCGGTATCGGTCAGCAGCAAGATCAGGTGAAAGAGCAGATCGGCGGCCTCGCCCGTCGTCTCGGCAATGTCGCCCGATAGCGCGGCGATAACAGTCTCGACCGCCTCTTCGCCCACCTTCTGCGCGATCTTTCCCCGGCCGCGCGCGCTCAGCTTTGCAACGTAGGATTGCGACGGATCGGCAGCGCGGCGCTGGCGGATCGTCTGTTCGAGCTGGTGAAGGGTGGCGCGCATGGCGCCTTCAAGCGCCACGCGGGCCACCCGTCAACCTAAAAGCACTTATTTCCGCTTGGCGCGCGCACGGAACATCCGCACGCCGATGACCGCAATGCCCATGGCGAACAGGCCCATCTGCTCCGGCTCTGGCACCGGGGTCGCCCCGCCAGTCGAACCCCCGCCGGAACTGCTGGTCGAACCACCCGTGCTGGTGCCACCGCTGCTGGAGCCACCACATTTGCCAAACCAGCACCAGGTCGCCTGCGCCGGCGTAGCCGCGCCGATCAGCGTTGCAGCACCCATTGCCAGAAACAGTTTGTTCACGTTCATTTCCATCACCCCATGTTGGTTGAAACAGACGTAAGCTATGGGTGCAGGGGGCGTGCCAAAGCGCCAAGGGCACGGCAGACAACTGCGCGCGATGGTTAATGCCCGGCGAGCAGATATGGTTACTGTAAGGTAAATCGACGCTTTCGCATCAATCGGCGTTCAGCCCGCGCGCACAGACACGCCGGCGGCCGCCAGCGCCCGATGCGCCTCAGCAATGCTGTGTTGACCAAAATGAAATATGGAGGCTGCCAGCACGGCGCTGGCGTGCCCCTCGATCACGCCTGCCACCAGATGGTCGAGCATGCCCACGCCGCCGCTGGCGATGACTGGCACGGAAACGGCATCGGCGATGGTGCGGGTCAGCGCAAGGTCATAACCTGCGCGCGTACCATCCCCATCCATGGAGGTGACAAGCAGTTCGCCCGCACCCAGCTCCGCCAGCCGCAGCGCATGGGCCAACGCATCGATACCGGTGGGCTTGCGCCCGCCATGGGTGAAGATTTCCCAGCGGCCTTCGCCAACCTTGCGGGCATCGACCGATCCGACGATGCACTGGCTGCCGAAGCGATCGGCGATGTCCGCGACCAGTTCGGGCCGGGCGACGGCGGCGCTGTTGACCGCCACCTTGTCGGCCCCCGCGAGCAGCAGCGCGCGTGCATCTTCCGGGCTGCGGACGCCGCCACCGACTGTCACCGGCATGAAGCAGACCTCCGCCGTGCGGCGCACGACGTCCAGGATCGTGCCGCGCGCCTCATGCGTGGCGGTGATATCAAGGAAGCAGAGTTCGTCCGCTCCAGCCGCGTCATAGAGCTTGGCTTGCTCGACCGGATCACCCGCATCCCGCAGGTCCACGAAATTGACGCCCTTGACCACCCGGCCATTGGCGACATCGAGACAGGGGATGACGCGGGTGCGGACGGTCATGCCGCCGCCTGCGCCACCGCAAGCGCGGTTTTCAGGTCGAGCCGTCCGTCATACAGTGCGCGGCCGGTGATAACGCCTTCAATGCCTTCGTCTGCGTGGAGGCTGAGAATGCGGATGTCCGCGATCCCCGCCACGCCGCCGCTGGCGATCACCGGAATGTCGGTGGCGCGGGCGAGTTCGACGGTTGCGTCGATATTGCAGCCCTTGAGCATGCCGTCGCGCCCGACATCAGTGAACAGCAGGCTGGCGACCCCCGCATCCTCGAACCGGCGGGCGAGGTCGATCACTTCCATGTCGGACTTTTCCGCCCAGCCATCGGTCGCGACGAAGCCGTCCCGCGCATCGACTGCGACGACGATGCCGCCGGGGAAATCACGCGCGGCGGCCTTGACGAAGGCGGGATCTTTCAGCGCCGCCGTACCGATGACGATGCGCGACACGCCCAGATCGAACCAGCGCTCGACAGATTCGCGATTGCGGATGCCACCGCCCAACTGGACATGGCCAGGAAAGCGGCTGACGATCCGCTCGACCGCCTCTGCATTGACGGCATGCCCGGCAAAGCTGCCGTCGAGATCGACGACATGCAGGTGCTGGGCGCCGGCGTCAGCGAACAGCATGGCCTGTGCGGCGGGATCGTCACCATAGACGGTAGCTCGGTCCATATCGCCCTCTGCAAGGCGGACGACCTGTCCCCCTTTAAGGTCGATGGCGGGAAATACGATAAGGCTCATGGCCGCCACTCCAGAAAGCGGGACAGGAAGGAAAGGCCATAGGACTGGCTCTTTTCCGGGTGAAACTGGCAACCGATGATCGTATCGCGCGCGACCGCGGCGACCAGCGGACCGCCATGGTCGGTGACAGCGGCGACATGGGCGGGAGCGGCGACATCGAAATGATAGCTGTGTAGGAAATAAGCCTCGCCTGCCTCCAGCAGCGGCGGCGGCGTGCCGTTGAGGATCACGTCGTTCCAGCCCATATGCGGCACCTTGATGGCGGGATCAGTCCGCTCGATCCGGCGCACAGTGCCCGCTATCCAGCCCAGCCCATCATGCCGCCCAAACTCTTCCCCCGCATCGGCCAGCAATTGCATGCCCACGCACACGCCCAGGAAAGGGACGCCGCGCTTCTGCACGGCCTCGCCCATCGCCTCGACCATGCCGGGGATCGCGACCAGTGCATCGCGACAGGCGCGGAAGGCGCCGACACCGGGCAGGACGATGCGGTCGGCCCGGCGCACCATATCGGCGTCGGCGGTGATCGTCACATCGCTCGTCCCCGCTTTACACAACGCATTATGCACCGAGTGGAGATTGCCCGCGCCATAGTCGATCAGGGCAATCACGGGGCAAGGCTTTCAAGCATGACGTCGGGCGCAGCGCGGCTGGGCACGAATTCGGTGATCTCGAAATCAGCGACGCCGTGGACGACGAACGGATCCGTCGCGGCCTTTTGCGTCACCATGTCCCGCTCACCGCGCGCGATCAGGATACCACCGGTGCGCGGCTCCTTGCGCCCCGCCATCAACAGCCATCCATCGGCCAATCCCTGGTTCAGCCACGCCACATGCGCGTCCAGATGGCAGTCCACCATCTCGATCGGTACTTTGTAGGTCAGCGAAATGATGAACATGATCGTGATTCCCGAAAGCCCGCCGACGAAGCCAAATTACAGGATACCCTTGGTCGAGGGAATGGCGTCGGCCTTGCGCGGGTCGATCTCGATCGCTTCGCGCAGCGCACGAGCCAGACCCTTGAAGCAGCTTTCGACGATATGATGATTATTGCTGCCATAGAGATTTTCGACGTGCAGCGTGATCCCGGCGCTCTGGGCAAAGCTCTGGAACCAGTGCTCGATCATTTCAGTATCCCATTCGCCCAGCCGCTGAACGGTGAAGGGCACCTTGAACACCAGCCAGGGACGGCCGGACATATCGAGCGATACGCGCGTCAGCGTCTCATCCATCGGCGCATGGGCCGTACCAAAACGGCTGATGCCGCGCTTGTCGCCCAGCGCCTTGGCCAGCGCTTCGCCGATCGCGATGGCGGTATCCTCGGTCGTGTGATGCTGGTCGACATGCAGGTCGCCGACGGTCTTGACGGTCATGTCGATCAGCGAATGCCGCGACAGTTGCTCGATCATATGATCGAGGAAGCCGATGCCCGTAGAAACACTATAGATGCCGGTGCCGTCGAGATTGACGGTGACGTCGATCGAGGTTTCCGCCGTGTGGCGGTGGATGTCCGCTGTTCGCATGGCTTGGCCCTATAGCGGCTAATATGGCGCATGCAATGCATCGCAGGGCTTCCATGATAACCGCGCACTCTTGACCCGCCGCATAGCCTCGTTAGGAAGATGCCGGATGAGTGAAGACCTGCCCGATAGCCTGATTCCCTATGACGAGATCGTCCAGGAGGCCCTGCGCGCTGTCGTCGGCCGGGTGTTGGGCGAAGTCGCGACCACCGGCGGACTGCCCGGCGGCCATCATTTCTACATCACTTTCAAGACCCACGCGACCGGCGTTGACATTCCACGCCACCTGTCGGAGCGTTTTCCCGACGAGATGACGATCGTCCTCCAGAACAAATTCTGGGATCTGAAAGTCAACGATACATGGTTCGAGGTCAGCCTGACCTTCAATCAGGTGGGCGCGCATCTGGTGATCCCCTTTGCCGCGATCACTGCCTTTGTCGATCCGGCAGTCAATTTCGCGTTGCAATTCCAGGCACAGGCCGACGACGAATTGCTCGAACCGCATGAGGCGGCCGAAAATGACACGCCGCTGGTCACAAGCGAAGACGGCTCCAATGTCGTCACGGTGGATTTCGGCAAGAAGAAATAAGGGCTGGCAGGACCACCTGCCCCTCCCCACATCTGCGTCATCCTACGTCCAGGAGCGCATATGACCGATACCCGCACAGAAACCGACAGCATTGGCGCCATAGAGGTGCCTGCCGACGCCTATTGGGGAGCGCAAACCCAGCGCAGCATCGAGAATTTTCCCTTCGGTGTCACCGAGCATATGCCGATAGGCATCGTCCATGCGCTCGCCATCGTCAAACAGGCAGCGGCGCGGGTGAATCGCGCGCACGGGCTGGAGGCGGGCCTTGCCGACGCGATCGAAGCGGCGGCGACGGAAATAGTCGCGGGCGACCATGACGACCAATTCCCGCTGGTCATCTGGCAAACGGGCAGCGGCACCCAGTCCAACATGAACGCCAATGAAGTGATTGCAGGACGCGCCAATGAAATGCTGGCAGGTACGCGGGGCGGCAAATCGCCCATCCATCCCAATGATCATGTGAATATGGGTCAGTCGTCCAACGACAGCTTTCCCACCGCCCTGCACATCGCCGCCGCCCGCGCCGCGCACGACGCACTATTTCCGGCACTGGACCGACTGCACGATGCGCTGGACGCCAAGGCGAAGGCGTGGGCGCATATCGTCAAGATCGGCCGCACCCATTTGCAGGACGCGACACCGCTGACGCTGGGGCAGGAATTTTCAGGCTACGCGCATCAAATCTATCGAGCGCGCAAGCGGATCGAGCCTGCCGTCGATCACGGTATGATGGCGCTGGCGCAGGGCGGCACGGCGGTCGGCACCGGCCTTAATGCGCCCGAGGGGTTCGACGTGGCCGTGGCGAAGGCGATAGCGGATCTGACCGCCCTGCCCTTCCGCACCGCCGACAATAAGTTCGAGGCGCTGGCATCGAACGATCCCCTGGTCCACCTGTCGGGCACGCTGAACGCACTTGCCGTCTCGCTGACCAAGATCGCCAATGATATCCGCCTGCTGGGGTCCGGCCCGCGATCGGGCCTGGGCGAACTTGACCTGCCCGCCAACGAACCGGGCAGTTCGATCATGCCGGGCAAGGTCAATCCGACTCAATGCGAAATGCTGACCATGGTTGCGGCCCAGGTAATCGGCAACCATCAGGCCGTGACCGTAGGCGGCTTACAGGGGCATCTGGAACTCAACGTGTTCAAGCCGATGATCGGCGCGGCGGTGCTGCGTTCGCTTCACTTGCTCAGCGTGGGCATGGACAGCTTTACCGAGCGCTGCGTCGAGGGGCTGGAAGCGAATGAAACGCGGATCGCCGACCTGCTTGATCGCTCATTGATGCTGGTGACGGCGCTCGCGCCGGAGATTGGCTATGACAATGCCGCCAAGATCGCAAAACATGCGCATATCAAGGGGCTGACACTACGCGAAGCGGGACTGGAACTGGGGCTGGTGGATGCTGCGACTTTCGACCGGCTGGTGCGTCCGGAAAATATGGTGTGATGCAGATCAGCATGGCGGAACCTGAGGCCTTTCGATACATTCTCACAGGATGAAGAAAAAAGCCCCCTCTGCTCCGCTCGTTACCATCCGGCCGCCGAAAAAAGCGGGGCTGCTGCGAAAGGCTGCCCGTATCGGCGCCACGCTGGTGGCAACGCGCGTCGCGGCCTCCACGGGCAAGAAGGGTGCGATTGGATTGCTGGCTGGTATGGGCGCAAAGCGAATCATCACGCGCTATCCCGTGGGGGCGCTGGTGGTCAGCGGCGCCTATCTCGCCGGAACACTGTTTGAAACCAAGCGCGAGTTGGACCGAAAGAAGGCCGCCAAGCTGTTGCCCGATCGCAGCGCCACAACCGTCCGCATAGAGGATGCACGAGCGCGCAAGGCCAGGATCAAGGGCTGACACCTCCCGACGCTACCCTCTTGGCGATGTCCTGTACTGCGGCTACCCTCGTGCCATGCACTTTTTCTCCGACAATGCGACACCGATCTGCCCGCAGGTGATGGCCGCGATCGCCGCCGCCGATCAGGCCGACCATGGCTATGATGGCGACGCCTGGAGCGCGCGGCTGGACGCGGCCTTTTCGACATTGTTCGAAACGCCCGTCAGCGCGTTGTGGGTCGCGACCGGAACAGCCGCCAATTGCATCGCGCTCGCCACGCTCTGCCCGCCTTATGGTGGCATAATTTGCCATGAGGAAGCGCATGTGGAGGTGGACGAAGGTGGCGCGCCGGGCTTCTTCACCCATGGCGCAAAGCTGATGCCGCTGCCCGGCGATGGGGCGAAACTGACCCCCGCAACGATTGCGGCGAAGCTGGCGACGATCCGCAACGATGTGCATCAGGTGCCAGTCCGCACGCTCACCATCACCAATGCGACCGAATATGGGCTGGTTTACACCCCGGATGAGGTCGCGGCGCTGGGCGCGGTTGCGAAGGCTTATGACCTTGGCTTCCACATGGATGGCGCGCGTTTCGCCAATGCGGTCGCGCATCTGGGCTGCCGTCCGGCCGACCTGACATGGCGCGCAGGCGTGGACGCTCTGTCCTTCGGCTGCGTCAAGAATGGCGGGATGGTGGGCGAGGCACTGTTGTTCTTCGGTCCACAGGCCCCAGCGCGCACGGAGGAGGCACGCCGCTGGCGCAAGCGGTCGGGGCATCTTTTCTCCAAGGGCCGCTATCTCGCCGCTCAGATATTGGCGCTGCTGGACCATGACTTGTGGATCGCCAATGCCGCCGCCGCCAATGCCGCCGCGCAGGCGCTGGCGCAGGCGATTCCCGGCAGGTTGATACACCCCGTACAGGCGAATGAGCTATTCATACGCCTGTCCACCGACGAAGCGGCGACACTGCGCGCGCAAAGCTTCGACTTTTACGACTGGGGCACCGGCGCCGCGCGGCTTGTCACCAACTGGAGCCAGAGGCCAGAGCATGTCGCGCCGCTGGCCGACGCGCTGGTCCCACTCGCCCGTGGATAGTACGGGCGCGGTTCAGGCGTCCGCGCCCCGCTCCTCCGCCACCACGGTCCGGCGCACGCGATGGGGCGCCATGTCGTCGATGCGGCTGCTGATCTGGTTTTCCGCCTTGGCCTGACGGACATTGCTGCCCGCCGGAATGCTGTGGGTCAGCCATACATTGCCGCCGATTACCGACCCCCGACCGATGATGATCCGCCCCAGCACCGTCGCACCGGAATAGATGATGACATCATCCTCCAGCACGGGATGGCGCGGTTCGGCCTTTTCCAGCTTGCCCTGCTCGTCCACCGTGAAGCTGCGCGCGCCCAGCGTGACACCCTGATACAGCCGCACCCGATTGCCGATGATCGCGGTTTCGCCGATGACGACGCCGGTTCCATGATCGATGAAGAAACGCTCGCCAATGATGGCGCCGGGGTGGATGTCGATCCCGGTCTTGGAATGCGCCACTTCGGAGATGATCCGTGCCACCAACGGCGCGCCCAGACCGTGCAACTCATGCGCCAGACGATGGTGGATGATGGCAAGGATGGAGGGATAGCAGATCAACACCTCGTCCACGCTGCGTGCGGCAGGATCGCCCTCGAAGGCAGCCTCCACATCGGTGTCGAGCAGGACGCGCAGATCGGGCAGGCGCGAGGAGAAGGCACCGATGATCCGCGCGGCCTCGGCATCCAGTTCCTCCGCACTATTGTCCGGCCGGGCGTAATAGAGTTCCAGCCGAATCTGACCGTACAGGCGGCTGAGCGACGTCTGGAGCGTTTCAGCGACGAAGGCATCCTCATTGTCGATCCGCACAAAGCTGGGGCCCAGGCGCAACGGGAACAGCGCCCCGCACAGCGACATCATGATCTTCGTAATGTCCCCCCGCGAGGGGAAGCCCGCGCCGCCATATTCGGTATGATGGCTCTGCCCCTGCCGCCAGCGCGTCCGCGCTGCGGCGAGGCCCTGAACGAGCCGGTCGATATCCCAATAATGCCCCTCCGTAAGGGGGTCTGTCCGTTCGTCGCTCATAAGCCTGTCACATACATGGTTGATCCGTGACCCTGGCTTAGCGGGCGAGCGGCTGCGGGCTAAACGAGTTTTCCTTGTCCACCTTGCTGTTTCTCTTTTCCGTCCATCCGATCGCCATGATAGGCACTGGGCCAGACGAAAGACCAAGCCAAGGGGAACACCATGCGCACGACCCTCCATCCCTTCCACGCCATGAAGGCGCTGATGCTCGCTGGCTTTCTGTCAGGCAGCGCGCTGGCGCTGGCCGCACCTGCGCCTAGCTTCGACATTGCGCGTGTGCGCGCCGACATCCAGACACTGTCGAGCGACGCCTTTGAAGGGCGCGGTCCGGCCACGGCGGGCGAGAAGAAGACGATCGATTATATCGCCGCGCAGATGAAGGCGGCCGGTGTAAAGCCTGCGGGCGACAAGAGCAGCTATTTCCAGAACGTCCCCCTGCTGCAATCCGACATCGTTGGCACGCCCCGCCTGTCGATGACCATCGGTGGCAAGGCGATACCGCTGGCGCAGGGCGAACAAATCGCCGTGCGCGCCGCCTCGACCGGGCAAGATGCGGTGAAGATCGCGGAGGCGCCGCTGGTGTTTGTCGGCTATGGCGTCAAGGCGCCAGAGCGGAAGTGGGACGATTTCAAGGGCGTGGACCTGAAGGGCAAGATCATGGTCGTGCTGGTCAACGATCCCGATTTCGAGGGCGGCGAAAGCGATTTCGGCGGCAAGCTGATGACCTATTATGGTCGTTGGACCTATAAATATGAGGAAGCCGCGCAACAGGGCGCGGCGGGCGTGCTGGTGATCCACGAAAACGAGCCAGCCTCC
Source organism: Sphingobium aromaticiconvertens (assembly GCF_037154075.1). NCBI lineage: Bacteria > Pseudomonadati > Pseudomonadota > Alphaproteobacteria > Sphingomonadales > Sphingobiaceae > Sphingobium > Sphingobium aromaticiconvertens. Next base: position 3,747,167 of record NZ_JBANRJ010000001.1, read on the forward strand.
TATGGCTGGGCGACGGTCAAGAACAGCAATACCAACACCATGTTCGACATCGTGCGAAAAGATCCCAAGGCTGCCCATACGCAGATGGAAGCCTGGATTCAGCGCGATCTGGCCGCCGAACTGTTCAAGGCGTCGGGCATCGACATCGAGGCCGCAAAGGCCGCCGCACGCAAGGCGGATTTCAAACCCATGCCGCTCAAAGCCACTATGGACGCCGACTATGCGGTGAAGGCGCAGGTCATCACCTCCTACAATGTCGCGGGCATGGTGCCGGGCAAGGGCCACCCAGACGAAACCGTCATCTACTCCGCCCATTGGGACCATCTGGGCGTCGGCCTGCCGGACGCGAAGGGCGACCGCATCTATAATGGCGCAAAAGACAATGCGTCGGGAATCGCCGCGTTGCTGGAATTGGCGCGTACCTTTGCCAAAGGGCCGCAACCCGATCGCACGGTGCTGTTTCTGGCGGTGACGGCAGAGGAAAAGGGTCTGCTGGGCACGGAATATTATGCCGACAATCCGCTACGCCCGCTGGCAAAGACGGTCGGTGTCCTCAACATGGATGGCCCCTTCGGGATTGAGAAGACGACCGATTTCAGCATTTCGGGTAACGCCAAGCTGGACCTGCTCACCATGCTGACGGAAGAAGGCGCCAGGCAGGGCCGCAGCTATACGCCCGATGCACGGCCGGAAGCGGGCAGCTTCTATCGCTCCGACCATTTCCCCTTCGCCAAGCGCGGCGTCCCCGCCATCTCCTTCTCGGCCGGGCGAACGCTGGTCAATGGCGGACAGGTACGGGGCAAGGAATTACAGAATATCTATACGCGCGATCGTTATCACCAGCCCGCCGACGAATATGATCCGTCCTGGAATATGGACAGCGCGCCAGGCGACCTGACGATGCTCTATAATGTCGGGCGTGAACTGGCTGACGGGCGGAGCTGGCCCAACTGGTCGAGCGACAGCGAGTTCCGTGCCGCCCGCGATCAGAGCATGAGCAGCCGTCCATAAGGATCGACAATCATTGAAGTGAAATGCGCCATAAGGCGGGGCTATTCCATGCCCCGCCCATTTCCATCCATCGCCCGAAATCGCCTCCGCACAGCGGATGCCGACGTCTCAAAACTCGCAGCTCTCCCGCATTTCTCCAGACTAGCTTTACGCCTTGTTAGGTCCGAATCTCTAAATGGCGGAACGCCACAAGGAGATTCCGTATGCCGGCCGTCCAGCCATCGCTCACACCAGCAGCAACTGAACCGTTACACCCTGATGCCACGATTGATGCAAGCCGCAACGTAAGCGCCATGCATATGGCGATCGAACAGGGTATGACGCCCGGCCTCGACATCATTGCTCCGCTATCCGGCCTGGACAGGGCCGTCGAAACGGCATCGCGATGGGCAGCCTATCCGGCGCTAGCCATCGCGGCGATCTTCATCGAGAGGCTCTTGAGGACCGCGTTTGCCTGATCCTGCCGTAGATCATCATAAAATTGGCTCAGGTCGCCGGAATAGTCACCGGTTTTGGTTGCAACGCAACATTGAATAGCGTTAGTCAGCAGCATCAAATGCAACCTGCGATACGGAAACCCTCTCACATCTAGAATTTGAGACGTTGAACAACACGCAGACGCTGCCCGGTGCGAGCGGCTGAATCGGTTGGAAAGATGATAAAGATGGACCAATCGCTCCCACACCATTACGAAACCCGATGCATATATGCCGGTTCCGCACACACGATAACATATTGCAATCAGACGATCATTCACTGCATTGAGGGTATAAGGAGGTTCGCTTGTTCCTAACTTCCGGAATGCCCACGACAGAAACAGCCAAACTGTCAACGGCCACTTCAAAGCGTTTGTTTCGGCTTCACAGCTATGTCGGCCTGATGTTGCTCGACTGCGCCTTGATCGTAATGACCTTCCTTGTTGTTGAAGGTCTTGCGGTCAACAGCCTGACAAGCCTCCACGGCGTTAATGTCGCCGCGATGGTCATACTCATCTATCTTTGCATAGCCATAAATGGGCAGGCCTATTCGCTGGAGGCCTTGCAGTTTCCCAATGTTGCGGGCGGAAAAGCCCTGATTCACATGATACTGACGATGCTGGCGTCGCACAGCTTTCTGTACTTCGCCCATGTCGGCGATCAGATTTCCCGCCTGCCGTTCACGATCAGCATCGTAATCAGCGCTTTTCTGCTGGCCGCCGCGCGACGCCCTTATGCCAGCTATGTTCTCAGGATCGCTCGGGGTGATCTCACCAACGATCTGCTCATCAAGGATGGTGTTGCATTTGAGGCTCAGCCCCATGCTCATGTCGTCGATGCGGTGGAAGCCCACCTTCAGCCCGACCTCAACGATCCTTATATGCTGCATCGCCTGGGCTGCTGGCTTCAATCCTTCGATCGCGTAGTAATAGCCTGCCCGGCCGAAAACGCCGCGCAATGGCGTTTGCTGCTTCAGGGCGCGAACATTCAGGGAGAAATCATCATCCCTGGCATCGACCTGAGCGGCGTGATCGGCGTCGGTTCGTTCGAGAATCGCTCGACACAGATCGTTTCCAAAGGCCCTCTCAGCATGGCGAATCGCGCCCAGAAGCGCATTTTCGATCTCGCCATTACTGCGCCCGCGCTCATCCTGCTGGCGCCCCTTATGTTGATCGTGGCGATCGCAATCAAACTGGAAAGCCCTGGCCCCGTCTTCTTCCTGCAGGACCGCGTTGGACGAGGCAACCGGCTATTCAAGATCATGAAGTTTCGGAGCATGCGTGATGATCTGACTGATCATAGCGGCGCGATTTCGGCAAGTCGTGATGACCTTCGCATTACAAAGGTCGGCGCCATCATCCGGCGTACCAGCATTGACGAACTGCCACAGCTCATCAATGTCCTGCGCGGTGACATGAGCCTTGTTGGCCCTCGTCCTCATGCCCTGGGTTCAACGGCTGGCAACAAACCATTTTGGGAAGTCAGCCAGCTTTACTGGTGCCGTCACTCGCTCAAGCCAGGCATAACGGGTCTGGCCCAAGTCAGAGGTTTCCGGGGCGCGACCGAACAAGCACAGGATCTGGAAAACCGCCTGCGTGCCGACCTTGAGTATATCCAGAACTGGTCGTTCATGCGGGAGGTTCTTATTCTGCTGGGCACACTTAGAGTCCTGGTGCACAAGAATGCATTCTGACCATGCTTGCTCGGCATCAATATGACATGGTGAATGAATGCCTGCTGGTGGGCATCTTCCTTCCATAATACGACCGGAGAGATAGTGAATGGATGGCCCGCCGAGGGTTAACAGGCTTTCACGGTATGCAAGTTGGCACGAGCGATAGATGCCTGCACGCTGCTTCGTCACCTCAAGCGATGGTTACGGGTCATTAGGGGCCAGACCTGATGACACCGAGGCAATCAGCTTGTCGGCATAGGGCAATTGCGATGGACCCGTTTCCCTTCCGCAGAGGATCGGTATTCCAATATGTATCGCACATCGCCGCCGAGGAAAAAAATGCTGCCCCTGGCTTTGGAGACTAGAGCATCGGCAAGAGAAGCGGCTTTCCTGTCGGCTCCCAAAAATGGCTTGAGCAGCAACAGTCCGGTCATATCCTTGTCTTGAGCCTGGCTGACGCCGGATCTGCGCTGTATCAACCCGCCGTCCCCCTTATGGGATGTCACGATTGCCCACGACAGTCTCGCCATCGCCTGGCGCTCGCCTGTCGAAAGAGGCATGGCCGTCAACTCGGCGAGCGAGGCCAGCGCTTCGGCGGCGAAAAGGTGATAATGACGCGCGCGCTCACCACGCCTCAGTTCTTCGGGCAACAGACCATCGACATCGATATCGCCCAGACCGTTCTTTAGCACAGTTCGGGCGTAGGCTATCATCGTACAATCACCCACGGCAAGGCCCGCCGCGCCGACAGACAAGCCGCCCCAATATTGCAGGTTGTTGACCCTGTTCATGTTCCGGGAAACGTAAAATTGTCGCACCAGGTTCGACATCTTGACCAGATAGGCTTTTATTCGATCGACCTCTGAGCCTCCCGGGAAGCTGTCGTCCGCCTTCATAAAGGCAATGCTCAAGGCGGCCGTCATCCATGTCGCGAAATGATGATCACTGTCGCTTTTCGGCTGAAGCAGGGCATTGGTCTGCTGTAACGATAGAAAATGCGCGAGCAGACACCTTGAAATATCGGCCTTTCGCAGGGGGTCGGAAGTCGCGCGATAGGCATCGGCCATGCTCACGATTTTGCTTACCGGATAGGTGACCCTTCGCCTGACCTCTTCCTGGCTGGACACCATCTCTGGATCGAAGCGAGAATGGCTCTTGTCGGAGGCGAGGTAGCGACCCTTCACCCCCATTTCCAAAGGAACGACACGAGGGGTCTCGCAGGCAAAGCCCTGCCTGGCAAAAGCAGGGTGAATTGCCAGTGCGACGCTGGCCGCAATTGAAAAAACGGTCCACCGCATAAGCGTTTGGCCGCTAGTGCAACGCATGAATGCTTCAGTGAAATACAGCTTGAACCGCCTGATCCAGCTTGGCATTCGCATCAAAGCATAGCCTCCTGTTAATATATGCCAGGCGCGGTTTTTTTTCGGGAAGGTCGCCGACATTTACGATGTTCTCGGCCAAACCAATATCTCCGAAGATGCTGATGATTTTTCGATCTTTGTGATTGTCCACGACCGGAACGGGCGCTGCCCCCATATAGGCGCCCATCAACAGGCTGTGAAGGCGATTGGAATATATAGCCGATGCCCGGCCATATTTGTCAAAAGTCTCTTCGATGGACATGGCCTTGAGGAACTGGACATCGGGGCGATGGCCATATTTTTTCGCAAGATGACGCATGAACGCATCATCCCTGCGGACCTGGGATATAAAAAGCAGGGGATGTTCATCAGAGCACTGGGCAACGATGCCATCGACAAAATTCTCCACAGAATTACGCTCCTGCTCGCCTCTGTCGACCCGGAACGAAAAGGCGATGGCATCCTTGTCCATGCTTTTGGGCTCTTTGGCATAGAGGCCGAACGACATGTCGGGTACCAGGCCGTCACAACGCAGGCGGAGTTCCTCCAGATGTAGAACCGTACCGCTATCCCGGACTAAATGCATCTTGGTCAGCCGCAAGCGGCTCTTCAGCAGCGCAGATGCACGTCGGCCCAGTCCGCTGTAGGATGCGCCAAGATGCACAAAATTGACGCCGAAAAGGGCCATGAAACGATAGGCGCAATTAATCATCGTTCCGGTAGCAAAGGATAATCTCGACTTTTCGCCTCCGATCCCGCTCGGGAGGAAGAAATAATATACCCTCTGGCCTTTGAGGGATATGGATATGGACCTGTATATTACCTCAACAAATCCATATTTTATGTGCTTTACCGTGCCATTATATCCAGAAAGATTAATAACATCTTCTGAAAAATGGATTGGAGCCTTTGATGTATCGATATAGATTTCTGAATAGGACGATATTTTCCGCAAAAGTTCTCTGTTGATCAGCGCGTCGCCAACATTCTCAAACTGCGTCTTTAAACGCAGGAAGCTGACATTATCTAATCTTTCGTTAACCATGTATTGGTCCATCCTGCAATATCTGGATGCGCTGAAGCGCTTGCTTCCGGATCTTCGCCCAGATTGCCCGGTCGATCGCATGATGATAGAAAGCTACAAATTTTCTACTAACGGGCGGGAATTTACATAATGAAATCTATGGCGCGGAAGACAATCATAGTTATTGCTTCCCGATATTTGATTAGATTTGTCCAGTTGGCATATTTTATTTTATTAGCCCGCGCCTTATCTCCCGAAGGCTTCGGCAGTTATGGCATAATCACGGCGTCAGTATTTTTGATGGGAGTCATCGGAAATCTGGGATTGCGACAAGCGGCTGTGCAGCTTGTCGGAAAGGGCAGCATTAGCGATGGGCAAGCGGCGCTAACCAGCTTGATGGTCTTGCCACTACTGACAGTGGGATGCTGTTTATCGGTATGGTGGTTCAACGAGGGGCAAATCTCTGCCTTTAGTGCTGCGGAGCGCTGGGCAATCTGGCTGTCGGTTGCATGTGTTCTATGCATATCTTTGATGCAGGGCATATTTCTGGGCAGAGGACAGACGTCGCTGTTCGCCGGCGCCGATGCAGGCCCGCGCCTTTTACAAGCCGCCCTGGTTTTCGCTTTGTGGCTGACCAACAATCTAAATCTGGTGACGGCTCTTGTCACATTTGCGCTTGGCTATGCCGTGTTCATCCCCTGGGTCTTGCTCAAAACTTTTCGCGGCGCCGATATTAGACGACCCAGCCCGACTGAATTCTACCGGATGATACGGATCGGACTCGTCTATGCCATCTCGCTTTTTCTTATCTCGCTCCAGGGCAGGGTCGGACTTTTCTTCCTTGATGGTGCAGGGAAGGACGCGCAGATCGGCAACTTTTTTGCAGCGCAGAGGGCTACCGAGATTTTCCTGGACGTTGCAACGGCCGCCGCCGTCGTTCTCTTTTCAGAGACGGCGCGCGCGGCGGATCCACAGGCCAATTTCCGCGTTGCTGTGCGAACCGCCGTCGGCATATTTGTCATGTTTCTACTTGCCGGAGTGGTGATGGCCGTGGCCGCGCCGCTGATGGTGAACATCGCGCTGGGCGCAGCCTATGTGGATGCCAAGGTGCCACTGATCATTCTTAGTCTGGGGTTAGCCCCCGCTGCCGTTACGCGCGTGATGAACAGCGTGCTTTCAGGCATGGGGAAGCCTTGGCTAAGTGGCGGCATTGCAGGACTGGGCGTTGTGGCGAACATATTGGTCTGCGCATTAGCCGTCCCGCGCTGGGGTGCAGTGGGTGCAAGTATCGGACTGGTGTCCGGGCAGATCATTGCTTGCATCAGCTATGCCGTCATATGTCGCAAGATGTTCGGGATAGGGATGGCCGATGCGGTGCCAGACTTTTCAGGTGCCATCCGAAAGCTCAAAAAGCGCGTTTCAAGTCGGCAAAGGTCGTGATCGCCGCGACCGTCGTAACGTCGAAGCCACCTTGGATGCAGTCAGTGCTTCGGAACGGACAATCAGCATCGTCAAGGCAAAGAGGACTACCGGCTTGCCTGCATAATTGACGCCCGTCAGGCTGGCCAGAAAGGACATGAGCACAAGACATACGGCATAGGAGTTTCGCCCAAGCAATCGCCCGCTGCGAATGCCGGACAGCAATTGGGCGAGCAGAAAAGCGCTGGTCAGAAAGGCGCCGATCATGCCGGTCTCAAACAGAGCATTGATGAAGGAGTTGTGGGGATGGGGCGGCCGATACCTGTTCCACATATGATCGAAAGCCGGCAGATCGAAACTGCCATAGCCTTTTCCCAGCAGATGCGATCCTTCATTATAGGCCTGGAGGGTGACTTCCCAGATTCGCGTGCGCCCCGTCAGCGTTGGATCACCCGTTTCATCGCCGAACCACTGGAAAAGAGCTTCCGAGTTCCAGACTATCGCGACCGTTAATATGATGAGCGCGATTACCGACGCCCAACCCAAGGCACCTCTTTTCGACAGGAAATATCCCAGAGCGGCCGCAAGCAGAGCATAAGCGCTGTAGGACCGCGCCAACGCTGCGGCCGCGCAAGCCGCAAGCACCAGCCCGACGATGACGCAGACATAGTTTCGCTTGCTAACCACTTCACGCAGGTTTCCGTTGAGGAATGCAATGCCCATGAAAACCAGAGCAACCGACATATAGGCGCCCAAGCGGAGCTGATGCTTGAATACACCGCGCAGCTCAGGGAAACCGGTTGATGAAAAAGGCTGGAAAGCCAGCCCAGGCGCGACCACTATCATGGCGAAGGAAACCAGCGCCAGAACGAACGCCGACCAGATTACGATCCGGACGATATAGTCTATCGGCACCCTGCTGATATAAACACAACCCACCCATAGCAAGGCAAGGTAAACACTCTGGACTGCTGTGTTTGTGGGTGAAGCCGACCAGGCCATCGACAGAATACACCAGGCGACATAAACAAAATAGACATAGTCGACGGCTAGAAACCGTGGAAAGTTCCATCTTTCCACGCGCCCACCGTAGAGCATGCATATAATTGCGCAGATCGACGCTGCACACATAACCAAATTGCCAAAGTTAACAGCACCATTCAGAAATTGCAGTTCCAGGGCCAGTACCCCGAAAAGGAAAATCTGCGCGGCGGTCTTTTCATATTTTGGAATGAAGGCCGACATTTTGTTGGAGGCCCACAGCTTGGAATAGTGCGGCAAATCGGCAGACATGTTTTTTTCGCTGATTGCCGTCATGCCTTTACGCCCCCACGTGACCATTCCGAAATCCCGACCCCAAAAATCATCAATTGGTATAGCCAACATAGCAAGGCCATAGAATTCTGATCATAAGAGGTGAAAGCAGGTTTCGGTAACCCATGACGACTGATTACTAACATTCCGTGAAGCAGCACTCCAGCAAAGGCAGGCACTTCTTTGCCCCCCGGCTCCTTTCCTTCGTTCGCATTGGGTTCTTGCAGGGCGGCTGGACCAGCTAGGGTCAGGACCTGTTAAATTGCTTGCGCATTGGGTGATGGGTTGATTCAATAGCAGCGTTAGGAGGCGCTGCCGATGGATGTTCCGTTTCTGCTGAGTGAGGCGCAGATGCGCCGGATCGAGCCGTATTTTCCCTTGTCTCATGGGGTGCCAAGAGTGGATGATCGGCGGATAGTGTCTGGGATCATTTACGTCATCAAGCACGGGCTGATGTGGCGCGACGCGCCCAAGGAGTATGGCCCACACAAGACGATCTACAATCGTTTCATCCGCTGGAGCAGGCTCGGCGTGTTCAACAAAATCTTCGCTGGCTTGGCAGCAAAGGGCGGCAAGCCCGACCAGTTGATGATCGATGCAACCCACCTGAAAGCACACCGGACGGCGGCAAGCCTGCTTAAAAAGGGGATGTTCCCCGACGTATCGGACGCACCAAAGGCGGCCTGAACTCCAAGCTACATGCCGTATGCGATGGCAAAGGCCGACCGCTCATCATGCTGCTCAGTGAAGGGCAGATGAGCGATTATAAGGGCGCTGCACTGATGATCGATGCCTTCCCGAAGGCAAAGGTCCTGCTGGGCGACAAGGGCTATGACGCCGACTGGTTCCGCGCGGCACTGGCCGACCGCAAGATCACGGCCTGCATCCCGTCAAAGGGGAACCGGAAAGTGCCCATTCCACACGACACGGCGCTCTATAGACAGCGGCACAAAGTCGAGAATATGTTCGGCAGGATCAAGGACTGGCGGCGCATCCACACGCGCTACGATCGTTGCGCCCATACCTTCATGTCCGCCATCTGCATCGCCGCGACCGTTATATTCTGGATCAATCAATGAGTCCTGACCCTAGGGCAAGCCCCGCTTTTGCAGCATGGAGCGGTCACGATACGCTCTTAAACATTCCTAAATTTTCAAATTTTGTAGAAGATATTTATCATCCCACCATATCATCATCATACTTTATGAGATATTTTATTAATCTATTTGATATAATATAAAATCATGTCCAGAATTGTACAAAGTTATCTTTTCATCCGCATTTTTCTGTTGGTCGCTTTTTCCAGCACCGCAATGATGTTAATTTTTTCCATATACAGCGACATAAGGATTGTCGATTTTCTATTGCAATCCTTCGAATTTACCTTCGCATCTACCCTCTTTTTTTTAGTAGCAAGCCTCATCCTTCTGGCTGCTCTGATAACGATATTCGCCAGGACTTGGGCTGGAAGCAACGGTATTGCAGAAAGCGAGGACGCTGGCCCTGAAGATTTAAGACGGTTGGGCGCGTCCTATAGCAATTCGGATTTAAGCATATGATGTAGATATAGCGGGAATCATTTCATCTCGGCGCGCGGGAGGAAATGACCGTCACGCTTCACATCTACCGCAGTATGCGCCGCACATGGCGACCGATAAACCGGGCAGCCTCTTCCTGTGATGCGATGCCCGCCTGCAAATAATGCATCTCGCGCGGGGCAGAAGGTCCAGCAGATCGCCTCGTCATACAGAAGGTCGGCGTACTCCCTTCCCTCATTCTACCGTGACGGATTTTGCCAGATTACGAGGCTGATCGACATCCGTACCCTTGGCCACCGCGACATGATAGGCCAGCAACTGCACCGGCACGGCATAGACCAATGGCGCGATCAACGGGTGGACCTTGGGCATCTCGATCGTCGCCATGCAATTCTCGCCCGCCTGGGCGATCCCTTCCGCGTCGGAGATCAGCACGACCTTGCCGCCACGTGCCTGCACCTCCTGCATGTTGCTGACGGTCTTTTCGAACAACGGCCCGCTGGGTGCGATCACGATCACCGGCACTGCATCGTCGATCAGCGCGATAGGACCGTGCTTCATCTCGCCCGCTGCGTAGCCCTCGGCATGGATATAGCTGATTTCCTTGAGCTTCAGCGCGCCTTCCAGCGCCATCGGATAGTCAGGACCACGGCCCAGATACAGCACGTCGCGCGCAGGCGCGATCAGATGGGCCATCGCCTCAATCTCACCATCATGGGACAGTGCCTCGTTCATGGCGGCGGGCGCTTCGGACAGATGCCAGACGATCTGTGCCTCTTCTTCGGGCGTCAGCCGTCCCCCCGCCCGCGCCAGATTGGCCGCCAGCGCCGCCAGCACGGCAAGCTGGCACGTGAACGCCTTGGTCGATGCAACGCCGATCTCCGGCCCGGCATGGGTCGGGAGCAGCAGGTCCGCCTCCCGCGCCATCGAGCTGGTCGGCACGTTGACGACGACCGCGATCACCTGCCCCGCAGCCTTCGCATGACGCAGCGCCGCCAGCGTATCCGCGGTCTCGCCCGACTGGCTGATGAAGAGAGCAAGGCCGCCCTTTTCCAGCACCGGGTCACGATAGCGAAACTCGCTCGCTACATCGATGTCGACGGGGATGCGCGCGAACTTCTCGAACCAGTATTTTGCCACCAGCCCCGCGTAAAAGCTGGTGCCGCAGGCGACGATCGTGATCCGCTTCACGCTGCCAAGATCGAATTCCATGTCGGGCAGCGACACCTGATTTTCCATCCGCCGCAGGTAGGATTTGAGCGTCTGGGCGACCACGACGGGCTGCTCGTAAATCTCTTTCTGCATGAAGTGGCGATGGTTACCCTTGTCGATCAACGCGCCCGACACGCCGGAGAGGGTCACCGGCCGCTCGACTGGGTGATTATCCTTGTCGAATATTTCCGCGCCCGTCCGAGTGATGACGACCCAGTCGCCCTCCTCCAGATAGGCGATCCGTTGAGTCAGCGGCGCCAGCGCCAGAGCATCGGACCCCAGATAAGTTTCACCATCGCCATAGCCGACCACCAGTGGCGATCCCAATCGCGCGCCGATCAGCAGGTCGGGATGGCTGCGGAACAGGATCGCCAGCGCGAAAGCGCCATTCAGGCGCGGCAGCACCTGCGCGACCGCATCCCTGGGTTCAACGCCCTGTTCCACCAGATCGCTGACCAGATGGGCGACCACCTCGGTATCGGTCTGACTGTCGAAGGTGCGGCCTTTCGCGATCAGTTCGTCGCGCAACACCTTGAAATTCTCGATGATCCCATTGTGGACCAGCGCCACCTCCCGCGTCGCATGGGGGTGCGCGTTGCTCGTCGTCGGCGCGCCATGGGTGGCCCAGCGGGTATGCGCTATGCCGATATTCCCCGGCAGGGGCGCATCGCGCAGTTCCTTGACCAGATTGACCAGCTTACCCTCGGCCCGGCGCCGCGCGATCACCCCATCGTCGATGGACGCCACGCCCGCGCTGTCATAACCGCGATATTCCAGCCGCTTGAGGCCATCGACCAGCCGCTCGGCGACGGTTTCCTTGCCCACGATTCCAATGATTCCGCACATGGATGCCTGATGCCCCGAAACGTCTGAAAAAGGATGAACGCGATGCCCGCGTGCCGTTTGCCTATGCCATGGTCGCGGTACGCGCAACAGGGCGATATTGGCTAAAGCGGCGCTATTGCGGGCGAACAGTGATGAGCCAGATGTCAGGCGGCGCAAAGGCCCGCAAAGGCAGTCCGCTGGTGCCGACCCCGGCAGAGACGACCATCGTCGCCGCCCTTTGCCGATACACGCCGCAAGCATAACGCGTGCGATATTTAGATGGAACATAGATGGCGCCGTAAAAGGGCATGGCAATCTGCCCGCAATGGGTATGGCCGACCAGCATCAGGATCGGCGCATCGTCGCCCAGCCGCGGGAAGAGGTCTGGCCCATGCGACAGCAGCAGCGGCGCCCCGCCCAGCGCGTGCATGGCATCCAGCGTGCCCGGCACGTCAGGCTTGCCCGTATAGACATCGCGAAGCCCGCCAACGGCCAACGGCCCACGCCGCACCGCCTGATTATCGAGCAGCGTGATACCCAATGCGGCAAAACCGCGCGCCCATGCGGACCGGTTCGGCAACTGCTTCTTGCGATTGATATCATGGTTGCCCAGCACCGCGACCGTCCCCAACGGCGCGCGCAGCCGTGCGAAAGCCGCGATGGAGCCTCCCGGCGAAAAGGTCGCCCCACCCTTATCATCACCCATGTAATCGCCACCCAACACGATAAGGTCGGGTTTCAATGCATTGATCTCCGCGACGATCCGGGCCATCCGCTTCTGACCATTGTCGGGACCGGACAGATGGGAGTCCGTCAGCAGCGCCACCGTCACGGGCCGACGTGGCGCGTCCACCGGGAAGGGCAGTATGACCTCCGTATGCCGCACGATCGGCATTGCTTGAGCGTTGGCGAACATCCACCAAAGGATGGCGATGCAAAGCCCCCCCAGGATCGCTATCGCCAACCCCAGGCGACGGAGCGCGAGCAGCAATCCGCTCACCCTTTTTTGCGCGCCTGCATCTTCGCGCGGAACCGCGCGGCCCAGCCGGACTTGGCCTCCTGCACGGGTCGCACCAGGCACAATGCATCCGCCTCCACATCGCTGGTCACCACCGATCCCGCCGCGACAATCGCGCCGTCGCCGATCGTGACCGGCGCGACCAGCGCGCTGTTGGAGCCAATGAAGGCCCCCGCGCCAATGTCCGTCTTATATTTGAAGAAGCCGTCATAATTGCAGGTGATCGTCCCCGCGCCGATGTTGGCCTCCGCGCCAACCCGCGCATCGCCGATATAGGACAGATGACTGACCTTCGCCCCCGCTTCCAGCACAGCTTTCTTGATCTCGACGAAATTGCCGACCTTTGCCTTCGTACCGATCTGTGCGCCCGGACGCAGCCGCGCATAGGGACCGATCTGTGCCCCGCTCTCTATGCTTGCCCCCTCCAGATGGGAAAAGGCGTGGATTACCACATCGTCGGCTATGCTGACGCCGGGTCCAAAGACGACATTCGGCTCGATCGTCACGTCGCGGCCCAGTTGCGTGTCATGCGCGAAGAAGACCGTTTCCGGCGCGACCAGCGTCACCCCGTCGCGCATCGCCTCCAAACGCCGCCGTGTCTGCCAATCTGCTTCTACCGCCGCCAGTTCGGCGCGGCTGTTGACGCCCGCCACTTCCCAGGCATCTGTCTCGATCACCGCACTCTGCGCGCCGGGCAGCATGACGATGTCGGGCAGATAATATTCGCCCGCTGCATTGTCGTTGCCGATCGCGTCCAGCAGCACGAACAGGTCCGTCGATCGCACCGCCATCAATCCACTATTACACAGCGTCACCGCGCGTTCCGCGTCGCTCGCATCCTTATATTCGACCATCTTCTGGATAAGGCCCTGCCCGTCGGCGATGATCCGGCCATAAGCGGCGGTATCCTCCGGCCGAAAACCCAGCACGACCGCGCGCGGCTCGTCACCCCTGCTAAGGCGATCCAGCATGGCGCGCATCGTGGCAGCACTGACCAGCGGCACATCTCCATAAAGGATCAGCACATCGCCCGCGAACCCGGCCAGCGCGTCATGCGCCTGCGCGACGGCATGGCCAGTGCCCAGTTGCTTGTCCTGCACCGCGATCACCGCGCCGGTGCCAGCGACCGCCTGTTCCACCTGCTCGCGGCCCGCACCCACGACGACGACCTGCCGCTCGGGCTGCAATTGCGCCACGCTGGCGATCAGGTGCAACAGCATCGGCCGCTCCGCAATCGGGTGCAGCACCTTGTGCCGCGATGACTTCATGCGCGTACCTTGCCCTGCGGCAAGGATGATGACGGCAAGGGGGCGATGGGTCACGATACCGACTCTCTGTTCTTCTCTAACGATCCGATTATCCCCCGACTGCCATGTTTGGCTTGCATATGCCACCGCGTAGGCGGCATGGGATTGCGCGATGACGCAGATTCCTTTCGATATCGTTGGCTTCGACCTCGATGGCACCCTGATCGACACCAGCGGCGACCTTGCCGCTGCCGTAAATTATGCGATCGGCACGATCGGCCGCCCGCCCTATCCGCCTGACGCGATCCGCCCCTTTGTCGGGCGCGGCGCGCGGGTCATGCTGGAACGGGCGCTCGACGCCTCGGGCGGTTATACCGACGAAGTGCTGGCGCAAACCCTGCCGATCCTGCTCGATTATTACAGCCAGAATCTCGCCATTCATTCCATTCCCTATCCGGGCCTGATGGCCGCGATGGACGCGCTCGACGCGGCAGGCGTGAAAATGGCGATCTGCACCAACAAGGCGGAGCGCTTCGCCGTGCCCCTGATGCACCAACTGGGCCTCGCTGACCGCTTTGCCGCCATCATCGGCGGCGACACGGTCGGCATCGCCAAGCCTGACCCCGCCCCGATCCACGCCATGGCGCAGCGCGCGGGCGGCGGGCGAACGATCTTCGTCGGCGATACGATCAACGACATCGCCGGCGCACGCAACGCCGGCATGCCCAGCATCGCCGTCAGCTTCGGCTTTCTGGAAGGGCCGATCGAGAATCTGGAGGCAGACGCCGTCATTCACCATTTCGATGATCTCGTGCCCCTGCTGACGGACTGGAAGGCGTGACCCTGCGGCTGGAACGGGACGGCGCCCTCGCCCGGCTGCTCATCGACCGTCCCGATCGCCGCAACGCCATGAACCAGTCCATGTGGCAGCTTCTGCCCACACTGGTAGCGCAGGCGATGGCGGACGACAGCGTGCGCGTTCTCATCCTTGCCTCCGCTACGCCCGGCCTCTTCTGCGCGGGCGCCGACATTGACGAGTTCGCCAGTCATAGTGGGCAGGAAAGCTGGCGCGTGGCCAATCAGGCCGCGATCCGATCCAGCCAATATGCCCTTGCCCACGCCGAGAAACCGGTGATCGCCGCGATCGATGGCGACTGTATCGGCGGCGGCTGTGGCCTTGCGATGGCCTGCGACATTCGCATTGCCGCCCCCGTCGCGCGTCTTGGCGTCACACCTGCAAAGCTCGGCATCGTCTATTCACTGTTCGACACGAAGCTGCTGGTCGATCTGGTCGGCCCCGCGCGGGCAAAGCGCATCCTTTTCACAGGAGCCTTGATAAACGCGGAACAGGCTCTGTCGATCGGCCTGGTCGATGACCTTTCCACCGACCCGCTCACCGCTGCCGACGCGCTTGCCCACACCATCGCCGCCAACGCCCAGCATAGCGTGCGATCGGCCAAAACCATCATCACCCGCATCCTCGATGGACAGGCCGATGACGACGACGCAACCCTTGCCCTCTTCCGCGACGCCTTCACCCTGCCGGACTTCACCGAAGGGGTCGCCGCCTTCCGCAACAAGCGCAAGCCCGTCTTCTAACCAGATCGTAAGATTGACCGTGTCAGGATCGCCCGATAGCAAGCCTGTGCGCCACAGTCGGGGAAGACCTTTGCAAACATCATCGAACAAGCCGACCGTCCTCGTCACAGGGGGCGCGGGCTATATCGGCAGCCATGCTGTGCTGGCTCTGCGTGACGCGGGCTATGCCGTCGTCGTCGTCGACAATCTGATCACCGGCTTCCGCTTTGCGATCCCCGATGACGTCGCCTTCGTGGAAGGGGATATCGCCGACCAGCCCTTGGTCGAAAAGGCGCTGCGCGACCATCATGTGGCTGCGATCATGCATTTCGCCGGTTCGATCATCGTGCCTGAATCGGTCGAGGATCCGCTCAAATATTACCGTAACAACACCGCCAACAGCCGCAGCCTGATCGAAAGCGCGGTCCGGTGCGGCGTGCGCCATTTCATCTTCTCGTCGACCGCAGCAACTTACGGCATTCCAGAGACAAGCCCCGTCGACGAGGATTGCCCGCAACGCCCGATCAATCCCTATGGCATGTCGAAGCTGATGACGGAGCATATGCTCCACGACATCGCCTTCGCGCATCCGATGAACTATTGTGCTCTGCGCTATTTCAACGTCGCGGGCGCCGATCCGCAAGCGCGCACCGGTCAATCGACCGCTGGCGCCACCCATCTCATCAAGGTCGCGGTGGAAGCCGCGCTGGGCAAGCGCGGTCATGTCGGTGTGTTCGGCACCGATTTCGATACGCCCGATGGTACGGGTGTGCGCGACTATATCCATGTCAGCGATCTGGCGTCCGCCCATGTGCTGGCGCTGGAGGCATTGATCGCCAACCCATCCGAAAATCACCTGCTCAATTGCGGTTATGGCCGGGGCTTTTCAGTGCTTGAGGTGCTGGATGCAGTCGATCGCGTCACCAATCTGACGATCGAGCGGAAGCTGGAGGGCCGCCGCGCCGGCGATCCGCCGTCGCTGATATCCGACAATCGCGCCATCATGGCCCGCTTCCCCTGGCATCCGCGCTATGCCGATCTCGACGCGATCGTGAACCATGCTCTCGCCTGGGAACGCAAGCTGAGCGAGATTCGCGGTAGTTGACGGGTAGATCGCACCGGGCCGCCGGCTTCAGATAGCAAAGGGCCGCCCCTCCCTTGTCGGAGCGGCGGCCCTTTAACAACCCAGTCTTGCAGGACAGACGATCACATATGGATGGGCTTGCCCATCACCGCCATTGCGGCTTCCTTGATCGCTTCGCTGTGCGTGGGATGCGCGTGGCAGGTATAGGCGATGTCCTCGCTCGACGCGCCGAACTCCATGGCCTGCACCGCCTGCGCGATCATCGTGCCCGCCACCGATGCGATGATCCAGACGCCCAGCACCTTGTCGGTGTCGGCGTCGGCAATGATCTTCACAAAGCCGTCCGGCTCATGATTGGTCTTGGCGCGGCTGTTGGCCATCATCGGGAATTTGCCGACCTTGATAGCCCCCTTCTCCTTGGCCGCTTCTTCGGTCAGGCCGACGCCTGCGATTTCGGGCCAGGTATAAACGACGCCGGGGATCAGGTCATGATTCACGATACCAGTCAGGCCCGCGATATTCTCGGCCACGGCAATCCCCTCGTCCTCGGCTTTGTGCGCCAGCATCGGGCCGGGGATCACGTCACCAATCGCCCAGACGCCGGACACCTTGGTCGCGAAATCATGATCGGTTTCGATCTGCCCGCGCTGGTTCAGTTCGATGCCGATCTTGTCGAGGCCAAGGCCTTCGGTGTTCGGACGACGACCGATCGATACCAGCACGACATCGGCCTCGATCGTCTCGGCCTCACCACCGGCGGCGGGTTCGACGGTCAGGACAACGCCCTTGCCCTTCACCTTTGCGCCCGTGACCTTGGTCGACAGCTTATATTCGAAGCCCTGCTTCTTGAAGATCTTGTTGGCTTCCTTGCGGATTTCGCCATCCATTCCGGGCAGGATCTGGTCGAGATATTCCACCACCGTCACCTTGGCGCCAACGCGACGCCACACCGAGCCAAGCTCCAGCCCGATGACGCCGCCGCCGATCACGACCATGTGACCCGGCACCTTGTCCAGTTCCAGTCCGCCGGTGGAATCGACGATCTTGCCGCCCGCATTATCGACTTCGACGCCCGGCAACGGCGTGACGGACGATCCGGTGGCGATGATGATATTTTTGGCCGTCACGGCCTTGCCCGCGACGTCGACCGTGTTGGGACCGGTGAAACTGGCCAGCCCCTTGATCCAGTCGATCTTGTTCTTCTTGAACAAAAACTCGATGCCGCCGGTCAGGCCCTTGACCGCATCCACGCGCTGCGCCTGCATCGCGGGCAGGTCGAGCGACATCTTGTCGATCTTGACACCCAGCTTGGCGAGCTTGCCGCTCACCGCTTCCTCGTAGAGTTCGGACGCATGGAGCAGCGCCTTGGATGGGATGCACCCGACATTCAGGCAGGTGCCGCCCAGCGTCTCCCGGCTTTCAACGCAGGCGGTCTTCAACCCCAGCTGCGCCGCGCGAATCGCCGCCACATAGCCACCGGGACCAGCACCGATCACCAGCACGTCATAGTCGAACTCAGCCATATCAATCTCCGTTCGCCCTGAGCCTGTCGAAGGGTCGTACTTCTTCTTTTGCCCTTAGCAAAGAAGGGCGGGGCTTCGACAGGCTCGGCCCGAACGGTGAAAGGATGATTACAGGTCGATCAGGATACGCGTCGGGTCTTCGATCGCATTCTTCACCGCAACCAGGAAGGTCACGGCCTCACGACCGTCAATCAGGCGATGATCATAGCTCAATGCCAGATACATCATCGGGCGAACCACGACCTGTCCGTCGCGAACGACCGGACGATCCTCAATCCGGTGAAGGCCCAGCACCGCCGACTGGGGCGGGTTGATGATCGGGGTCGACATCAGCGATCCGAACACGCCTCCGTTGGAGATAGTGAAGGTGCCGCCCTTCATATCTTCCATCGTCAACTGGCCTTCCTTGGCCTTCTTGCCATAGGTGCCGATCGTCTTCTCGATCTCGGCAACACTCAGGCTTTCGGCATTGCGGATGACCGGCACTACCAGACCATTGGGCGCGGACACCGCGACCGAGATGTCGGCGAAATCATTATAGACGATCTCGTCGCCCTCGATCTGCGCGTTGACGGCGGGGATGTCCTTCAGGGCCATCGTCACCGCCTTGGTGAAGAAGCCCATGAAGCCCAGGCGCACGCCATGCTTCTTTTCGAACAGGTCTTTATATTTGGCCCGCGCTTCGATGACGGCGGTCATGTCGACATCGTTGAAGGTTGTGAGCAGCGCGGCGGTTTCCTGCGCCGACTTCAGGCGCTTGGCGACCGTCTGGCGCAGGCGGGTCATCTTGACCCGCTCCTGCCCGCGGCTTGGACCCGACGACGCGGCAGGCGCGGCGGCGGTCGAAGCGGCAGATTCGCTCGCCTTGGCGGTGCCGGAGGCCATAGCCGCCGTCACATCATCCTTGGTCAGGCGGCCATCCTTGCCTGTGCCTTTAATCTTGCTCGGGTCCAGACCATGTTCCAGCACCAGACGGCGCACGGCGGGGGAAAGCGTCAGATTGCCACCTTCCTCATCGTCCGACACGGTCGCAGAGGCTGCGGGCGCAGGCGCGGCGGCCTCCGCCTTGGCAGCGGGGACTGCGGCAGGCGCGGCAGCAGCGGCCGCACCCTCGTTGATGGTGGCGAGCAGCGCGCCGACGTTCACCGTATCGCCTTCCTTGGCGATGATGTCGCCCAGCGTACCGGCAACAGGCGCGGGTACGTCGACCGCCACCTTATCGGTTTCCAGGCTGACAATCGGCTCGTCGAGCGCGACGGCCTCACCGGGCTTTTTCAGCCACTGTCCAACGGTTGCTTCGGTAACGGATTCGCCCAGCGTGGGGACTTTGACTTCGGTTGCCATGAGCTGTCTCAGCCTTTCTTCTGGCGGCGGATTTCTTCACGAACGCTGTGACCCAGCGCATCGGCGACGAGGGCGCCCTGTTCGGCGACATGGCGCTTGGCCAGACCCGTTGCAGGGGACGCGGATGCCTTGCGGCCCGCATAGCGCGCGCGCATCGGTGCCCGATCGGCCTCGACGAGCGCTTCCTCGATATAGGGTTCGACATGGAACCAGCCGCCATTGTTGCGGGGCTCCTCCTGACACCAGATCACTTCCTCCAGGTTCGGCATGCGCTTCAGGCGTATGGCGAGGGCCTCGGTCGGGAAGGGATAAAGCTGCTCGATACGGACGATCTGGGTATTCTTGTCCCCCGCCGCATCGCGCGCTTCGATCAGGTCATAGGCGACCTTGCCCGAACACAGCACCAGCCGCTTCGTTTCCTTGTCTGGCGCCGGATTGGTATCCGACAGGATGCGCATGAAATGCGTATCGCCCTGGAAATCCTCGGCCTTGCTCACCGCCAGCTTATGCCGCAGCAGCGACTTGGGCGTCATGATAATCAGCGGCTTGCGGAAGCTCCGCAGCATCTGACGGCGCAGGATGTGGAAGTAATTGGCCGGTGTCGTGCAGTTGGCGACCTGGATATTGCCCTCGGCACAGAGCTGAAGGAAACGTTCCAGACGCGCGGAGCTATGCTCAGGCCCCTGCCCTTCATAGCCGTGCGGCAGCAGGCAGACGAGACCGTTGGCCCGCAACCACTTGCTTTCCGACGAAGCGATATACTGGTCGAAGACGATCTGCGCACCATTGGCGAAGTCGCCGAACTGCGCTTCCCACAGAACCAGGCTCTTGGGGTCCGCCAGCGCATAACCATATTCAAAGCCCAGCACGCCATATTCGGACAGCGGGCTATCCAGCACCTCAAACCGGCCATGCGGCACGGTCGAAAGCGGGATATATTTGGCTTCCGTATTCTGGTCGACCCAGACCGAGTGACGCTGGCTGAAAGTGCCACGCCCCGAATCCTGACCGGACAGACGCACGCCATAGCCTTCGGTCAGTAGCGCGCCGAATGCCAGCGCCTCGCCGGTCGCCCAGTCGAAATTGGCACCCTGCTTGAACATCTCCGCCTTGGCGTCCAGCACGCGCTGCAACGTTTTGTGGACGACATGCCCCTCAGGAACGGTGGTCAGCGTTCGGCCAAGGCTGTCGAACAGCTTGGACGTGATGCCCGACTCCACGCTTTGGCGCGTCGTTTCCGCGTCGGCGGGCTTGTGCAGCCCGGACCAACGGCCCGCGAACCAGTCGGCCTTGTTCGCTTTATAGCTCTTGGCCGCCTCGAACTCTTCTTCCAGATGGTTGACGAAATCGCCCGTCGTCTTGGCGACGAAATCATCGTCGACCACGCCTTCCGCCATCAGCCGCGCAGAATAGACGTCGCTGACCGGCGGATGCTGGCGGATCTTCGCATACATCAGCGGCTGGGTGAACGAAGGCTCGTCGCCCTCATTATGGCCGAAGCGGCGATAGCACCACATGTCGATCACAACGTCGCGGTGAAAGGTCTGGCGATATTCCATCGCCAGCTTGCACGCGAAGGTCACGGCTTCGGGATCGTCGCCATTGACGTGCAGGATCGGCGCCTGAACCCCCTTCGCCACGTCGCTCGGATAGGGCGACGAACGGGCGAACTGGGGCGAGGTGGTGAAGCCGACCTGGTTGTTGACCACGAAATGGATGCAACCGCCGGTATTATAACCGCGAATGCCCGAGAAGCCGAGGCATTCCCAGACGATGCCCTGGCCGGCGAAGGCCGCGTCACCATGGATCAGCACGGGCAAAACCTGCTCATGCTTGATGAGATCGTCGCGGAACACCTGTTGCGCGCGGACCTTGCCCAGAACGACCGGGTCGACCGTTTCCAGATGAGAGGGGTTTGGAACCAGCGACATATGCACCTTGATCCCGTCAAACTCGCGATCGGTGGAGGTGCCCAGATGATATTTCACGTCGCCCGAACCACCCACATCCTCCGGGTTGGCCGTGCCGCCCGAAAATTCGTGGAAAATGACGCGAAAGCCCTTGGCCATCACATTGGCCAGCACGTTCAGGCGGCCACGATGGGCCATGCCGAACACGATTTCCTTCACGCCCGACGCGCCACCATATTTGATGACCGCTTCGAGCGCGGGGATCATGGATTCGCCGCCGTCCAAGCCAAAGCGCTTGGTGCCGACATATTTGCGGCCCAGAAACTTTTCATACTGCTCGCCCTGGATGACCTTGGCCAGGATCGCCTTCTTGCCCTCCGGCGTGAAGATGATTTCCTTGTGCTTGCCTTCCATGCGCTCCTGCAGGAAGCGGCGCTCCTCCACATCGGCGATGTGCATATATTCCAGGCCGACATTGCCACAATAATTCGCGCGCAGAATGTCGACGATCTCAGCGACGGTCGCAAAGTCCAGGCCCAGCGATCCACCCAAAAAGACCTTCTTCTTAAGGTCGGTCAGGCCGTGATATTCCGGCGTCAGGTCGGCGGGAAGCTCGCGCTGTGTCAGCCCCAGGGGGTCGAGGTTCGCGGCCAGATGCCCACGCACGCGATAGGTACGGATCAGGAGTTGTGCGCGGATCGCGTCGCCCGCAGCCTCCGCGATGTCCGCCTCGGAAACGGCCTTGCCGCTTGCCTTGGCCGCGGCCTTGACGGCAACCTGCATCTGCGTGGGGTCAAGCGCCCCGGTCAGATCGTCGGTATCGCTGAGTGGCCAGTTGGGCTTCGCCCAGCTTGGGCCTTCCTCAACCTCAAAATCCTGATTCTCGTAACCCATGTCTCTCATCCCATCCGAGCCGCGTGCAGTCGCGGAGCGGGAAAGGAGCGGCCGGGGTGCAGCCCGACCGCTCTTCGGCCAATTAGCCCTTCAGTACTTCAAGCAACGTGGTGCCCAGCTCCGACGGGCTGGCGGCAACCTTGATACCCGCGGCTTCCATTGCCGCGATCTTGCTTTCCGCATCGCCCTTGCCACCCGATACGATCGCGCCGGCATGGCCCATGCGACGGCCCGGAGGCGCCGTGCGGCCCGCGATGAAGCCAGCCATTGGCTTCTTGCGGCCTTTCTTGGCCTCGTCGATCAGGAACTGTGCAGCCTGCTCCTCGGCGTCGCCGCCGATTTCGCCGATCATGATGATCGATTCGGTTGCGTCGTCGGCCAGAAACAGTTCCAGCACGTCGATGAAGTTGGTGCCGTTGACCGGGTCACCGCCAATGCCAACAGCCGTGGTCTGGCCCAGACCCGCATTGCTGGTCTGGAACACCGCTTCATAAGTCAGCGTACCCGAGCGCGAAACGACGCCCACGGTGCCTGCCTTGAAGATGCTGCCGGGCATGATGCCGATCTTGCACTGGTTGGGAGTCAGGACGCCGGGGCAGTTCGGGCCGATCAGGCGCGACTTGCTGCCCGACAGGGCGCGTTTCACGCGCACCATGTCCAGAACCGGAATACCCTCGGTGATGCAGACGATCAGCGGGATTTCGGCGTCGATCGCTTCCAGGATGGAATCGGCGGCGAATGGCGGCGGAACGTAGATGACTGAGGCGTCAGCGCCGGTCTTCGACTTGGCTTCCGCAACGGTGTCGTACATGGGCAGGCCGATATGGCTCGTGCCGCCCTTGCCGGGGGTCACGCCTGCAACCATCTGCGTGCCGTATGCCAGCGCCTGCTCGGTATGGAAGGTACCGGTGGCACCGGTCATCCCCTGGGTGATGACCTTGGTGTTTTTGTCGATCAGAATGGACATATATGCCCCTCGCTTCGCAGTGACGTGGCAATTAAGTGGTTCGATCCGCCCCAGGCTGCGCACTCACCCGGCGCGGATCGGTGCAAGCTTTTTGGCTTAGGCGAGCGAGGAGTCGATCCCCTTGCAGGCCACCAGCAGTTCCTTGACTGCATCGACCGACACGGTGAGATTGGCCTTGGCCTCCTCGTCCAGCGCGATTTCGACGATCTGCTCGACGCCGCCAGCGCCGATCACAACCGGAACGCCGACATACAGGCCGTCCAGACCATATTTGCCTTCGACATAGGCCGCGCAGGGCAGAACCCGCTTCTTGTCATAAAGATAGGCCTCAGCCATCGCGATGCCGCTGGTGGCGGGCGCGTAAAAGGCCGAACCGGTCTTGAGCAGGCCGACAATCTCGCCCCCGCCCGAACGGGTGCGTGCGACGATGGCGTCGATGCGCTCCTGCGTGGAGCGGCCCTGCTTGATCAAATCGGGAACCGGAATACCCGAAACGGTCGAATAAGCGATGACCGGGACCATCGTGTCGCCATGGCCGCCCAGCACGAAGCTGGTGACGTCCTTGACCGACACCTTGAACTCATCGGCCAGGAAGTGGCTGAAGCGCGCCGAGTCCAGCACGCCTGCCATGCCGACAACCTTGTTGTGTGGCAGGCCCGAAAATTCGCGCAGCGCCCACACCATCGCGTCGAGCGGGTTGGTGATGCAGATGACGAAGGCGTCAGGGGCGTTGCTCTTGATGCCCTCTCCCACGGCCTTCATGACCTTCAGGTTGATGCCCAACAGATCGTCGCGGCTCATACCCGGCTTGCGAGCAACGCCGGCGGTGACGATGATAACGTCCGCACCTGCGATGTCCGCGTAATCGTTGGAACCCGTAATCGTGGAATCAAAGCCTTCGACCGGGCCGCACTGCGACAGGTCCAGTGCCTTACCCTGGGGCACACCTTCTACGACGTCGAACAGGACGATGTCGCCTAGCCCCTTCAGCGCGGCGAGGTGCGCCAGCGTGCCACCGATATTGCCTGCGCCAATGAGCGCGATCTTCTTACGGGCCATATGCAATCATCCTCCAAAGCATGGATATTTGGAATTGCCGCCCGCTTAAGCCCATATTGTAAAGGTTTCAACCGAAGAGACATGTGGACGGTCAATTATCTTTGCAATTCATTCGCAATTGCATTAGAACCTGATTCTGCTGTCCGGCCTGGGGTCCTACCCTGCCCCTTGCCCTTCCCTGCAGCACAGCCTTGCCGACCGT
Organism: Sphingobium aromaticiconvertens; assembly: GCF_037154075.1. Lineage (NCBI taxonomy): Bacteria > Pseudomonadati > Pseudomonadota > Alphaproteobacteria > Sphingomonadales > Sphingobiaceae > Sphingobium > Sphingobium aromaticiconvertens. The sequence goes on from NZ_JBANRJ010000001.1 coordinate 3,771,848, forward strand.
CGCCTTCATAAAGCGACGGTCGGTATTTTCTGTGACAGGTTGCGATGAACCCGGCGTGTATTGAGACGATGCGGGAAAGTGGGGCAATTTCGGAAAGCCCCGGTCGCGGCTGGCCCGGTAAAAACTCGCACCCGATAAGCTATTTCGGGCCGTGGCCCAGCGCCAGATAGTCGTTCGACTGCATTTCCATCAGGCGCGACACGGTCCTCTCGAACTCGAATGCCCCATCGCCCTCGGGATACAGCGCCACAGGTTGCGCATCCGCGGACGCCAGCAGCTTGACCTTATATTCATAAAGCGAGTCAATCAGCGTCACGAACCGCGCCGCCTCGTTCCGCTTCTCCGGTCCCAACACCGGGATACCGACGAGGATCACCGTATGATATTTGCGCGCGATCGCCAGATAGTCCGGCGCGCCCCGCGCCTCGACGCATAGCCGCTTGAAAGAAAATACAGCGACCCCCTTCAGGCTCTTGGGCACATGCAGCATCCGCCCACCCTGCACCATGATGTCCTCGGCAGGTACATTGGCGCGATCGCTCGGCGGGTAATCGGTCAGGCGGAAAAAGGCTTCGCTCAGGGCGGCTGTTGCTTCGGGGCCGTTGGGTGAATGCCACAAGGTCGCATCACCCAGCCGGTCGAGCCGATAATCGGTCGGCCCGTCCAGCGTCATCACATCCAGCCGATCCTTGATCAGCGCGATGAAGGGCAGGAAAAGCTGGCGATTGAGGCCGTTCTTGTACAGTTCATCGGGCGCGCGGTTGGACGTGGTGACGATCGTCACCCGCGCCGCCAGCAATCCGGCGAACAGCCGCGACATGATCGCCGCGTCCGCCATATTGTTGACGACCATTTCGTCAAAGCACAGCAGCCGCGCCTGATCGGCCAGCACGGCCACGACCTGCGGGATCGGATCACCGCTCTCCGACTTGCGCGCTTCCGCCAGCATGGCGTGAACGTCCAGCATGAATTCGTGAAAATGGGCGCGCTTCTTGCGCTGGACGTTCACCGCGTCGAAGAACAGATCCATCAACATCGATTTCCCGCGCCCAACACCCCCGAACATGTAAAGTCCGCGCGGCGGCTCCGGCGCCTTGCGCAACATCTTCCACAGCGTCGATCCGCGTGGCGGTGCCGCTTCCATTTCCTGCTGCAATCGGTCCAGCCGCTCGGCGGCGGCGGCCTGATCAGGATCGGCACGCAATTCGCCTGCCGCCACCAGCGCACGGTATCGGGCAATCACGCTCGTCATCGTGGCGTGGAAGCCTTGCGAATGGTGGCGCTCGACGCCGCGACCGGCTCCCCATCCTGTGTGATCAACATGCGCAGGAACATTAACCGCCCGGTTTCACGAAGCAAGTCCACGTTCGCCAGCAGGATCGATCCTACGCGTCCCGAACCCAGATATTGCATCGAAAGATCGACGGTCACGCCATTGACCTGGGCGACATGACCCATCGCCCACAAGGCACCAAAATACGCATGATCGGCAAAGGCCGCGATGAACCCGCCATGCAGTGCATCGAGCCGGTTGCGATGACTGGGCCGCGTCTCCAGCGCAACCTGCGCCCGTCCGGGCGCGTCGCTGCGCAAATAGCTGCGACCGATCGCCTGCAGAAAGGTGTCGGAATGCGGGTCGGACCATGCGGCCCAGCCTGCCCATTGCCCTTCGGTCAGCGGGACGCCGCCTATAACACCGTCACTCACGCCGATCAGAGCTGACGCTCGACCATCATCTTCTTCGTCTCGGCAATCGCCTTGGCGGGGCTGAGACCCTTGGGGCAGACATTGGCGCAGTTCATGATGGTGTGGCAGCGATAGAGGCGGAAGGGATCTTCCAATTCGTCCAGACGCTCGCCCGTATATTCGTCGCGGCTATCAGCCAGCCAGCGATAGGCCTGAAGCAGGATCGCCGGACCAAGGAACTTGTCCGAATTCCACCAATAGCTGGGGCAACTGGTCGAGCAGCAGGCGCACAGGATGCACTCATACAAGCCGTCCAGCTTCTCGCGCTCGGCGGGCGACTGGAGACGCTCCTTACCCGATGGCGGCGGCGACACGGTCTTCAGCCAGGGCTGGATCGAATTATACTGGGCATAGAAATGCGTGAAGTCAGGGACCAGATCCTTGATCACGTCCATATGCGGCAGCGGCGTGATCCGCACTTCCTTGCCCGAACATTCCTCGATCGAAGTAGTGCAGGCCAGGCCATTGCGCCCGTTCATGTTCATCGAACAGGAACCACAAATGCCTTCGCGGCAGGACCGGCGGAAGGTCAGCGACGGATCATATTCATTCTTGATCTTGATCAGCGCGTCCAGAACCATCGGCCCGCAATTGTCCAGGTCGATGTCGAACGTGTCATAGCGCGGGTTCTGCCCCGAGTCGGGATCGTAGCGATAGACCTTGAAGCTCTTGACATTGGCTGCGCCCGCGGGGGCGGGGTGCTTCACACCCTTGCCGCTGATCTTGCTGTTCTTGGGCAGAGCAAATTCGGCCATCGACCATCAATCCCATCTTGCATTGCTTAACCGCGATCGGCTTTTTCTGCGGCCCGCATACCAAATAATATCGAAAGGTCCAGCGCTGGTGCAGCATAATTGGCGATGCTTGCGCGAAGGGGCCAGCCAGTGCAAGGCCATAGGATAGCCCATGAAGGGGCGTAAAACGGCTTGCCAATGACGGAACGCAGCGCGAATATGCCCCCCATTGCCTTCCTGGCCATTGCAGAGGCGCAGCAGCTTTATCACTGGCTGCCTGCCGCATTGGCACTCGCGCGCGATAGCGGCGCGCGGGTCGATGTCCTGTCCCCCTCCCACGCCATCCTGCATATTGTTGCCGATCACGACCCGGAAGGGCGCATAGGGCGGGTTCTTCTCCGTCGCCCGACCTTCAAGCCCGATTCGCTGTTTACCATGCCCTCGCGGTTCGCGACTCTGGCGCTCAACTATCCAACCATCCGTCGCTACCCAACGATCGTCACCACCGAAACATCCAGCGCCATCCTGCGCCATTTCCCCGGCTTCCGTTCAAAGCTGGTCGAGATCAAACATGGCGCGGGCGACCGGGCGGGCGGCTACAAGAACGCCCATGCCGCCTTCGACCTGGTGCTGGTCGCGGGCGACAAGGACCGGGAGCGGATGATCGCGCTGGGCCTTCAGACGCCCGACCGCGTGACCGCCTGTGGCTATGCGAAGTTCGAGGTGATGGCAGCGCGCCAGACGCTGTTCGACAACGACCTGCCCGTCATCCTCTACAACCCGCATTTCGACGCCGCGCTATCCTCCTGGGTCCGGCATGGCCCAAAGGTGCTGGCGGCACTGGAGTCGCTCAAGGGCTATAATGTCGTGATCGCGCCGCATACAAAGCTGGCGCAGCGCATTCCCCCGATCCGCACGGACGCCCCCCATATCCTCCTCGACATGGGGTCCGTCCGCTCGATCGACATGAGCTACACCAACAGCGCCGACCTCTATCTGGGCGACGTCAGCAGTCAGGTCTATGAGTTCATTCTGCGCCCGCGCCCCTGCCTGTTCCTGAACCTCGACCAGCATGATTGGATGGACGATCCGCACTTCGCCCATTTCACGCTGGGGCAGGTGATCGACACGCTTGCCGACCTGCCAACCGCCCTTTCCCGTGCCGCCGCGATGCAGTCGCAGTTTGAAAGCGTGCAGAAGGCGGCTATGCGCTTTGCGATCAACGATGGGCCAGTGCCCGCCTCCCGACGCCAGGCGGACGCCATCCGCGCGGTGGCGGCGCGCACCGACTGAGCAGGACGACCGGAAACAGCATGACCACCGACAGCAACCCGCAATCGCCGCTCGGACAGATCCGGCTGATCGGACAGAATGACACCCGCATCTGGGGCATGACCAATGCCGAGCGTATCCGCCGCATGGCAAACGAGGCGGCAAAGAGCAGCAAGCAACTGGCCGCGGATCATTGCCTGGCCGTAAATCTTGCCTTCGTGTTCGACCCGCTGTTGCTACGCAAGGTGATCGCCGAGCCGGGTACGGTCTTCACCCGCAACGGCGTGCTGGTGGTCGGCCAGATGCCCGTGGAGATTGCCGTCGAACGCCCAGTCGCGGCGCAGGGCGTGACCATCATCGACCTTGCCGACGGCAAACGCATCTACAACGACCAGCTTCGCAAGCTGGAAGCGCCTTTCGTCACCGAACTGACCCCGCAGACCCGCGCTGCGATCGAACGACAAAGCTATTTCGGCGCGTATAAGGGCGTGACCGACCTGCTCACCAAATATCTGTGGCCCGAACTGGCGTTCATCCTGACGCGGATTGCTGCACGGATCGGCATGACCCCGAATATGGTGTCAGTCATTGGCGTTACCTGCTGCATCGCCGCAACCTTCCTCTTCGCTTATGGCCATTACTGGACCGGGATGCTGATTGGTTTCGTCTTCATGGTGCTGGACACGGTCGACGGAAAGCTGGCGCGCTGCACCATCACCTCTTCCAAATGGGGCCATGTGATCGACCATGGCGTCGACCTCGTCCACCCGCCCTTCTGGTGGTACGCTTGGGGTGTCGGCCTTGCGACATGGGGATTGGCGCTGTCGCCTGCGACCTTCTGGACCGTCATGGGCGTGATCTTCGCGGGCTACGTCCTCCAGCGGTTGATCGAGGGTGCGTTCATCACCGGCTTTGGCATGCATATCCATGTCTGGCGGCCCTTCGACACCTGGTTCCGCCTCATCACCGCACGGCGCAATCCCAACATGGTGATCCTGTTCGCCTCCATGCTGGCGGGACGCCCCGATTGGGGTATCATCGCCGTCGCCTGGTGGACCGGCCTCTCGCTCGCCGTCCACCTCTTCCAACTGCTCCAGGCCTATTGGTTGAAGGCGCGCGGGCAGACGATCACCAGTTGGCTGGAGCAAGGCGCATGAACGAAACAATCGTCAAGTTCGGCTGGCCCGACACGCTGGTCTGCGAATATACGCACTGGCTCATCCTCCTGCGCCCCGCCCAGCCGACGCTGGGATCGCTGGTGCTGGCGGCAAAGTCCGACGCCACCGCCTTCGGTGATTTGCCTCCTGAGGCCCATGCCGAACTGGCGATCGTGACCAACGCCATCGAAACCGCCCTTAAAGCTGCGATCGATTACAGCCGGATCAACTATCTGATGCTGATGATGGTGGACCCCAACGTCCATTTCCACGTCCTGCCCCGTTATGAGGGCACACGCAGCAGCGCAGGACTAACGGTCCCCGACGCCGGATGGCCGGGCCAACCGGATCTCGCCAGCGCGGTCAAGCTGGACGCCGCCCAGCGCGACACCCTGCTGGCATGGTTGAAACCCTACTTCGTGTAACGGCCTTCCTCGACCCATTTCGCCGTCAACGCCGTCGCTGCCTCAACGTCCTGATGGAAGTCGACTTCCTGCCATTCCAGCCCCTCGATCGACACGGTGCCGACACTGTTGCCCTTGGCAATGATGTCGATGGCGCGCAGATACCAGCGCTCGACCCCTTCCGGCGTCCGCATCATCTGGTCGATCTGGTTGCGGAAGATCGCCGGACCTTCGCCACAAAAGGCCAGCATCCCGATCGATTCGGCATTGGTGTCGGGGGGTAGCAGACGTTTGCCGATGGCGTGCAGGCGGCCCTCGGCATCCCGATTCACTTTCATGTCGTCATCATCATAGTCGCTCTTCACATCGACAGTGACGGTGATCGGCCCAGTCGCGCCCACGATCAGCTTCGCAACGATCTCGTCCGACACGATCGTGTCGCCATTCAGGATGATGAAGTCCTGATCCATCTCCTCCCGCGCGATCCAGCAGGTGCCCAAATTATCGGCAACCTGAAAGAAGGGGTTGAACAGCGTCCGTATCCGCGCGCCGGTGTCGCGATAGAGTTGCAGCGCATGATCCTCGACCCGCTCGGTGCGAAAGCCGGTGACGACGACGATATCGGTCACGCCATTGGCGACCAGTGCCGCGACCTGCCAACTGATGAGGCTGCGACCGTTGAAGTCGATCATGCATTTGGGCACGTCGCGCGTCAGCGGCAACAGGCGTGAGCCTTGCCCCGCGGAAAGGATGATGGCTTTGGTGATGCTCATGCGCGCGCTCTACCGCAAACTTGCCTTTGTGGACAATCGCCAACTGCGGACATTTGCCGTTTGGCGACCATCACCCTAGATAGGCCGCGCCGGACCGTCCGGCGCCGGAGCATGAAACAGACGTGAGCAAGCCCGACAGCGTAGCGGCCAAAAACTCCAAAGCTGGCGATTCAGGCGCGAACAGCGGCTTCGCGCGCATTCTTGCCAACACCGGCTGGCTGCTGGGCGGCAAGGGCGTGGGCGCGATCCTCTCCATCGTCTATCTCGCCATCGCCACACGCACCCTGGGCGTGGCCGACTTCGGCCGCTTCGCCCTGGTCCTCTCCGCCGCGCAGGCGATCAAGACGCTGGTATCCTTCGAAAGCTGGCAGATCATCATCCGCTATGGGCAGGAACATCTGAAGGCGGCGGACGCGGCAGAGGGCGGGCACGCACTCAATCGCCTCGCCCGCTTCTGCATTCTGGTCGATCTGGTTTCTGCCATCGTCGGCTGCGCGCTGGCGGCGGCACTGACCCTGATCTTCGGGCCTATGATGGATCTGTCGCGCGACATGGCGATCGACGCGATCCTCTTCTGTGCGGTCATGCTGCTGACGATCCGATCGACACCGATGGGCATATTGCGCCTGTTCGACCGCTTTGACGCGGGGGCGCTCGCTGAAACGATGGTGCCCATCGGCCGGATGATCGGTGCGCTCGCCGTGCTGGCGGCTGGCCCGTCCATCGCAGGCTTTCTGCTCGCCTGGGCTGGCGCGGAACTGCTTTGCGCAATCAGCTACTGGTGGCTGGCATTGCGGGCAGGCAAAGGCCGGATGGGATCATGGCGCGCAGGCCACACGCTGGATGCCCGGACCGAAAATCCTGGCCTCGTCGGCTTTCTCACCGCCACCAACCTGCAAGTGACACTCTCTTCAATGGGCCAGCAAGTCGCTGTACTGTTCATCGGCATATTCGTCGGCCCTACCGGCGCGGGCCTCTATCGCCTCGCCAATCAGCTCTCCGCCTCGCTCACAAAGATTTCGGGCCTCCTCTCCCGCAGCATCTTCGTGGAACTGGCGCGCACCCACAGCCATGAAGGCACCGCAGAACTGCGCACCCTGTTTCGCCGCACCAACCGGCTGGCGCTGATCGCTGGCGCGGTCATCATCCTGCTGATCCTCGCCGTCGGCCACCCGCTGCTGGGCCTGATCGCGGGCAAGGATTTCCTCCCCGCCTATCCGCTATTGCTGGTGCTGGGCGTCGCCGCGTCGATCGACCTTGTGGGCGTCAGCTATCGCCCCCTCCTTATGGCGACCGACGGCGCGCGCCTGTCGCTTCGCATCACCTTCGTTGCAACTTTGCTGATGTTCGTCCTGCTCGCCGTGCTGCTACCGCTTTACGACACGATCGGCGCGGCCTTTGCCAATCTGGCATCCTCGATCGTCGCCTTCTTCATGATGGGCTGGGCCAGCCGCAGGATGATGCGCGGCGGCACATCCTGACTCCCCGCCCCACCGCGCTCCTGCCGCGCGAGAAAGCTTAATCCTTTTGGTCGAGCCAAATCTGCGCCGCATCCATCGATGAAAAAACCTGCACGCGAGGATGCGCCAGGGTCCGCTCGGCCTGCAATTTGTTGAGTTGGCTACCGACGATCACCGCCGCGCGGCCGGACGTCAGGACGATTCCCCTTTGCATGATTCCCGTCAGCAATTCGGCAACATCCGTCGCCTGCACTGGAAATTCCAGCGACTCCACGATCACGTTGAAATCATCGCGGACCGCATGCGCCTCGCGCGCCTTCGCATCGACAACCGCTGCAAGGCGCAAGGCATCTTCGGGTTTCATGAACCCACTCACACTGATCATCAACAGATTGGCGGGAATATCATAATCAACTCGAAACATGCCGGCGCCGAATCCCTTGTCGAACCTTTACTCTACAGCGCTGCGTCCTAGCCCTTTTCCGGCGCGCATGGGAACAACACAAGGAGAAGAAATTCGCCCTAGTCCCCAACAATCCGTAACAGTTTGCGCTCCACCGGCGCCAGCACGCCATGCAGTTCCTGCCCGCGTTTCAGCACGGCCCCGGCCTCGCCGATCAGCGCCCACATGCCCTGCCGCAAGCGTAGTGCAGGGCGCTTCTCGATTCGAAATTCGGGTCGTTCGGTCGCGCGGCGGAAGGCGGAGAAGATCGCCGCATCCTTGCCCAGATCAATCGCATAGTCGCGCCAGTGTCCCGCCGACACCATTCGACCATAGAGATCCATGATCCGTTGCAATTCCAGCCGGTCGAATCCGATCTGCCCTGCGGTTCTATGACCGGATTGGCCACCCTGCGCCGGGAACGGTGTCACATTGGACATCAGGCCCGGTCGCGTTCCTTGAACAACGGCATATCGCCTTCATCCTTCGCCGCGGACGGGGCCTCGCGTTCCACGATCAGTTCGGCCAGCCGCTTGCGAAGTTGCTCGACCTCGCACTGCAACAGTTCCAGCTTCTGCTTTTCAGGGTCGAAACAATCGCTGCAAGGCGTGCCATAGGGCAGGAAATCGCGCTGATAGGCCGTGACATCGACCAGCATCTGCCGTGCCGGGATGCCGACCATCGTCGCCCCCTCCGGCACATCCTTGGTCACGACCGCATTGGCGCCGACGCGGGCGCGTGCGCCGACCGTCACCGGTCCCAGCACCTGCGCACCGGACCCGACAATCACGCCATCCATCAACGTGGGATGCCGCTTGCCCGCTATGCCATTGGCCGGGTCGGTCCCGCCCAGCGTGACATTCTGATACAGCGTTACATCGTCGCCAATTTCCGCCGTCTCACCAATCACGGTAAAGCCATGGTCGATGAAGAAGCGCTTGCCGATCTTCGCGCCCGGATGAATGTCGTTGCCGGTCAGGAAACGAGCGATATGGTTCACCAGTCGCGCCAGAAAATACAGCCGCACCCGATACAGCCTGTGCGCCACCCGGTGGAAAACCAGCGACCAGACGCCCGGATAGAGCAGGATTTCGGCGCGCGATCGCGGCGCGGGATCACGCGACTTGACCGAATCCAGATAGGCAATGAAATTGCGGAGCATACACGCGCCCTTTAAACCCTGAACCTTGTTGCGGATACATAGTCGCAAAGCCGCAATTTTTCCAGATGCCCCCTTAATTCCCCTTGGGTACCTCCAATAGAAACTTGCTTTGCAAAGCCTGAATTTCCTATCTAACAGGTAGACAATTAGTAAAAAGGCCACCGAATGATCGACGCCCTCTCGACGAATGCCAGTGATCTATGGCCTTTCATTCTCGTCGGTTTCGGGGCGCAAATTATCGATGGCGCGCTGGGCATGGCCTATGGCGTGATCTCGTCCACATTATTGCTCGCGCTTGGCCTGCCCCCCAGCCGCGCTTCTGCGAGCGTTCACGCGGCTGAGACATTCACGACCGGCGTTTCGGCCGTCAGCCACATTCTGCACCGCAATGTGGACTGGAACCTGTTTGCCAAGCTGCTGATCCCCGGCATCGTCGGCGGCGTCGCGGGCGCCTATCTCTTGTCCAACATCGATGGAAACGTCATCAAGCCCTTCATCCAGGTCTATCTGCTCGCCATCGGCATATATCTGGTCTGGCGCGGTTTCCGCATCCCTCCCAAGCATAAAAACCCTCGTCTGGTCGCGCCGCTCGGCCTGATCGGCGGTTTCATGGACGCCACCGGCGGCGGTGGTTGGGGACCGGTCGTCACGTCGAACCTGCTGCTTCAGGGGTCCAGCCCCCGGCATACGATCGGCACCGTCAACAGCGTTGAATTTTTTCTGACACTCTCGATCAGCATCACCTTCCTGTTCCATCTGGGATGGGAGACGTTCACGACCTACACGGTCGGCCTGCTGATCGGCGGCGTGGTGGCCGCGCCCTTTGGCGCGATGCTCGCCCGCCATGTCGCACCGCGTATTCTGCTGACGTCGGTCGGCGTGGTCCTGACGCTCACCTCCGCATTCGGCTTCGCCAAATGGCTTGGATATATCGGCTAAGGCACTTATATTCGACTTTCTGATTGAGGAAGTCACTTAAATGTCCAGCTATCTGCCGACCCTCAAGCAACTCCAATATCTGGTCGCGCTGAAGGAACATGGTCATTTCGGCAAGGCGGCCGATAGCTGCTATGTCACGCAATCCACCCTGTCGGCCGGCATTCGCGAACTGGAGTCGCTGGTCGGCATCACCCTGGTAGAGCGCACGCGCCGCGTGGTCCGCTTCACCGCGCTGGGCGACCGTATCGCTGAAAAGGCACACCGCGTCCTGCGCGAAGCGGAAGAATTGTCCGCCATTGCTGAGGCTTCGGGCAAGCCGCTGACCGGCGAACTGCGGATGAGCGTCATCCCCACTATCGCCCCCTTCCTCCTGCCCCGCCTGCTACCGCGCCTGCGGGCAGAGCGTCCCGAGCTTAAACTCTATCTGCGCGAGGAAGTGACGCAGGCCTCGCTCGATTCGCTGCGGCACGGCCATGTCGACTGCGTGTTGATGGCGCTTCCCTATGCGCTGGGCGAGCTGGATCGTGAGATTTTGTTCAGGGACAAGCTCTACGTCGCCTTCCCGCGCGATGATCCACGCGATCCGCCAGAATGGATCACGCCGGAGATGATCGACGAAAGCCGCCTGCTTCTGCTGGAGGACGGCCATTGCCTTAAGGACCATGCGCTCGCCGCCTGCAACCGCCCGGAATTGCGAGCGGAGGCGACGATGATGGGCACCTCTCTCCACACGATGGTGCAGATGGTCGACAATGGCCTGGGGCTGACGATGCTGCCTGAAATGGCGATTGCGGGCGGCATATTGGAGCATACCGGCATCGTCGCCCGGCCGCTTCGCTCAGAAAATGCAGCGCGCGATATTGCGCTGGTCTGGCGCCACAACAGTCCGCGCGAAAAGGAGTTTCGCCTGATGGCCGATCTGCTCCGCGCTGCCGCTGGCCCGGTGGGACAAACGGCGCAAGCCGCGTAATCACCGTCAGGCGACAGGCGGATCCCACCGCGCCTTCTGCACCTCATCCTCTGCCCGCGCCTCGACCCAGCGGGACACCCCATCGGCGAAATGCTCCTTCTTCCAGAAGGGCGCGGCGGATTTCAGCCAGTCGATCAGAAAGGCGCAGCTTTCCAGCGCCGCCGTCCGATGCCGCGATGCTGTCCCGACAAAGACGATTCGCTCCCCCGGTCCCAACCGCCCGACGCGGTGGATCACACGCACCGCCAGCAGCGGCCAGCGCTCCTGCGCCTGTTCCACGATTCGCTCGACCTGCCCCTGGGTCATCGCCGGATAATGATCGAGCTGGAGCGCGGTCAGCCCGCCCTCACCCCGCACGATCCCGGTAAAACTTGCGACACCGCCACCGCCAGAAGCCTCCAGCGCCGCCAGTTCAGCCGCGACGTCGAAATCCTCTTCCTGAATCGAGACCCGGCTCATCCGCCCGTCACCGGTGGAAAGATCGCCAGTTCGCGCGCTTCACCAACGGGCATATCAAGGGACACGAACGTCTGATCCATCGCAACCCGCACCCGCGCCCGGTCAGCCAGCGCCTCGGCATAGCCTCCACCCCGATCAGCCAGCGCGTCGATCAGGTCGGCCACGGTGGTGTCAGGGCTGGGCCGCTCGATTCGCTCTTCGTCGAGGCCAATCATCTCCCGCACCCAAGCGAAATAGAGGATGGTCAGCATCATCGGTCAGTCCATGTGCCGGATGCCGACACGCAGATAGTCCCAGCCGGTAATGGCGGTAAGGATGGCCGCGGCCCACAGCGTCACGATCCCCACCATCTGCACGAACGGATAATGCGGCACCGCGCCCGCCAGGATCAACGCGCCCAGCGACACGATCTGAAACGTCGTCTTCCACTTGGCCAGCTTCGACACCGGTACCGATACCTGCAATCCCGCCAGAAATTCGCGCAGCCCCGACACCGCGATCTCACGCAGCAGGATGATCATCGCAGCAACGATATGGATGCCTGCTATGTCACGGGTCGTGCCCAGCATAAGGATCACCGCACCGATCATGATCTTGTCGGCAATCGGATCCAGAAAAACACCCAGCTTCGACACCGTGCCCTGCGCGCGGGCCAGATAGCCATCGAAATAATCGGTGATGCCCATCAGGCAATAAAGCGCGAACGCCAGCGCATAGCCGGTCGTCCAGCGCGCGCCATTATCGCCCGGCCACAGCAGGGCAACCAGCAGCGGGACTGTGAAGATGCGCGAAAGCGTCAGCAAATTTGGCAGCGTCAGCATGGTCAAGCGCCTGCCACAGTCCGCGCGAACGCACAAGTCGGTGCGCGCGCGCCGGCGACGGAAGGCTCCTCTATCATTGGACAGGCGCGCAGGCAGCGGCTAGACATCCCCTCGCCTTATCACAGAAAAAAGACCCCCTTGCCCATGCAGGCCTCTCTCAGGCTATTGAACAAGCGGCGTTTTCTGCCGATTTTCATCACTCAGCTCCTCGGCGCCTTCAACGACAATCTGTTCAAGAACGCCATGGTGCTGTTCGTCGTGTACAGCGTTTATAATGACGAGCGATCGGAAACCTGGTTCAGCGCGATCGCGACCGGCGTCTTCATCCTGCCCTTCTTCCTGCTATCCGCCCTGTCAGGCCAACTCGCGGATCAGCGGGACAAGGCGAAGATTATTCGTATCGTAAAGGCGGCGGAAATCGGGATCATGATCGTGGGGGCCATCGGCCTTTCGCTGATCTGGACCGGCTTCGCTGTCCATAGCCTCGCCATCCCGCTGCTGCTCGCCGCGCTGTTCGCCATGGGTATCCACTCGACCTTTTTTGGCCCGATCAAATATGCGATTCTGCCCCAGCATCTGCACGATGACGAAGTGCTGGGCGGGACGGGACTGGTCGAGGCGGGCACCTATATTGCCATTCTCGCCGGCACCATATTGGCCGGGATCATCCCGATCGAGGCCGCGGCGATCGGCGTCATCGTCACCGCCTGCATCGGCTATTTCGCCGGGCGCTCGGTGCCCCCCGCCCCGTCGCTGATGGTGCCGCAGCCCATCGACTTCCACATCATCCGGTCGTCCATCACGCTGGTGCGCGGGACCATGCATGTACGGCGACTGTTCCTGGCGATCATGTCGATCAGCTTCTTCTGGACGATCGGCGCAGTGCTGTTCATCCAGTTCCCGCCGCTGGTGAAGAATGTACTGACCGCCGACAAGGCTGTTGCCAGCCTGTTCCTCGCCATTTTCTCGATCGGCATCGCCATCGGCTCGATCGCGATCAACCGGCTTCTGGGGGGCCATGTGTCGGCGAAATACGCGCCCGCATCGGTGATCGGCATGGCCGCCTGCCTCATCGCTTTTCACCTCGTCTGCCGCTTCTGGGTCGCCGCGCCCGACGGGCACCTCCTGTCCTTCCACGATTTCCTCAATCACCCCATGGCGATCCCGCTGTCGGCCTGCCTGCTGGGCGTGGCGACCTTCGGGGGCATGTTCGTGGTACCGCTCTACGCCTTCCTGACCACTACCGTCGAAAAGTGTGAGGCCGCGCGGACGGTCGCCGCCAACAATATCGTTAATTCGGGCGCGATGGTCGTCGGCTCGCTGATCGCCATCGGCCTCAGCATTGCAGGCATGTCGGTCATCGATCAACTCTTGCTGGTCGCGGCCATGTGCCCGCCCTGCGCCTGGCTGGCGTGGCGGCTGCATTGCGCCTGCGACTGACGGGCGCGGATCAGGCGATGAAGCTATAGAAGGCCGTGAAAAAAGCGGAAAAGCTCAACATGAAGAGCTTCCAGTCCTGATCGTCATTCGCCTGACGCCTGGCCTCTTTCCCGTCCGCATCGATGCGAAATACATGGGCGGGCAGCCGCTGGCGAAAGGGATGCCGGGCCGATTCGGTGGTGAGGACCAGAGGACGTGTTCGCATGATAGAGACGTTAACGCTTTCTTTACCTTTTCGGCCACTGGCAAACAGGGTTAACAAAAACCTGTCCCGCGCCGGGACAGGCTTGACTGTATCACCTATATAATACAGCATCGCGGAACGCATGAACGACGCTTTCACTCCACCCCCTCACCCGATCCCCACGCCCGCGCCGGATCAGCCCTTTGGCGCGGGTCCGCCCAGCGCCTTTGCGCCGCCCATGCCGTGGAAGAAGCGGATGCGGATCGTCGGCTGGGTGCTCGCCGGGCTGGTCGCGCTGCTGCTGCTGATCATCGCCTGGCTGGCGGTGACGGCGCCCCTGTCCCGCTCCCTGCAACCCATCGCCCCGCCCAGCATCAGCCTGATGTCGGCGGACGGGCACCTGATCGCCCGGCGCGGCGCGGTGATCGACAAGCCTGTCACCGTCGTCGAACTGCCACCTCATGTACCCCAGGCGTTCATGGCGATCGAGGATCGGCGCTTCCGCACCCATTGGGGCATCGACCCCCGCGGCATCGCGCGCGCGGCCTGGCATAATCTCTGGTCCGATGGCTCGTCTCAGGGCGGCAGCACCATCACCCAGCAACTGGCGAAGGGCGTGTTCCTGTCCAGCGACCGCACCTTCGGCCGCAAGGCGCGCGAGGCGCTGATCGCCTTCTGGCTGGAGGCGTGGCTGACCAAGGACGAGATCATGGAGCGCTATCTCTCCAACGTCTATTTCGGCGATAATGTTTATGGCCTGCGCGCGGCCTCGCTCCATTATTTCAACCGGAAACCGGAACGGCTGACGATCCCCCAGGCGGCGATGATGGCGGGCTTGCTGAAGGCGCCTTCGCGACTCGCTCCCACCTCCAACCTCAAGGGCGCACGGACGCGCGCCAATCTGGTGACGCAGGCGATGGTGGACGCGGGCTATCTGACAACGGCGGACCGCAACGCCCTGCGTCCCGCCCGCCTCGACGTGCGGGAGGAACCGGAATCGACCAGCGGTACTTATTTCGCGGACTGGGTTCTGCCCGAAGCGCGCGACCGCGCAGGCGCCGTCTATGGCGCGCAAAATGTGACGACGACGCTCGACTGGCGCATCCAGCGGCTGGCCGAGGCCGCAATCCGCCGCGCGCCGCTTGGGCAGGCGCAGGCCGCGCTGGTGGCGATGAAGCCCGATGGCAACGTCGTCGCGATGGTCGGCGGCAAAAATTACAAGACCAGCAGCTTCAATCGCGCGGTGCAGGCAAAGCGCCAGCCCGGATCGACCTTCAAACTGTT
This sequence comes from Sphingobium aromaticiconvertens, assembly GCF_037154075.1. Classification (NCBI taxonomy): domain Bacteria; kingdom Pseudomonadati; phylum Pseudomonadota; class Alphaproteobacteria; order Sphingomonadales; family Sphingobiaceae; genus Sphingobium; species Sphingobium aromaticiconvertens. Next base: position 3,787,095 of record NZ_JBANRJ010000001.1, read on the forward strand.
CGTCTATCTCGCCGCCTTCCGGGAAGGCATGACGCCGGAGGACGAGATTGACGACACGCCGATCACCACCGGCACCTATCGCCCGGCCAATCATGGTGGCAAATATCGCGGTCGCATCACCTTGCGGCAAGCTTTTGCCGTGTCCAGCAACGTCGCCGCCGTTCGCCTGACGCAGAAAGTGGGCGTGGACAAGGTCATCAAGGTCGCCCGTGACCTGGGCGTCACCGCGCCCTTGACCGAGGATTTGAGCCTTGCGCTGGGTACGTCTGAAATTCCGCTGATCGAACTGGCCGAAGCCTATGCGTCAGTCGCGGCGGGGGCTTATCCTGTGATGGCACACGGCCTGCCGCCCGAAGAACGCGGCTGGTTCGAAAAACTGATGGATCGGCAGCGCCGCTTTGGCGAGGATCAACTGGGCATGATCCGCGACCTCCTGTCATCCGCCGCCAATCGCGGCACCGGTAGCGCGGCCGCCTTGCGGACCAGTACATTCGGCAAGACCGGCACAACCCAGGACAGCCGCGACGCGATCTTCGTCGGCTATGCCGGTGGGCTGGTAACGGCGGTCTGGATCGGCAATGATGACAACGCCCCGCTACCCGGTGGCGCGGCGGGAGGCGGCATTCCCGCGCGCATCTGGCGCGATTTCATGGGCCGCGCGATCAATGAGCCGGTCGAGCAGGTCGAACCGGCGGAACAGGACAGCGATCTGGTCAATGCCATCGCCAATGTCACGGTCGAAACGGGCGTAGGCAACATGACGCTGGGGATCGACAGCGAAGGCATGACGGTCCGGCTAGGCCCGAACGGTACGCTGCGCCTGCCGACCGATACCCCCCTTCCCGACACAGCGCCGCCACCGCGCATCGCACCCACTCAGCCTCCGCTGGGCGAGGAGGAGCCAGTGCCGCAATAGGAGTGCGATGCATGAAGCGATGCAAGTCTCCACGTCAGGCGAGAGGGCGGGCTTAGGCGCAGATCAGTCGCGCGTACCCGCATAGCTGGCGCAGTTGAACCAGCCTAAGGACGTCCGGGATAGGTGGAGAGCGGAATGGGCGCGTTATGTGCCTTCATTCTTTAAATTTAATGTCCACTAGTCATCGATAGCCATCCACCTTCGCTCCCTCCCGACCACGCATAGCGCTGATCGAAACCGGGTAGCGCATCGCGATGCTTTACGTCACGCTGCGCCATCTGCGCCGCACAGGAGAGTCCCATGACCGCCAATCTGACCTTCTACACCAACCCCATGTCGCGCGGGCAGATCGCCCGTTGGATGCTGGAGGAGACTGGCGTACCCTATAAAACGGTCGTGCTGTCCTACGAAGGCGACATGCAGGATCCCGATTATCTGGCGATCAACCCGATGGGCAAGGTTCCTGCCATTGTCCATAATGGCGAAGTCGTGACAGAGGCCGCCGCGATCTGCGCCTATCTGGCCGATGCATTCCCCGAATTCGGCCTTGCTCCGCCAACCACGAGCCGCGCCGCCTATTATCGCTGGCTCTTCTTTGCCGCTGGTCCGGTCGAAGCGGCCGTCACAAACCGCGCGCTAGGTTTCGAAGTCAGCGAAGATCGCAGCCGTATGGCCGGCTATGGCAATTTCGATCGTGCGATCGATACGCTGGAAAAGGCGGTATCCTGCAATGCCTGGCTCTGCGGCGACCAGTTCACCGCCGCAGATGTCTATGTCGGTTCACAGGTGGACTGGGGATTGATGTTCAAATCCATTCCAACCCGGCCGGTGTTCGAGGCCTACGCCACCCGCCTGCGGGAGCGCCCCGCCTATCAGCGTGCCAAGGCCATCGATACGGACCTGATCGCGAAGATGCAGGCCAAAACCGACTGACACCCAACCGCTGACAACAAAAAGGCCCGGCGGATCGCTCCGCCGGGCCTTTTTTCTCATATGACTGCCGCGATCAGTCGCGATTGCCCATGAAGTTCAGCAGGAAGGTGAACATATTAATGAAGTCCAGATACAGGCTCAACGCGCCCATCACGACCGTCTTGCCCATCATGTCCGTGCCCGCGACATAGGCGTACATGGACTTGATCTTCTGCGTGTCATAGGCGGTCAGGCCGGCAAACAGCAGCACGCCGATGGCGCTGATCGCAAACTGCATCGCGGTCGACTTCAGGAACATATTGATGAGCATGGCGACCAACAGGCCGACGACACCCATGATCAGGAAGGTGCCCATACCCGACAGATCCTTCTTGGTCGTATAGCCCCACAGGCTCAGACCGACGAAAGCCGCCGCCGTCGCAATGAAGGTCTGGGCGATCGAAACGCCCGTGAACACCAGGAAGATCGACGACATGCTGAGACCCATCAGCACCGTGAAGGCCCAGAACATCCCCTGCACAGCCGCCGTGGAGAAGCGATTAATGCCAAAGCTCATCGCAAACACAATCGCCAGCGGCGACAACATGATCACCCAGCGCAGCGGCGTGTTCAGCACCTGCACCGCCAGGCCGCTGCTGGCGAAGAACATCGCCACCAAGCCGGTGAGCAGCACGCCGCTCGCCATATAATTATAAACCGACAGCATATAGGATCGCAGACCGGCGTCGAACGCCACGTCACGCGCGGCGGTGGCGCCGCCAAATCCCGCTACGCCCGGACGGGGGTCAGACCAGTTGGCCATGTCACATCATCTCCTTTGACGGCACCAATGCCGTTACCTGTCTATTATCGGATGAGCCGGGGCGCTTTTCAAGCAAAACCGGGCCTTTCTCTCGCAACTACAGATATGCGGGCCTATACTCGGTTAATGCATCGCCTATTTGTTGCCATACGCCCGCCTGCAGCAATTATCAGCAATATTTTGGCAATCATGTCGGGTATCGAGGGTGCCCGCTGGCAGAATGATGCCCAACTCCATATCACTCTACGATATATCGGCGAGGTGGATCGCCACAGGGCGCAAGACATCGCCGTAGCCCTGGATCACATCGCATTTGCCCCGTTCGAGATAGCGCTGTCGGGCGTGGGAAATTTCCAGCGGAAGGGGCGACTTGACAGTCTCTGGACAGGGATCACCCCCGTCGACCATCTTGAGCATCTGCATCGCAAGATCGACCGCGCCTGTATCCAGTGCGGCCTCCCGCCGGAGGGCCGCGCCTATCTGCCACATATGACCCTCGCCCGCTTCGGTCGCATCGCAGGTTCGGCCGACCACTTCATGGCTCAGCACGCAGGACTGATCAGTACGCCTTTCATGGTTCGCGACTTTTGCCTGTTCGAAAGCGAACTGGGTCAGGGCGGGTCAACATATCAACTGATTGAGCGTTATCGGGCAAATGAACCAGGGGCGTCCCTCTAAGGAACGCCCCAAAGTCAGTTCAGGACAGCGAAAGCACACCACAGGCCACACGCCCGCCAGCATTCCCTGCCGGATCGCTCACATTGTCATCTGGTGCTGCATGAACGACAATGGCCGCGCCATCTGCATCCAGCAGGGGCGTCGCTCCTGTGGTCAAGAGGCCACCCGCGACGACATATTCCATCTGGCCCGTGCCATCCGCACCGACCGTCATGTTGGGCATGTCACCCATATGCATACCCGCCGGATTATTCATGCCATGCTTGCGTGCAGTGGGATTCCAATGGCCGCCCGCGCTGGTGAAGTCGGGACCTGTGCAGGTGCCCGTCATATGGACGTGGACTGCATGAATTCCAGGCGTCAGCCCCGTGGCTTTGACAAGCACATGCAGGCCATCGCTCCCCTCTGTCACGCTCGCTTCACCGCGCGCCGCGCCATCGCCCGCCATCAACGAGGCTCGCGCCATGGGCGCCGCCTTCCCCACCCCTTCAGCCCCGGCGGTCGCACAAGCGCCCAGCGACAAAGCACATGGCAGACTCAAAAGAAGCGGCGCAATTTTCATGACGATCTCCATGGGCATTTCAAAAGGGAATCTTCCGCGAACGCGGAACAGACAGCTTTGTTGCGCGAAGCCGATCGATTGTCACGCGATAGCTGCGGATCAGCATCCGACCTTCCGATCTTGCTGTCGATGACCGCCCTTTCAGTATCGCCCATCATTCCTCCGGGCATACCGCAAGGCCCTTCATCAACACCAAGCGCCTGCGCGTTTCAGCGTGAAATGACCGAGCGTTGACTGAACAGGGCGCGCGCACCGCGATAAACCAAGCTTCGGCTCACACCCCCTCATTATAAAAACGAGATGGAAACGAAAAAGGGCCGGTCGTAAGACCGGCCCTCTCGTCATCCCAATCCACAAGGGACTGGATATGATCCTTACTGGCCCGAACCCGGACCGTAGGTGATTTCCACGCGACGGTTCTGCAGTTCGCGAACACCGTCGGCAGTTTCGACGCGGGGGTTGGCTTCACCAAACGCCTGGGTCGTCATCACGCCGTCAGGGATACCCTTCGACGCCATGTATGCCTTGACGGCATCGGCACGACGCTGGGAAAGACCAACGTTGTACGAGGCCGAACCCGAACGATCCGCATAACCTGCCAGCATGACCTGGGCGCTACCGCAATTGCTGTAGGCCGAAACCGCGTTGTCCAGGATGGTGCCCGCGTCAGGCGTGATGTCCGACTTGTCGAAGTCGAAGAACACGATGTACGGCCCAGGGCTGCACTCTGCCACTGGCGGAGGCGGCGGCGGGGGAGGCGGCGGGGGAGGCGGCGGCGGCGGGGGCGGCGGAGGAGCAGCCGGCTCACCAAAGTTGTACGCCAGGCCCAACAGCAGGCTGTGCGAACGGATCTTGGTGTCAACCGACGAACCAGCCGGACCGCCCAGGGCAGTGCCGTAAGCCGAAACCAGCTTGATATCGTCCTGGTTAAAGAAGCGATACTTCAGCGAGACATCGACATGGTCGGTCAGCGGGTAGCGAACGCCAGCGATTGCCTGCCAAGCGAAACCGGTGTCGGAATCGTTGACCAGATCGTTGGCGAGCTTGCCGCGCGAAACGCCGACACCGCCGCCGACGAAGCCCTGCAGGCCATCATCGGGACCGAAGTCGAGCAAGCCGTTCAGCATGAACGACAGGGCCGAAGTGGCGCCACCGAAGCCGCTGGCGTCCAGGTCAACTTCAGCGCGCTTGTAGCCCGCTTCTGCTTCCAGACGGAACCCACCGAAATCGTAACCGATCACGGCATCAGCATCCAGACCCTTATGATGGTCAGCGCTGATGGTACGGCTAGTAGTACCGGAATCGAAGGTCAGGTCGGCGTCTTCGACGATGGTTACGCCGGAGTCGATACCGACATACCAGCTATTGTCACGCGCCAAGGCCGGAGTGGCCAGGGCGGAGGTCGCAAGCGCAGCCGCGAGGGCAAGCTTCCGCATAGAAATCCCCTTTCAAAAGTGTCACGAAGGACTACTGAAATCCTTTATCGAGTGGAAAGTTTCATGGCAAGCGTACAATTGCCGAAACTGTTGCAAAAATATCTCAGAAACAGCAACTTCCAAGAGTTCGGCAGCCGTTGGCAGGCACATATCCACGGCGAAAAGCCCATTCTCTCAGGCGTCGATCAGCCCGTGATTTCGCATCGCCGTTAAAATTGCGGCGATAGCATCGCGAGAGGCTTCGTCGATCGTGCTTCCCCCCGCCGGGTCAGCGATGGCAGCAACCCTCTCACCCACGACGCGATTTCCACCCACATGCATGCCGTCCGCGCGCATCGGTCCGTCAATCCAGTCGGCGCCGTCAAAAATCATCGCATGTCCGCGATCGGCAACGCCTATCGCCAATCCCGCACGCGGCATGACGAAGCGCCACCCCCCTTCCGTCCAGCAGGCAATTGCGCTGTCCTGTCCCGTCCAGGCGCCATTCGCGCCGTCCGCCACGATCCAGCAGTTGCCGATCGCGAGCGAAACGGGCGGCTCAGCCAGATCCGCGCTTTCAACAATGCCGTGGAGCAGCATGTCGATCCGCGCCAACGCTTCGTTGTGAAACAATTCCTTCTGCGCTTGGCCTGCATGAAGCAGCGGCAAGTCCCAGCGCGGCGTTGCGTCCTGCGTCATCCTGTTGATCCTTCCTCAAAAATGTCATTCGTTGTTTCAGACAGGCAGCGCGATCCGCAGCGCGCGCCCGGCCCCCAGCGCACCGATCTGCCACAGGGCCAGATGCCTCCCCTCTCCAGGCGCAAAGCCTACATCCGCCGCGATCATCGCTGCATCATAGATCCAGGCCGGACTGGCCGTTTCGACCGTCCGTATCGCCGTATCGCCAGCCATCACCGCACCCCCGTAGCGCTCCACCTCCTCGCCCAGCGGCGTTTCCACACCGTCCCGCCAGGTCCAGCCGATCCGACTGCGCCGAACCCAACTCATCACCAGACCACCTTCACCATCGGACTTCACCCGGCCATGCACCGGCGCGGGTGGCGCCATCGCCTCCCCCCTTACCGTCAGCATCGCCTCGGCCGGTTCAGCATCGCCAATGCCGATCGCCAACACGGTCAACACCCCGCCCGTCCCGGCAAAGGCGCTGGCGGGCATAGCCGCCAACCTTTCCTGCTCCACCAACAGGAAGGGCGTGTCCTCTCCATGTCCCAATGCCATGGCCCACTCACTCCCCCGCAAGCCGCGCCGCAGACCACTTAATCGCCAGGTTCCCGCCCCCGTCTGCACCGCGGCCTCGAACTGAACCAATTCCTGTCCGATCAGACACAGGTTCCGCCCCTGCGCCAATCCGCTCTCGTCGCTGCTGCCCAACGCCATGTCATCGGCCAGCAGCGCCACCTCGCACGTCCGCGCCCGGTCGATCATCGTCGCGCTCCCTGCGGCCAGCGGTGTTGCCAGCCGCCCCAGCGTAGCGCGCAGCGCGCTACGCCCCAGCGGCTCTGCAACACCATTCGCACCGCGCGAAAACAGTGCTGCCCGACGCCATCCAGCGCCCCCACTCGCCACCGCCACGACAACAGGCCCGGTAGCCGCCACATCCTCCAGCGGAGGCAAATCGACCAGCATCAGCGTCGTCGCCCCATGCGGCGCATCCACCTCGCGCACGATCGCACCACCCGACGCTCCCTCGGGCAGCCCGACCGCTCCGCCCGGCACCCGGCGCAGGGTCAATCGTACCGCCATCGCCTCCCACTCGCGCTCCTCGACCCGCCAATGCCCGCCAATGCCCCCCACGCTCACCAGCGACCCCGGCCGGATCGTCAACGCCTCCCATCCGCACTGCACCTCCATGGTCGCGCGTCCAGCCCAGGCCGATCGCAGCCGCACCGCGGCCAGCTCCCGCGCCTCATCCGCCGCCAGCATGGCAGGCATGTCGATCCCCTGTTCCACCCGCCCCGGCCCCGGTCGCGCCACCTTCTGCACACCCGCCTGATAATCGCGCGCCGCGTCATAATGGCGCAGCGACAGTTGCACCGGCACATCCTGCGCCATCCCGCTCCGGCTCGTCACCGGATCGCGCGCCCTGCCATTGACGCGGCTACACAAAGAAGTCGCCGCAACCACCTCGACCTCACCCCCAACAGCGCGCAACCATGTGCCGTCCAGCGCCAGCCCGAACCCCTCAACCAATGGAACCAGCGCCTCACTCACATTGCCGCCACTCGCCGCATAGCCGCCAACGACGCCCAGCCCTTCGCCCTCGATCGCCCCATCACTCAGCATTGCCGCGATGGCGACCACCTTCACCGCCCCCTCATCCGCCTCAATCTCAAAGGTCAGCGACGGGATGCGATTGCCATAATCCGCCAGCGCCAGATCCTCGAACACCACATAAGCGATGCCCCGATGAGCAGGTGCATGGTCAATGCCCTGCGCCGACGCGATCAGCGGATCGACAGGCTGATCTTCGCCGCCCAGATGGACCCGAAACGCCCCCAGTTCGGTCTTGAAATCGCCCGCACTCCCGCGCAGCAAATTACCCTCCGCCCAGATCCGCTTCACCGCCCTGATCGGCCGCGCCGACAACGCCACCGCGAAACTCGCCGCATATTCATAGCTGGTGACGCTGGGCCGCCCCTTGCCGCCGCCGCTCTTGCTTGTCGTCTCCCGCAGGTCGGTCGCCCAGATTACCGTCCCCGCCACCCGCATCGTCCCGAACAGGCGCGGTATCTGGCTGCCATAGCTCGACGTCTGCACCTGCAAATCGTTGATCCGTGGCCCGGTCCGCCCCTTGGGCCGGAACAACACCGCCTGATCGAACGCCCGCCCCGCCATCGCTCCGATCGCGCCACCGATCGGCCCGCCCAGCGCCGTCCCCACCGCAGTCAGCAATAAAGTCGCCATCGGCCTCCCTTTCTTTCTAAATCATCCGCCAATGTCCGATCACTGGCCATGGCGACGCCCCCGGCATTTCGACCACCCGGCGCAGGCCCGCATGGGCATGGACGTGCCCACCCTCGACCTTCACCATCAGATGCAATTGCAGCGGTCCCGGTCGCACCAGAACCAGATCGCCGACCGCGCCCAAGTCGACAGCCCGCAACCCTGCCGCCGCCAGCCAGCGCTCCGCCAGCCCCACATTCCCGCTCCGCAAACCATAATGTGGCGGCAACACAACCGCGCCACCCAGCGCCAGAGCCGCCAGCCCAACACAATCCAGCCCGCTCGCCGCACTGCGCCCCTGCAACCGAAAGCGCACCCCCACCAGGTCGCGCGCCGCCGCCGCGATAGAAACGCCCTTATCCACCGGGATAACGGGTCAGCAGGTCATTCCCCGGCAACCACGGCTCCCCCCGGAAATTGGCGACATTGGCAAAGCGCCCCGCACAGGTCGCCAGCCGCCGGTCACACCCCTGCGTCAACAGCGCCAATGCCCCCGATGGCACCGCCACGACCGGCATATCGCTCAGCCACACCCCGTCCGCGTCATTGTCCACCACCGCCTGCGTCAGCCCGGTCGCCGCACCAGTCATCCAGCGCAAAGTGCCAAAGGCATAGGCCCCCGCCACAAGTCCGCCGCCGACAACGACATACTCACCATCAGCGCTCGCAACCGCCACGATCTTCCGCCGCCCAGCCATATCGACACGGCAATCCCGGTCGCCCAGCCACGCCCGACAATCGGGCGACGTGGCAGGCGCAACCGGCGCATCCAGCACGCTCGCCACCCCCGCCAGTTCCGCCGCAAAGGCCGTGCCTCGCCGCTCGACCCCGCCAATCGTGCCGCGCGAAAGCTCCAGCCACAGTTCACCCGGCGCCTCCCACTGCGTCAGCCACAGCGTCAACGCCGCCCCATCCCATCGCCCCGCCGCCAGATCGGCGGCGGTAATCGCATCGGCGGTCAGCGCGCCCTCAATCTCCAGCGCATCCGCCTCCAGACCAATATCCGTCCGTATCGCCGAAGGCGTCATCCCCGGCGCCGCCCGATAACGCAGCCCGCCTATATAAAGGTCATGGTCATGGCTGGTCAGCCCGATCGTCACCCCGTCCCGCCGCTCCAGCCGCCAGCAAAAGGCCAGCGTCGAGAGCGGCTGCGCCAAACTCGCCACACCACTCATTCGCGTATCTCCACCAGCGGCACCGACGGCGCCTCCCCCGCCGCAAAGGTCGTGCGGTTGATTTCCAGCCGATCCTCGGCAAAGCGCACCGGCACATCGAACCGGAACCCAGCCGTAAGCACCGCCCCCGCCGCCGGAGCCACATCAAAGGCGATGACACCCAACCCCGCATGGCTCCACCCGCCGACCATCTCGACGCCATCCACGGCAACGCGCACGCTCCCCGCCACCGGCCGCGTGATCCGCCGCGCCTGCGCCTGATCCCCGCTGCCATAATGGCGATGCAGCGCAAAACCGCTCGTCACCCCATCCCCAATGCCCAACCGCTGATCGAGCGGCCCCGGCATCTCCCCCATCGCGCAACTGCGATCATCATAGGGATCGGTAAAACGAAACCCCCGCGCCGCCCCCCGCCGCGCCCGGAAAAAGGCGATCAGCGCGGCAATATCCGCCTCCGACCTTATCCCCGGCCCAGCATCGAAAGACAGCCGCGCATCGGCCCAATCGCTACTACGCCGTTCATGCCCCGAAGGGCTTTCGACAATCTGCGTCGAAAAGGCCGGGGCCAGGCTCGCCTCCCGCCCGATGGCCAGCGGAAACAGCATATCATCAAAGGCTTGCACGCCATCCTCCCCATCCATGTTGAAAAGCGTAAAGCCGTCGCGCGCCACCTGCGGGAGCGCCCAGATAAAGGTCGCCGCCGTCCCCCGCGCCACCGCCGCCTTCGCGGCGCCCGCAATGTCACGCCATTGCGCGGCCTGCTCCGGCAACAGCACAAACCCCGCCAGATAATGCTGATCTTCTTGCCGATAGCCCAACCGCGCCGTCGCTTCCGCGATCCCGCGCACGGTCAGGTTCGACCGCCCCTGCGTCACCCAGTCATAATCTTCCAGTTGCAGCACATCGAAGGCCGGAGCCGCCCACCCAACCGGCATATTCGCCCGCTTCGCCTCCGGCGCCAACGGGTCCAATATGGTCGGCAGATACGCCAGCAAATGCGTAACCGCCCCCGGCGCCACTCCCTTCACATGCGCGCACAAAGCCGCCGTAGACGCCGCGAGCACCACCCCCGCCGCATCCAGCAAAGCCGTCTGCGCGCCACTCAACGCCCCCCGCACATCAGCAATCGACACCGGACTCCCGCCCAGCGCCACTCGCGCCGCCTCATCATACAGGCAGATGCGCCCATCGGCGGGCATCACCCACCACCACGGCTCCCCCACCTGAAACTTGACCGCCAGCCCCTCATCCAGCGCCAGCCCAACAAAAGCCCCCGCCACCGCCCGCAAATAGGCCATCGCCCCCTCATGCGCAGGCGACAACAGCGTAGAAGGCGGCTCCCACCCGGTCAGCGCCGGATCGCCATTCTCCGCCCGCTGCTTCCAGTCGCCCCAGCAATGCGCGTCCAGCAATTCATAGGACAGCGACCAGATGACGCCAAAGCCCATCGCCTTCGCCCGCCGCGCCAGATCGCGATGCCACGCGGCGCAGGGCGCATTCAACACCCCGACTGCCAGGCTGACATACAACCCCTCCTCCCCGGCCCGCTCCAGCCGGAAATAATGGCTCATGCCCACATAATGATTGATGTCGCCGCGATAGCCGAGCGCATGGATGGCCGCGACGATCCGCTCGGGCGTCTGATTGAACGCATCGTCATAGCCGGTCGCCATGGACAGCCCATGTTCCGGCACCATCACGTCCCCCACCGCCAGCACCGACCCAACCCCATCGCAACGGATGTCGGTCAGCTCCGCCCACCCCTCCACCGCAGCAACAAAGGGCGTATCACCCGCATCATAATCGGGCGGCACCAGCGAGATAAACATCCGGTCAATGTCTCCCGCCCACACCGGATCGGCCGCCTCCGGCCATTGATAGCCGCCCACAAGATCGCCAAAATCCAGCACGATCTCCGCATCTTCCGGCGCACCTTGAGCATAGTTCCACAAGCGCACATACCAGGCGCGGGGAACGCCCGCCGCATCGCGCCCCTCGATCGTCAGGGTCGGCCCATGCGTTTCATCCAGCGGCCTGATCCCCCCGCTGCGCCAGCGGAACCGCAACACACAGCCACGAAAATCCCGCGCCGTCTCATAGGCCAGCAGTGGATGGCTCCATTTGTCCTCCGCCTCCCAGATCAGCCCCGCCAGATCGCCCGACCCATGAAAGACCGCATCCACGCGCAGGCCTTGTCCAGAGTCCGGGGCATCCGCCCCAATCGTTACCACGCAAGCCATCACCGGCCGGGGGAAATTCACGGTCCAGTGCGTCGCGGCAAACCGCTTCATCACCCCCGTTTCCTGCCCCCCACGCGCCTCGGCCAGCCAATAGTCCATCCCAGCAGCCGTCATCGATCCAACGCTCCCCTCACCGCCCGCGCCACCTGCCGCGCACTCCGCGCCAACAGCCGCGGCCCATCCTCGCCACCAGCGCCACGCACCGCGATGCTCACCCGCACATCGCGCGAACCACCTCCGCCATTCGGCACCACGCGCCCGCTGCTCGTCGGCACAAACACCTCCGGCCCCCGCTCACCGACCAGATAAGCATTGCCCGGTCCCACCGGCCCGCCAGTCGCCCGCCCCGGCAAGCCCAGCACCGATCCCAGCAACGACGCACCAATCCCCAGCAGCCCACCGCCACCACCGCCAACGCTCCCTACTGCCGACCGAACAGCGCCCGCCGCAATCTCGTCCAGCACACCTACGGCCACCCGCCGCAGATCCTCAAAGCCGAACTTGCCGCTCCGCGCCGCCCGCAACAGCCCCTGCTCGATCCGCCGCCCCGCTCGCTCCGCCCCCGAAGCGAGCGGTCCTTCCAGCCCCTCGCGCATCGCCGCCACGTCCCGCGCCAGCCCCTGCGTATCCGCCCGAACCCGCACCACCAGCGTCTCGATTTCCTCGTCCATCCCGCCCTCTCCCATGTCCAAAGACCCGTTCGTTTCGAGCGCAGTCGAGAAATGCTCGCGCTGCCCTATCCGTCAGGAAACGCCGCCCTCAACCGCGCCAGTTCCGCGCCATCCACCCCCTCGACCCCACCAGCCTCCCCACGCGCCGCCGCCATCACCGCCGCCAGTTCATCCGGCGTCGCTCGCCAAAACTCGTCCGGCCGCCAGCCCAGCAGCCAGGCCGCCACCCCCGCCAGCCGCGCCGCGCGTCCTGAAAAATCATCGGCCGAAAAGCTCATCGCCCTGCCAATATCTGCCGCACGATGGTCCGCAGCACCGGCGCCGCCGCCGCCAGCCCCGCCACGACCACCGCCTCGCCCAGCACCTCGCGGGTCAGCCCCGGCGGCGGATCGATCACACAATGCCAGAACAGCGCCGCCATCTCGCCCAGCGTCAGTTCGCCCGACGCCGCCCGCTCGACCAGCGCGAACAGCGACCCCAGCTCGCCCTCCGCCGCCACCAGCGCGCCAAAACTCGGCCGCAACGTCAGGCTCTCGCCCGCCACGGTCAGCGCCGCCTCCCCGCGTTCTGGATTGGCGAGGGTGGAATTGGCCGCGCTCATTCGCTCACCACCGGGCCGGAGCTTTCCAGGCTCAACGCATAATTGCGCTCGCCATTATAATCGCCCGCATAGTCCAGCCGCGACACCAGAAAGCGCCCACGCATCCGTTCCCCGCTTTCGAAAGAGAGTTCATAGTCCCCGATCGTGCCCGACAGCGCATGATTGCGGACGCGGACCTCCGCCACCGACCCGGTAAAGATGCCCGCCGCCGACACGCTGACCGACCGCACCCCCGCCCCCGACAACAGTTCGCGCCAGCCGCCGCTGTCCTTGCTGGTGATGTTCACCGCCTCGCCATTGACGGACAGTTGCGTGGTTCGCATCCCCGCCACCGTGGCGTAGGCGACCGGCGTTTCGCCGTCGCCAATTTTCAATAGAAATGCACTTCCCTTTTCAACGCCCATGTCGCATTCTCCCTTCAGTCAGACAGTGCAAAAAGCACGATAAGGAGAGGTCCGATGATCATATCGATTGCCCTCATGATGATGCTGGCCGCCCCGGCGGGCGACCCGGTGGGCGACGGTCGCAGGGCCTTCAGCGCCTGCCTCACAGCCCAGATGCAGCCATCGCTGGAAGCCAAGCTTTCGCTCGAAGCATTCCGCGCCGACCTGAAAACAAAATGTGCAAAGGAAGAGGACGTCTTCCGCAAGGCCGTCCTCGCCGCCGACAAGGCCGACGGCATGCCCCTCAAGGGCGCACAGGCAGACGCCGACGACCAGGTGCTGGAATATGTGGAGAAGATCAGCGGCGAATATGCCGACTATCAATCCACACCCCGCTAACCCTACTTACTCCCCTCCCTTCCAGGGAGGGTGCCACTATTTAACTCCCCTCCCTTCCAGGGAGGGGTTGGGGGAGGGTAGCGAGCGCAGCGAGCCTACAACATCGCGACCGAGCCTACACCCCCTCAACCACCACCCGCACCCGATAATCCACCACCCCTTGCCAGCCACCCTCGCGCCGCTGCGACGCCACGCTCCGCGCCACCCGCGACCGCACGAAGCGCATCGTAACGATCCGCCACCCGTCCACGACACCCTCCATCCCGCGCATCGCCGCCTCGACCCGCCCCAGCATCGCCGCGATCGTCGCCGACGTATCGCCCTTGTCATGCAGCGAAATCGACAACCGCACCTCGCGCCCATCCAGCCCCTTCGCGCCCCAATCGACGCCCGCACATTCCGCGACCACCACAAAGGGTTCGCTCGCCTGCACCGGCGCGCCATCATAGACACCGTTGACCAACGCCATCAGCGCTGCATCCCCGCCCAGCGCCGCGACGACCGCCGCGCGCATCGCCCCTTCCGCACTCATGGCCCATCCCTCCCGACATCGCGCAACCGCGCCTCATCCATCCAGCGCTGCTGAATATCGCGCCCCGACAGCCGCACAGCATCACCCTCGACCACCGCCGCGACGCCCAGTTCGCGCGCCGCCTCTACGATCCGCGCCCGCCACCGCGCCGCCCGCGCCTCGACCCGATCGCCCAGCCTCATAGGAGCCGCATCCGCCGCCAGGGCCGCCACAGCGCCGTGACGGCAGCGGGCGGCTTTACCTCGCCACCCTCGCGCGTCGCATAATGGTCCGCCGCCAGCCGCACGATCCCCTGCCCCAGCCCCGCCGGAACCATGGTCATATCGCCCGCCAGCCCGGCGCTATAAGTCACGCGCACCCGCGCCACCCCCGGCGCATGGACCCGCACCCAGGCCTCGCCGCTCGCATCGATATCGACCGCATAGCCCTCGACCGGCAGCACGCTCGCCACGCCCGCCTCGGACCAGCCCTCCACCGCACTGACCGCCACCACCGGCCGCGCCGTCAGCCGCTGCCACTCGGCCCGCGCCGCAACCACCTCGCGCGCCTGCCGCACGACCAGCCATTGCCCGGTAAATTGCTCGCAAAGCCCCGTCGCACTCGCCAGCAACCGCGCCAGCAGCCCATCCTCCTGCGTCCCCGTGATCCGCAGATAGGTCTTCAAATCCTCCAGCGGCACGGCTGGTTCGCCGCCCTCTTCGTCCAGCATCATCGTGCACCCTTCCGCCGCCCGCAAAAAAGAAGGGGCGGGCGCCCGACGACGCCCGCCCCCAAAGATCACCGCTCGCGGCTCTTACGAAACAGCGAACTTCATCAGCTTGATCGCTTCGCTGTTCGCCACCGCGCCACCAATCCGCTTGACGGCGTAGAAGTGAACGAACGGCTTGTTGCTGAACGGATCGCGCAGGATGCTCGTCTCGCTCCGTTCGGCGATCACATAGCCCGCCTGGAAGTTACCGAACGCGATCGACAGACTGCCCGCGCTCACATCGGGCATGTCCTCCGCCTCGACCACTGGATAGCCCAGCAACGTAGCGGGCACGCCAGCGGCCAGACCCGGCTGCCAGATAAACGCACCCTCGCTGGTTTTCATCTTGCGGATCGCCGCCATCGTGGCCGAGTTCATGACAAAGCTCGCCCCCTGTCGGTACGGCGCACGCAGGCTCTGCACCAGGTCGATCAGCCTGTCCTGCGGATTGCTGCCAAACGCCCCCGCAGCGCCCGACGCCACATATTGCAGGCTGCCGAACGCCCGCACGCCATCGGCTTCCGCCGTGGTCGTATAGGTCAGGAAGCCCTTGGGTTTGTTCGTGCCATTGCCGCTGACAAAGGCCGCACCCTCCGCCGCCGCAAACTCACGCCCGATCTCACTCGCCAGCCAGCTTTCGACATCGAACTGCGCGTCATCCAGCATCGCCTGACTCGCCGCCGGATTGGCGTACAACTCACCCGAAGGCGGCGCGATCTCGTTGAACACCGGCGTCCCCGTCTCACCCCGCGCCCCCGTCTCGCTCGCCCAGCCCGACACGATCCCGCCCGCCGTCACCAGCTTGCGATAGCCCGCCGTCCCGGTCCGCACCACATTGGCGATGGCGCGAATAGGCGAGATGCTTTTCAGCGTCGCATCGATCAACTGGTCGATCTCCCGCGGCACCGCATAGCCACCCGCGCCGCCACTCGCCCCGGAAAAGCTCTTCAGTTCGACACCCGCCTCAAGCCCCTGCCGCAAATAGCGATCGACAAAAGCCCCCCTTGCCGGATCAATATCGCCTCCCTTCACCCCATCCAGCGCAGGCCGCTGCCTAGCGAGCACCTGCCCCTGCAGCGCCGCAACCTCCCCTTCCAGCACCCCAATCCGCTCATCCGCCAGCACCTTGTCAAAGCTGCCTTCGAGGGTCGCCATCACACCGTCCGTCATACGCTTCTCCCACTTGAAAACGAAAAAAGGCGACCCCGGATGGGACCGCCCGAAGACCAAAACTTCCTGGAGGAAGCGCTAACCCACCACCGCATGCACCCGCGCCAGATCCTGCATCGGATGGCTCACCAGGCTCACCTCCACCAACTCCAGCGCCAGCAACTCCCGCGGCCCAGCACCCCGCGCCGCCTTCACCCGATAACCGAACGACAACCCGTCCAGCCCCCCACCGCGCAAAGCAGCCGCCGCCTCGCGCCCCGCCGCGGTCCGCGCCGACACTCGCCCGATCACACGCAGCCCGCGCCCATCCTCCGCCACCCCCTCGACCATCCCGATCGCGCAGCCGGGGCGATGCTGCCACAGCAACGGCACAGCCCCCGCCACCGCCCCAAAAGCCCCCCGCCGCACCACATCCCCACCCCGGTCCACCCGATCGAATATCGCCGCATAGCCCGCAAACCGAACGTCGCCGCTCATGCCCGCACCAACCCCGGCAAACCAACCTTCACCGCCAGCCCCAGCAGCAACAGCGCCAGCGCCACCCGCACCAGCCAGCCGATCAGCGCCCCGCGCGCCGCCTTCTTCGCGTCCCGCCACGCGCCCAGCAACTGCCGCAATTCGCGCACATCGTCCGCCGCCCCGCGATCGGACAGGCCCAGCCGCTCCAGCGCCCGCCCCGCGCCCATCTCCGCCGCTTCCTCGATCAGCGCACGGATCGTCACCATGTCGACCACGCCGCCCCATCCTCCACCAACCCCACCACTCTCCGCCTGCGCGACCAGCCGCGCCAGCATCTCGCCATCATGTTTCATGTACGCCCTCCCATCTTCCCCTGAAGCCCGCCGCCCGTTAGAACCCGGTCCCATGCAAAAGCACCGCCGCAAGATCCTCATCCTCCTCGCCCTCCTGGCTCTAGGCGGCATCGCCTGGGCGACCGGCCTCAACCGCGCGGGCGATTGTCTGTTGCAGGGTGGCCGCTGGAACTGGGATGGCGGCTTCTGCCGCCTCGACCGCCCCGCGCCTTAACCCGCCGCGCAAATCCCCAGCATCGCCCGCTTCTCCTCCGCACTCAGGAAATCGGCCGCCATCACCCGCTCCCACAATGCCGTGCGCTCGTCCGACAGCGCATGCACCTGGTCCAGATCTGCACACAGCCGCACCTCCGGCAGCCAGCCACTCAAACCCTGCATGATCCCGCCCGCAACCTTGTCGACCAGCGGCAAGATCGTCTGCCGCCACAGCGCCTTGTTCGCCTCTCGATAATTGGCGTAGCTATTGTCGCCCGGCAGGCCGAGCAGCATCGGCGGCACGCCAAAGGCCAGCGCGATCTCCCGCGCCGCCGCCGCCTTCAGCCCCACAAAGTCCATCTCCGCAGGCGTCAGGCTCATCGCCTTCCAGTCCAGCCCGCCCTCCAGCAGCATCGGGCGCCCCGCATTCGCAGCCCCCGCAAAGGCCGCCTCCATCTCGCGCTTCACCCGCTCATACTGCTCCGGCGACATCACCGATCCGTCACCCGGCGCATAGACCATCGCCCCCGAAGGCCGCGCCGCATTGTCCAGCAAAGCCTTGTTCCACACGGTCGCGGCATTGTGAATCGCCACCGCGCCCGCCGCTGCCCCCGCACAGCCCAGCCCATAATGGTCATCCAGCGGATGCAGCGCCTTCAGGTGAATGACGCTGATACGCCCCGCCGCATCCTGCGGCGACAGGCGCGTCACGCTCTCCCCCACTCGATATAGATAGGCCGCAGGCCACCCCCGCGCATCGCCCTCCACGCTCACCCGCTCGGGCCGCAACGCGAACAATTCGGCGGGCGCGCCATCCGCCCCGGTCAATATCTGCACATAGCCATTGCCATGCAGCAGCAGATGGCAGGCCAGCGTCTCCACCAGCGATTGCCCCGCCGAGCGCGCACCCACCAGCGCCAGCACCCGCGCCCGGTCAGCCTCATCGCCGCCATGCGCCTCCAGAGCCGCACCCCCCGCGCCCTCCGTCACCAGCCGCAAAGCCCGCTGCGCCACCGGATTGGTCATCACCCCCGCGCGCAACTGCGCCTCATAGGAAGCCGGCCACTCCCCCAGCGCCACCGCCCCCGTCCCCCAGGCACGCGCCAGCACCGGCCGCCCGCCATCGCGAACCGCCTTCGTTCCAAAGAATTTCATGCCTACCCCGCCACAAAAAAATCCCCGCCCGTCAGGGCGAGGATGTTGAAAACCGGAAGCCGCAGCCACCGCCAGAAAATCAGAGCATCCGGTAAATGCCGCTAAGGATTACGCGCCAGCACCCGGTCGCAGGTCGAATTGGTGCCCTCGCTCTTGCCGATCACCCGGCCCGCCACCGCGCCAGCCGCACCGGCCAGCAACGATTCACCCAGATTGCCACCAGCAATCGCACCAACGCCCGCGCCACCCGCCGCGCCGATCACCGTCCCCTTGTCGCGCCCCTTCTTGGCCTGCAACAGACAGTAGCGCACATCATCCCGATCCCGCGACGAAGCCCGCGCCACCCGCGCCCGCTCCTTGCTGCTCAGCGACGCCGCCAGCACCGGGGTTGCGACCAGCGACACACCGACAAAGGCCGCCAAAAGCTTGACCATTTTCATGACAGAAACTCCACATAGTCCACGCCATCGAAACGACTTGGGCGGGGCCGTTGTTCCGATCAGCCTCTCCCCTAATCCAGCCGTTGCTTCTAGCCCTCTCCCGCCTTCGCGGGAGAGGGTTGGGTGAGGGTCTTTCTTCCTATAGTCTGCCGCCATGTTCCCCGTGCATCGTCAAATCAGCCCTCATGCCAGCCGTCTTCGGCGCAATATGACAGATGTGGAAAGCCGCATGTGGGCAGCATTACGCAATCGACAGCTTGAAGGTTTCAAGTTTCGGCGACAGACGACGATCGGATCGTTCGTCGTAGATTTCCTTTGTGTCGAGGCGAGCCTGGTGATTGAACTCGATGGAGGCCAGCATGACGAAGAGCGGGACAAGGGGCGCACCGCTTTTCTCGAAGCCAGGGGTCTGACAGTGATGCGATTCTGGAATCACGACGCGCAGAGCAATTTCGATGGCGTTGTGGAAGCCATCAGGCTTGCGCTTCTGAATAAGAAGACCCTCACCCAACCCTCTCCCGCAAAGGCGGGAGAGGGCTAAGAAAGCGTCTGCAATTGCTCCCTCCCCACCAAAACACACACCCCCCTCAAAACCCCCGCACCCGAGCCTCACCCCGCACCCCCAGCATCAACTCCGTCAACGCCCACACCAAAGCATCCGCCCGATCCGGCGACCGCCCCGGCCCCACATAGCCGCCGCCCATCACCAACCCACACATCTCATCCTCCAACGCCGGAAAAGCCCCGCGATGCGCCACTCGTCCGGCCTCATAGAGAGCCGCCACCGGCTCGGCCCGCGCCACCTTCCCCCGGCTCGCATGGACCAGCCGCACCGGCAGCCCGGCCTCCGCCGCGCGCAGCACGCTTTCCACCATAGCCCCGCCCTGATTGGCCTCCGCCACCACCCGGTCCGCGCCATGGGTCGCCGCCGCATAGGCCACCGCCCGCGCCCAGCCCTCCGGCCCCAGACCCTCGACGCTTTCATCGGCAATCACATAACCACGCCCGTCCCGGCCCAGCCCGACCACCACGATCCCGCAGGCGTCGCCGCCAATCCCGGCAGGCGGATCGACCGCCACCACCACCCGCACCAGCGCCATATCACCAGCCTCAACACACGGCACATGCCGCACCCGGCACCGCTCGATCAGCGCCCGGCTCCACAGCGCGCCCTCCACCTCCTCGATCAATTCGCCATCCAGTTCCTGCCGCCCCAGCCGCGTGCCGCCATAATCGCGCTGCATCGCCTCGACGAAGCCCACCGCCAGATTGGCCGCATTGTCCGCTGTCCGCCCGCGCGTCACCACTAGTTCGCGCCCCTCGCGCGCCAGCAATCGCCGCACCAGCGGCACCGGGCGCGGCGTCGTCGTCGCCACCACCTGCGGGCGCTTACCCAGCCGCATCCCCATCATCAAATTGTCCCAGGTCGCCTCCCCCGCTGGCCATTTCGCCACTTCGTCGGCCCAGCCATGGCTGAACTGCGGCCCGCGCAGGCTCTCCGGCTCCGCCGCGCCGTGCAAAGTCGCCACCGCCCCGCTCGGCCACATCAATTTGCGCAGCGCAGGGGAAAAGGCCGGGCGGCACCACCAGGGCGCAATCGCCAACAGGCCCGACGCCCCCTCCACCATCACCGACCGCGCCTCCGCCAATGTCGCCGCGACCAGCGCAATCCGCGCTTTCCCATCGCGCTCGGCAATCGCGCGCACCCATTCCGCCCCGGCCCGCGTCTTGCCAAAGCCGCGCCCGGCCATCACCATCCAGGTCGACCATGCCCCCGGCGGCGCCAGTTGCTCGGGCCGCGCCAGCCAGCGCCAGTCCTGCGCCAGCACCGCCGCGCCGCTGGCGTCCAGCCCCGCCAGCACCCGCCCCCGCGACTCCTCCGGCAAATCGGCCAGCCGCTGCATCAAAGACGCGCTCATAGCGACTCTTCCTCCTCCGACCGCAACCGCGCCAGCACCTCCTCCAGTTGCGACCGTGCGCTGGACGTGTCCGGCCCATCCTCCGCGCGCAGGGCACGCACCTGCATCACCTCGGCGCGATGATCCTGCAACAGCCGGTGCGCCAGCATCAGCGGGATTTCCCGCTTCACCTTGCGTGCCTTGACCGCGCCCTTCTCATCCTCGGTAATCTCGACCTGCTCGGTCCCGAACAGCGCCTGCCGCAGCAACAGCGTGCCCAGTTCGTCAAAGGCGACGTCCAGCGCCTGCGCCCAGGCCCTGGCAAAGCCCGGATCGCGCTGCCGGTAATAATAGGCACAGGTTTTTCCCACACCCGCGACCCGCGCCGATTCCCGCACATTGGCCGTCTCCGCCAGCGTCTCCAGGAACAGCGCCCGGCGCTTGGCGGTCCA